>NZ_CP154825.1:5456647-6062941 GCF_041897805.1 Actinokineospora auranticolor
CGATCAACCAGTTGCTGCCCGCGCCCGCCGCGGGCCTGCCCTCGTAGTCGACCAGGGCCGCGACGTGGTTCAGCGACGTCTCGAGGTACAGCCACGTCCCGCCGAACAGCCCCAGCAGGGCCACCAGCACGATGACGAGGATCCGCCGACCCCGGCGCTTGCGGCGCGGCGGGGACGCCCCGAACCCGCGACCGCCCGCGGGCGGGCCACCCTGGTACCCGCCCGACCGCGCCTCCCGCGGCGACGGCGGCTGGTACGCCGGGATCCGCTCCGGCTGGTAGGGCGGCGGGTTCTGCCCACCGGGCTGCGACATCTTGCGCGTCGGGTTGTAGCGCGGACGACCCTGTCCCTGACCGTAGTTCATCGCGAACCCACCAACCCCGACACCGCCCCAGTCGCTTGGAGGTGGAATTGTCCCACCTTCACCCGAAAAGACGCCCTACGACCCAACCGGTTGCCCCGACCGCCGCACAAGGTACGGCCCGGGTGGGCGCCCACCCACCCGGGCCCTCCTCATCGGCCGATGCGCAACTGGCGCACCCCGAGGTATCCGGACCGGAACCCGGCTTCGCAGTACGCCAGGTAGAACTCCCACATCCGGCGGAACGTGCCGTCGAAGCCCAGCGCCGACACCCGCGGCCACGCGGCCAGGAACCGCTCGCGCCACTGCCGCAGCGTCTCGCCGTAGTCCGGGCCGAAGTCGCGGAACTCGCCCACCCGCAACCCGGTCTGGGCCAGCGCGCGGTCGATCGCCTCCGGGGACGGGATGATCCCGCCGGGGAACACGTACTTGTGGATCCACGTGTACCCGCCGCGGGTGGCGCGCAGCCGGTCGTCGGCGATGGTGATGGACTGGAGCCCGAACCGGCCGCCCGGCCTCAGCAACCGGTCCACCGCGGCGAAGTAGGTGGGCCAGTACCGCTCCCCCACCGCCTCGATCATCTCCACGCTGACCACGGCGTCGTAGCTGCCGTGCGCCTCGCGGTAGTCGCGCAGCAGCACCTGCACCCGGTCCGCCAGCCCGGCCTCGGCGATCCGCTTCTCCGCGAGTTCCTTCTGCTCCGCCGAGATGGTCAGCGACGTGACGCGCGCGCCGCGCCGCGCGGCCCGGATCGCCAGCGAACCCCAGCCGGTGCCGATCTCCAGCAGGTGCGTCCCCGGCCCGACCGCGGCGTAGTCCAGCACGCCGTCGAGCTTGCGCGCCTGGCCTGCGGCCAGGTCGGTGGAGCCGTCCGGGAACCAGGCCGACGAGTAGGTCATCGTCTCGTCGAGGAACTCCGCGAACAGCTCGTTCGACAGGTCGTAGTGGCGCCGGATGTTGCTGCGGGACCCGGTGAGGGTGTTCTCCTCCGCCGACGGCTGTCGCGGGTCCACCCAGCGGCGGAACGCCTGCAGGCGCGGCGGGATCAGCGTGCTCATCCGCGCGGAGAACTCGGTCAGCAGGTCCGCGAGCGCGGTCGTGGTCCAGTCGCCGACCATGTACGCCTCGCCGAAGCCGATCTTGGAGTCCACGCCGAGGCGGTGGAAGAACGCGGCGGGCCGGTGCACGCGCATGACCGGAGAGTCCGGGCCGCCCGCGCCGATCCGGCGCCCGCCGGGGAACACCACGCGTACCGGCATGGCGCGGACGGCGTTGTGGAACAGCGCCCGGGCGATCCGGGCGCGGAACGGGTCGCGGGGCGGGGTGGCCAGCCCGTCCCAGGCCGGTCCCCGCTGGTCGGCCGCGGTGGGCCGGTCCAGGGCGGTCTCGGCGAGGGCGTCCTCGGGCAAGGGGGTGTCGGTCAGGGGTGAATCGGTCACTGGACTCCTTCTTGCCGGGCGTGCCGGGGACGGCGGACCACCGGGATCCGGCGCAGCCACAGCGCGATGCCGTGGGCGCGGATGAGCGCGGTGACCCGGTGGGGCATGAGCGGGCGGCGCAGCACCATGCGGGCGACCGCCGCGGGGGTCGCGGCCAGCCGGGTGCCGGTGAGGGTGGCGGTGAACGGGGTCGTGCCGCCTTGGCGGAGGGTGACGGTCAGCGCGAGCCGGTCGCCCGGCTCCGGCAGCCGCATCCGGTAGTGCCCGCCCATCTCGAGGAACGGCGAGACGTAGAACTCCTTGTCGACGCGGGCGCGCCCCGCGTGGTCGGTGCGCAGCAGGTAGCAGTGCCGCTCGCCGTAGGTGTTGTGCACCTCGGCGACCACGCACTCCACGGCGCCGTCCGCGTCGTGCACCCAGTACACGGTGATCGGGTTGAACACATGGCCCAGCACCCGGGCGTTGGCCAGCATCAGCACCCGGCCGGTGACCTCGACGCCCTGGCCCGCCAGCCAGGCGAGCAGGTTCTGCTTGATCGACCGCGCGGGGTCACCGAGGTGGTCGCGGGCCTCGAACCGGGCGAACGGCCGCAGCCAGCGGGGTAAGCGGGGCAGGTCGTCGAGGTCTACGAGCCACAGGTACACCGGGTGGGTGAAGTCGCCGTGGCGGCGCTCGAAGCGCACGTGCCGGACCCGCGCGTCGTAGAGCGCCGCGGTCATCCGCCCCAGCCCGACCCGAGGGACTCGGCCGCGCGGACGCCCGCGGCGCAGCCGTCCTCGTGGAAGCCCCAGCCGTGGTAGGCGCCCGCGTAGGCGAGGGTGCCGTCGTTGAGCTCGGGCAGCCGGGCCTGCGCGGCCACCGTCTCCGGGGTGTAGATCGGGTGGTGGTAGGTCATGCGGCGCAACACGCTGCCCTCGGCGACCTGGTCGGGGGCGTTGAGCGTGACCACGTAGTCCTCGGGTTCGGTCAGGCCCATCAGCCGGTTCATGTGGTAGCTGACCCGCACCGGGCCGTCGGCGGAGTCGCAGGCGGGTTTGAGGTAGTTCCACGACGCCCGCGCCCGCTCGGCGCGCGGCAGGACCGACGCGTCGGTGTGCAGCAGGGTCTCGTTGGTGGAGTACTCGAAGGCGCCGAGCACCTCCCGCTCGGTGGCGGTCGGCACCGCGAGCAGCCGCAGCGCCTGGTCGGGGTGGGTGGCCACGACCGCGTGGTCGAACCGGTGGGCGCGGTCCGCGGCGTCGCGCACCTCGACGTGGTCGACGTGCCTGCGCAGCGCGCGGACCGGAGTGGACACCGACACCGTGGACAGGCCCTTCGCGACGAGGTCCACATAGGTGCGCGACCCGCCGACGACCGTGCGCCAGGTCGGGGAGCCCGACACCGACAGCAGCCCGTGGTGGTGCAGGAACTCGAACAGGTACCGGGCCGGGTAGCGCATGCTCAGCTCCGGACCGGCCGACCAGACCGCGGACACGACCGGGATCAGGAAGTGGTCGACGAAGTACCGCGAGTAGCCGCCCACCACGACGAACGCGCGCAGCGGGATCTCACCGGGGTCCTCGCGCAACACCCGCGCGGCGTGCAGGTGGAACCGCTTGACCTCGGCCAGCATGGCCAGGAAGCGGGGCCGCAGCAGGCTCCTGGGCTGGGCGAACACGCCGAGCGGGCCCTTGGCACCCGCGTACTCCAGGCCGCACCCCGCGCAGCGCACGCTCATCGACATCTCGGTCTCGCGGGTGCGCACCCCCAGCTCGGCGAACAGCCGCAGCAGGTTCGGGTAGGTGCGTTCGTTGTGCACGATGAACCCGCTGTCCACCTGGGTCACCCGACCGTCCGGGGTGGCCAGGTCGTGGGTGTGGGCGTGCCCGCCGAGCCGGTCGTCGGCCTCGAACAGGGTCACGTCATGGCGGCGTTGGAGCAGGTGGGCGGCGGTGAGCCCGGAGACCCCGCCGCCGATGACCGCCACGCGGCGTCGATCGCCACCCGTCACTGGTGTCCTCCTCTAGAGCGGAACGCGCAGCCCTTCCGGCGCGGGCTGTCGCATGGCGTTCGTAATCCGCGGGTCGGCCGGTTGGGTCTCCAGCGCGCCGAGTACGAACCCGGTGGCCAACCGGGTCCACTGGCGGGCCCGGCGGAGCATGGCGTGCCGTTCGCCGCGCACGTCGAACCGCGCGACCCGGTCGGTGACCTCCTTGGCGCGGCGGGCGTAGTCGTAGGAGTCGTGGGCGTAGGTGGTGCGGTCGAGGTCGCCGTGCGCGATCAGGATCTCTCGACCGGCGAGTTGTTCGACCGGCTCGCCTTCCGGTGTCCACGGTGCCAGTGCGCACACGGCCCGCACCGACGGGTCGTCGGCGACGCGCAGCCCGACCCGGCCGCCCATGGAGTGGCCGACGATGGCCACCGGCAGGTCGCCGAACTCGCGGCGGATCTCGTCCAGCGCCCACCGGGCGTCCTGGACGGGGTCGAGGTCGGGGGCGTTCCAGCCGCGGAAGCGGTTCTTCAGCAGTCGGACCGCGACGCCGTGCGGGGCGCCCTTGGCGGCGATGTCCCTGGCGAAGGGCATCATCCGCAGGTAGGCGGGGTACCACCGGGAGCCGGGGACACGGCTGTGCTCCTGGCCGCCGTGCAGTACCAGCGCGACCGCCCTGGCCTGGGGCGGGCGGGGCGGGCCGTAGGCCGCGAGTCTCGGCGCTGGGCCGGAAGAGGTGGTCACGTCCTCATCTTCGCGTATCCGGCGCGGGCGGCTTGGTGACGGGAAACGGTCATGGGGAGAAGTGTCGGGTGCCCCCGGTAACCTCGCCCGGTGAGTGACCACCGGCAGATCGAGGCCAGCACCGGTACGTTCGACGCGATTACCGCCGGTGAGCCCGGCGGCAGGCCGGTGCTGCTGCTGCACGGCTTCCCCACCGCGGCCACGGCGTGGGCGCACCAGGTGGCGGTGCTCGGGCACGCGGGGCTGCGCGCGGTCGCGTTCGACCAGCGCGGGTACTCGCCGTCGGCGCGGCCCCCGGACATCGCGGACTACCGGCTCGAGGCGCTGGTCGAGGACGTGCTGGCGGTGGCAGACGCGCTGGGCTGGGCCGAGTTCGACCTGGTCGGGCACGGGATGGGCGCGGTGGTGGCCTGGCACACCGCCGCCGAGCACCCGGACCGGCTGCGCACGATCACCGCGGTGGCCAACCCGCACCCGGGGGCGCTGGCCGCGGCGGAGCGCTCGGACGAGGACCAGGCGATGCGCTCGCAGCACCTGCCGGTCCTGCGGGAGCGCTCGGCCGAGCGGCGGCTGCTGGCCGACGGCGGCGCCGCGCTGCGGCAGCTGTTCGAGTGGCGGGTAGCGACTCCGGACGTGGACGATTACCTGGAGCGGCTCGCCGAGCCGGGCGCGCTGACCGCCGCGCTCAACTGGTTCCGCGCCGAGCGCTGGAACACGCTTCCGGACAAAGTGGACGTGCCCGCGCTGTACGTGTGGGGCACCGAGGACGTCACGGTCGGCTCCACGGCAGCCCTGAGCTGCGGGGACTGGGTGAGCGGGGCGTACCGGTTCGAGATGGCCGAGGATGTCTCGCACTGGGTGCCGCAGGAGGCGGCGGACTGGCTGACCGGTCTGCTACTCGATCATCTGCGGTAGTCCCCTCTAAGCTGACTTTTCATGGCCGTCCCCCGGGTTGCGGGCCTGCTGCTCGCCGCGGGCGGAGGCAGGCGCTTCGGCATGCCCAAGGCACTGGCGCCCTACCGCGGCGGCCTGTTGGTGGAGCACGCGCTGGCGGCGCTCGAGGGGTTGTCGCCGCGGGTCGTCGTGCTGGGCGCGGGCGCCGACGAGGTGCCGCCGCTGCCCGCCGAGGTCGTGGTCAACCCGAACTGGGCCAGTGGACTGGGCTCGTCGCTGCGGGCGGGGCTCGCGGCGCTGGCGGACTCCGCCGCCGTCGCGGTGGTCGTGCTGCCCGTGGACACCCCCGGCGTCGGCGCCGCCGCGGTGCGCAGGCTGGCCGCGCTGGCCGCGCCGGACGCGCTGGCCCGCGCCGAGTACGGCGGGCGGCCGGGGCACCCGGTCCTCATCGGACGCGCGCACTGGGCGGGGGTCGCCGAGCTGGCCGTCGGCGACACCGGCGCGTCCCCCTACCTGGCCCGGCACCCGGTGCGCGGCGTGGACTGCGCCGACCTCGCCGACGGGGCCGACGCGGACCGTCCCGAACAGCTCACCTAGCACAACAAGAGGAGAAACCCATGCCGGCTGACGCCTACGGCGAGCAGGTCCTTGCCCACCTGGCGAAGGTGGGCGAGCACAACGCGGACGCGCTCGACGACGTGTCCGACCTCGTGCTGGCCTGCGTGCGCGCCGACGGCCTGGTGCTGACCGCGGGCGCGGGCCACTCGCTGGCCGCCGTCGCCGAGACGTTCTTCCGCGCGGGCGGCCTCGCCTGCGTGCGCCCCCTGTTCACCGAGGAACTCCAGGTCTTCGGCGGCGCCCGGCGGGCCACCGCGGCCGAGCGGCGGCCGGGGCTGGCCAGGGAGGTGTTCGGCATGGTGCCCCGCAAGGGCCACGAGGTGCTGTTCATCTTCTCCAACTCGGGCATCAACCACTACCCGGTGGAGCTGTCCGTGACCGCGTTGGAGGCGGGCTGCCCGGTCGTGGCGGTCACCTCCCCCGCGGCGTCGGCCGACACCCCGCCGCGCGCGGGGACGAAGCTGGCGGTCAACGCCACGATCATCCTGGACACCCTGACGGGCCCGGGTGACGTGGCGTACCCGGTGGACTCGCCGGTGACCGCCTCGCTGTCGACGCTGTGCAACGCGTACCTGTGGAACCAGGTCCTGGCCCGGCTCTTCGACAAGGCCGCCGCGGCGGGCGTCGAGCTGCCGCTGTGGCGCAGCTCCAACGTGGACGGTGGGGACGCGGCGAACGCGGCCTTCCTGGAGCGCTACGGCGACCGCGTCCCGCAGCTGGGCTGAGCACGGCCGCTGACCGGTGCCGGATCTCCCCGGGCACCGGTCAGCGGTAACCCAGTTCCTGGAGTCTCGCGGTGACGGCTTTGCCGATCTGGACCGCGGGAACAGCGAGGTCCTCGGCGTGCACGTCCACGATGACCGGTCCGGTGTGGACAGTGAGTTCCACCGCGCCGTCACCGATCGCCCAGGTGCCGACGTCGGGGACCAGGGGCTTGAGCGGTTCGCTCGACCAGGGGTCCCCGGACTCCACGCGAAGACCCGCGGCCAGGGCGGCCGCGTCGGCGGGGTCGGCCGCCGTCCAGCGGACGGAGACCATCGCGGGAGCCGAGCCGTCCAGATCGGTGTAGACGCAGCGGAGTGGGCGGGGCAGCGCCGCGCCCAGGAGGGTGCCCGGTGTGCCGACCGGCTTCGGCGGGCGCGCGGGCCACGACCGCGCGAGGTAGTCCGGGGTGAGCAGGTCGCACGGGTCGGGCCAGCGGTCGGGCGGGGCCGGGGCGTTGCCGTGCTTGACGGAGCCGTCCGGTGCGAGTTCGACGGCGGTCACCAGCATCCCGGACGCGATGAGGAGCCGGTTGTCCACGACCCCGATCGCCGCTCCGCCACCGACCACCGCGAGCGGGGCGGACCGGGTCGAGCCGGTGGCGGGATCGATCCGGTCGACCGCGACAGGCAACAGGTCCACCAACGGGGTGAGTCCCTCTTGCGTGCCACCTGGCGAGGCGCGGTAGCCGAGCACCGCGCCACCGGCAACCGCCATGGACTGGTAGGCGTTGCGGCGCAGGGTGTTCGTCGGCAGGTCACCACTCGGGCGCGGTTGCGACCAGAGCACGCCCCGACCACCCAGGTCGACCGCGACGAGCGGGTCGTCGGTGCCGTCGATCCCGGACACCACCGCGGTGGTGCCGACGACCGCCATCACGGGCAGGTAGGCGGGCAGGCGCCCGGCGAAGACCGCGCGACCGTCGGACGTCAGGACAGTCCCCGCGCCCTCCCCGGTGACCAGGATCGCGCGGCGGTCCATCACCAGGAACTTCGGTCGCTCCGGTGGTAGCGGTGTGGCCCAGCGCGGCTCCCCGGTGCGCGGGTCGAAGCCGAGCACGGCCCGCCCTTGCGCGCACTGGGCGACGACCACCGCGAGGTCGTCGTCGGACGCCACCAGCGGCTCGGTCACCTTGCGCACGGGGTCGTCGGCCAAGAGCGTCTCGTCGCGATCGGTGACCGCGCACCCGCTGAAGCCACCGACGGACAGGCCCGCGAAGGGGCGGTCCCACGCGAGCGATCCGGTGCGGGCGTCGACGCCCGCCAAGCCCAGGTTGCCGCTGTCGTCGTAGGTCGGCGTGACCACGACCCCGGCACCCGCCGCCAAGCGCAAAGGCGAGTACTCCGGTCCGAAGTGGCCGTTCGACGGCAGGAGTTCGGCGCGGTCGTCGTCCCACCGCTGTTCGCCCGTCGCGGCGTCGAGCCCGATGGTCGACCAGTCGTACTCGGCACCGGGCTCGGTCACGCGCGCCGTGTCCATCGCGACCGTGACCGCGCCCCCGGTCACCGACCAACTGGTGACGTTCATCCCCTCGGGCGACCGGAACCGCCACACCGTCCGGCCGGTCCGCGCGTCGACGGCGGTCAGGCCGCTCTGCCGCCCGGCGAACACCGTGCCGCCGACGACCGCGTACCCGTTCGCCCACACCTCCGTCTGCCACGCCAGGCCCGCCGCGAGCCGCGGCGCGTCCGGTGCGTCGGGCACCCCGGGAGACTCGGACGTGCAACCGGCGGCCATCAACAACAGCGCCAAGACAACCGCCACTGTCCTCATCGGAGGCACCTGTCCTCGGGTCGCGTCCCGCACACGTACCATCCATAGCTCGCCGGGAAGTTCGGCAGGAAAACGATTCCGTACCGTCCGTCGGCGGGTTTTCCGGTGACCTGGAACGGAGACCCCGCAGCGGCGGACACCGTCAACCGACCGGGGTTCCCGTCACCGTCGACGTAGTCGACCGCGATCCGGAACGAGTAGGACGCGAGCCTGCCGAAGAAGGTCACCGAGAACTGCTGGGTCTCGTCCTTGGCCAGTTCGACGTGGTGGTCGGTGAACCACGCGGTGTCCGGCTTCAGCGGGTTCCGCACGATCAGCCGGGGGTCGTCGAGGTTGGCGCTCAGCTCGATCGCGGGTTTCTCGCTGCTGGGCGGGGGATAGACGAGCAGCGTGCCGGTGAGCGGGGGCCGCCGCTCGGATATCTCCGGTCTGACGTCGGTGACCTGCACCGGCGTCGATCGGTTGCCCCGGAGCAGGAACGAAACGGTGGTCGTGCCGACCGGGACGAACCCGCTGTCCGACGGCGGGCGGTACGCGTCGGCGGTGGTGTCCAGCAGGCTCTCGTACTCCGGCCCCGTACCCAGTCGATCGGGCCGCGCGTACTCCCGATCCCCCACCACCGCGGCGGCACCCACCAGCGAGATCGGGTCACCCCGCTCCTCCGGCCCGGAGTCGACTTCGACGGCGAACCACACCCCCGCCGCCACGAGCACCACCGCGACGGCGGCGAACACCGCCCACCGGGGCCGCGAGTAGTGGTGGTGGGTGTTCTCGACCGTGGCCGACCGCGCCTGCACGACGAGCCCGGTGACCACCGAAGACTCGATCGAGTTGGCCACCTCGGCCGCGCGGTCGTCCCCGTCCGCGCGCTCGCGCAAACCCATGGTCGCCCCCGTCCTCGATCCAGGAGAAACCCACTGTATCGACACCCGAGATCCGCCGTCCGCCAATCCACCCCGATGGCGCAAGCCTTCCCGCGACCGCGCGTCGTCGGCCGGTGACCGGTTCCCCGGTCACCGGCCAACTCCTTTCCCCCGCCGAGTTGGCTCAGGAACGGCGGTCCCACCGCGTCTTGCGGACGCCGTAGGTCCACGCCACCGCCGTCCAGACCACAAGGGACAGTTCGGGCAACCACAGGCCCAATGCCGGTCCGCGCACCAGGTCGGCCACCGCTCCCCCGGGCAGCAGCAGCATGTACTCCTTCACCTTCGCCGGATCCGTTGCCAGCACCCAGATGCCACCGCCCAACGCCGCGAAGAAGAACGGCGCAGTGGTGATCTGCGCGGCTTCCGGCGTCGCCGTGACGGAAGCGGTCAACAGGCCCACCGCCGCGTTGACGGCGACGCCACCGACCAGCGCGATCGCGAAGGCCGCCGGATTCGCCGGGGCGGGCGCGCCCGCGGCGAACGCCACGCCGCTCATGACCAGGCACTGGACGATCCCGAGCACCACGAACGGCGCCAGCACGCCGAGCAGGATCGTCAGGTCCGGCAGCTCACCGGTGCGCAGCCGCTTCAACGACAGGTCCTGGCGGCGGGCCGCGCAAGCCGTCGTGGCGCTGATGTAGACGGTCAAGCCCTGCGCGGACACCAGTTGCGCGGTGAGCACGAAGGTCCAGTCGGGGTGGCCGCCGGTGAAGCTGAACAGCGCGCCCATCACCAGCGGCAGCACCAGGGCCGTCGCCGCGGTGGTGCGGTTGCGCAGCAGTTGGCGGACTTCGGCCCGCGACAGCGCGAGTACCGCGTTCACGCCGCCACCACCTGGTCGCGCACGCCGTGGAACACGTCCGCCAGCGACGCGTGGTGGGCGCGCAGGCGCGTCAACCGCTCACCCCGCGCACCGGCCCACGCCAGCAGCAGCGCCAGGTCGTCCTGCAACGCGCGGGTGCGGATCTCGACGCGCCCCTTGGCGAACTCGTCGGGGTCGATCGCGCCGGACACGGCGGGCAGCTCGGCCGCGATCAGCCCCTCCGGCCGGTCGAAGCCGATCCGGGACGCCTCCCTGGCCAGCACGTCGACCACCGCGCCGGAGACCGCCACCCGCCCCTCGTGCATGATCGCCAGGCGGTGGGCCAGGCGTTCGGCCTCCTCCAGGTAGTGCGTGGTCAGCACGACGGTCGTACCGCCCGCCACCAGCTTCTCGACCAGGTCCCAGGTGCGCCCGCGCGACTCCGGGTCGAGGCCGGTGGTCGGCTCGTCCAGGAACAGCAGCTCCGGGCCGCCCAGGGTGGCCACGGCCAGGTCCAGCCGCCTGCGCTCGCCGCCGGAGAGCCGGTTGACCCGGACCCCGGACTTGCCCACCAGGTCCAGCGCGACCAGCGCCTCGTCCACATCGGAGGGACGACTGGTCAGCGACGCCCACAGCCGCAGCGTCTCCAGCACGGTCAGCTCGCCGCTCGCGCCGCTGTCCTGCAGCAGCACGCCGGTGCGCGGCCGGATCCGGGCGCGGTCGGCGTCCGGCCGCAGCCCGAACACCCGGACCGCGCCGCCGGTCGGCGGCCGCAACCCCTCCAGCACCTCCAGCGTCGTCGTCTTCCCTGCGCCGTTCGTGCCCAGCAGCGCGAACAGCTCCCCCTGCCCCACTTCGAAATCGATACCCCGCACGGCCTCGAACGACCCGTACGCGCACCGCAGCCCCTGCACGGTGATCACCGGTTCCCTCATGACCACGAGTCTCGCGCCGCGAGGGCGTCGGCGGCAGGCTCACCGGTCAGCAGTCCGTGGATGATCCACACGGGGTGGGCGTGACAAATGTCAGGACCTGGTGAACGCGCGCGCCGGGGCGTCCACCGCTCGTTAGATTCGGCGGGTGAGCGGACAGGCACCGATGACCAGGGCGCGCAAGTACATCTGGTGGACCCAGGGGTTCACGATCGGCATGTTCACGCTGCTGCTCGTGTTCAACCTGCTGGCCACGGTGGGCGCCCGACCCTGGCCGACGGTGCTGCTGGGGCTCGCGGCGGTGGTGGTGCTCCCGCAGTGCCTGCGGCTGAGCACGCTCGCCATGCCCGGGATCGGCCCGGAGCGGACCCGGGCCTGGGAGATCCCGCTCACCATGCTGGTCGCCTTCGGCGCGTGGTGGTTCTCCGCCACGATCGCCCCGCTGACCATGGCCTGGTCGTTCCCGCCCAGCATGCTGATCGCCACGCTGGTCCCCACGCTGCGCGGCTGGCGGCGGTGGCTGCTCGCGTTCGGCGGCGGCGCCGCGGTGGCGCTGTCGGTGTTCCCCTTCGCCGAGGACCCGCGGCTGTGGACCCCGCCCTGGCTGATCGCCACGGCCGTGATGCCCCCGCTGTTCGGCCTGGCCAACCTGCTGCAAGTGTGGCTGTGGTCGGTGCTGTGCGAGCTCGACGGCGCCCGCGCGGTGGCCGCCGAGCTGGCGGTGGCCGAGGAGCGGTTGCGCTTCGCCGCCGAGCTGCACGACATCCAGGGCCACCACCTGGAGGCCATCGCGCTCAAGGGCGAGCTGGCCGAGCGGCTGGTCGGCCACGACGACGACGCGGCCCGCGCGCAGGCCGCCGAGGTCAGCGAGCTGGCCAGGACCGCGTTGCGGGAGACCCGCGCGGTGGTGCACGGCTACCGCCGCACCAGCCTGTCCACCGAGATCGGCAACGCCGTCGACATCCTGCGCGCGGCGGGCATCAGCGCCACGGTCACCGGCGCGGCGACGGACGTGCCACCGCCGCTGCAACCCCTGTTCGGCGCCCTGGTCCGCGAGGGCACGACCAACGTCCTGCGGCACAGCGCGGCCACCGAGTGCGCGCTGGCCATCCGGGTCGCCGACCGCCGGGTCCGGGTGGACCTGCGCAACGACGGCGCGCGGGACGACCGGGCCTCCCGTGACGGCAGCGGCCTGACCGGACTGCGGGAGCGCTTCGCGGCCGTCGGCGGGACCGTGCGCGCCGAGCTGGTCGACGGCGCGTTCCGGCTCACCGGCGAGGCGGTGGCCCCGTGACCGGGATCCGCGTGGTCCTCGCCGACGACGAGGACCTGATCCGGGGCGCGCTGGCGGCCCTGCTGGAGCTGGAGCCCGACATCACGGTGGTGGCCCAAGCGCGCGACGGCGCGGGCGCGGTGGCGGCGGTCGCCGCGCACCGGCCGGACATCGCGGTGCTGGACCTGGAGATGCCCGCGCTCGACGGGATCGGGGCGGCGCGCGAGATCGGCGCGGCCGCGGCGGTCGTCATCGTGACCCGGCACGCCCGGCCCGGCGTGCTGCGCCGCGCGCTGGCCGCCGGGGTACGCGGGTTCGTGCCCAAGACCACCCCGGCCGCGCGGTTGGCCTCGATCCTGCGGGACGTGCACGCCGGTGCCCGCTACGTCGACTCCGAGATCGCCGCCAGCGCGCTGACCGAGGACACCTGCCCGTTGACCGCGCGGGAGCTGGAGGTGCTGCGCCTGACCCGGGTCGGCGGGTCGGTGCAGGACATCGCCAACACCGTCCACCTCGCGCACGGCACGGTCCGCAACTACCTGTCCTCGGCGATGACCAAGCTCGCGGTCACCTCCCGCCACGACGCCGCCCGCATCGCCTGGCAGGAGGGGTGGATCTAGCTCGGCACCTCGGCTTCGGCGAACTGCGTGGTGTAGAGGTCGGCGTACCGGCCGCCGGAGGCCAGCAGGTCTTCGTGGGTGCCGCGTTCGACGATCCGGCCGTCCTCCACGACGAGGATCTGGTCGGCGGCGCGGATCGTGGACAGCCGGTGGGCGATCACCAGCGCCGTCCGGCCGCGCAGCGCGTCGGTGAGCGCGGCCTGGACGGCCACCTCCGACTCCGAGTCCAGGTGCGCGGTGGCCTCGTCCAGGACGACCACGCGCGGCCGGGCCAGCAGCAGGCGGGCGATGGTCAGCCGCTGCCGCTCGCCGCCGGAGAGGCGGTAGCCGCGCTCGCCGACGACGGTGTCCAGACCGTCCGGGAGGGACTCGACCAGCTCGGCCAGCCTGGCCTGGCGCAGGGCCGACCAGATGGCGTCGTCATCGGCCGACGGGTCCGCGTAGACCAGGTTGGCGCGGATGGTGTCGTGGAAGAGGTGACCGTCCTGGGTGACCACGCCGACGGTCTCGCGCACCGCGGCCAGGGTCAGGTCCCGCACGTCCACACCGGACAGCCGCACCGCGCCGGAGTCCACGTCGTAGAGCCGGGGCAGCAGCCCGACGATGGTGGACTTGCCCGCGCCGGACGAGCCGACCAGCGCGACCAGCTGACCGGGCTCGGCGGTGAACGACACCCCGTGCAGCACTTCCTGCCCGCCGCGCCGGTCGAGCACGGCGACCTCCTCCAGCGAGGCCAGCGACACCTTGTCCGCCGCCGGGTAGCCGAAGCGCACGTCGTCGAACCGCACCGACACCGGCCCGTCCGGCACCGCCCGAGCGCCGGGCCGCTCGGTGATCATCGGCGCCAGGTCCAGCACCTCGAACACCCGCTCGAACGACACCAGCGCGGTCATCACGTCCACCCGCACGTTGGCCAGCGAGGTCAGCGGGCCGTAGAGCCGGGTCAGCAGCAGCGCCAGCGCCACCACGGTGCCCGGGGCCAGGCTGCCGGTGAGCGCGAGGTAGCCGCCGAGGCCGTAGACCAGCGCCTGGGCCAGCGCGGACACCAGTTGCAGGCCGGTCATGAACCAGCGGGACGCCATCGCGGTGCGGATCCCGATGTCACGCACCCGCCCGGCGCGCGCGCTGAACTCGGCCAGCTCGGCCTCGGGGCGGCCGAACAGCTTCACCAGGGTGGCGCCGGGCGCGGAGAACCGCTCGGTCATCTGGGAGTGCATCGCCGCCGAGAGCCCGGCGGCCTCCCGCTGCAGGCCTGCCATGTGCTTGCCCACCCGCCGGGTCGGCAGCACGAACACCGGCAGCAGCACCAGCGCCAGCGCGGTCACCTGCCAGGACAGGGTCATCATCACCCCGACCGACAACGTCAACTGGATCACATTGCTGACCAGACCGGCCAATGTTGTGGTGTAAGTCCGTTGCGCTCCGATCACGTCCGAATTCAGCCTGCTGACCAGCGCACCGGTGCGGGTTCGGGTGAAGAACGCCACGGGCATGCGCTGCACGTGCCCGAACACCTCGCGCCGCAGGTCGAAGATCAGGCCCTCACCGATGTGCGCGGACAGCCACCGCTCGACCACGCCGAGCCCGGCGGAGACCACGGCCAGCGCGGCGATGGCCACCGCCAGCCACACCACCTCCGACACCTGCGCGTGCCGCACGATGGCGTCCACGACCCGGCCCGCGAGCAGCGGAGTGGTCACGCCGAGCACCGCGACGCACACGGTGAGCAGCACGAACCCCACCAACCGGGGCCGGTGCGGGATGGCGAAGCGCAACACCCGGCGCACGGTCCCCTTCCGCACCTCACGCGGCGCGTCGGCCGCCTTCATCACGCCCGCGAGTACCCGGCGAGGACTGTTCACGCGTTTCCCTCCAGCGTCCACGCCGGGTGGTGGACCGGCGCCGTACCGGTTTACCCGAACGCCCGACGGCCCTGACACCTTCCCCGGCCTACGGACGCGCACCCGGCCCTCGGTAACCTGCCGGGGCGGGTGGCCGCTCGCGGCCGGGGGACGGGGAGGGCACGACACCGATGCCGTTGAGGGTCGCGAAGGCCGGTGTCCGGCTGGACCTGGTGCTCTACCTGGGGTTCGCGGTCTTCGCGGGCGTCACCGCGGCGGGTTCGGAGTTCTACGGCTACCGGATCTGGGGCAACTGCGCGCTCGTCGCGTACCTGGTCGCCGCCGCGCTGGCCGGTCGGGTCGCGCTGCGCGGCCGCGGGTCGCGGTGGCTGCCCGTGTGGCTGAGCACCCTGGTCGGGACCATCGCACCGCTGCTGTACCTGTCGTTCCGCCGCGACCCCGGCTACACCTGGGGCCCGTGGCCGTGGTCGTTCCCGTCGCAGCCCGAGGTGTGGGTGGTCGAGCGGGCGGCGCGCGCGTGGCTGGCCGACGGCACGCCGTACCTGGACCTGAACACCCTGGGCCGCGCCCCGCACGCCGACGACTACACGCCCTACGGCCCGTCGATGTCGGTGTTCGGGCTGCCGCGGGCGCTGTTCGGCGACCACCCGCTCACCGACGCGCGGGTGGCCTTCCTGGTGGTGACCGCGGGCGCGCTGCTGCTGGCCTGGCACCTGCTGGGCAGGCCGACCGTCCCGGTGCCCGCCGCGCTGCTCGTGGTGGCGAGCCCGCTGACCGCGCTCACCCTCACCGTCGCGGGTGACGACGTGGCGGTGGCCGCGCTGGTCGTGTTGGCCGCCGCCCTCGCCTACCGGGACACCCGCTGGAGTCCATGGTGGACCGGAGCGCTGTGCGCGGTGCTGGTGACGATGAAGCTCACCGCGCTGCCCGCCGCCGCCGTGCTGGCCGTGGGGTTGCTGGCGCACCGGGGACTCCGCGCCGCGGCGGCGTTCCTGGTGGCGCTGCTCGCCGTGGGCACAGCCGTCGTGCTGCCGGTGCTGCTGGTCGACGCGGGCGCGTTCGTCGAGCACGTGGTGAAGTTCCCGGTCGGGCTCGGGCGGGCGTCCTCGCCCGCGTCGAGCCCCCTGCCGGGTCACCTGCTCGCCGGTCTGGGGGCGGCCGGGCACGCCGCCGCGCTGGTCCTGTTGGGACTCGCCGCCTGCGCCGTGGCCGCCTGGGTCGCGCTCCGTCCACCGCGGACAGCCGCGGATGCCCTGGCGCGCACCGCGATCGGGTTGGGCGCGGCCATCGCGCTCGCGCCCGCCACCCGGTGGGGATACCTGGTCTACCCGGTGGTGCTGCTCGGCTCGGCGCTCGCCTTCGCCGCCGCCGAGCGGGTCCGGGTGGGAACCGGGGAGTCCGCACCGGGCTCACGCTCCGGTGTGGACAGCCGGACGGGCGACCCGCCACCTCGGTGACCTCGCGGTCCGGACCGGGTGCGGCCGCCTGCCCGCCTTACTTCTTCTTCGTCCTGGTGGCGCCACCCCGCCCGCGCAGCGTCACACCGGACTCCGTCAGCACTCTGTGGATGAATCCGTACGAGCGGCCGGTGTTTTCCGCGAGCGCCCGGATGCTGGCGCCCTTCTCGTACTTCTTCTTCAAGTCAGTGGCAAGCTTGTCGCGCGTGGCACCGGTGATCCGCGCGCCTTTCTTGAGGTCAGCCACGTTGTCCGCCTTCCGTCGCGAGTGGCGGGGCCCACGGGTGGCCCCTACCGCCGCAATGATCGAACACCGCCGCGCGAAATGCCAGACGAGACGAGCAAATGATGACCGAGGACCCGTGATCACACCGGATGCCCGGATCGGGACCCAGTGTGATCCGGGAATACAAGATCCCAGCAAAACGGCGATTTTCAGGCGAGCTGAACGAGCTCCAGGTACTCGGCGGACCAGTGGTCCTCGGTCCCGTCTGGGAGCAGGATCACCCGCTCGGGTTCCAACGCCTCCACCGCACCGGGGTCGTGCGTGACCAGCACGACCGCCCCGGTGTAGCGGCGCAGCGCGTCCAGCACCTGCTCGCGGCTGGCCGGGTCGAGGTTGTTGGTCGGCTCGTCGAGCAGCAACACGTTGGCCGCGCTGGACACCAGCCCGGCCAGGGCCAGCCGGGTCTTCTCGCCACCCGAAAGGGTGCCCGCGGGCTGGTCGAGCTGCTCGCCGGTGAACAGGAACGTGCCCAGCAGCGACCGCAGCTGCTGCTCGGCCGCGTCCGGGGCGGCGTGCCGGGTGTTGGCCCAGACGCTGGCGTTGTGGTCCAGGGTCTCGTGCTCCTGGGCGTAGTAGCCCAGGCGCAGGCCGTGACCCGCGACGACGCCGCCGGAGTCGGGGGTCTCCATGCCGCCGAGCAGCCGCAGCAGGGTCGTCTTGCCCGCGCCGTTGAGGCCCAGGATGACGACCCGGGAGCCCTTGTCGATGGCGAGGTCGACCCCGGAGAAGATCTCCAGCGAGCCGTACGACTTGCTCAGCCCCTCGGCGGTGAGCGGGGTCTTGCCGCAGGGCGCCGGTTCCGGGAAGCGGATCTTGGCGACCTTGTCCGACTGGCGCACCTCGTCGAGGCCGGAGACCAGCTTCTCGGCCCGCTTGATCATGTTCTGCGCGGCGACGGCCTTGGTGGCCTTGGCGCGCATCTTGTCGGCCTGGGCCATCAGCACCGACGCCTTCTTCTCCGCGTTGGCCCGCTCGCGGCGGCGGCGCTTCTCGTCGGCGGCGCGGGCGTCGAGGTAGCGCTGCCAGCCCATGTTGTAGATGTCGACCTCGCCGCGCATGGCGTCGAGGAACCACACCTTGTTCACCACGTCGGCGAGGAGCTCGACGTCGTGGCTGATGACGATGAGGCCGCCGTTGTGCCCCTTGAGGAAGGTGCGCAGCCAGTTGATGGAGTCCGCGTCGAGGTGGTTCGTCGGCTCGTCGAGCAGCAGGATCGTGCCCGCGCCACCGCCGACACCCGACTCGGAGGCGGCGAACAGGATGCGCGCCAGCTCCACCCTGCGGCGCTGCCCACCGGACAACGTCCGCAGCGGCTGGGCCAGGACCCGGTCGGCGAGGCCGAGGTTGGAGCAGATCCGCGCCGCCTCGCTCTCGGCGGCGTACCCGCCGAGGGACGCGAAGCGCTCCTCCAGCCTCCCGTACTTGCGCACGGCCTTGTCGCGCACCGACTCGTCGGCGTGCTCGGCCATCGCGGTCTGCGCCTTCTCCATCTCCCGCAGCAGCTCGTCGAGCCCCCGCGCCGACAACACCCGGTCCTTGGCGGTGACCGAGAGATCACCCTCGCGGGGGTCCTGCGGCAGGTAGCCGAGCTCGCCGGTGCGGCGCAGTTCGCCCCCGTAGGGCTCCCCCTCACCCGCGAGGACCCGCAACGTGGTCGTCTTGCCCGCACCGTTGCGGCCCACGAGGCCGATGCGGTCGCCCGCCTGCACGCGCAGGGAGGCGTCGGAGAGCAGGATGCGCGAGCCCGCGCGAAGTTCGAGATCGGTGGCGGTGATCAAAGGAAGCTCCGGGAGAGGTGGCCGTGGTCGTGGGCAGGGGTCATCCGCCCGCGTGCCGTGGCACGTGGGCCCGACCGGCCGTCAGTCGATGAGGATCACGCCGTCTCGGAGGACCACGTCCCCCAGTCTACCGGCGCCCGCGAGCGGGTTCCGGGGCTAGTGCCCCGACCCGGGAGGTCGGCCGTGTACCGGCCTGTCCACGGCCTGGCGGGCAAGGCGCCGGAACGGCCTCGTACTGGGCGTACTCGGTCGTTTCGGCAACGCGGCCTGGCGGGTCGAGAGATGGTCGATGTTCCGGGTCGGGGCACTAGGGTCGGGGGGATGGGCGAACTCGCGGGCAGGGTGGCATTGGTGACGGGCGCCAGCCGGGGCATCGGCCTGGCCATCGCCACGGCCTTGGCGCGCGAGGGCGCGTCGGTGGCGTTGTCAGGACGCAAACCGGAACCGCTGGACGCGGCGGTGGCCGAGGTGGCGGCGGCCGTCCCCGGGGCGGCGGTGATCGGCATCCCGGGAAACACGGGACAGGACGAGGACCGCGCGCACGTGGTCGACCGCACGGTGGCGGAGTTGGGCGGCCTGGACGTCCTGGTCAACAACACGGGCATCAACCCGGTGGGCGCCGCCCTGATGGACGCCGACCTGAACGCCGTCCGGAAGGTCTTCGACACCAACGTGGTGGGGACCCTGGGGTTCGTGCAACTGGCGCACCGGGCGTGGATGGCCGAGCACGGGGGCGCCGTGGTGAACGTCGCGTCGGTGGCGGGGCTGCGGTCGACGGGGGTGCTCTCGGCGTACGGGGCGAGCAAGGCGGCGCTGATCCGGCTGACGGAGGAACTGGCCTGGCAACTGGGCCCGGGGATCCGCGTGAACGCGGTGGCGCCGGGGGTGGTGAAGACCCGCTTCGCCCAGGCGCTGTACACGGGTCGGGAGGCGGAAGCCGGATCGGTCTACCCGATGAAGCGCCTGGGGACCCCGGAGGACGTGGCGGACCTCGTGACTTTCCTGGCAACGGACAAGGCGTCCTGGATCACCGGCGAGACGATCCGCGTCGACGGCGGCCTGCTCGCCACCGGCACCCTCGGCTGACCACCCGCAGGCAGCCCCGACCTCAATCCCCACACCCGCCTAATTCACGCCCCACCCACCCCACCTCGCCACCCGCTTCGCCCGCCCCACCCCGAACGAGCGCAGCCCCCCACCTCGAACAAGCGTTGCCCGCTCCACCCCGAACGAGCGCAGCCCCCGCCCTTCCTCAGGGGGGACAGCCCTGCTCCAGTTTATCGAGATCGGGGTGGCCGAAAGCCGGTTGCCTGCTGCCTGTGGACGAACGCGCGGGATGTGGACAGTCAACGCAGCCAAAAGCCCAGGTCAGCCGAGGTTCGGCGGCGGCCTGTGGATGGAAAGCACCCGATCGGGGCGCACGGCGAGGCTCGACAACCGCTGGGTCGGCGACCACCGAGCGCGGCAAGCGCGCGAAGAACAACGAACCGGCCGGGGGACGACCAGCAGGTCGCGATCGGGGCGCCGCCGGTCGCGGCCGCCCACGCGATCAGCCACCTGCCCGGCCTGGCCACGCGCCATATCGCCGACCTCTCACCCCAGTCGCGCGAAGACCGATGCCCAGGACGCGTTCGTTGTCGCCCTGCCGCACACCCGCGCCCGGTCAACGTCGGCGACAGCGCCGCGGCCGGGCTGGAGGTACTGGCCGGACTGAGGCGCTCACCACGCGGTGGAGTCCGGCCGCCGGTCCCGGTCAGCCACGTGGGCGCCGGGGTCGGCGGCGTACATCACCGGCGACATGCAGATCGGGTCGCCCCGCCACGCCCAACCTCGCGGGGGGATGGATGGTTGGGCGTGGCGCCGGGGGGCGACCGGTCTGTGGGGTCAGCCGGTTGTGGTGGTGGGAGCCGGTGAGCTGGGGGTCGTCGAGGGGGTCGGTGCGCTGGGGGTGGTGGAGGGGGTCGGATTGTTGTCGCGGGGGCCGGGACGGGCCGGGCGGCCTTCGGGGCCGCGGTCCCGTGGGCCGTCGCGGAAGCCGGGGCCGCCGCGGAACTCCGGGCCGCCGCGGCCGTCGTGGCCGGGGCGGGAGAAGCCCGCTCGTCCGCCGGGGTGGCCGTCATGGCCGATGGCGTAGCCCGCGATGCCGCCGACCAGGAGCAGGGCGACGCCCGTGAGACCCGCGACCAGGACGCTCACCTGGCGTCCCGCCACGCGCGGGCCGCGGGGGCGGGCGGGTGGGGTCGGGGTGGGCGGCGGGGTGGGGTCGCCGGTGGGGAGTTGCTGGGTGGAACCGCTGTCCGACGGGGTGTCCTGGAGGGCGGCGCTGTCGGGGGAACCGCCGCCGTGCCCGGTGGCGGGTGGCGGCTGCCGTGGGTCCTGGGGTGGCGGGGTCTCGCTCATGGCACCACTGTGCGGCACGAACCTGTGTTTCCCCTGTGGACCCCTCCCCCGCGCGGGTCAGTCCGGGTCGCGCAGCACCACCTCGACGGCGAAGGCCCGCTCGGCGGCGTCGTCCAGCACGGTCCGCCGGGGTTCGGGGATGTCGAGCACCCGCGGTACGGCGAGCGCGAAGACCGGGGCCAGCGCGCGCTCGGCCCGCAGGGTGTCGAGGGCCTGCCGGTCACCGCCGAGGACAACGGCGGACAGCTCCCCGACGCGACTCCCCAGCACCTCGCCGACGTCCCGCGCCGCGGCCTCCAAGGCGTGCCGGGCCTGCCCCTCCCGCCGCCGGGCGAACCGCTGCTGCGACCAGCCGCCCGCGGCGCTGCGGCCGTGCACCAGGTGGCGGTCGGTACGGGAGACCACGACTTGTCCCGCCTCCGCGACGCCAACGCTGTGCCCACCGAGCCGGACCAGCAGCAGCCCGACCCGACGCGGCACGGCCAGGTGTTCGACCAGGGCGCTGACGTCCAACCCGTCCCGCTCCCCCACGACACCCGCCAACGGCCCGAACGGCACAGCGACGGTCGCGGTAACCCCATCCCCGGACCAGACAACGATCTCGTCGGGCCCGACGACCGTGCGCACCACACCCCCGTTGCGCTCGGCGAACCGCGCGAACCACCCCGGCACCCGCCCGGCCACGACCTCGACGGCCCGCCCGCCCCCGGCCACCGCCCTACCCTTGCCCATGGCACCCCACGGTACGGGTCACGCCGAGGGAAGACGTGCGACACCCGCAGCGGGCAACCGCTCCATCACACCCGCCGGACACGGCCTTTCGCACGCACGGGATCGCCACGGAAAGACACCCGCGCTCAGCAACGCCTATCCCCGCACACAGCACCCACCAGCACGAGCCGCGCCGGATGAAGACGTGCGGCACCACCGCAGGAGGCAGCCTCGCTCGGGCGAGCGTCACCTCATCATCATCCACAGTGCTCACCGGGCCACTCCGGACAAAGACGCGCGGCACCACCACACGAACAACCGCGCTCGGGCGACTGTCCGCCTCCCATCGACAGCTCCCAGCGGGCCACCTCGGATGAAGACGCGCAGCACCACCACAGGACACGACCGCGCTCGCGATCGTCCACCTCTCATCCGCGGCGCCTAGTGGCCCTTAGATGAAATCCGCGGTATCGCCACAAAAGACGGCAGCACTCGGCAACCGAACCTCTCGCCCATGGTGCCCTACGGAGCCAACCCGGATGAGGGCATAGGGCACTACCACAGGAGACAGCCGCATCCGGGCGATCGCCCGCCGCGCGCCCACGGCGCCCACTGGGCCACCCCCGGACAAAGAGGCGCGGCACCAGCACAGGACACGACCGCGCTCGGACGGTCGCCCGCCGCACACCCACAGAGCCCACTAGGCCACCCCGGACGAAGACGTGCGGCATCGCCACGGGACACGACCGTCGTCGACGATCGACCACCTCTCGACCACCGCACCCGGTGGGCCACTCGGATGAGGGCGTGCGGCATCGCCACAGGAGACAACCGTGGTTGGCGATCGCCCGGCCTCTCAGCCACGGCGGCCAGTGGGCCACCCCGGATGAGGGCGTGGGGCATCGCCACAGGGGGTGCCTGTGGTGGGGGTGTGCCGGGGACGTCCTGGATGGGAACGGCCGACCAGGTAACGGAAGAGCCGCGCACCGGGGTTCCCGGTGCGCGGCCCTTTCACCTCATCGGGTGGCCTCAGGCTCCCGGAGGCGGGGTCACGTATCCGTTGATGTGCAGGGAAACCGCGCGGATCGAGCCGGTGTCCCCGGCGGCGCCGTCGGTGGCCTTGTAGGTCCAGTTGCCGTTGGCCTGCACCGCGGTGAACGGCGTCAGCGACTGGTTCGGCCGCCACGTGCCCGTGTAGGGCGCCACCGCCGACGACAGCGAGGCGAAGGTGGCCGCCGCCGAGTCGTCGAAGACGACCTGGCAGAGGTTGTTGCCGCTGCCGCCGTTGCGGTTGTGCAGGGTGACGGAGGTGCCGTTGGGGGCGGTGAGGGTGCCGACGAGGTCTTCCACGTAGGTGTGGTCGATGCCCACCGTGGTGGCGCCGATGGCCGAGGTGCACGTGGTGCCGTCGACGGAGAAGGTGACCTTCGACGCCGGGCCGACGCCCGACACCGGGATGGTCACGCTGGCGCCGACCGTGCTGATGTCCGGCACCGCGACGGGCGGTCCCGTGTACGAGAACGTCTGGGCGACGGGCGACGGCCTGCCGACCGGGAACGAGAACGTCCCGCGCGTCGGCGACGCGGCCGCCGCGAAGGTCACCCGGGCGTCCAGCACGACCGGCGTGCCCACCGGGTGGCTCAACGGCACCCGCACGGTGAACTCGCGGTTCACCGTCTGTCCCTTCGCGACGGTGCCGTAGCCCTGGGAGCGCGGGGTGATGACGACGTTGGCCGTCGGCGAGGTCACCACGACGCTGGTGGACACCGCGTCGGCGTCGCCGGTGTTGGTCACCGGCAGGGTCACCGCGACCGTGTCGCCCGGGTCGACCAGGTCCCCGCCGTCGGCGGGCGCGACCTTCGGCGACTGCGCCAGGGCGCGCGGCTGCGGGCTGGCGCCGGTGTAGGCGAGCACCCGGTCGGCCAGGATCACACCCGCCCCGGTGCGGGCGTCGAACCCGGCGGGGCCGAGGTCGACCGCCGTGTTCACCAGTGCCTCGCGCACCTCGGACCGCGCGATCCCCGGGTTGCCGGAGAGGACCAGCGCGGCGATCGCGGCGGCGTGCGGTGCCGCGGCCGAGGTGCCGAAGAACGGCCGGAAGCCGGAGACGCTCGTCTGCACGCCGTCCGCCGCGGTGATGTCCGGCTTGGTGCGCACTTCACCACCCGTGGCGCCGACGTTGCCCGGCGTGATCGGGGTTCCGTTGGGCTGGTAGAAGACCCGCCGCGGGCCGTCGGAGGAGAAGCGCTCCAGCTTGGAGTTGGCGTCGAACGCGCCGGGGAAGGGGCCGCGCGGGTTGGCCGGGTCGCCGGTTTCCAGGTCGAACGGCAGCGGGTTGTTGGCGGGCGCGGCGGCGACGCTGAACGCCTGCTTGGCCGCCGAGTGCCCGACGGTCACGCCGGGGGTGGTGAACGCCTTGAGGCCGTCGGCGGAGTTGGTGAACCGGCCGCGCAGCGCGGAGAGCGACAGGTACCGGTTCTGCCCGTTGAACTTCACGACCGCCAGCCGCAGCCCGGCGCCGGTGGCGGGGGTGCGCAGCAGCTCGAACGGGTCCTGGGTGCCGTCCTGCACGTCCTGGCTGAACGCGACGACGTTGCCCGCGCTGTCGAACAGGTACAGGTCGTAGTCGTTGGCGGAGGCGCCGAGCGGGTCCGACCAGTGCAGGGTGACGGGCACCGAGGTGGACTCGGTGGACACCGGCTCGAAGACCTGCGTGGTGGCCGAAGGGTCGAAGTCGTGCGCGGTGCCCGCGAACTTGCCGACGACGTGGCCGGAGTCGACGAAGTCGCCCTCCCAGTGGCCGGACGTGCCGTCGCCGGTGTTGCCGTCGTTGCCCGCGGAGGAGAAGAACAGCGCGCCGTCGGCGGTGACGTCGTTGACCGCGCGGGCGATCAGGCCGTCCTGGAACGGGGATTCGACGAAGTACAGGACGTCGTCGACGATGATGTCGCAGCCGTGGTTGCGGCGCAGGGTGCGGATGTTGTCGGCGAAGCTGGCCTCGCTGTTGAACGCGGAGGCGAAGCCGAGCTCGGCGCCGGGGGCCAGGTCGTGCAGGATCTCCAGCATCGCGGTGCCCTCGTCGCCCTCACCCTCCTGGGTGGGCACGACGTCGACGGCGGGCAGTTCGCCCGCGGCCTGGGAGACCTCGAGCGAGTCGATGCCGTCGGAGAGCGCGCAGAGCTTCACGCCGACGCCGGTGACGCCGTAGGTGGCGCGGGCGGTGTCGGCGTTGTGCGCGCGGTCGCCCTCGCTGGTGACGACGGCGGCGCGGCCGCTCTCCCGCGCCTCGACCGCGGCGCGGACGCGCTCGGCGATGCGGGCGGCCTTCTGCTCCTTGGACTCCGGCTTGGCGGGAACGCCCGCGCGCGGCTGCTGCGCCGCGGTGATCGCACCCGCGGCCTCGCTCACGTGCCGCACGTCGGGGCGGCCCGCGACCGCGGTCAGCGCGGCGAGCGGGACGTCGGCGCGCACGGCACCGGCGTCGGTGGACACCGACCGGATTCCCGCGCCCGCCTTGGTGAGGGAGCCGAGCAGGTCGTCGGAGACCTTGTCGGCGGTGATGTCGACGAGCACGGTGCCGCCGGACGAGACCTTGGCCCCGGTCTGCACGCGCGGTACCGCCGCGGCGGCGGCGCGGTCGCGGCGCAGCTTCTGCTCGACCAGCAACCGGCTGTCCAATTTGGACTCGGCCTTGGTCTGGACCTGCTTGAACCGCTGCAACGCCGCGATCTGCCGCGCGGCGTTGTCCTGCGCGGCGGTCGCGGGCAGCGGCTGGGCCGCCACCGGCGCGACGACCCCGAACACCAGCGCGGCGGCGCAAGTGGCCGTCACGGCTGGGCCGCGACGCGACAGCGCCGATCTCGACCGGACTGGGCGATCGGATGAACGCACGGGTCCTCCCCCGTCTGTGCGTGCCCCGACCCACGCGCACCGACGCCGGGGAAGCCCCCGGCGACGCCAACGTAGGGTTCACACCAACGGGTGGACATCTACCGTTCGAGTGATGATCACTCACATGATGTGACGCTCGGTATTTACCCACCACTGTCTTGCGACGCCCGATACGGCTAAGTGCCAACAAGATCTCGCCGAGCGTGGTGGTCTGTCTTGACAGCGCCCGATGCCCGCGACGGGCACCCGGGCCACGCGGGAACGTCCCGTCCGGGCGTTCGCGGGAGGTCGCCCGGACGGTCCGGAGTCATCGGGAACGGAGAACGCCGGAACCTCGGTCCGCTTGCGTGGTCGACAGGCGTACGGCGATGCCGAGCCGCCCGCTCGGCCGTCCACACTCGGCCCGGCTCACTCGCGGTTGGTCCCACCGACTTGCCTGTCGCGCGGAAGCAGGCGGCCGGGCCGTCGACGGGACGAGCCCGTCCCAAGACTCTCGTTTGGCTGGCTGGAACACCCTGCGGCTACGGCAACATCGGGCCAAGCAGCCGTGTGGAGCCCCGGCCCGCCGCACCGCTTCTCGCTCGTCGCCAACGCCCGCGAGGGGTCCCCCGCAATAGGGGAACCCCTATTTCAATTCTCTTCGGTCGCGGCGGGCGGGCGAAGTGGTGCAGGCGGGTCTGTGGACAACTTCGACGCATGTGGCCGGACACCGAAATCACGCCCCGAGCGGCGGCGGCCAGGGCGCCGACCGCGCGGGCTACAGGACGAAGGCGTCCGACCAGAACTGGCCGGTGCGGCCGGAGAGCGCTTCCAGGAGGGTCGCCGCCTGGCCGTCGGTGAGGGAGGCGACGAAGTCGATGACGGCGCGGCCGCGGGCCAGGGACAGCAGGGCCGCCTCGCCCGTCGGGGTGTCGCCGGTGGCGCCGACCAGCGCGCCGGGGTGTTCGTCGCCGAGCCACGTGTACTCGGCGCGGGCGAGTTCGACCAGGTCGTGCAGGCGGCGCGGGAGGCGGTCGGCTTCGTAGCGGTCGGCGAGCCACTGCTCCAGCGCCTCGACCAGCTTGGTCAGCAGCCGGGCCTGGCCGCGCTGGTGCAGGGCCAGGTCGGGGCGCAGCAGCACGAAGCGCCGGTGGACGAACTTGAGGACCTGCACCTCGTGCCACTGCCCGCCGCCGAGCAGGACGTGCCCGGAGCGGGTGGGCGGGTCGGCGATGACGTGCACGCCCGCGACCAGCCGCGCGGTCCAGCCGGAGGAGAAGCGGCCGAACGCCTGCTCCGCGTCGACCGAGCCGTCGAAGGGCACCGACAGCAGGTCGTCGACCAGTTCCGCGCGCACCCGCGACACCGCGGCGGCGAAGGCGTCGTCGTCGAAGATCCAGGAGTCGCGGGCCAGCAGCCGCCTGCGCAGCCGCTCCAGGGACTGGCCGGGGCGGCGGCCCGCGGTCAGGTCGCTGGGGTCGAGGCGGGCGAACTCGCGGCGGTCGGACTCCCACTGGCCCAGCTCGGCCGACACCGGGGCGTGCTGCAGGACGCCGATCCGGTGGAAGTCCTCGAGGTCGTGGATGGCGTAGGCGATGTCGTCGGCGTTGTCCATGATCGACGCCTCGACGGTCTGCTGCCACGGCTCGACCAGCCCGTCGAACACCGCGCGGGCCTCGGCGAGGTCGTCGAGCTCGGTGACGTACGCGGAGAACTTGCTGGACCCGGTCCCCGGCGAGTCCGCCGGTTCGGCGGCGCCGCGCGGCGGGTCGGCCAGGTCGCGGGGGTGCGGGACGGGGTGGGACAGGCGCGTCCACGGGTACTTCAGCGTCGCCGCGCGGACGGCGGCGGTCAGGTCGAGCCCGGCGGCGCTGGGGCCGCGGGTGTCGGTCGTGGTGATGATGCGGAAGCTCTGCGCGTTGCCCTCGAACCCGTCGGACAGCCCGAAGCGGTGCCGGGCCAGGCGGTCGAGGACCTGCTCGCCGAGGTGCCCGAACGGCGGGTGGCCGAGGTCGTGGGCCAGGGCGGCGGCCTCGACCACGTCCGGGTCGCAGCCGCCGAGGTCGGCGATGAGCGGCGCGGCCTCCGGGTCGGCCGCCAACCGCTCCGCGATGGCCCGCGCCACCTGGGCCACCTTGAGGCTGTGCGTCAACCGGTTGTGCAGCAACCCGGACCCGCTGGCGCTGACCACCTGCGTGACCCCGCCCAACCGCGCGAAGAACGGCGACGCCACGATCCGGTCCCGGTCGGCCCGGAACGGGTTGGCCGTCAGGTCGTTCGCGGCCCGCGCCCCGTCGCGCCGCGCCACCCGCCGCTGCTCGTGATCCGACATGCGCCGAGCCTAGACAGGCCCGTCCACCGATGCGGGACGGCGGTCGACCGACGCCACGTCACCGTTCGCCCCGGCCCGTCGGCCGGCCCCTTGAGCCCGCCCCGGCACGATCCTCCGCGAGGGGCGCTTCGCAGGCTCCGTCACCGCCCCCGCGCTTTCACTGCCGACGTCGACGCCGGCGCAGCCCCCGCCACTCCACTGGGGGGACAGCCCTGCTCCAGCTTATCGGCGGTGCGGGCTTTTCCTTGATGGGCGAGAAACTTGTGTACTTTTCATCGTGACGTCGCAGGTCACGGCGCGGACTGAGTGGGGGGAGAGTGGCGGGCGAAGCTCCCGGTAAGACAGCAGTCGACCAAGATCCGATGCCCCAACCGGGAGCCTCGCCGTGCTGTCTTACCCTGCCGCGATTCCGCTGTCCAACCACACCCTCGTCCACTTGGCCGATCTCATCCGCGCGGAGCGGACGCGACCTAGGTCCCGATGGCGTCGACTGGAACCCGGTCGCCAGGCACTGCTCGTACTTGCCCACCTGCGCAACGGTGACACCCACGCCCGCCTCGCGGTCGGATCCGGCATCTCCCACAGCACCGCCCGGCGCTACATCCGTGAAGCGGTGGACCTCCTCGCCGGCTCGGCCGAGGACCTCCGTGCCGCCGGCGAAAGGGCTGCCCGACTGGCCTACGCGGTCCTTGACGGCACCCTCGTTCCGATCGACCGCGTCGCCGACCAGAAGCCGTACTTCTCGGGGAAACACCGACGCCACGGCGTCAACGTGCAGATCCTCGCCGACCCGGCAGGGCGGTTGGTGTGGGCCTCGCCAGCCCTACCGGGCGCCGTCCACGACCCGACCGCAGCCCGCGCACACGGCTTGATCGACATGCTGACCACCAACGACGTCACCGCTTTCGCCGATAAGGCGTATCAAGGCGCGGGTGGCACGGTGCGCACTCCGTTCAAGCGCCACGCCACCCGGCAACGGCTCTCACGCGACCAGAACGCGGTCAACCGGGCACATGCCCGCATCCGCGCACTCGGCGAACGCGCCGTGTCGCTGCTCAAGGGCCGGAAGATCCTGCTCAAGCTCCGCTGCTGCCCACGCCGAGCCACCGCGATCGTCGTCCTGCACCATATCGAAACCTGCCGTCAACCACGATGAAAAGGGTTCACTGCTCGGGGGTATGTGGATAACCCGCGGAGTCGGGAAGTCGGCAAAAGATGATCTTAATGGGCGACCGACAGCGGGATTTGAGCTGGTGGGGCGGGATGCGCCTCGAGCCGGTGGGCCGGAGCGGAGGGCGGTGGAACTTGGACTGGGAGGAGTGGTCCGTGGACGAATCCGGCCTGTTGACAACGTGGCCCGGATCGGGCGGCGGGATGGGTCGCGGCGAGGTGTGGCCGAGACGGCTGCGTGGTGGGGGCGGAATACGTTCGCGAGGGCTGGCAGAGGAAGCGATCTGTACTTGTTCGGTGAGGTGAGAGGTCGACTCGGGTTGGCGGGGAAGCCGGCCGCGGGTGAGTCTGGGCGGAGGGGCGAGTGGAGGTGGGTCGGTGGAGCGGCTGGACGTCGTGGTGGTCGGGTCCGGACCGGCGGGGTGGGCGGTGGCGGCGGCGTGCGTTGGCGAGGGGCTGGCGACGGCCGTGGTGGGCCCCAAGGTCGGCGAGGTGTGGGGGTCGACCTTCGGGGTATGGGGTGATCAGGTCGACGGGCTCCCCATGGGCGCGAAGGTGAAGCGGGCCACCAAAGTGTGGGGATCCGGACGGGAGCTGCGAAGGGGCTACGCCGTGCTGGACAACCCCTCCGTGGTGGCGGCGTTCCGCGCCATCGGTGTCGTCGAGGTGGTGGACAAGGTCGTGACGGCCGAGTTCGGCCCTCGAGGGGCCACCGTGGTGTTGGGGTCGGGGCGGCGGGTCGCGTGCGCGGTCGTTGTCGACGCGAGTGGGTTTCGGCGGGTTCTGTCCGGGGGGCCCGTGCGGGGTACCCGGGTGGAGCAGACGGCCTACGGGGTTGTGGTGCGTTCCTCGGACGTCGGTCCTCCGGTCCATTCGGGTGAGGCGGTCTTCATGGACTGGGGGCTCCCCCCGACCTTCCTCTACGCCGTCCCGCTGCCCGGGGACCGCGTCCTGCTGGAGGAGACCTCCCTCGCCGCGCGCCCCGGGATCGGGTGGGGGGAGCTCAAGGACCGCCTCCACGCCCGGATCGGTCCGGTGTCGCCGCTGGCGGTGGAACGGGTCCGGTTCCCCCTCGACGTGCCCGCGACCCCGGTCCGCCACCGCGGCTGCGTTCCCTTCGGCGCCGCGGCGGGGATGGTGCACCCGGCCACCGGGTACAGCGTGGGCGACGTGCTCGCGACCGCCCCCCGGGTCGCCACCGCCATCGCGGCGGGGCTGGCGCGGGATCCGGTCACGGCGGCCGGGGCGGGGCGGGCCGCGGTGTGGTCGCCCGGGCCGCGGGTGGTGCACGCCCTGCGCCGGTACGGGTTGCGGGCGCTGCTCGGGCTGCCGCCGCGGCGGTTGCCCGAGTTCTTCGGCGCCTTCTTCGACCTCCCCGAACCGCTGCAGCGGGCCTACCTGAGCGAACGCGAGCGACCCCGGGAGGTCGCCGCGGCGATGCTCGGAGTTTTCCGGGCCGTCCCGTGGGAGATTCGCCGGAAGCTGTTGGTATCCCGACATTCCCCACCCGGATGACCAACGGCCCCACGGAGATCGTTATCCGAAACACACGAAGATGAACAGATGGTGACTAACTATCACCACAGCGCGATAGCCGGGCAAGATGACAGGGTGACCGTCGCGACGGATGTCAGCTTCGCCTTCCAGCCGTTGCTCAGCACCCGCACCGGGGAGCCCGTGGCCGTCGAGGCCCTGGCCCGCCCGCGCAGTGGTGACGTGTACGGCCTGCTGCGCTCCGCGGGACGGGCGGGACGGCTGGTGGAGACCGACATCTCGCTGGCCAGCCGGGCCGTCCTCGCCGCCGCCCGGCCGGACCCGCCGCTGCCGCTGCACGTCAACATCGTCGCGGCGACCGCCACCGCCGCCGAGGACCTGGCGCGGTTCCTGCGCCCCGCCCTGGCGCAGACCGGCCGCAAGCCCGCGGACGTGGTCCTGGAGATCACCCCGCCGTTCAGCCGGGTGCACCGCGCCGAGCTGATCAACGGGCTGGACGCGCTGCGCGCCGAGGGCTACCGCATCGCCTTCGACTCCCTCGGCGACGGCGACCTGCCGCTGTCGCTGCTCGCCGACGTCGGACCGGACCTGGTCAAGGTCGACGCGCACCTGGTCGCCGGGCTGCCGGACGACCCGGCGAGCCTCGCCGTGGTCGAGTGCCTCGCCCAGTACTGCACCCGGACCGGCGTCCGCCTCGCCGCGGTCGGGGTGGAGTCGGAGGACCAACTGCTCTGCCTCAACAGGCTCGGTGTCCGGCTGGCGCAGGGCAACCTGCTGGCCGGGGAGAGCCGCTCCGGCGGGATCTCGCTGCCGCTGCCGCGCCCGGTCGCGGAGATCATCGAGCTGAACGCCACCACCGGCGCGTCCACCGTGCCGCTGGTGTCGGACTACCTGCGCCCGGCCACCACGATGTCCGAGGAGGCCACCGCGGAGGACGCGCGGGCCACCTTCGCCGACGACCCGAAGGTCACCAGCGTGGTGCTGGTCGACGCGGAGGGCAGGCCGGTGAGCACGTTGCTGCGCAGCCGGTTCCTGCTCGCGGTCGCCGGTCTCTACGGGCACGCGCTCAACGCGAAGAAGCCCGCGGTGCGGCACGGCGACAACCCGCGCGCCATCCGCGCGGACGCGACCTGCCTGCAGCTGCTGGACCTGGTCGGCGAGGCCGACCACGACCGGCAGGGCGACGAGGTCGTGGTGGTCGACGCCGACCGGGTGTGCGTCGGCGTGGTGCGGCTGTCCGAGGTGGTGCGCGGGGTGGCCGAGGCCAAGATCGAGCAGGCCGCCGCGCTCAACCCGTTGACCCGGCTGCCCGGCAGCGAGGCGGTGGACCGCGACATCGACCGGCGGATCCACGCCGCGGAGATGTTCGTGGTGGCCTGGCTGGACGTGGACGCGTTCAAGCGGGTCAACGACACCGTCGGGTTCGCCGCAGGCGACGACCTGATCCGGCACATCGGCCGCGTCCTCTCCGACGCCGAGCGGGACCTGCCCGGCACCCGGGTGGCGCACGTCGGCGGCGACGACTTCCTGGTCGTCACCGACCTCGACGAGATCACCGCGCTGGCCTCCCGGCTGGTGGACCGGCAGTGGACGACGGAGAACATGGCCGTCACGGTGTCGCTGGCGTCCCTGGTGTGCGGGGTGGGCTCGGTGTCCTCCTACCGCGAGGCGTCGCGGCTGCTCGCGCCGCTCAAGCAGCGCGCGAAGGCCGTGCCGGGGTCGAGTTGGGTGCTCGGCCGCCCCGGCACCGACCGGATCGAGGTGCTGCGCGGCGCCCGCGCCCAACACGCCAGGGTGAGCTGAGAACCTCCACAAGACCTCCACGCCCGCGGCCCGCAGCCGCGGGCGTGGCGCGTTTCTGGGCACGACTCGCACGATTCCTCCACCACACCTCCACAGTGGACGGCCAACACTGTCCGGGGCCACCGCGTCTTCTCCGGTGGCACGAGGAGGAGGGGGTCTGGGTGGCTCGCACACCCGAACCGGACTGGTGGGCACCGACCGCGGTGTTGGCCGTGGGGTGCGCGACGACGCTGGTGGCCCTGGCCTCGGGCAGCGGGTTGTGCGCGGGCCTGCGGTGGTTGTTCGACCTCCTCGCCGCCTGGATCGACAGCGTCCGCCCACTGTGATGAGGGCGGGGAGGAGCACGTGTGCAGGACGTACGGCCGATGGCACCGGTCTACCAGTTCGAGGTCCGCAAGACGTACGAACCGTCGTGGTGGGCGCCGACGGTGTTGTTCGTCGTGGCGTGGGGGCTGGTGTTCTGGACGCTCGACAACCGGGCCGCGATCATCTGCGGTGGCAGCCCGACGGGCAACCTCACCATCTGGCTGCGCTACACGCTCGCGTTCTTCGCGCTGCTGCGCGCGGCCAAGCTGTTCCAGGAGTGGGGCGGCTGGCGTGCGGGGTTGACCTGCCGGATGGCCGCACTGGTCTTCCTGGCCTTCACCCTCGCCCACGACTGGCCACCGCTGCCGAACAAGGTCTGGTTCGCGCTCAACTGCTGGTACTGAACGGGATGGGGTGAAGAAGGCATGCGCGACACGTGGCCGCTGGTGGCGTCCGAACGACCGGGTCCTCGCGAAGTGCCTGTGGCGCTGAACGAGGAGGAGGACCACGTGGTCGAGTACGACCCGCCGTCCTGGTACCACTTGGCGTTCCGGTGGCGGGACCGCGACCCGAGTTGGTGGCGGCCCGTCCTGGTGCTGGTCGCGGGGTGGGCGGTGACGTTCTCCACGCTGGCCGACCCGGGGCCGGTCCTCTGCGGCGTGCCGTTCGGCGGGGTGGTGATGCTGCTCCGGTACTCGTTCACCGGCTACGCGACGCTGCCGGCCCTGCGGCGGCTGCGGGAGTGGGGCGGGCGGCCGGTCTCGCGGGCACGGCGGGCCTGCTCGCGTTCACGCTCACCCACACCTGGCCGCCGCTGCCGCACGAGGCGTACGCGACCGTCGTGTGCTTCCCCCTCTAATCCACCACAGTGGACAGTTCCGCGCGGTTGCGGATGCCCAGTTTGCGGTAGATGCGGGTCAGGTTCGCCTCCACCGCCTTGATCGACAGGTGCAGGGCCGCCGCGATCTGGCGATTGGTGGCACCCTCTCGCAACCTGCCGAGGATCTGGTTCTCCAGCTCGCTCAGTGGCGCGTCGGGAGCGTCCAGTTTGGACAGTTCGGCCGCGGCCAGCTCCACCCAGGGCAGGCAGCCCGCATCCGTGTACCGGCGCAGCGCCTCGGCGAAGGCCTCTCGCGCGGCGGCCTTGCGGCGGGCGCGGCGTTCCAGGGTCCCCAGGGTGAACCAGGCGCGGGCCAACTCCAGCGGGTACGGGTGTGCCTCCGGTAACGCCTCCCGCAGCGCGTCCGCCGCTGGGCGGGGGTGGCCGGAGACGGCCATCATCACGGCCGCGGCCCGGTCCAGCCCGAGGGTGACCACGGCGCGGCCCTGTGCGGCCACCCGGGCGCGGGCCGCGCGCAGCGCCTCTCGGGCCAGGTCCAGGCCGCCGGACAGCGCCAGGGATTCCGCCAGGTCGGCGTCGTGCAGGAACAGGGCGGGGTCGGTGAAGCCGATGTCGTGCAGGGTCCGCTGGCACTCCCCCAGGAGTCTGGCCGCGGTGGCGTGGTCGCCGCGCAGGATGGCGACGCGGCCGCGCAGGCCCAGCGCGTAGCCCGCCCACTCGCTGTCGCGGGCCTGTTCGTCCGCCTCGGACGCGCGGGCCAGCAGGTCCGCCGCCAGGTCGAGGCTGCCGGTGTTCAGCTCGGCGAGCGCGCGCATGGTCAGACCGATGCCGGGGTGCCGGTCGACGTCGACCCGCAGCGACGCGCCGAGGAGGGCGACGCGGCGGGCCTCGGCGCAGCGGCCCGCGCGCTCGTAGGCGGAGGTGAGCGAGTACAGCACGGCGATCAGGTCCCGGACCCGCCCCGACGACTCGGTTTCGCGGCGCAGTTCCTCCAGCCGCTCGACGGCAGCGGCGACCTCGCCGCGGCGCAGGCTGATCACCGCGAGGTAGACCCGGGAGAACACCACCGGTTCCGACAGCGGGGCGCCGGTAACCCGGGCCGCCAGCCTGCCCAGCAGGTCCGACTCGACCTCGGGCCCGGCCACCGCGGCGAACGGGATGCGCATGATCAGCGACCGGACGGGCAGCGTCGGGTCGTCGGCGAGCGCGGCGAGCCGGTCGGCCTCGTCGAGCCGGGCCTGGGCCTCGGTGACCTGACCGAGGTGGGTGCTCACCTCGGCGCGGCGCAGCAGCACCGACGCCAGCAGCGTCGGGTCGTCGCCCGCGTCGGCGACCACCTCGTCGAGCAGCCCGGCGGCGGCGACGATGTCGCGCCCGGCCAGGTCGAACAGCAGCAACCGGGCCCACGCCCTGGTGGTGCCCGCCGCGGTGCGCAGCAGCGCCTGGCACAGGTCGGCGGCGGTCGCGCTGAGCCCGGCCGCGGCGGCGGCGCGTGCGGCGGCCAGCAGCCGCGCGGCCCGCTCCCCCGGCTCCGGCGTGCGCTCGGCGGCCAGCCGCAGCAGGTCGGCGGCGCTGCCGGGGGCACCGCGGGACACCGCGAGCGCCGCCGCCTCGACCAGGTCGGCGGCGATCGGCGCGTCCGGGCGGGCGGTGGCCAGCGCGCGGTGCCGGGCCCGTTCGATCGGGTCGGACACCGCCGCGGCCAGCACGGCGTGCGCGGCGGTCCGCTGGTCCGCGGTGGCCTCGGCGGCGACGATCTCGCCGAGCAGCGGGTGGCTGAACCGCAGCCCGCCGTCGTGGTCGGCGACCAGCACCCCGGCGGCGCGCGCGGCGGCCAGCCCGGGGTCGCCCAGCGGCACGAGGTCCAGGCCGGGCCGCACCGCGACAGTCACCAGCCGCAGGACGTCCCAGGCCCGGTCGGGCAGCGCGGCGAGCCGGGCGCAGACCAGTTCGCGCAGCCTGCCGGGCACCGGCAAGGGCTCGTCCTCGGGCACCGAGCCGCCGTGGCGCAGCAGCGCGCGGCCCAGTTCCAGGGCGTAGAGCGGGTTACCGCCCGCGGCCCGGCCGACGCGGGCGGCGGTGGCGGGCGGCAGCGGGTCGTCGAGCCGGGTGCGCAGCAGTTCGCCGAGCGACTCGAGGTCGATGCCCGGGACCTCGACCTCCAGCGGCGGCGCCGGGGACAGGTCGGCGCGGGTCGGGTCGCCGTCGCCGCACTCGGCGAGCAGCACGACCACGGGGTGGTCGCCGAGCCTGCGCGCGGCGAAGGCCAGCACGTCGGCGCTGGGCTGGTCGAGCCACTGGGCGTCGTCGACGACGAGCAGCAGCGGGCCGTCGTCGGCGAGGCCGCGCAGCAGGTCGACCACGGCCAGGCGCAGCGCGAGCGGGTCGACCGGGTGCGCGGCGGGGGCGCGCAGCAGCGCGGTGTCCAGTGCGGACCGCAGGTGGTCGGGCAGGCACGCGGCGCGTTCGGCGAGGACCTTGGCCAGCAGGTCGTAGAGGGCCACGTGCGGCAGGTCGCGGTCGGCGGCGGCGGGGCGGGTGCGCAGCACGTGCGCGTAGTCGGGGCGGACCTGGTCGAGGAGGGTGCCGAGCAGCAGGGACTTGCCGATGCCGGACGGGCCGTGCAGGAGCACACCGCGGCCGTCGGCGAGCGCGCCGAGGCAGCGGGAGAGCAGTGCGGTCCGGCCGAGGACCGGGGGTGCGGCCGACATAAGCCGAGAACGTACCCAACGCCCGGTTGCCCGGACGAGGCGCAAGTCACACGAATTTCTCGCCGTCGCGGCGTGTAACCGTCCACCCGCGACAGAGCGACGGGCGGTTGTCGTGCTCGATCGCCGGTTCCAGCGGGGCTGGTCGGTGGCGCGAGGTCAGGCACCCAACGGCTTCTCGGAGTGTCCGATATCACCCCACATCGGACCAAAGGGGTCGGACAACGCGATCCGCCAGCCGGACAAAGCGGTCGGAATGTGCGAAGTGGACGGCCGACCGCCGGGAAAGTCTACGGGTGGAAAACTTCCGACCCGGGCCGGACAACCCGGGAAGCCTGTCCTGACTGGGAATGGGAACGCGCGGGCGAAGCCGCGGCGGTCCGGCGCAGTGGTCCCGGGCCGCCGCGGCCGTTCCCCGGCTCCGGGCGGGGCCACACCGCCGGAGCCGGGGAACGGGTCAACCGATCAGCCGAGGCTGACGTCGTCGAGCAGGAAGTTGGTCGCCAGGTAGGCGTCCTCCACGCCCGCGAACCGCAGGGTCACGGTCTGCCCCTTGTAGGCGGACATGTCGAGCGTGCGCTCGACGTAGCCGCTGCTGGCGTTCGCGTTGGAGTACGTCACCTTGGTGGTGCCGTTGACCTGGACCTTGAGCGTGTCGTACGCCGTGGTCCCGGTCTCCTGCGTGGTGACCTTCAGCCAGTACCGCAGGGTCGGGGTGCCCGAGGACGGGACCGTCACCTGCTGGCTGATCGCCTCGTTGGCGGTCGAGCCGTTGCCGAGCAGCCAGGCGTAGTACGAACCGGTGCGCGCGGTCTGCTGCGTGCTGTTGGTGACCACGGCCTGCTCCGACCACCCGGTCTGACCGGACTCGAAACCGCCGTTGGTGATGGCGTTGCCGGTCGGCGGCGTGGTCGGGCCCGTCGTGGTCGTCGTCGGACCGGTGGGGCTGGTGGTGCTGGTCGGCGGGGTGGTGGTCCCGGGGTTCGGCAGCGCGGTGCCGACGCTGACGGCGGCCCACGCGACGCTGGTCAGGTACCGCTCCTGGCTGTTGGTGCCGTACAGGTCCGCGGCGGCCTGCAGGGTCGCGGTGCGCGCCCCGGCGTAGTTGGTCGTCGAGGTCATGTACGTGCTCAGCGCGCGGTAGAAGATCGCCGCGGCCTTGTCCTTGCCGATACCCGCGAAGGTGGTGCTGTTGCAGGTGCCGCCGGTGTGCGAGAGCCCGCCGATGGTCTTGCTGCCGGTGCCCTCGGACGCCAGGTAGAACCAGCGGTTGCCGATGCCCGACGAGTAGTGCACGTCGACCTGGCCCGCGGTGGAGCGCCAGCAGCCGAGGCTGGAGCCGTCCGCGGCCGGGTTGTCCATCCGGCGGAAGTAGCCGGTGGGCATGCGCAGCTTCTCGCCGATGTAGTAGTCACCCGGGTCGTTGGGGTTGTTCGCGGAGAACTCGACCATGGTGCCGAAGATGTCGCTGGCGGACTCGTTGAGGCCGCCGGACTCGCCGGAGTAGTTGAGGTTCGCCGTGGCCGCGGTGACGCCGTGGGTCATCTCGTGGCCGACCACGTCGATCTCGGTCAGCGGGGTGTTCTGGTTCTGCGAGCTGCCGTCGCCGAAGACCATGCAGAAGCAGGAGTCGTCGTAGAAGGCGTTGAGCAGGCCCGATCCGATGTGGACGTACATCGTGTGGCCCTGGCCGTTGTTGCGGATGCCGTTGCGGCCGTAGGTGTTCTTGTAGAAGTCCCAGGTCTTCGCCAGGCCGTAGTACGCGTCCACGGCGATGGTCTGGCGGTTGCTGAGCTGGCCGTTGCCCCACACGTTGTCGGCGTCGGTGTAGGCGGTGGCGCGCGACGACGGGCTGTTCTCGGAACCGCCGTTGCCGTCGAGCACCCGGGTGTTGCCGCGGCTGGCGTCGGTCAGGGTGTAGTTGCCCGAGCTGCCGCTGGTGGTGATGTCGACGGTGCCGACGTGGTAGCCGTTGCCGGTCGCCTCGTGCCGCTTCTCCCAGCGGTCGAGCAGCGCGCCGGACGCGGCGTCGGTGACGACGACCTCGGCGCCCGCACCTTCCACGGTGGTGCGGTAGGCCAGGACCGGCTTGCCCTTCGCCGCGTAGACGATCAGTTCCGGCTTCGCGGCGCCGGTCTTGTTCTCCGCGGTGAGCGCGGGCGCGGCGGCGGCGGCGCGGGTGGCGGCGATCGCGGGCGTCGTGGTCGCGACGCTGATCGTCTCACCGCTGGCCTTGTCCACGGTGTTGACGCGGCCGTCGGCCGCCCGGTGCACCACGAGGTCGCCGCCGAGGACCGGCAGCTTGTCGTAGGTGCGGTCGTAGCGGACGTGGCGGGTGCCGTCGGTGTCGACGACCACGTCCTTGGCGACCAGCTTCTCCTTGGCGCCCAGGCCCAGGAGGCGGGCCGTGGAGTCGGCTTCACCGCTGGCGCGGTCCAACTCCGCGGCCCGCGCCTGCGGGCTCAGCGCGGCGGCACCCCGAGTGGTGCTCGCGGCTTGGTCTTGCGCGGCGCCGGCCTGGCTGGCGGCCACCCCGATGACCACACCACCCACCGCCGTCGCCACCGCGGTCGCGGCCGCGACCACAGCTTTGCGTGACATGAGTTTTCTCCTCCACCGGACCCGTTAGGACAGGGACCCGGGTCCACGGTGGTGGACCCGGGCTGGCGGGCCGGTGCGGCGAAACTAAGTGGCCGTGCGCACCGTGAAAAACACCACGGGGGATGCGCAAGGGTCACACAAGGGTCCCCCGGGGTTCACTCGACAGTGACGCTTTTGGCTAGATTGCGCGGTTTGTCGATATCGCGGCCGAGCGCCTTGGCGGTGTGGTACGCCAGGAGCTGCAAGGGGATCGTCAGCAGGATCGGGTCCAGTTCGGGCTCACCGCGCGGCACCCGGATGACCTCGTCGGCCAGGCCGTCGGGCAGGTCCGCGTTGGTGACCGCGATGACGGGGCCGCCGCGCGCGCGGATCTGCTCGATGGTGCCGATGTTCTTGGTCAGCAGCTCGTCGTCGGGGACGATCACGACGCTCGGCATCTCGGCGTCGATCAGCGCCAGCGGGCCGTGCTTGAGCTCCGCGGCCTGGTACGCCTCGGCGTGCACGTACGAGATCTCCTTGAGCTTCTGCGCCCCCTCGCGCGCGACGGGCCAGCCGCGCACGCGGCCCAGGAAGAACATGTGCCGCGCGTCGGCGAACCGCTTGGCGATCCGCTCGATCTCCGCGTCCTCGGCCACGATCCGCGCGACCCGCTCCGGCAGCGCGCGCAGCCCGGCGACGATCCGCTGGCCGGAGGCGGCGCTCAGGTCGCGGACCCGGCCCAGCAGCAGGCCGAGCATCGCGAAGGACACCGTCATGTTGGTCAGCGCCTTGGTGGAGGCCACCGACACCTCGGGGCCTGCGTGCAGGAACACGCCGCTGCCGCACTCGCGCGCGATGGCGCTGCCGACGACGTTCACCGCGCCGATCACCCGGCCGCCCTTGCGGCGCAGCTCCTGCACCGCGGCCAGGGTGTCGAGCGTCTCGCCGGACTGGCTGATCGCCACGTAGAGCGTGTCCGGGTCGACGACCGGGTTGCGGTAGCGGAACTCCGAGGCCGGTTCGGCGTCGGCGGGGATGCGGGCCAGCTCCTCGACCAGCGTCGCGCCCATCTGCCCGGCGTAGTAGGCGGAGCCGCAACCGAGGAACTTGACGCGCTTGATCGCGCGCAGCGCCATCGGGTCCAGGCCGAGGCCGCCCAGGTGCGCGGTGGCGAAGCGCTCGTCGAGGCGGCCCGCGAGCGCCCGGGCGATGGCCTCGGCCTGCTCGGCCATCTCCTTGCGCATGAAGTCGCTGTGCCCGCCCAGCTCGTAGTCGTCGGCGACCAGGTCGACGGTGGTGGGCTGCTTGCTGGTGGTGCGCCGCGAGTCCAGCGTGGACGTGCGGTACTCCCCCGCCGTCAGGGTGGCGAGCTCGCCGTCGTCGAGGAACACCACGCGCTGGGTGTGGTGCACGAGCGCGGCCACGTCGGAGGCGACGAACATCTCGCCGTCGCCGACGCCGAGCACGATCGGGCTGCCGTTGCGGGCGACCACCAGCTCGTCGGGGCGGGTGCGGTCGAGCACGACGAGCCCGTAGGTGCCCTCGACGCCGCGCAGGGCGGCGCGAACGGCGTCCTCCAGCGTCGGCGCGCCTGCCAGCTCAGCGGCGACCAGGTGGGCCAGCGCCTCGGTGTCGGTGTCGGAGACCAGCTCGACGCCGTCGGCGACCAGCTTCGCGCGCAGCGCCTCGGCGTTCTCGATGATGCCGTTGTGCACCACCGCGATCCGGCCCTCGGCGTCCAGGTGCGGGTGCGCGTTGCGGTCCGACGGCTCACCGTGGGTGGCCCAGCGGGTGTGCGCGATGCCGGTGGTGGCCGGGCTGGGCGCGGACTCGGCGAGCCGGTCGCGCAGGTCGCGGACCCGGCCCTCGGTCTTGGTCACGGTGATCCGGCCGCGGCGCAGCACCGCGACCCCGGCGGAGTCGTACCCCCGGTACTCCAGCCGGTGCAGGCCCTCGACGAGGACCGGGGTGGCCGCGCGGCCACCGATGTATCCGACGATCCCACACACGTGCGTGCTGCTCCCTTACCCGTAGACGATGCGGCGCAACTGGCGTTCGCTCAGCGCGGGCGCGGCGACCGGTCGGGCGGCCAGTTCGGCGGCCACCCGGGTCCAGATCTGGGCGTTGCGGTACTGCCCGCGCCGCAGCTCGGCGTGCCTGCGCCGGACGTAGTCCTCGACGGTCTCGCCGAAGTAGGCCACGATGTCGGCGACGACCCGCGCGGCCACCTCCGGGGACAACCCGGTGGTACCCGCGACGTGCCGGACGAGGTCCGGCGGCGGTGACTCGGTCACGCCAGACCTTGACACCCGAGAAGCTCGATGGGCAAGTTTCCTGCCCGATTTCGGGCAGGAAACTGGGTCAGCTGGGGGTGACGAACCCGGACTCGTAGGCCGCGATCACCGCCTGTGTCCGGTCGCGCGCGCCGAGTTTCGCCAGCACGTTGCCCACGTGCGTCTTGACCGTCTGGAGGGTGACGAACAGCCGCTCGGCGATCTCGGCGTTGGACAGGCCGGTCGCCATCAGCCGCAGCACCTCGGCCTCGCGCTCGGTGATGCCCGCGAGCCGCTTGTGCGCGGTGCCCCGGCCCGCGGCCAGGGCCCGGATGGCGGCCGGGAACAGCAGCGACTCCCCCTCGGCGACGACCCGGATCGCGCGCACGATGTCGGCGGCGCGGGTGCGCTTGAGCAGGAACCCGCTCGCGCCGACGCGCAGGGCGTCGTAGACGTAGTCGTCGTTCTCGAAGGTGGTGACGACGATGACCTTGGGCGGGTCGGGGTGGGCGACGAGCCGCCGGGTGGCGTCGATGCCGTCGACGCCGGGCATGCGCACGTCCATCAGCACGACGTCCGGGGCCAGGTCGGCGACCAGGGCGGGCACCTCGGCGCCGTCGGCCGCCTCGCCGACGACGCGCAGGTCGGGCTCGGTGTCGATGATCATCCGCAGGCCGGTGCGGATCAGGTCCTCGTCGTCGACGAGCAGCACGGTGGCGGTCACGCGTACCGCCCGAGGGGGAGCCGGACCCGGACGACCCAGCGGCCGTCCTCGGGCCCGGCGGTGATGTGCCCGCCGAGCACCTCGACCCGTTCGCGCATGCCCACCAGTCCCTGTCCGCCACCCGCGCGCGGCGCGCGGACCCGGTCGCCGATCGGGTTGTCGATCTCCAGCTCGACCTCGGCGCCGACGTCGAGCCGCAGTCCCACCGGGACGGTACCGGCGTGGCGCAGCGCGTTGGTCAGGCACTCCTGGACGATCCGGTACGCCTCCCGGGAGACGGCGGCGGGTGGGGCGTCGAGGTCGCCCGCGAGGTCGGCCGTGACCTCGGCGCCCGCGAGCCTGGTGCGCTCGAGGAGGCCGGGGAGGTCTTTGAGGGTCCACTGTGGAGTCTTGGTTGCCGGGTCGGCGGCGCGCAGCAGGCCCAACACGTGGTCGAGGTCGGCAACGGCGGAACGCGCGGAGTCCTCGATGGCGGCCAGCGCGCGTTCGACGAACTCGGGTTCGGTGTCCAGCACCCGCCGGGCCGCGGCGGCCTGCACGGTGACCACGCTGAGCGCGTGGCCGACGGAGTCGTGCAACTCCCGTGCGAGTCGGTTGCGCTCGGCCAGTTGTCCGGCCCGGTGTTCCAGCCAGGCCAGCCGCTCGTGGGTGGAGGGGCCGAGCAGCCGCGGCGCGGCGCGGGTCAGCGCCGCGCCACCGAGGGTGGCCAGGTGGAAGATCAGCAGCACGGCCCCGATGCCCACGAACGGCACCCAGGCGGCCTGCCAGCCGTCACCGAAGCGGAGCGGGCCGCCGAGGAAGTTCAGCTCGCCGGTGTAGGGGACGGTGAACGCGACCACGGCGGCGGGCGGCACGGCGAGGGTGAGGCCGCTGACGATGGCGCCGGTGACGAGGTGGGCCAGGAACCAGAGGGCGAAGCGCCACCGGGCCGACCAGGACGGGGCGGGGGCCTGTTCGGGAACCTTGTCCCCCAACAGTTCCCGCGCCGCCGCCACCTCGACCACCCGGACGGCGGGGATGAACGCGATGACGACCACGAACAGCAGGGAGAGCAGGCTGGTCAGCGGGACCACCAACCACATCGGCCAGCCGGTGGTGGCGGGCGGGATCACCGTCCCGGCGGCGAAGGCGCAGGGGGTGAACAGCGCGCCGCCGAGCACGAGGTGCGCCCACCGGCGGTAGGTGCGGGTCTGGAAGACGGGCCCCAGTAGTCCTGCCATGGGTTCGATCGTGACAGGCCCGCGGTCGCGGCGACTCCCGCTCGAGGACGATTCGGCAGGGCTACCATCGCCGGGGTGGAGATGATCACGCATAGCCCGACCGAGGGTGTTTACCCGGCCACCGCCGACTACGCGCACGCGGTGGAGGTGCGTGGGGCGGAGCGGTTGTTGTTCGTGGCGGGGACGATGGGGTTGGACGCGGCGGGGCGGCCCGGGGCGGGGTTGGCGGAGCAGTTGGACCTGATCTGGGACAACATCCGGGCGATCCTGGCCTCCGCCGGGATGACGGTGGACAACATCGTCCGGCTGACCAGCTACCTGGCCGACCCCGACCACGCCGAGGCGAACGCGGCGGCGCGGGTCGCCGCGTTGGGCGGCAGGCCGGTGCCGACCACGGCGATCGTGGCGCGGACGCTGGTGCGCGAGTGGCTGGTGGAGATCGAGGTCATCGCGGCGGGCTGAGGGGGCGGTCGCTCGCGCCGAGGACGGCGGAAGGACGTGGCGGCAAAGGAAGCGGCCCGGTGGGAGTGTTGGCCGGGCAACAGCGGTCAAAGCCGCCATCGCGGTGAGTCGATGGGCTCGACCCGGTGGCGAACGCGGCGGGTGGGCAAGGCGGGTTGGTGGCCTGGGGGCGAGCCGAGGGGCGTCCGCGTCATCGCGCGTGGGTGTGGGTGGCGGTGCGGAGTTCGGCGAACTTGGTGGCGAAATCCGGCAGTTGGTAGTGGGCGTTGAGGCCGCTGGGGTTCGGCAGGACCCAGACCCTGGCCGACTCCAGGGGTTCCGGCTGTTCGCCGAGTACCGCCTTCGGCTCGCCGAACGCGGTTCGGTAGGCCGTCACGCCGACCACCGCGAGGATGTGGGGGACGTGCTCGGCGACCAGCTTCCGCAGGCGGATGCCGCCCTCCGCCAGCTCGTCGTCGGTCAGCTCGTCCGCGCGGGCCGTGGCGCGGGCGACGAGGTTGGTGACGCCCAACCCGAAGTCCGGCAGCAGGTCCTGCTCGTCCGGCCGCAGCAGGCGGGGGGTGAGGCCGGACAGGTGCAGGGCGGGCCAGAACCTGTTGCCCGGTCTGGCGAAGTGGTGGCCGGTGGCCGCGGCGTACAGGCTCGGGTTGATCCCGCAGAACACGATATCGAGGCCGGGGGCGATGACGTCGGGAATGGTCTGGTCCTTTGCCGCGGCAAGCTCGGCGCGCGTGGGTCGGGGCACGCCCATCATGGGACCACTCGGGTGATCATCTCGGCTACCGGCGAAGGTTGTGCGGGGCGGGTTCCCCGAGGTGTGACGCCGCTCGCTTAGCGGACCCCGGGGTGGATCGTCTACAAACGGGGACGATCCACCCCGAGGCGGCGAACTAGACCGTGAAACCGAGGGCGCGCAGCTGTTCGCGGCCGTCCTCGGTGATCTTCTCCGGGCCCCACGGCGGCATCCAGACCCAGTTGATCCGGAAGTCGTCCACCAGGCCGCCGCCGGTGAGGGCGGCGCGGGTCTGGTCCTCGATCACGTCGGTCAGCGGGCAGGCGGCCGAGGTGAGGGTCATGTCGATGGTGGCGGTGTTGTCGTCCTCCACCCGGATGTCGTAGACCAGACCGAGGTCCACCACGTTGATCCCCAGCTCGGGGTCGACCACGTCGCGCATGGCCTCCTCGAGGTCGTCGAGGGTCGCCAGGTCCGCCCGCGGCTGCTGGTCGGTCATCCCCGCGGCACCGCGCTGGACTTCTTCTGCACTCATCGGCTTGTCTCCTCAGCAGCCTTGGCGGCGGCGTCCTTGAACGCCATCCACCCCAGCAGGGCGCACTTCACCCGGGCCGGGTACTTGGCCACGCCCGCGAAGGCGATGCCGTCCTCCAGCACGTCCTCGTCCGGCTCGACCGCGCCCCTGGCGTGCATCAGCTCCTGGAACGCGTCGAACTTCGCCAGCGCGTCAGCCAGGGACCGGCCCACCACCAGGTCCGTCAGCACCGACGTGGACGCCTGGCTGATCGAACAGCCCTGCCCCTCGTACGACACGTCCGCGACCGTGCCGCCGTCGAGCCGCACCCGCAGCGTCACCTCGTCGCCGCAGGTCGGGTTGACCTGGAACGACTCGGCGTCGAACGGGTCGCGCAGGCCGCGGCCGTGCGGGTTCTTGTAGTGGTCCAGGATGATCTCCTGGTACATCTGCTGCAGCTGCATCAGGCCACCCCGAAGAAGCGCTTGGTCTCCCGCACGCCCGCCAGGAACGCCTCGACGTCGGCCAGGTCGTTGTAGACGTAGAAGCTGGCCCGCGCCGACGCGGGGACGCCGAGGCGCCGGTGCAGCGGCCACGCGCAGTGGTGCCCGACCCGCACGGCCACGCCCTGGTCGTCGAGGACCTGGCCGACGTCGTGCGGGTGGATGCCGTCCACCACGAACGACACCGCGCCGCCGCGGTCCACCCCGTCGGCCGGGCCGACCACCCGCACGCCCGGGATCTCGGCGAGCCCGTCCAGCGCGGCGACGGTGAGCGCGTGCTCGTGCGCGGCCACGCGGTCCATGCCCAGCGCCGACAGGTAGTCCACGGCCGCGCCGAGCCCCACCGCCTGCGAGGTCATCGGCGTGCCCGCCTCGAACCGCTGCGGCGGCGGGGCGAACGTCGACCGCGCCATCTCGACCGTCTCGATCATCGAGCCACCGGTGAGGAACGGCGGCAGCGCCGCAAGCAGCTCACGGCGCCCGTAGAGCACGCCGAGCCCGTACGGGCCGAGCATCTTGTGGCTGGAGAACACCGCGAAGTCCACGCCGAGCGCAGCGAAGTCGACCGGCGAGTGCGGCACCGACTGACAGGCGTCGAGCACGGTCAGCGCGCCGACCTCCCGCGCCTTGGCGACCAGTGCCGCGACCGGGTTGACCGTGCCGAGCACGTTGGACTGGTGCGTGAACGCCAGCACCTTCGTCCTCGGCGTGACCAGCGAGTCCACATCGGACAGGTCCAGCCTGCCCTCGTCGGTGACGGCGAACCAGCGCAGGGTCGCCCCGGTGCGCTGCGCGACCTGCTGCCACGGCACCAGGTTCGCGTGGTGCTCCATCTCGGTGACCACGATCTCGTCACCGGGGCCGAGCACGAACCGCGCCGCCTCCGGGCCCGCGGTGGCCGCGTTGCCCATCGCGTACGCCACGAGGTTGATCCCCTCGGTGGCGTTCTTGGTGAACACCAGCTCGTCGGCGGAGGTGCCGACGAACGCCGCGATCCGCGCGCGGGCGGACTCGTAGGCGTCGGTGGCCTCCTCGGCGAGCTGGTGCGCGCCCCGGTGCACGGCCGCGTTGTGCGTGGCCAGGAACGCGCGCTCGGCGTCGAGCACCTGGTTCGGGCGCTGCGAGGTGGCCCCGGAGTCCAGGTACACCAACCGCTTGCCGTCGCGGACGGTGCGGCTCAGGATCGGGAAGTCGGCGCGCAGGGCGTCGACGTCCAGCGGTGCGGTCACGGCGGTCACTTCGACCGGCCCCCCTTCTGGATCGACTTCTAACCCGACTACAACGCGATCAGACGCCCGCGGCTTCCGGCGAACCGGTGTACTTCACGTAACCCCCGGCCTCGAGCTGGTCGGCCAGCTCCGAGCCGCCGGACTCGACGATGCGGCCACCGGCGAACACGTGCACGAAGTCCGGGGTGATGTGCCGCAGGATGCGGGTGTAGTGGGTGATCAGCAGCACGCCGGACTCGCCGGACGCGCGAAACCGGTTGACGCCCTCGGACACCACGCGCAGCGCGTCCACGTCGAGGCCGGAGTCGGTCTCGTCCAGGATGGCGATCTTCGGGTTGAGCAGGGCCAGCTGCAGGATCTCGTGGCGCTTCTTCTCACCGCCGGAGAAGCCCTCGTTGACGCTGCGCTCGGCGAAGGCGGGGTCGATCTCCAGCTCCTTCATCGACTCCTTCACCTCCTTGACCCAGGTGCGCAGCTTCGGCGCCTCGCCGCGCACGGCGGTGGCCGCGGTGCGCAGGAAGTTCGACATCGACACGCCCGGCACCTCGACCGGGTACTGCATCGCCAGGAACAGGCCCGCGCGGGCCCGCTCGTCGACGCTCATCTCCAGCACGTCCTCGCCGTCGAGGGTGACCGAGCCGCCGGTCACCTCGTACTTGGGGTGGCCCGCGACGGCGTAGGACAGGGTGGACTTGCCGGACCCGTTCGGGCCCATGATCGCGTGGGTCTCGCCTGCCCGGACGGTCAGGTCGACGCCCTTGAGGATCTCCTTGGCACCGTCGTCGGTGGCGACCGAGACGTGCAGGTCCTTGATCTCCAGGGTGGCCATGGTGGTTGCTTCTCCAGTCGGGTGTGGCGAAAGTCAGTTCAGTTTCCGGGTGACGTCGACCAGGACGTCGTCGCCGTCGACGGTGACCGCGTACACGTCGACGGGTTCGGTCGCGGGCGGCGCGGAGGGGGCGCCGGTGCGCAGGTCGAAGCACGACCCGTGCAGCCAGCACTCCAGACCCCTGCGGGTCAGCTCCCCCTCCGACAGCGCGACCGCGGCGTGCGAGCACTCGTCGCGCAGGGCGTGGACCTCGTCACCGCGGCGCACCAGCACCACGGCGACGCCGTCCACCTCGACCGCGAGCGGCTTGTCGACGTCCAAATCGGACAGTCCACAAGCCCGCGTCATACCCCGACGGCTTCCAGTTCGGCCTCGATCGCGGCCTCCAAGCGCTCGCGCACCTCGGGGACCTGGATCTTCATCAGCAGTTCGTGGAAGAAGCCGCGCACGACCAGCCGCCGCGCCTGCGCCTCCGGGATGCCGCGGGCCTGGAGGTAGAACAGCTGCTCGTCGTCGAAGCGGCCGGTCGCGCTGGCGTGGCCCGCCCCGGCGATCTCGCCGGTCTCGATCTCCAGGTTCGGCACCGAGTCGGCGCGGGCGCCGTCGGTGAGCAGGAGGTTGCGGTTGAGCTCGTAGGTCTGCGTGCCCTCGGCCGCCGCGCGGATCAGCACGTCGCCAACCCAAACTGTGTGCGCGGCTGTGTCATCGGCCCCCCCACCGCCTTGCAGAGCGCCCTTGTAGACCACGTTGGACGTGCAGTTGGGCACGGCGTGGTCGACGAAGGTGCGGTGCTCGAAGTGCTGGCCCGCGTCGGCGAAGTAGAGCCCGTTCAGCTCGACCTCGGCGCCCGGACCGGCGAAGGCCGCGGTCGGCGAGACCCGGACGACGTCGCCGCCGAGGGTGACCGCCGTGTGCCGCAGCACCGCGTCGCGCCCGATCTTGGCGTGGTGCGCCGAGACGTGCACCGCGTCGTCCGCCCAGTCCTGGATGGACACCACGGTGAGCTTCGCGCCGTCGGCCAGCACGAACTCCACGTTGTCGGCGTACACACCGGAACCGCGGTGGTCGAGCACGACCACGGCCTCGGCGAACGCCTCGGCGCGGACCTGCACGTGCCCGTAGGCGACCTTGCCCGCGCCCGGACCGGTCACCGTGACGGTGGTCGGCCCCGACGCGCGGGTCTCCTTGGCCACGGTGAGCACCGTGGCCGCGGTGAACGAGCTGTACGCCTGGGCCGCGACCCGGTCGGCGGGCACGCCGCCCTGCCCGAGCCGCGCGTCCCCGCGCGCCACCGACTCCACGGTGACCTCGGCGGGCGCGTCGACCTCGACCGACGCCGCCCCCGACGCGGCCGCACCGGTGTGCAGGCCTGCCAACCGCTTCATCGGCGTGAAGCGCCAGATCTCCTCGCGCCCGCCCGGCACCTCGAAGGCGTCGACGTCGTACGAGGTGAACCACTCCGCCCGAGACGACTCGGGAGCGGCCTTCTTCTCAACAGCGGCGGTCATGTTTAGCCGACCGCTCCTTCCATCTGCAGCTCGATCAGGCGGTTGAGTTCCAGGGCGTACTCCATGGGCAGCTCGCGCGCGATGGGCTCGACGAACCCGCGCACGATCATGGCCATGGCCTCGTCCTCGGTGAGGCCGCGCGACATCAGGTAGAAGAGCTGGTCGTCGCTGACCTTGGAGACGGTCGCCTCGTGGCCCATGGCCACGTCGTCCTCGCGGACGTCCACGTACGGGTACGTGTCCGACCGGCTGATCTGGTCGACCAGCAGCGCGTCGCACTTCACCGTCGACTTGGCGTGGTGGGCGCGCTTGTTGACCTGCACCAGACCGCGGTACGAGGTGCGGCCGCCGCCGCGGGCCACCGACTTGGAGATGATCGTCGAGGAGGTGTGCGGTGCCATGTGGACCATCTTGGCGCCCGCGTCCTGGTGCTGGCCCTCGCCCGCGAAGGCGATGGAGAGCACCTCGCCCTTGGCGTGCTCGCCCATCAGGAACACGGCCGGGTACTTCATGGTCACCTTGGAGCCGATGTTGCCGTCGACCCACTCCATGGTCGCGCCCGCCTCGGCCTTGGCCCGCTTGGTGACCAGGTTGTAGACGTTGTTCGACCAGTTCTGGATCGTGGTGTAGCGGCAGCGCGCGCCCTTCTTGACCACGATCTCCACGACCGCCGAGTGCAGCGAGTCCGAGGAGTAGATCGGGGCGGTGCAGCCCTCGACGTAGTGCACGTAGGCGTCTTCGTCGACGATGATCAGCGTCCGCTCGAACTGGCCCATGTTCTCGGTGTTGATCCGGAAGTAGGCCTGCAGCGGGATCTCGACGTGCACGCCCTTGGGGACGTAGATGAACGAGCCGCCGGACCACACGGCGCCGTTGAGCGCGGAGAACTTGTTGTCCCCGTGCGGGATCACCGAGCCGTAGTACTCCTCGAACAGCTCCGGGTGCTCCTTGAGCGCGGTGTCGGTGTCGAGGAAGATGACACCCTGCTTCTCGAGCTCTTCGTTGATCTTGTGGTAGACCACCTCGGACTCGTACTGGGCGGCCACACCGGCGACCAGGCGGGCCTTCTCCGCCTCCGGGATGCCCAGCTTGTCGTAGGTGTTCTTGATGTCCTCCGGCAGGTCCTCCCAGGACTGGGCCTGCTTCTCGGTGGAGCGCACGAAGTACTTGATGTTGTCGAAGTCGATCCCGGACAGGTCGGCGCCCCAGGACGGCATCGGCTTGCGGTCGAAGAGCCGCAGCGCCTTGAGCCGGGACTCGAGCATCCACTCGGGCTCGTTCTTCTTGGCCGAGATGTCCCGGACCACGGCCTCCGACAGGCCGCGCTGGGCGCTGGCGCCCGCGACGTCCTTGTCCGCCCAGCCGTACTCGTACTTGCCGAGCGTCGCCAGGGTCTCGTCCTGGGTGAGCGGCTGGGGTGTGGTGGTGCGCTGCTGCGCAGCGGCAGTCATAGGGACTTCCCTCCATCCGGAACGTTCCGCGCCGACGCGCCCGGGAGCGGCGTGTTCGGCACGTGTGTGGTGCAGGCGGCGTCGCCGCGGGCGATCGTGGCCAGCCGCTGCACGTGGGTGCCCAGCAGGTCGGCGAACGCGGCGGTCTCGATCTCGCACAGCTGCGGGAACTCGGCGGCGACGTGCGCCACCGGGCAGTGGTGCTGGCACAGCTGCTCCCCCGTGCCGACCTCCCGGGTCGACGCGGCGTACCCCTCCCTGGTGAGCGCGGTGGCCAGGGCCTCCGCGCGCCGAGCGGGGTCTTCGGGGGTGGTGACCGCTTCGCGGTGCCGGTCGACCAGGGTGGCCACCCGGCGTTCGGCGAACGCGCGGACCGCCTGTTCCCCCCCGCTCTCGGCGAGGAAGCGCAGCGCGGCGACCGCGAGGTCGTCGTAGGCGTGGCCGAAGCGGGACCGGCCCGCCTCGGTCAGCAGGTACAGCCTCGCCGGTCGGCCGCGGCCCCGGCTGCCGAGGCGGGGAGCCTCGCGGGTGCTCGCCTCCCCCTCGGCGACCAGTGCGTCCAGATGCCTGCGGACGGCGGCGGGGCTCAGGCCCAGCGCCTCGGCGATCTCGGCCGCGGCGACCGGACCCCGTTCCAGCAGCAGCCGGGCGACACCGCGGCGGGTGCGACCGTCGGCCTGCTGCCCGGCCGCGGCGGGACCGTGGCCGGTCTCCTCCGGGGCCCGAGGAGCGGGGGCGGTGTTTTTCACAACGCGAGTGTGTCCTATTTACCGGCCGGAGGCAAAGAGGGGTGTAGCCAGGGGTGAACTGGGCCACATCCGGCCCGGCGCGCCACAGCGTTTCCGCAGTTCAGAGCGGGGGTGGCGGTTCACTGGCCGAGCTCGACGGCGAGCTGCCGCTCGGTGACCAGGGTGCTGCCGAGGAGTTCGCGGGCGTTCGAGCCGAAGGGTATCCCGTCCGCGCGCAGCGCGGCGCGGAAGGCCGCCACCCCCGCGGGCACCCGGCGGGCCTGGGCGAGCAGGTCCGCGGCGGAGGCGGCGTCGCCCCGGGCCGAGGCGGCGCGGGCAGCGGTGCCCAGCACCACCCGCCGCACGGCCGGGAGCGGGTTCGCGCGCAGCAGCCGCCGCCGCGGGTCGACGTCCTCGGCGCCGGTGTCCGCGACCGCGGCCATGGCGGTGCCCATCCGCGCGTCGATCGACTCGAACCGCACGACGGCCGCCATCGCCGCGATCCGCGCCCGGTCGCGCTGCCCGAGCCCGCCGTGGACCACCGCCTGCCGCATCGCCAGTGCGCCCATCGCGGCCACGTGGGCGCGCACGCGCGGGGAGCCACCCGCGCCGACCTTGGCGCCGCTCGCGCCCGCGATGGCCGCGCCGCCGATGTCGCGGACCCAGGCGGCGGTGAGCAACCGCTCGGAGAGGTCGAGCAAGACTTCCGGTTCGGCGCGCAGGAACGGGACGGGGCGGTAGTCCGGGGTGATCGAGCGGAGGGCCAGCGCGCCGATCGCGCCCGGGAGGGAGAAGTCCGGTCCGGGGCGCACGACGGCGTCGTCGAGCCAGGTGACGATCTCCCGCGCGCGCCGGTTCTCCGTGGCGGCGGCCAGCGCGGCCGCGTCGACCAGTTGCCGGTCGACCCGTGACTCGCGCACCGACAGCGCCTGCGCCAAGACGGCCGCGAGCACCCCGAACACGGCCAGTGGCAACACGTCCGGTGTCGGGTGGAAGACGCCCGCGCACAGGAACAGCGGCGCGAGGAGGAACACCGCCGCGCGGGTCACGGCGAACAGCGGGAGCCGCGACGCCCTGGCCACCGTGGACTTCCAGGTCGGGAGCGGCAGCGCGGTGCCAGGCAGAGCAGGAACACGAGGAGGAGCAGGCGGTACCCGGCCCAGCCGGTGAGCGCGGGGGTGCCCGCCCACCGGACGGCGATCTCGGCGCCCACCGGGCTCGCCGCGAGCACCGCGCCGACCAGGACCAGCGTCGACTCGCTCGCCCGCAGCGACATCCGGTGCGCCCGCAGCAACCCGCTCCGGGCTCGATCGGCCAGGAGCAACTGCCCGCCGAGCAGCACGGCGCCCCCGATCCGCAGCGCTTGGTCGGCGGTGGTCGCACCCGACGGCGGGACGACCAGCACGGCGACGACGGGCAGTGCCGGGGCGAGCAGCGTGGCCACGCGCCACCGGCTGTCCTGCCACCGGTGCGGCACGCCCACCACGGTCACGAGGTACGCGGTCCTGGTCACGCGCTTGTGCTCGGCCAGGGCGCAGCCCGCCAGCAGCGGGATCACCACCGCCGTCAGCAGCACCGGGTCGGGGTCGCGGATCAGCGCGAGCGTGACGATCCCGGCGAACAGGCCCGGTCCGAAGAGGAACGCGACCGTCGACAGGACCAGCACCACGGCGACCGCCCAGCCGGTGCCCGACCGGACCAGGTCGACCAGCGGGCCCGGCGCGGCGACGACCGCCACGCCCGCGAACAGCTCGACGAACCCGCGCACCGCGCGCACTCCGGTCCAGTCGAGCCCACCGAGCCCGCGACCGAGCGCCACCAGCCCCGCGACCCCGGCCAGCACGACCGACAACGCCGTCGGATCCGACACGTGAGCCCCCAACCGGACGGTCGATCGAGCGGTCAGTCGGTGCCCGGCCCGCTCCCCCGGTGCGCGGCGACCTGGACCACGTGCGCCAGCTGCCGCTCGGTGGCCAGTGTGGCGCCCAGCAGGTCGCTCGCGTCCGCGCCGAACGCGATCCCGTCGGCGCGCATCGCCACCCGGAAGTCCTCGGCGCGCGCCGGTTGCACCGACCGCAGCAGCGCGGCCGACGCGGTCTCGTCGCCGCGGTGGAAGGCGAGGCGGGCGGCGGCGACGGCCAGCACCCGCTTGGCGGCGGGCGGGAGGTCGTCGTGTTCGGCGAGCATCCGCGCGGGCTCGTAGCCGTAGGGGCCGTCCGGCGAGTCGGGGTGTTCGACCAGCCGGGGGCCCGCGGCCGCGGACAGTTCGACCGCGGTGTCGACGACGGCCGCCATGGCCAGCGCGGTCGCGAGGGTGGCGCCGATGGCGTCGAAGGTGTCCACGGCCTGGCGGGCGGCGGCGCGCGCGGCGTCACCGTGGTCGAGTTCGCCGAAGACCTTGGCCTGCCACATCGCCAGGTCCCCCACCGCCGCGGACTGGGCCCGCGACCGCGAGACCGCGGTCTCCGGCGGCGACTTGGACACCACCCGCTCGAACGCGGTCGACACCAGCACCGTGGCGAGTTGGAGGCACTGGTCCGGTTCGACGCGGGGGAACGGCAGCGGCACGTAGTGGGCGTCCACGGCCCGGTGCGCGAGCGCGCCGACGGCGTCGGGCAGGGAGAAGTCGGGCACCGGCCGGTCGACGGCGTCGTCGAGCCACCGCTCGACCGCGTGCTCGCGGGAATCCTCCGGCAGCGCCATCAGCAGCGCGGCGTCGAACACCTGCCGTTCGACCAGCAGCCTGCGCGCCCCGAGGACCTGGACGAACGCGGCGGGCACCGGGAGCAGCACCGAGAGCGGGAGCAGGTCGGGCTCGGGGTGGAAGACCACCGCGGCCAGGGACAGCGCGACCAGGGCGGTCACGACCGCGCGCAGCAGGATCACGGCCACGACCAGGGCGTTGCCCGGGACGCGGGTCGAGTAGGCCCGCAGGACGGCCAAGTGGACCACGAACACCGCGGCGAGCAGGCCGTACCCGAGCGGGCCGGTCAACGCGGACGTGTCCACCCAGTCCGTGACGACCGACGCGCCGACCGGGCTCGCGGCGAGCAGTGCCAACGCCACGGCCAACGTCGATTCCGTCGCCCGGAGCCGCCGGCGGTAGACGCGCAGCAGCCGGTACCGGGCGCGGTCGGCGGCGTACAGCTGCGCCCCGAGGATCACGGCGACGACGACGCGCGACACCCACTCCGCCGCGCTCGCCCCCGGCAGCGGGACCGCGAACACGGCGACGAGCGGCAGCACCGGCGCGACCGAGGCGACAAGCCGCCACCACGTTCCCATCAACCTCTCGTCCCGCCCGGACGCTCCGATCAGGAGGACGGCCGTCCGGGTCAGCGTGAACTGGTTGTGCAGCGCGCAGGCCAGCACGCCCGGGACCACTACGGCCGCCAGCCACACCGCGTCCGGTGTCTGGATGAGCGTGGCGGTGAGCAGCCCGACGAGCAGGCCCGCGCCGCAGAACCCGAGCACCGCGGCGCCGACGACCACGGCCCACACCCACCCGGGGTCGGCGCCGACGAACCGCACCAGGTCGTCGGCGCCGCAGAACCCGAGCACCGCGGCGCCGACGACCACGGCCCACACCCACCCGGGGTCGGCGCCGACGAACCGCACCAGGTCGTCGGAGAACAGGACGAGCAGGAGCGCGGCGGCCAGCTCGGCCCAGGTGGTGACCCTGCGGTACCCGTCCGCCGCGCAGTCCAGTTGGCCGAGCCGGGTGCCCAGCACCGACACCCCCGCCGCGACCGCGAGCGCGACCGACACCCACGACGCCTCGACCACGGTTCCCCCTCACCAGTGGACTACCGGGGCAGTCGACGCCGGTGATCTTGCCGTTACCCGCCCACCGGTGAATCACACCGGGCGGCCCGGCGGGTTCCGCGCACTGGCGATCAGCGGTCCGCCCACCCCGCTACCCTTCCCGACGTGGTGGTGGGAGACACGGGACGGCGGGCACGGGGGCGGTGGCCCGCCGGGGTGGAGTCGGGTCCGCTCGACGAGCGCGAGCGCAAGCAGCTCGACGTGGTCCGCCGCTTCGGCACCGTCGGCTCGCTGCTGCTGACCATCGGCTCCCTCGGCGCGGGCGCGGCCCCGGTGTTCAACCCGGTGTTCCGGCTGCCGGTGCTCGGCCTGTTCAGCCGGATGACCACGGTGTCGCTGGCCTTCGCGTTCACCGGCGTGTTCATGATCGTGCTGGCCTGGCTGGCGCTGGGGCGGCTGTCGCGGCCGGGCCGCGAGCGCGCGGTGTCGGTCCCGCAGATGGCGCGCACGCTGGTGATGTGGATCGCGCCGCTGGTGTTCACCGTGCCCAGCTTCAGCCGCGACGTCTACAGCTACCTGGCGCAGAGCGAGATCGTCGCGCTCGGCCAGGACCCCTACACCGTGGGCCCGGCGCAGGCGCTGGGCGTCAACCACCCGCTCACCCAGGGCGTGCCGACGATCTGGCGGGACACCCCGTCGCCGTACGGCCCGCTGTTCCTCACCCTCGGCAAGCTCATCAACTGGCTGACCGGCGACCACGTCGTGATGGGCGTGGCCGCGCACCGGCTGCTCGCGCTGCTGGGTCTCGCGATGATCGTGTGGGCGCTGCCCCGGTTGGCCCGGCGGTTCGGGGTGAGCCCGGTGAGCGCGCTGTGGTTGGGCGCGGCGAACCCGCTGGTGCTGTTCCACCTCGTGGTCGGCGTGCACAACGAGGCGCTGGCGATCGGGCTGATGCTGGTCGGGTTCGAGCTGGCGCTGAGCCGGATGCCGCGGGTGACCCCGGACGGGCCGTTCCCGCCGTGGCAGCGCGGGGAACTGCTCTGGTACGCCGTCGGCGCGGGGGTGATCACGCTCGGCGCGGCGGTGAAGATCCCGGCCGCGCTGGCGCTGGGCTTCCTCGGCGCGATGATCGCGCGCCGGATGGGCGGCACGTGGAAGCAGCTGGCGGCGGTCGCGGGCGGGTTGTTCGTGGTGTTCGCGGTGGTGCTGACCGCGACGTCGCTGGGCAGCGGGCTCGGGTACGGCTGGGTCGCGACGCTCAACACCGCGTCCACGGTCAAGAGCTGGATGGCGCCGATGACCGCGCTCGGCTTCGGCGCGGGCGGGCTGGGCATCGTCCTGGGGCTGGGCAACCACATCGACGCCGCGATCACCGCGAGCAGGCTGGTCGGCACCGTGATCGGGCCGCTGATCACGGCCAAGCTGCTGGTCGACAGCTTCCGCTGGAAGCTGCGCCCGCTCACCGGCCTCGGCGTCGGCCTCGGCGCGGTGCTGGTGTTCGGCGCGACCGTGCAGCCCTGGTACCTGCTGTGGGCGGCGGTGCCGCTGGCCGCCGCCGCGGGCAACACCCGGTTCCGCACGGCGGCCATGGTGATCAGCGCGGGCCTGGCGGTCGCGCTCGGCCCCACCGGCTCCGGTTTCGACGGTCGGGTCTTCGTGCTCCCTTACGCCTACATCGCCGCGATCACCGTCACCGTGGTCGCCGCGCTCGCCTGCCGCCGGTACGCGCCGCGCGGCGAGCGGGCGCCCGCCGCGTCCGTGACGCCGCGCACGCCTTAGGCTTCCCGCTTGTGAGCACGCCCGCCGTCGAGGTGTCCGACCTGGTCAAGAGCTACGGGCCGACGACCGCCGTGGCCGGTGTCGGGTTCCGCCTCGACCGGGGCGCGGTGCTGGCCCTGCTCGGCCCCAACGGCGCGGGCAAGACCACGACCGTCGAGGTGTGCGAGGGCTTCCGCCGACCGGACTCGGGGCGGGTGCAGGTGCTGGGCCTGGACCCGGTCACCGAGGGCGCGGCGCTGCGGCCCCGGATCGGCGTGATGCCCCAGGGCGGCGGCGCGTACCCGGGGGTGCGCGCGGCGGAGATGCTGCGGCTGGTGGCCGCGTGCGCGGCGAACCCGCTCGACCCGGCGTGGCTGATCGACGTGCTGGGGCTCGCCGGGTGCGCGCGCACCCCGTACAAGCGGCTCTCCGGCGGCCAGCAGCAGCGGCTCTCGCTGGCCTGCGCGCTGATCGGGCGGCCGGAGCTGGTGTTCCTCGACGAGCCGACCGCGGGGATGGACCCGCAGGCCAGGCGGCTGGTGTGGGAGCTGGTCGGCGCGCTGCGCGCCGACGGCGTCGCGGTCCTGCTGACCACGCACCTGATGGAGGAGGCCGAGGCGCTGGCCGACCACGTCGTCATCGTCGACGGTGGCCGGGTGGTGGCCGAGGGCACCCCGGCCGAGCTGACCGCCGAGGGCCCGGACGAGCAGCGGCTGCGGTTCCGCGCCAAGTCCGGACTGGACACCGCGCTGCTGGTGGCCGCGCTGCCCGAGGGCTGCCGGGTGACCGAGCCGACCGCGGGCGAGTACCTGGTGACCGGTGTGGTGGACCCCCAGGTGGTGTCCACGGTCACCGCGTGGTGCGCCCAGCAGGGGGTGCTGGCCGAGGAGCTGCGGGTCGGTCGGCGCAGCCTCGAGGACGTCTTCCTGGAACTGACCGGACGGGAGCTGCGCTCGTGAGTGGACGGTTCGCCCCCGGCACCTTCGCCCCGGCGCCCGGCGCCGGGCGCCCGGTCCGGATGCTGCTCGCGCACGCGCGCACCGAGGCGTCGCTGACGCTGCGCAACGGCGAGCAGGTGCTGCTGACCCTGCTGATCCCGCTGGCCCTGCTGTTCGGGCTGACCCTGGTGCACGTCATCGAGCTGCCCGAGCCGCGGGTGGCCGCCGCGGCGCCCAGGGTGTTCGCGCTCGCGGTGATGTCCACGGCGTTCACCGGGCAGGCCATCGCGCTCGGGTTCGACCGGCGCTACGGGGTGCTCAAGCGGCTGGCGGCCACGGCGCTGCCGCGCTGGCTGCTGGTGGCGGGCCGGGTGCTGGGTTGCCTGGCGGTGGTGGCGCTGCAACTGGTGGTCCTGGCGGCGGCGGCGGCGCTGCTGGGCTGGTCGCCGTCGGCCGCCGGTCTGCTGTGGACGGTGGTGCTGGTCGTGCTGGGCACGCTCACCTTCGGCGCGCTCGGCGTGCTGCTCGGCGGCGCGCTCAAGGCGGAGGTCGTGCTGGCGCTGGCGAACGTGGTGTGGCTGGTGCTGCTGTTCGCGGGCGGGATCGTGCTGACCACCGACGCGCTGCCCGCCGGGATGGCGGAGGTGGTGCGGCTGCTGCCGTCCGCGGCGCTGACCGAGGGGCTGACCGCGGTGCTGGCGGACGGGACCGCGCCGCCCGCGTCCACTGTGGTCACGCTGCTGGTGTGGGGCGCGGGCGCGGGCCTGCTCGCCACGCGCACGACCAAACTCGTCTGAGCGTTCAACGAAACCCGTCGCGGAGAACGCGCTGCCGCCGGACGGGTCGTGGGGGGAGTAACCCGGCCGACGGCAGCTTCACCGGAAGACGGTGGGGGAGTCCGCCCTCCACCACGCATGGTAGTTCGCCGTGATCACCGCGTGGGCGGGTTTGGTGAAGAAGCGCCGACTATTTCTCCACAGCTTTCCCCAGTGGCCGCAACGGCGACTGTCGCCCGCCGCGGCGCTGGGAGAGCCACGGCACAGGGCGGTGGAGGCGCGCGGTGGCGCTCGGTGACCCGGGCCTACCATCAGCGGGTGCCGCTGGAAACGCTGAAGACCCGCCTCGACCGGTTCCCCGCGCCCGGCCTGGCCCGGCAGCGGACGATCGCGATCGCGGTGGTGGTGACCCAGGCGCTCATCGCGGTCACCGGCTCGGTCGTGCGGGTCACCGGCTCCGGGTTGGGCTGCTCGACCTGGCCGCAGTGCCAGCCGGGGAGCCTGGTGCCGGTCGACCACCCGGAGTTCGCCGCGCTGAACCAGTGGATCGAGTTCGGCAACCGGCTGCTGACCGGGGTGGTCGGCGTGGTCGCGCTGGCCGCGTTCGCGGTGGCCTACCTGACCAGGCCCCGGCGGCGGCACTACTTCCGGCTGGCGGTCGTGGTGCTGGCGGGGGTCGGGGTGCAGGCGGTGCTCGGCGGCATCACGGTGCGGCTGGACCTGCTGTGGTGGACGGTCGCCGTGCACTTCATGGTGTCCGCGGTGATGGTCTGGCTGTCGGTGATGCTGGTGCACGCCGTGCGCGAGGACGACGGCCCGGCCACGCGCAGAGGCCCGGCGGGGCTGTCGGGGCTGTTGACCGCGTCGGTGGCGGTGCTGACCGGGCTGCTGGTGGCGGGCACGGTGGTGACCGGCGCGGGCCCGCACGCGGGCGACCCGGAGACGCCGCGGCTGGCGCTGCCGGTGGAGACCCTGGCCCACGTGCACGCCGCGTTCCTGTTCGTCTACCTCGGACTGCTGGTCGGCGTGGGGGTGTTCCTCAAGGTCGGCGCGGTCGACGCCGCGCTGTGGCGGCGGTACGCCGTACTGGTGGGGGTCGTGCTGGCGCAGGGCACGCTGGGCTTCGTGCAGTTCTGGACCGGCGTCCCGGAGCTGCTGGTGTCGCTGCACGTCGCGGGCGCCATGTGCGTGATCGCGGCGACGGCGGCGCTGTGGTGCGCGACCTGGGAACGCCCCCTGGTCGAGGGCTAACCCCGGGTTCGAGCGGCCATCTTGGCGCGGTGCCGGGAGCCGATGCGGGTCGCCGCGGTGGTCTCGCGGTCCCAGTCGGCGGCCTCCAGACCGCTCACCTCCGCGACCAACGACTCCCCCGCCGCGGTGTCGGGCACGATGACGTCGCCCATGGTGCCGTCCTTGCCGACGAGCACCACGCGGGCACCGGCGCGGCCGATGTTCGCCACCACCGCGCGGGTGGGCGCGCCGTGCGCGGCGACGAACGCGGCGGCGGCGCGCGCGGCCCTGGTGTTCTCCTGTGCGGTCACGGGTCGAGCGTAGAGCGCGGGGGAAGCCCCCACCGGCCGGGAGTGAGCGCGCGCACTCCTGCATGCTGGGACGGCACCGCGCCCCGCGGGCGATCGGGCGGAGACTCGGGGCACCGATACGGATCTGGGAGGTCCTGTGGCCAAGGCGATCGTGGTGGCGGAGAACGGCGGCCCCGAGGTGTTGACCTACACCGACGTGCCGGAGCGCGCGCCGGGCGCGGGTGAGGTCGCGGTCCGGTCCGCGGCGGCGGGGGTCAACTACATCGACGTCTACCACCGCACCGGCCTGTACCCGCTGCCCCTGCCGCTCGTCCTGGGCCAGGAGGGCGCGGGCACGGTCACGGCCGTCGGGGACGGCGTCACCGGTGTCGCGGTGGGCGACCGGGTCGCGTGGACGGGGGTGACGGGCAGCTACGCCGAGCACGTCGTGGTGCCCGCGTCGGCGGCGGTGCCGGTGCCGTCCGGTGTGGACGACGAGACCGCGGCGGCGTTGCTGCTGCAGGGTTTGACGGCGCACTTCCTGGTCACGTCGTCCTACCCGGTCCAGGAAGGCGACACGGTCCTGGTGCACGCGGCGGCGGGCGGCGTCGGTCTCCTGCTGGTGCAGCTGGCGAAGGCGCGCGGCGCGCGGGTGATCGGCACCGTGTCCACCGCGGACAAGGAGCGCCAGACCCGGGCGGCGGGGGCCGACGAGGTCATCCGCTACACGGAGGAGGACTTCGTCGCGCGCACCCGGGAACTGACCGGCGGCGAGGGCGTCGCGGCCGTCTACGACGGCGTGGGCGCCACCACCTTCGACGGCAGCCTCGCGTCCCTGCGCCGCCGCGGCACCCTGGCCCTGTTCGGCGCCGCGAGCGGCCCAGTCCCCCCACTCGACCCCCAGCGGTTGAACAAGGCGGGGTCGGTGTTCCTGACCCGCCCCAACCTGGGCGACCACCTCGCCACCCCGGAGGAACTCCGGTGGCGCACCGGCGACCTGTTCGCCGCCGTGGAGAAGGGCACGCTCACCATCACCATCGGCGAGCGCTACCCGCTGGCCGAGGCCCGCGACGCGCACACCGCCATCGAGAGCCGCCGCACCTCGGGCAAGCTCCTGCTGATCCCGTAGTGCGACATCGGGTCGGGTCCGGGGCGGACGCGCGACCGCCCCGGATCAGGTCGGGTGGTTGAGCGAAGTCACCAGCTCGACCAGTTGTAGCCGGAACGCCTCGTAGTCGCGGACCGCGCCGAGGACTACGGGGTCTTCCCGTTCCGCCACCAAGGCTTCGGCGTGGACCTCCCGGCCCGCGGCGGTGATCGTGACGGTGGTGCGGCGGCGGTCCCGCTCGTCGGTGGCGCGGTCGACGAAGCCCGCGCGCAGCAGTCGGTCGACGGTGCGGCTCATCGTCTGGTCCGTGACCTTCGCGCCGCGGGCGAGGGTGCGTTGGGATTGGGGGCCCGCGTTGAGCAGGTGCAGGACTATGAGGCCCGCGTGGGTGAGGCCGCGGGTGCCGAGGTACCGCTCCCACGAGTGCTCGACCAGCCGCGCGGCTGTGGAGAGCAGGCGGCCGGTCGGCCAGGTCGCGATGGCGTCTGGGTCCACTGTGCCCTCCCGGTCGGTGTTAGAGTGCGCGAACGTTCAGCCCGCTGAACGAATCACCCCCGGTCACCCAAGGGACGCGCTCGATGACTGCCAACCGTACGCGCTGGATCTTCCCCGCTCTGCTCGTCGTCCTCTGGTTGGCCATCGGCGGTATCGGCGGGCCCTTGCAGGGCAAGCTGTCGACGGTGCAGCGCAACGACAACGCCGCGTTCCTGCCCGAGTCGGCCGAGTCGACCAAGGTGGCCGAGCTGCGCAAGGGCGAGGCCGGGGCCACGGCGCTGCCCGCGGTGCTGGTGTTCGAGCGGTCCGAGGGGCTGACCGGCGCCGACCTCGCCGCCATCGACACCGTCCTCGGCGAGGTCAAGGGGCTCGGGCTCCAGGCCGCACCGGTGGAGCGGGCCAAGGAGCAGCCGGTCCGGGCCGCGCAGGCCGTCGTGCAGCTGCCGACCGGCGGCGAGAAGCTGCGCGCGCTGGTGGCCGACATCCGGGCGACCTTCGACGCGCTGCCCGCCGGGCTTTCCGCGCACGTGACCGGCCCGGGCGGGCTGATCGCCGACTTCACCGCGGCCTTCGGCGGGATCGACGGCCTGCTGCTCGGCGTCACCGCCGCCGTGGTCGCGCTGATCCTGGTCGTGGTCTACCGCAGCCCGATCCTGCCGCTCGTCGTGCTGCTGACCGCCGGACTCGCGCTGTGCTTCGCGGTCGCGATCGTGTACTGGCTGGCCCGCGCGGACATCCTCACGCTCAACGGCCAGAGCCAGGGCATCCTGTTCATCCTCGTCTTCGGCGCCGCCACCGACTACGCGCTGCTGCTCATCGCGCGGCTGCGGGAGGAGCTGCGGCGGCACGAGACCGGCGCCGCCGCGATCCGCGCCGCGCTCAAGGCCGCCGCCGGGCCGATCGCGGCCTCGGCGGGGACGGTCGTGGCGGGTCTGCTGTGCCTGCTGCTGTCGGACCTGCGCTCCAACTCCAGCCTCGGCCCGGTCGCCGCGATCGGCATCGTGGCGTCGCTGGCCGCCGCGCTGACCTTCCTGCCCGCCGTGCTGGCGCTGCTCGGCCGCGCCGCGTTCTGGCCCTTCCGGCCGAAGCTCGGCGACACCGACCACAAGACGACCGGCGTCTGGGCGCGCGTGGCGGGTCTCGTCGGCCGCAGGCCCCGGTTGACCTGGGTGGTCAGCACGGCCGTGCTGCTGGTCGGGGTGGCGTTCCTGCCGCAGCTCAAGGCCGACGGCGTGGCGCAGAGCGACCTGTTCCTGACCGACGTCGACGCGGTCACCGGCCAGCACGTGCTCGCCGAGCACTTCCCCGGCGGCACCGGCTCCCCAGCCGTCCTGGTCACGGCGGCGGGCGCCGCCGACGAGGTCCGGCGCCTGGCCCAGGACACCGAGGGCGTGGCCGTCGCGGCACCGGCCCGGGCACCGCTCGCGGACGGCCGGGTCGAGGTCATCGCGGTGCTCAAGGACGCCGCCGACAGCCCCCAGGCCCTCGACACCGTGCAGCGCCTGCGCGACCGCACGCACGGCGTCGGCGGCACCCTGGTCGGCGGACCGACCGCGAGCCAGCTCGACGTGCGGACCAGCTCGCTGCACGACCGCAAGGTGATCATCCCGGTGGTGCTGCTGGTGATCTTCCTCATCCTGGCGCTGCTGCTGCGCGCCCTGCTCGCCCCGCTGCTGCTGATCGCCACGGTCGTGCTCTCGTTCGCGGCCACCCTGGGCGTCGGCGCGCTGGTCTTCAACCACCTGCTCGACTTCCCGGGCGCCGACCCGAGCGTGCCGCTGTTCGCCTTCGTGTTCCTGGTGGCCCTGGGCATCGACTACAACATCTTCCTGATGACCCGGGTCCGCGAGGAGGCCGCGCACCTCGGCACCCGCGACGGGACCCTGCGCGGCCTGTCGGTCACCGGTGGCGTGATCACCTCGGCCGGGGTGGTGCTGGCGGCGACCTTCGCGGCGCTGTCGGTGATCCCGATCCTGTTCCTGGCGCAGATCGCGTTCCTGGTCGCCTTCGGCGTGCTGCTCGACACCCTCCTGGTCCGCTCGCTGCTGGTCCCGGCGCTGACCGTCGACATCGGACGCCGGATCTGGTGGCCGGGCGAGGTCGGCCCCGGGACCCGCTGACGAGCTACCGCACCGGCTCGTACGTCATGACCAGGGCGCCTGAGTCGAACGGCACGGTGCGCACGGGCCGCAGGTCGACGTACTTCGCCAGGCCCGCGAACAGCGACGGCCCGTGGCCCACGATCCTGGGGTGCACCACGAACTCGTACTCATCGATCAACCCCAGCTCCGCCAACGCCATCGGCAGCCGCACGCCACCGACGAACAGGCCGTCGCCCGGCTCCGCCTTGAGCCGCCGCACGGCCGCGGCCAGGTCGCCGCGCACGAGTTCGGCGTTCCAGTCGACCCGCTCCAGGGTGCTCGACACGACGTACTTGCGGGCCGCGTCGATCGTCCGGGCGAAGGGCTCCATCCACCCGGGCCGGGCCCCCGGCGCCGCGGCGGGCCGCCACGCCGACTCCATCATCTCGTAGGTGGTCCGGCCGAACAGGAGCGCGTCGGCCCGCGCGAGGTTCCCGGCGTGGTGGCGGTGCAGTTCCTCGTCCGGGGTGATCGTGCGGTGGTCGCAGCACCCGTCCACGGTGAGGTTGATGGAGTACCTGAGGGGTCGCATCGCGCGAGGCTACCCGCGGGCACCGACAACGCCCGGAAACGCGAAACCGGCGGCGTGCCCGCGAGGCACACCGCCGGTTTCGGCGGAAAAGGGGCGGATCAGCCGCCCGCGACCTGGACGGCGTCGACGACGAAGACCAGGGTCTCGCCGGGGGCGATGGGGCCGCTGCCCTTGCTGCCGTAGGCCTTGTCGGGCGGGATGACCAGCACGCGGCGGCCACCCTGCTTCATGCCCTGCAGGCCGTCGTCCCAGCCCTGGATGACCTCGCGCTGCCCGACGCTGTTCACGGTGAACGGCTGGCCGCGCTCGAACGACGAGTCCGCGACCTGGCCGTTGGACCACGTCACCAGCTCGTAGTTGGCCTGCACACCCGAGCCCACCTTGATGACCGGACCGGTGCCCTCGACGAGGTCCTTGCTCTGCAGCTGGTTCGGCGGCGCGCAGACCTTCGGCACGGTCACCTTCGGCTGCGCGCCGGGCGCGCCCTCGACCAGCAGGTCGTCGACCGAGCACTGCGGGCCCGAGGACACCGACTGGATCGAGCTCGGCGGCGCGGACGTGGTGGGCGCGGCGGTCGTGCTCGCCGGACGGGCCTTCCCGGTCACCACCGGGTCCCCGGGCGGCTGGGTGGAGGCCCGCTCGGAGTTCGCGCACGCGGTCAGGGACAGCAGCCCGACCAGCGCACCGATCATGATCTTGCCGACATCGCGCATGCGCCGGAGCTTAGCGACCCGGCCCGGTCCACCCCGCGCCCGGCGCCGTGATTTCCTCACCCGATATGCGCAATCCACGCAACCGGACCGCGGCGTACAGTTGCGGAACGCGCCCGTTCGGTCACCCGATCCCGGCCCGCGCGGGTCCGCCGAGGAGGTGACCTGCCTTGCCCGCGGACGCCAAGGGCATCCGCACGCACCCCATCCAGGAGATCTTCTGGACCCGCACGGGGCTGTTGCTGCTCATCCTGGTCGTGGTGTCCGGGCTCTCGCTCTGGGCGTCGAGTGCCGTCGACCCCGGGGTGCCCCGGAACCTGCTGACCGCGCTGGGCACCGGCACCATGGTGTCGGCGGTGGTCGGGTTCGGCCAGACCCTCATCACCGCGTCCGCCGCCCAGCGCGCCATGGTGGCGCCGCTGGTCGAGGAGAGCCGGAAAGCGCTGCACGACCTCGCCGCCGAGTACCGCTCGCTCAACCGCGAGTTCTTCCCCACCGACGTGTTCGAGGCCAGCACCGAGCCCGACCCCGGGTTCAACGCGCTGATCATGGCCGACCTGCGGCAGACCAGGCAGGTGTGGTTCCGCGGCTTCTCCGGCCGCTACGCCGCCGCCCGCATCCTGCTCTCCCCCGGGCAGAGCGAGGTGCGCGCGGTGCTCGCCGACCCGCGCGAGCGCGGCGCGATCAGCGGCCGGGCCCGGCACCTGGCGCGCCAGCAGGGGCCGACCGCGGACTACGAGGCCATCGGGCGGTCGCTGCACGAGGAGGTGCGGATCGGACTGGTCGGGCTGTACCTGGCCCGGTCCGGGTGCGCGTCGATCGACGTGACGGTGATCGCCGACCCGCCGCTGGACCGGGTCGAGCTGTTCGACGACTGCGTGTGGCTCACCCTCTACAGCGCGGTCGCGGGCGCGCCGTCGCTCTACCCGCGCACGCTGCGGTTCTCCGAGGGCTCCTTCCTCTACGACATGCAGCGCGCCGAGTTCGCCAGGGTGCACGCCGCCCGGGACGCGCCCCGGGTCGTGATCACCCCGGACACCAGCCGCGAGGAGTTCCTGGCGCACTTCGGGAAGCTCACCGGCACACCGCTCCCCGAGGCCGAGTTCCACGAACTGGAGGCGCGGTTCCACCGGTTCCGCGCGGAGTTCTCCAGCAAAGCCGAGTTGCAGACCTGAAAGCCGTGCCCCACCCCGTAACCGAGCCTTGAGAGCTGATGCCCGTGTCGTCCGCGGTACCGGCGCTGTCCCAGTTGGCGCAGCGCATGCGAGAGATCGATCTCACCCAGCGCAGGTGGGCGGCCGTGCACGCGGGCGTGGCGTCCTGGGCCGCCACCGGGGTGTCCCAGGTGGACGGTTCGGCGCTGGCCGACGACCGGCTGCGCGGACCGCTGCTGCGATCGGTCTTGCGCAGGCACCTGCTCGACCTCGACCCGGGCCGCGCCGAGGCGCTGGTCGCCCGTTCCCGCGAGACGACGACGCACTTCGCCTGGTGCCTGCGGGACAACGCCGACGAGCCGTTCACCTTCTGGCTGCACGAGTACAAGCCGCCCGCGGACTGGCGGCCCGGCTACGCCGACTCCGTGCACAACCACCGCTACCACTTCTGCACGGTCATCCTGCGCGGCGGCTACCGGCACGAGCGCTACCGCACCACCACCGACCCCGACACGGGCCTGATCACCGCCGCGGCGCTGACCCGGCGCACCGAGTGCCGCGCCGGGGACTCCGGGGTGCTGATGGCCGAGGAGTTCCACCGGATCCCGCACGCCGACGAGGGCACCATGACGTTCCTGGTGAAGTCGCGGCCGGTGACCCGGTCGAGCCTGTCCTACGACCCCGCGACCGGCACCGGCCACCGGCACGTCCCGGTGGAGGCCAGGTTGGAGGAGCTGACGAGGCGCATCTAGACCGCCCTCCGCCGCGGCGCGGAATGCCCCGTTCGCCCACGCGCGTGGACCAACGGCTATACCATCGCCCCCGCCCGTTTGTCCAACGGAAGGGGAAGATCGGTCATGTCCGTCTCATCACCGCTGCCCGCCAGTGTCGAACATGGGGAGAGCGTGCCCCGCCACGCCGTGGACCACGTCGAGGCGCGGGTGCGCGCGCTGTGCGAGCGGTACGCGCGCAAGCTGCCCTTCCACGGCTGGCACCACGTGGGCTTCGTGCGCGACAAGTCGGTCGAGTTCGCCCGCCTGAACGGCTCGGACGTGTCCGTGGTGGAGACCGCGGCGCTGGTGCACGACGTCAACTACCTGGTGCGGCGCAACTCGCCCGCGGCGGCGGGCAGCGGCCTGCGGCGGGCCGTCCTGGCCGACGCGGGTGTCGCAGACCCGGTCGCGGAGTGGATCGACGCGCTGGTCGACGAGGCCGAGATGCGCACCAGGCACCGGCACATCTCCCGGGAGGCGCAGGCGCTCAGCGACGCCGACACGCTGTTCAAGGCGCTGCCGGTGACCCCGGTGGTGCTCGCGCACCGCTACCTGGCGGAGAACGGGGTGAGCCTGCGCGAGCTGGCGAACAAGATCGTCGGCGAGCAGCGGGGCGCGCACGACGAGGGCTTCTACTTCTACTCCCCCGCCGCCGCGGCCGCGTACTCGCGGTGGGCCACGGCGAACCTGGAGCTGTGGCAGTGCATCAAGGAGTCACTCGACGACCCCACGGTCGAGCGGCTGCTCACCGCCGTCGGGTGAACCGGCACCGCGGGTGTCGACGTGACGCAGAACATGGTGTGACCGGACGGAGTGCGCGTCGCCGGGAAGCGGCGAGAACCGGGTGGAAACCGGTCAGAACGGCCAGCCGGTGACCGGCAGGCCCAGCGCCGAGTCGACGGCGAGCGCCACGAACACGGCCGTCAGGTAGGTGTTCGACAGGTGGAACAGCTTCATCGGCTTGGCGGGCTCACCGCGCCGCACGGCCGACTCCAGCTTGTGCGCGTACACCAGGAACCAGGCGCCCGCGAGGATCGAGAACGCGGCGAACACCCAGCCGGTGGCGGGCACCAGCAGCAGCGTCCACAGGACCATGACCCACGAGTAGATGACGATCTGCTTGGCGACGTGCTGCGGGGTGGCCACGACCGGCAGCATCGGCACGCCCGCGGCGGCGTAGTCGTCGCGGAACTTCATGGCCAGCGCCCAGAAGTGCGGCGGGGTCCAGAAGAAGATCACGCCGAACATGACCAGCGCGGGCCACCCGACGTCGCCGGTCACCGCGGACCAGCCGATGACCACCGGCATGCAGCCCGCGGCACCGCCCCAGACGATGTTCTGCGAGGTCCGGCGCTTGAGGACCATCGTGTACACGAGGACGTAGAACAGGATCGCGCCCACGGCCATGGCCGCGGCCAGCAGGTTCGTCGTGGCGTAGAGCCAGCCGAAGGACAGCACGCCGAGCACCAGCCCGAAGACCAGCGCGTTGCGCGTCGGCACCGCGTGCCGGGCCAGCGGTCGGGACTTGGTGCGCTTCATCACCGCGTCGATGTCGGCGTCCACCACGCAGTTGAGCGCGTTCGCGCTGCCCGCCGCCATGGTGCCGCCGACGAGGGTGTTGAGCACCAGCCACGGCGACGGGATGCCGCGCGCGGCCAGCAGCATCGCGGGCACCGTGGTGACCAGCAGCAGCTCGATGATGCGCGGCTTGGTGAGCGCCACGTAGGCGCCGACCACGGCCCGCGCGGACCGCCGGGCCGGGGTCTCGGCGGTGTCGGCGGGCACGGGGATCACCGACGACATCTCGCTCCTCCGGGTCTGGTCCGCACTCTCGTCCTGCACCGCCGCGACCGGGTGTCGGCCCTGTCACAGCGGGGGCGCGCCGTCCGCGCGAGAGCCGCGGCGACGGGGGAAATGTTAACCGCGCGGTATCCGGGTACACGTATCGGGTGGCTGGGTGTCGCCGGCGAACGGTGGGAGATCACACGGTGGGGGTCCCACGACTACGCTGGCCGACGGACCAGGGATGACACGCGGAACGGCCGTACCCGCCGCCCCCGGGATCGATAAAGCCCGGGTGCGCAAGACTGTGGTCCGCCGAACCGCCCGATGGGAAATGGGAGCTGGAAGTCCGTGTCCGTCAGTAGTGAACTGCCCGCCGAACTGACCGAACTCACCCGAGCGACGCTCCCGGATGACTGGACCGACCTCGACCGGCGCGCCGTCGACACCGTCCGGGTGCTCGCCGCCGACGCCGTGCAGAAGGTCGGCAACGGCCACCCCGGCACCGCGATGAGCCTCGCGCCGGTGGCCTACGCGCTCTACCAGCGGGTCATGCGCCACGACCCGAGCGACCCGCACTGGATCGGCCGCGACCGGTTCGTGCTCTCCGCTGGCCACTCCAGCCTGACCCAGTACCTGCAGCTGTTCCTCTCGGGCTACGGCCTGGAGATCGAGGACATCCAGGCGCTGCGCACCTGGGGCTCGAAGACCCCGGGGCACCCGGAGGTGCGCCACACCGCCGGTGTCGAGATCACCACCGGGCCGCTGGGCCAGGGCCTGGCGTCCGCGGTCGGCATGGCCATGGCCGCCCGCCGCGAGCGCGGCCTGTTCGACCCGGACGCGGCGGCGGGCGAGAGCCCGTTCGACCACCACGTGTACGTCATCGCCTCCGACGGCGACATCGAGGAGGGCGTGACCTCCGAGGCGTCGTCCCTGGCCGGGCGCCAGGAGCTGGGCAACCTCACCGTCGTCTACGACGACAACAAGATCTCCATCGAGGACGACACCACCGTCGCCCTGTCGGAGGACACCGCCAAGCGCTACGAGTCCTACGGCTGGCACGTGCAGGTCGTCGAGGGCGGCGAGAACGTCACCGGCATCCTGGACGCGCTGGCCGCGGCCAAGGCGGAGACCACCCGCCCGTCGTTCATCCTGCTGCGCACGGTGATCGGGTTCCCGGCGCCGACGCTGCAGAACACCGGCAAGGCGCACGGCGCCGCGCTGGGCACCGAAGAGGTCGCCGCGGTCAAGAAGATCCTCGGCTTCGACCCGGAGCAGAGCTTCGTCGTCGAGCCGGAGGTGCTCTCGCACACCCGCGAGGCGGTCAAGCGCGGCGAGGCGGCGCACGCCGAGTGGCAGACGTCGTTCGACGCGTGGAAGTCGGCCAACCCCGAGCGGCACGCGCTGCTGGTCCGCGCGCAGGCCTACGAGCTGCCCGCGGGGTTCGACGAGGCCCTGCCGACCTGGGAGCCCGACGCCAAGGGCGTGGCGACCCGCAAGGCCTCCGGTGACGTGCTCAACGCGATCGGCGGGCTGCTGCCGGAGCTGTGGGGCGGCTCGGCCGACCTGGCGGAGAGCAACAACACCACGATCAAGGGCGCCGACTCGTTCGGCCCGCCGTCCGCGGCGACCAAGCACTGGAACACCACCCCGTACGGGCGGACCCTGCACTTCGGCGTGCGCGAGCACGCGATGGGCTCCATCCTCAACGGCATCGTGCTGCACGGCCCGACCCGGCCCTACGGCGGCACGTTCCTGGTCTTCAGCGACTACATGCGACCCGCGGTGCGGCTCGCGGCGCTGAGCAAGCTGCCGGTCACCTACGTGTGGACGCACGACTCCATCGGTCTCGGCGAGGACGGCCCGACGCACCAGCCGATCGAGCACCTGGCCGCGCTGCGCGCGATCCCGGGCCTGATCGTGCTGCGCCCGGGTGACGCCAACGAGACCGCGGCCGCGTGGCGGACGACGCTGTCGCAGTCGGACGCCCCCGTCGCGCTCGCGCTGACCCGGCAGAACCTGCCGGTGCTGGCGGGCACCAAGGAGAAGGCGCGCGAGGGCGTGGCCAAGGGCGGGTACGTCCTCCTCGACTCCGAGGGCGAGCCGCAGGTCGTGCTGATCGGCACGGGGTCGGAGCTGCAGATCGCCGTCGAGGCCGCCGAGGTGCTGGCCAAGGAGGGTGTCGCCGCCCGCGTCGTGTCGCTGCCGTCGGTCGAGCTGTTCGACGCGCAGGACAAGTCCTACCGCGACTCGGTCATCCCGCCGTCGGTCAAGGCGCGCGTGGTGGTGGAGGCGGGTATCGCCCAGCCGTGGCACAAGTACACCGGCGACGCGGGCGAGATCGTGTCCATCGAGCACTTCGGCGCGTCGGCGGACTACCAGACCCTGTACCGCGAGTTCGGCATCACCACCGAGGCCGTCGTCGCCGCCGCGCGCAAGTCCGTCGCCGCGGCTTCCTGATCCGCCCGACCTCAAGAGGGAGGCACGAAATGACTGACATCCTCAAGCAGCTCTCCGACGCCGGGGTCTCGATCTGGCTCGACGACCTCTCCCGGGAGCGGCTCACCTCCGGCAACCTCGCCGAGCTGATCCGCGACCAGCACGTCGTCGGCGTCACCACCAACCCGACGATCTTCGCGTCCGCGCTGGCGGACGGCGAGGCGTACGACGCGCAGGTGCGCGAGCTGGTCGAGCGGGGCGCGGACCTCGACGCCGCCGTCCGCGAGCTGACCACCTCGGACGTGCGCAACGCCTGCGACCTGTTCCGCGACGTGTTCGCCGCCAGCGGCGGCGTCGACGGCCGGGTGTCGATCGAGGTCGACCCGCGGCTGGCGCACGACACCGACGCCACCGTGGCCGAGGCGCTCGACCTGTGGAAGGCCGTGGACCGGCCCAACCTGCTGGTCAAGATCCCGGCCACCGAGGCGGGCCTGCCCGCGATCACCCGGGTGATCGCCGAGGGCGTCAGCGTGAACGTGACGCTGATCTTCTCGGTCGAGCGCCACCGGGCCGTCATGGACGCGTACCTGGCAGGCCTGGAGCAGGCCAAGTCCAACGGGCACGACCCGCGCTCGATCCACTCCGTCGCGTCCTTCTTCGTGTCCCGTGTGGACACCGAGGTGGACAAGCGGCTCGACGCGATCGGCACCGACGAGGCCAAGGGCCTGCGCGGCCTGGCCGCGGTCGCCAACGCCCGGCTTGCCTACGCCGCCTTCGAGGAGACCTTCTCGGGGGCGCGCTGGGAAAGCCTGGCCGAAGCGGGGGCGAACAAGCAGCGTCCACTGTGGGCGTCCACCGGCACCAAGAACCCGGACTACCCGGACACCCTCTACGTCGACGAGCTGGTCGTCGCCGCGACGGTGAACACGATGCCGGAAAAGACCCTGCGCGCGGTCGCCGACCACGGCAGGATCACCGGTGACACCGTGACCGGGCGGGCCGCGGAAGCCAAGGACGTCTACGACCGGCTCGCCGCCGCCGGGATCGATGTCGACGACGTCTACCGCGCCCTGGAGGACGAGGGCGTGGACAAGTTCGAGAAGTCCTGGGCGGAACTGCTCGAGACCGTCCGCGGTCAGCTCGACCGTGCTAAGAGCTGAACGCACAGGTTTTTCTCATGAGTGATACCAGGAGAGGCTGACGCCACGTCATGGCAGAGCACCTTGGAGATGTCGCAGTGACCATCGTTGACGAGCGGCTCACCGAGGAGGCCGCCCCGCTCGTCCGACAACTCGTCGAGGAGCGGGTGGCGTCCGCGCTCACCGCGGCGGACCCCACGCTGTGGGGTCCGGCCGCGGAGTCCGAGTCGGCCATCCGGCTCGCCTGGACGACCCTGGCGGAGACCTCCCGCCCCCTCCTGGCCGAGATCGACGCCCTCCGCGCGGAGTTGCACGCGGAGGGCGTCGACCGGGTGGTCCTCGCGGGCATGGGCGGTTCGTCGCTCGCCCCCGAGGTCATCACCGGGACGGCGGGCGTGCCGCTGGTCGTCCTGGACACCACCGACCCCGGTCAGGTCGCCGACGCGCTGGCGGGCGAACTTGCCCGTACCGTGCTGGTGGTGTCGTCCAAGTCCGGGTCCACTGTGGAGACCGACAGCCACCGCCGGGTCTTCGCCGCCGCGTTCGCCGCGGAGGGCATCGACCCGGCGTCGCGCATCGTCGTGGTCACGGACCCGGGCTCGCCGCTGGAGAAGTCCGCCACGGAGGCGGGCTACCGGCGGGTCTTCCAGGCCGACCCGAACGTGGGCGGCCGGTACTCGGCGCTGACCGCGTTCGGGCTGGTGCCCGCCGGGCTGGCGGGGGCCGACGTGGCCGCGCTGCTCGACGAGGCCGCCGCCGCGGCGGTCGTGCTGTCCCAGGACAGCGCGGACAACCCGGCGCTGGTGCTGGCCTCGGCGCTGGGCGCGGCGCACGCGCGCGGCGCGGAGAAGGTCGTGCTGGCCGACACCGGCTCGGGCGTCAAGGGCTTCGGCGACTGGGCCGAGCAGCTGGTGGCCGAGTCCACCGGCAAGGAGGGCACCGGCCTGCTGCCGGTCGTCGTGGAGTCCCCGACGGCCCCGGGCTTCGCCGACGCGGGTGACGACGCCACGGCCGTGGCGATCGGCGCCCCCGGCGGCGGCGCGCGGATCGCGACCCGGGGCAGCCTGGGTGGCCTGATCCTGCTGTGGGAGTACGCCACGGCGATCGCGGGCAGGCTGCTCGGGATCAACCCGTTCGACCAGCCGGACGTCGAGGCGGCCAAGAAGGCCGCGCGGGCGCTGCTGGACTCCCCGGGCACCGAGGAGCGGGCACCGGCGCTGGTCGAGGGACCGGTCGAGGTTCACCCGTCCGAGGGGTTGTTGCCGGAGGGCACCACCACGCTCGCGGGCGCGCTGAACGCGCTGTTCGCCGCGGCCCCGGCCGCCGGGTACGTCTCGCTGCAGGTCTACCTCGACCGGCTCGACGACGCCTCGGCGACGCTGCTGCGGACCGAGGTGGCGCGCAAGACCGGGCTGCAGACCACTTTCGGGTGGGGGCCGCGGTTCCTGCACTCGACCGGCCAGTACCACAAGGGCGGGCACCAGAACGGTGTCTTCCTCCAGGTGACCGGCGCGTCCGAGGTGGACGTCGAGGTCCCCGACCGCCCGTACACCCTGGGCGTGCTCCAGCACGCGCAGGCGCTGGGCGACGGTCAGGTGCTCGTCGAGCACGGCAGGCCCGTGCTGCGGCTGCACTTCACCGACCGCGCGGCGGGTCTGGCGCGGCTGGTCGAGGCGCTGGCGGAGGTGGGCGCGTGACCGCCAGGACGTGGGTCAACCCGCTGCGCGACGAGCGCGACAAGCGGCTGCCGCGGATCGCGGGCCCGTGCGGCCTGGTGATCTTCGGCGTGACCGGTGACCTGTCCCGCAAGAAGCTGATGCCCGCGATCTACGACCTGGCCAACCGCGGCCTGCTGCCGCCGGGCTTCTCGCTCGTCGGCTTCGCCCGCCGGGACTGGGAGGACCAGGACTTCGGGCAGGTCGTCTACGAGGCGGTCAAGCAGCACGCGCGGACCCCGTTCCGCGACTCGGTGTGGGACCGCCTCGCCGAGGGCTTCCGGTTCGTGCAGGGCTCCTTCGACGACGACGCCGCGTTCGACAAGCTGGCCGAGACCGTCAAGGAACTCGACGAGCTGCGCGGCACCAGCGGCAACCACGCGTTCTACCTGTCGATCCCGCCGGGGGCGTTCCCGGTGGTGACCAAGCAGCTGGCCCGCTCCGGCCTGGCGGGCGCCAAGCCGGACGAGTGGCGGCGGGTGGTCATCGAGAAGCCGTTCGGACACGACCTGGCCAGCGCCAAGCAGCTCAACGGCGTGGTCAACGACGTGTTCCCCGAGGACTCGGTGTTCCGCATCGACCACTACCTCGGCAAGGAGACGGTGCAGAACCTGTTGGCGCTGCGCTTCGCCAACCAGCTGTTCGAGCCGATCTGGAACGCCAACTACGTCGACCACGTGCAGATCACCATGGCCGAGGACATCGGTCTCGGTGGCCGCGCGGGCTACTACGACGGCATCGGCGCCGCGCGCGACGTCATCCAGAACCACCTGCTCCAGTTGCTCGCGCTGACCGCGATGGAGGAGCCGGTCTCCTTCCGCCCCAAGGCGCTGCGCACCGAGAAGATCAAGGTGCTGGAGGCGACGAAGGCGGTCGGGCCGTTCGGCGAGACCACCGCGCGCGGGCAGTACCTGGGCGGCTGGCAGGGCGGGCAGAAGGTGCCCGGTCTGCTGGAGGAGGAGGGGTTCGACAAGAACTCCACCACCGAGACCTTCGCCGCGATCACCCTCGAGGTGAACACCCGGCGCTGGGCGGGGGTGCCGTTCTACCTGCGCACCGGCAAGCGCCTGGGCCGCCGGGTCACCGAGATCGCGGTGGTGTTCAAGCGCGCCCCGCACCTGCCGTTCGACGACACCGCCACCGAGGAACTGGGGCAGAACGCCCTGGTGGTGCGGGTGCAGCCGGACGAGGGCGTGACCCTGCGGTTCGGCTCGAAGGTGCCGGGCAACGCGATGGAGGTCCGGGACGTGTCCATGGACTTCAGCTACGGCCACGCGTTCACCGAGTCCTCCCCGGAGGCCTACGAGCGGCTGCTGCTCGACGTGCTGCTCGGCGAGCCGTCGCTGTTCCCGGTCAACCAGGAAGTGGAGCTGTCCTGGGAGATCCTGGAGCCGGTGCTCAAGCACTGGGCCACCGCCGGTAAGCCGGAGGGCTATCCATCGGGCACCTGGGGCCCTGATTCCGCTGAGAAGATGCTTTCCCGGACCGGGCGTCATTGGAGGCGACCGTGAGTTTCCCCGCTACTCCCGCGATAGATAGCCGACCGGGTGCGGGTGTCCCGCGAGGGCACAGGAGGCGACCGTGATCATCGACCTGCCCTCGACCACCACCTCGCAGGTCAACTCGAAGCTGGTGCACCTGCGCGAGCAGGGTGGCGCCACGGCGTTGGGCCGGGTGCTCACGCTGGTCATCGTGACCGATGACGGCGCGAAGACCGAGGACGCGATAGACGCCGCGAACGACGCCAGCCGCGAACACCCCTGCCGGGTGATCGTGGTGGCCCGCGGCGCGCGCAAGGCCGCGGCCCGGCTGGACGCGCAGATCCGGGTCGGCGGCGACGCCGGTGCCAGCGAGGTCGTGGTGCTGCGGCTCTACGGCGCGCTGGCCGACGAGGGCGCGGGCTGCGTGATCCCGCTGCTGCTGCCGGACGCGCCGGTCGTGGCGTGGTGGCCCTTCGAGGCGCCCGCCAAGCCCGCGGAGGACCCGATCGGGCGGCTGGCGCAGCGCCGGATCACCGACTCGGCCGCCGAGCGCAACCCGATCAAGGCGCTGGAGGTGCGGCAGAAGCACTACACCGACGGCGACACCGACCTGGCCTGGACCAGGTTGACGCTGTGGCGGGCGGTGCTGGCGGCGTCGCTGGACCTGCCGCCGTACGAGAAGGTCACCGCGGCCACGGTCACCGGGGAGGGCGACTCGCCGTCGACCGACCTGTTGGCGGGCTGGTTGGCGGCGCGGCTGCGGATCCCGGTGAAGCGGGCCAAGGCGGCGACCGGCCAGGGGATCGTCTCGGTCGTGCTGGAGCGCAAGTCGGGTGCGGTGGAGCTGGTCCGCCCCGACGGCAAGGTGGGCACGCTGACCCAGCCGGGCCAGCCCGCCCGCCGGGTCGCGCTCCAGCGGCGGGAGGTGCGCGACTGCCTGGCGGAGGAGCTGCGCAGGTTGGACGCGGACGAGCCGTTCGAGGAGACGTTGCAGGGGTTGGGCAAGATCGTGCGGGGTCGTACGCCGGTGAAGGTGCCGTCGAAGGCGCCGGTGCCGGAGCAGGCGGGTACCCCGGCGGTGAGCGCGGCGGACGCGGCGTCGGCCGCCGAGGACGCGGCCAAGCCGTCCCCGAAGTCCAACGGCAAGGCGGGCAAGACCTCCGCCAAGTCCGGTTCCCGCACCGCAGGCACCCGCCAACCCGTGAAGAGCGGCAAGGGGAAGTAATGAGCGAGCAGAGCGTTGTCGTCCACCAGTCCGCGGAAATCCTCGCCGCGGCCACCGCGGCTCGCCTGATCACCACCCTGACCGACCTGCAAGCCACCCGCCACGTGGTCGCCATCGGCCTCACGGGTGGGCGGACGGGGATCGAGGTGCTGAACCAGGTCAACAAGAGCCCGGCCCGCGACGCGGTGGACTGGTCCGCCGTGGAGATCTACTGGGGCGACGAACGCTTCCTGCCCGCCGGGGACCCGGAGCGCAACGAGACCCAGGCCCGCACGGTCCTGTTGGACCACGTCCCGGTCCCGGAGTCCCGCATCCACGCCATCCCCCCGTCCGACGGCGACTTCGGCGACGACCCGGACGCGGCGGCGAAGGCGTACGCGGAACTGATGACCGGGGTGGCCTTGGACGTGCTGCTGGTGGGGGTCGGGGAGGAAGGGCACACGTTGTCCGTCTTCCCGGACTCCCCGGCGGTCCGCGAGGGCAGGGCCACGGTCATCGCGGTGCGGGACTGCCCCAAGCCGCCGCCCACGCGGGTGTCGCTGACGCTGCCCGCCGCCCGCCGCGCCTCTCAGGTGTGGCTCGTGACGGCAGGCGAGAGCAAGGCGGAGGCCGTGACGGCGGCCTTGTCGGACGCGTCGGAGACGGACATCCCGGCAGCGGGCGCGACGGGTCGGGACATCACATTGTGGCTCGTGGACCGAGCGGCTGCGGGACGGTAGTTCGGGTAGGACTGGACGCACAGAGGCCGGTGGGCGGATGTTCCGCTCACCGGCCTCTGTTTGTCCCCGCTACGCCCTGCCCGTTTCAACGCGGCCGAACCGCAATCGGAACGGGATGGGTCGTTCGATGCTCGTCTCACGCTGCGGGCCAGACAAGCGCCGGGCCGGGTTGATTGGTCTGACCCCACGCGAAAAACATGGGCGGCCTCGATCGGGCGAACTTGCTTTGCGCGGGGCCCCTACGAGCCTGCGGTGGGGAAAAGCGGTGGGAGGGGCAAGCCCACCCCACCCGCGGGAGAGCTTGGCAGGCTCGTCCCCCCACGCAAAGCAAGTCCACCCAATCAAGGCGTATGACGGGGGCGCGTTGCGTTCGGTGGGGGCTGGGATCCTGCGGCGGTTACGGGGCGGGTCCGGTGTGGCCAAGTCACGTCGAGGTAGAGCGGGCACGCGAGCGGCGGTTACGGGGTGGGTTGGGAGAGAAGAGTGATGGGTGGGGATGGGGGCAGGAGTTCGGCGGCGGTTGGGATGCCTAGCGCAGGCCGTTCTTCTTGGCCACGGCGATCAGCAGGTCCGGGTCGTCCGAGATCAGGCCGTCCACGCCCAGGTCGATGACCCGCTGCATGGTCGGTTCGTCGTTGACCGTGTACGGAACGACCTTGAGTCCCTTGCGGTGCAGGCCTTCGACGTCCGGTCCGTGGAAGTACGCCGGGTTCTGCCGCAGGTACCAGTCCGCGTCCTGCACCGTGCCCTGCGCCGGGTCGTGCACCTGCCAGTTCGCCGACACCGTCGACGCGCCCGACTGGCGCACCAGCCGCGCCAGGTCGCGGGTCTTCCACCAGTCGAGGCCGCCGGTCCAGGGCGACTTCACCGACGGGTCGCCGTAAACCGCCCGCAACGAGCACTCGTCGGCGATGGTGGCGCACTCTTCCGGGCCGTACTGCCACACCAGGGCCACCGTTTCCAGCGACGGTAACAGCTTCTTCGACAGCTGGATCGTGCGCCAGTCGAAGGACTGCAACGTGACCCGGCTCGTGAAGCCCGCGCGGCCGATCTCGCCGACCACCTTGCGGGTGAACACGTCGTACGGAGCCGTGTCGTCCGCCGTGGGGCTGATCTTGGTCTCGATGTTCAGCCGGATGTCCGTCCGCCCACTCGCCCGGACCGCGCCGAACACCTCGGCCAGCGTCGGAATGCGCTGACCCGGCACAGCTTGCTGCTTGGGGAACTCCGGCAGCGTCTTCACACCGCAGTCGAGCGTGCGGATCTGGGCCAACGTCAGGTCGTGCACGCGCTTGCCGACATACGGGAACTCCGGGTCACCCGCTCGGGCCGGCGCCGTGTCGACGCAGTGCGCCCCGTTGATCGTCCGGTCGTGCAGCACGACGACCGCGCCGTCCTCGGTGATCCCCGTGTCCAACTCCAAAGTGGACACAGCCGGGTTCGCCAGCGAATAGGCGAAGGCCGCCAGGGTGTTCTCCGGCCGCACGGCCCGCCCACCCCGGTGCGCCTGAAGGTCGAACGGCGACGCGTACCCACGCGGCAGCCGGAACCCGCGCCGCGCCAACAGCCCGCGCAGCCGGTCCGGGTAGTCCGTGATCAACCCGTCCACGCCGTCATCGATCAGCTTCGCCATCGTCGGCACGTCGTCGACCGTCCACGGGATCACCTTGATCCCGTTGCGGTGCGCGTGCCGCACCATCTCCGCCGTCACGTACGGCCGGTACCCCGGGTCCTCCACAGACCCGCCCTGCGGGAACCCGTGCACCGGCGAGAACGCCGTGGCCCCGAAGGTCTTGATGGCCCGGATCGGGTCCCCACCGAAGTCATCGATGTCCAGCCCGCCCAACCACGGCGACTTGCCCGGCTGTCCGGTCTGCAGGAAGTCGTAGTTGGTCAGGGCGACCAGCGGCAGCCGGGGCGCGAGCTGCCGGACCCGCATCAGCGCGCCCCAGTCGAAGCTCTGGACGCTGACCCGCCGGGTCATCCCGGCGGCCTCGATCTCGCCGACCGTGATCCGCGCGAACTTCTCGCGGGGCGCGGTCTCGCTCGGCGCGCCCGCCTCGACCTTCGTCTCGACGTTGAACCGCACGTCGTCCGCGCCGTAGCGGCGCGCCAGCGCGAAGACCTCGCGCAGCAGCGGCATCCGGGAGCCCGGGGTCAGCTCCTGCCCCGGGAAGTCCGGCAGCCGCCGCGAGCCGCAGTCGAGGGTGCGGACCTGGGCCAGCGTCAGCGTGTTGACGTACTTGCCGACATAGGGGAACTCGGGGTCGCCCGCGACGGCGGGCGCGGTGTCGCGGCACTTGCGGCCGTCGACGCGGCGGTCGTGGGTGACCACCGCCTGGTCGTCCTCGGTGATCTGGACGTCCAGCTCCAGCGTGCTCACGCCGAGTCGGATGGCGTTGCCGAAGGAGCTGAGGCTGTTCTCCACACGCAGCCCGATACCGCCGCGGTGCGCTTGCAGGTCGAAGTCACGCGGCTTCGGGTGCGCGGCCGCCTGGCCGGGCAGGAACGCCACGCAGGCGACCGCCGCGGCGCAGGCCCTCAGGGACAGGGAAGGGGTCATAGCCGGATGGTGTCCACCCCAGTGATCCACCCCGTGACCACCACATGGCCCCCGCCTGAACGACTGCCCCTCAGGCGCGTCCCGGGAACTCCGCCCCCAACAACCCCAGCATCGCGGTGGCCTTCACCGCCGTCTCCTCGAACTCCGCCGCCGGGTCCGACAACGCGATCACCGCCCCGCCCACCCCGAACGACACCTCACCCGCCCGCACGACCAGGGTCCGGATCACCACGCTCAGGTCGGCGGCGCCGGTCAGCGAGAAGTACCCGACAGCCCCCGAGTAGACGCCGCGCGGTCCGGCCTCCAACTCGTCGATGATCCGCATGGTCCGCACCTTCGGCGCCCCGGTCATCGAACCGCCGGGGAACGCGGCGCGCACGCACCGCGCCGCCGAGACGCCCTCGGCCAGTTGCGCCCGGACGGTGCTGACCAGCTGGTGCACGGTCGCGTACGTCTCCACCCCGAACAGCTCCGGCACCGACACCGACCCGACCTCCGCGTAGACCCCGAGGTCGTTGCGGACCAGGTCGACGATCATCAGGTTCTCCGCGCGGTCCTTCTCCCCCGACGCCAGCTCGGCGCGCAACCGCGCGTCCTCGGCGGCGTCGCGCCCGCGCGGCCGGGTCCCCTTGATCGGCCGGGACTCCACCGCGCCGTCGGCCGACACCGACAGGAACCGCTCGGGCGACGTGCTCAGCACCGACAGCTCCCCCAGCCGCAGCAGCGCCCCGAACGGCGCGGGGCTCGCGCGCCGCAGGTACCGGTACGCCTCCCACGCGTCGAGGGTCCCGGCGGCGGTCAGCTCGTTGGTCAGGCACACCTCGTAGGTCTCGCCGTCGCCGATCGCGACCTGGCTGGCGGCGACCATGTCGAGGTACGCGGCGCGGTCGTGCCGGGCCGTCAACGGGCCGAGGGCGACCTCCGGGGCGGGCGGCGGCAGGGTCTTGCCCGCCAGCGACCACAGGCGCGCGGCCGTCTCGGACAGCCATTCCGAGCCGTCGGCGGCCAGCTCCAGCAGGTAGACCTCGCCGGTCTCGTGGTCGAAGGCGACGGCGCGGTCGACGAAGAGCATCCGCGCGTCCGGGTCGGGCGATTTGTGTGCGCGGTCGCCGCCGCACTCGGCCTTCAGCTCGTAGCCGAGGTAGCCGACCCAGCCGAGCGCGAAGTCGAACGGCAGGTCCGGCACGGCCACGCGGCGGTCGGCGAGGTCGGCGTCGAGCCAGTCGAGGAACCCGCTCTCCACCACCGACTCCCCGGTGCCGGAGGTGACGGTGACCGTCCCGGCCCAGACGTCGGCGGTCGCCACCCTGGCGTGCGGACCCGAGGTGTCGCCCAGGAACGAGAACCGGCCGCCCGCCGCGCTGTCGAGCCAGAACGCGTGCGGTGAGTCCCGGTAGAACGCGTCGAAGGCGACCTCGGCGGACACCGGGACCCGCAGCCGCTCGACGACCACGCGGGCCGTCGGCTCCGGCGGGGCCGGTCTCTCGGCGGGCAACGCGACCGGCGCGACGACGACGGTCTCGCGCGGGTGCTCGGCCCACCAGCGGCGGGTCAGGTCCTGGAAGTTGGCCAGCAGCGCGGCGCCGTGCTCGGTGCTGACGGACTCCGGGTGGAACTGCACGCCCCACGCGGGCCGGTCGCGGTGCCGCACCCCCATGAGCACGCCGTCCTCGCTCCACGCCGTGGCCACCAGCGCGTCCGGCAGGTCGGTCACCGCCAAGGAGTGGTAGCGCACGACGTCCATCGGCGACGGCAGCCCGGCGAACAGGTCGCGGCCGTCGTGGCGGACCGCCGACAGCCGCCCGTGCCGCGCCTCGGGAGCGTGCCCGACCCGGGCACCCGCCAGCAGGCACAGTCCCTGGTGGCCGAGGCAGACCCCGAGCAGCGGCTGCCGGGCGGCGGCCAGGACCGCGCGGCTGAGCCCGAAATCGCCCGGGACGCCCGGGTGTCCCGGGCCCGGCGAGATGACCACGTTGTCGAAGTCGACGAGGCCGCCGAGGTCCCAATCCTCGTCGTTGCGCACCACCGTGGGCCGCGCGCCGTCCAGGACCGCCAAAGCCTGGTACAGGTTGTAGGTGAAGGAGTCGTAGTTGTCGATGATGAGTGTGCGCAACGTGACTCCCTCGGCGGTGCTCGTTCGTCTTTCCCCTGCTCCGTTCGGGGATCGTCCGTTTGCTCCCGCACAGTTGTTGGTCGGTCACCGTCCCGAGGCCGGTGTTGTCTGTCTTGATGGGTGGCGACACCGCGCAGCACGTCGCCGCAGGAAGGGCGTTCCATGCCACACCGCCGGCGCAGGCAAGCCCGGGACCGGGAGAATGCTACCGCCCGGCGGGACGTGCCCCGTCCGCGCTCGGGCAGGCACGACTCGGCTGAGCTGCGAGAACAACGCGCGCGCTCGCCGCGGTCGGTGTCGGGGACCAGTGGGGTCCCAGGAGCACTAGGAGGAGGTGGCCCGCTGGTCACGCCCATGGTCACACCGGACGCGGTGCTGCCGGTCCGGCCGCGCGCGCTGCGCCTGCCGCCCCGGCTGGCCGCGCTGCACGCCAACCAACGGGTCCGCGAGCTGTCGTCGGACGTGCTCGCGCTGGTCGTGGCCGCGCTGGACATGTGGCTCGTGGTGCCGGAGGACGCCACGACCTACTCCTACTACCTGACCTGGTGCGCGCTGCCCGCGATGCTGCTGCGCAGGCACCTGCCGTTCACCGCGGTGCTGATCACCATCCCGGGGTTCTTCGCGGGCTGGGCCCAGCTCGCGGCCATGATCTCGCTGGGCGCGCTGGCCCGGCGGCGGATGCTCACCTGGCCCACGGTGGTGGGCGCCGTCCTGGTGGGACTGTCCCGGTTCGTGCTGTGGCCGTGGCCGAAGTTCGTCGAGCTGACCTGGCGCGCGCACCTGTCGGACTTCATCTACGGGGTGCTGGTCGCGGGCATGCCGGTGGCGATCGGGCTGCTGATGGCGGTCCGCCAGGAACTGTCCACCCGGATCCGCGAGCTGGCGCGCAGCCGGGAGCGGGAGAAACGCCTCTACGCGGCGACCGTGCGGTCGGCGGAGCGGGCGAAGCTGGCCAGGGAGATGCACGACGTGGTGTCCCACCAGGTCACGCTCATCGCCATGCAGGCCGGGGCGATGCAGGTCGACGTCACCGACCCGGCGACCAAGGAGGCCGCGGAGACGATCCGCGCGCTGAGCACCCGCACGCTTGAGGAGCTGCGCGAGCTGGTCGGGGTGCTGCGGTCGGGGGTGGACGACGAGGACACCCAGCCCGGCTTGGAGCACATCGCCGACCTGGTCGACGGCAGCCTGGTCGACGGCGACCAGGTGAAGCTGGCCATGGACGCCTGCGCGCTGGACCTGCCCGGCCCGGTGTCGCGCGCGGCGTACCGCACGGTGCAGGAGGCGCTGACCAACGTGCGCAAGCACGCGGCCGGATCGCGGACCTCCGTGCGGATACTGACCCGCGACGGCGCGCTGGTGGTCGAGGTGGACAACGAGCGGCCGCGCACCGGGCAGGTCGGCACACTGCCCTCCGGCGGGCACGGGCTGCTCGGGCTGCGGGAGCGGGCCGGGCTGCTCGGCGGCGAGTTCGACGCGGGCCCGACCGACGACGGCGGTTTCCGGGTGAGCGCCAGGTACCCGCTGACCGCCTGACCCGCGCGTTCCCCCGTCCCGGTACCGGCGAAGGTCCCGATCGGGTGGTGTGCCTCAGGCCACGTTTCGCCGCGCCGAAGCCCCCGAGTGATCGGAATTGGTCCGGGGGCACGAGTGGAGCGGTGAGCGATGCTGAAGCGAATCTCCGACCTGAGGGTGGGCGTGCGTGTGGGCGCCGCCATGGCCGCGCTGTTGCTGCTGCTGTGCGCGCTGGCCGTCACGGCGGTGTCCAGCCTGGAGCGCGAGCGCGACTCGGCCGAGCAGATCGCCCGCTCCCGCGAGCTGACCCAGCTGGCCCTGCAGGTGAAGTTCCGCTCCGCGGACTTCAACGGCTGGCAGACCGCCTACGCCTTCGACGTCCAGCGCGGCGTGCCGGGCGCCACCGCGGACAACGCCAGCGCCCGCGCGGCGTTCCTGACCTCGGCGCAGTCGTTCCGCGACGAGCTGGCGAAGCTGCGCGCGTTCGGCCTGGACACCGACCAGACCGCCGACACCGACAACATCACCACCCTGTTCGAGCAGTTCATGACGCTCGACAAGGACGTCGTCAGCAACTACAACGCGGGCACCCCGGAGACCACCGGCCACGCCGCCGAGCTGGTCGCGGTGAACGAGATCGCGATCTTCAACAAGATCGCCGAGCAGATCGACCGGCTGGTCACCGACGTGCACGGCGAGTCCGCCGCGGCGGCGGCCGAGGCCGAGTCCCGGGCCGACTCGGGCACGCTCACGACGGTGGTGCTGGCGGGGGTCGCGGTGCTGCTGGGCGCGCTGCTGACGCTGCTGCTGGTCCGCTCGATCACCCGACCGCTGCGCGACCTGCGCTCCGGCCTCACCGCCATCACCGGCGGCGACCTGACCCAGCGCGTGGACGCGAGCCGCGGTGACGAGCTGGGGCAGGTGGCGGCCAGCTTCAACGAGCTGGCGGAGCGCACCCAGGAGCTGATCAGCCGGGTGGCCGACCGGGCCCAGGAGGTCGCGACGGCGTCCAACGAGCTGTCCGACGTCAGCGGCAGGCTCGCCGCCACCGCGGGCCAGACCAGCGCCGAGGCGTCGTCGATCAACCAGACGGCCGAGGAGGTGTCCGGCATGGTCACCGCCATGGCGAGTTCCTCGGAGCAGATGCGGGCCGCGATCGACGAGATCACCCAGAACGCCAGCCGCGCCGCCGACGTGGCCACCGACGGCGTCCGCGACACCCAGCACGCCAACGACGCGGTCAGCGCCCTGGGCTCCGCGACGGCCGAGATCGGCACCGTGGTCAAGCTGATCAGCACGATCGCCGAGCAGACCAACCTGCTGGCGCTCAACGCCACCATCGAGGCGGCCCGCGCGGGCGAGGCGGGCAAGGGCTTCGCCGTGGTGGCAGGCGAGGTCAAAGAACTGGCCCAGCAGACCGCGACGGCGACGGAGGACATCGTCAGCCGGATCAAGGCGATCGAGGAGGGCAGCACGGAGGCCACGTCGGCCATCCACCAGATCGGCGAGGTCGTGGGCTCGATCTGCGACACCCAGACCGTGATCGCGGCGGCGGTGGAGGAGCAGACGGCCACGACGGCGGAGATGAGCCGCAACGTGCACGAGACGGCGAACGCGGTGGTGCAGATCGGCACCGGCATCGCCGGGCTGGCCCAGGCGACCGAGGACACCAGCGCCGCGGCCACCGCCGCCAAGCGCACGGCGGAGACGCTGAGCGGGGCGGCGACCGACCTCCGCACGCTGATCAGCGCGTTCCGCTACTGAGTCGAGCAGGCGGCCCGTGGCAGTCCGGGGTGGACTGCCACGGGCCGTTCCTGTTCCCGGCCTGCCGCGCCCGCGCCGTAGCTAGGATCGGGGTTGTTGGATGCCCGGAACGGGCGGCGTTGTGCAGCGAAGTGAATGAAAATGGGCGTGGGAGCGGACAACGCCGCAGGTCAGGAAGTGTCGTCCCCGCGCACGCGGGGTTGATCCGCCTTCCTTGCCCCACACGGACCGGCCCTGCTCGTCGTCCCCGCGCACGCGGGGCTGATCCCGCGTCGGAGTCGGCAGAGAAATACAGGCAGGTGTCCTCCCTGCGGACGCGGGGCTGGTCCAAGGTCGGCCACGACGTCGCGCGGAACATCCGTGCGGGGCTGGTCCGATCCTCTCCAGCGCCGCCCACCGGGAAATCCGGGCGTCCCCGCCACGCGGGGCTGGTTCCGCTGAGTCGGCGGAGTGGCTAGAGGGTGCTGAGGGTGGCGAGCATCGGTAGGTGGGGCGTGATCCGGGTGGTGGCCACCACGCTCCGATAGGTCTTGTCCCTGCGGCCGGTGTGGAGGGTGTCGAGGCGGGTCCTGGCCTGCCGCAGGAGGGGGAACACGTCCGGGGGGATGGGGCGGTTGCCCGCCACGCGGTCCGCGGCCCACTGGGCCGTCGCGCGGAGGGCCTCGATCTGCACCACCAAGTCCGTCTGGTTGCGGACCAGGCACGCGACCTTCTCCCCCGCCGCCGGGTCGAAGACCCGGTCCTTGTGCCAGATCACCAACCCATCGCCCACGTCGTAGTAGCGGGCCGCCTTCTTCGTGTCCCGGTTGACCTCGCACAGCCGGGCCGGATCGAAGCTGCCGGTGGGCCCCAAGCCCGCCAGCCCCGCGAGGCACGACTGCACAGCGGGCAACCCCGTGTCCAGATCCGCCGCCACTCCCCCGTCCGCCGACAGCGGAGCCGCCACCGTGTGCACCGCGGGCGGTCCGGCGACGACAACCCCACCCGCCAACCGGGGTGCCACCAGGTCACGCAGGTCCGACGCGATCCCCTCCAGCGACCGGTTCCCCTCCGCACCCCACGTGCGCGCCTCCACCAGCGCGGCCATCGCGCCCGCGAACTCCGCGACCGGCCACTGCCCCGAAGCCCGCACGGTGATCGTCACCGCCACCGCGCTCGGGTACAGCAGCACCCGCGCCGTCGCCGCGGCGGGGCCCGGTGTCGCGGGCACGTTCGCCAGCCGGAACGGCACCACCCGCTCCCACAGCGCGTCCTGCCGCACCTCCCGGACCGCCTCGGGGCGGGCCAGGTAGGCCGACCAGAAGCGGCTCCAGGTGGCCGGTTCGGTGTCCGGGTCCCAGGGCATGATCAGGTCCGGGCGGAACGACCGGTACACCCCCGCGTGCCCCGACCGGGTCGTCAGCGCGCCGCCGCCCGCCAGGACCTCCGGGTACGGCCAGACCCGGCTGATCGTGCACAGCGCGCTGCGGATGGCGGCCATCGGGCTCCTTCGAGGGTCGGCTACCCCACCTCATCTCCGGGAACCGGTGATCCGCTACACCCGCGTGTAGCGGATCACCGCCGCCGGTAGATGTTGTGCACAACGACGACGAAAGAGGATGGACGTGCGATCACTGGTCCGCGTGCTCGCCGTGGTGTGGCTGCTGCTGCTCGCCACCCCGGCCGCCGCCGAGACCCCGATCACCGCGACCGCCACCCCGGCGCAGGTGGCGCTCCCACCGGGCCGCTCGGCGACCGTCCTGCTCACCCTCACCAACTCCGCCCAGTCCCCGACCACCGCCGCCATCCGGGTCGTGGCCTCGGAGGACACCATCACGACCACCCCGGCCGCCACGACCGTCCCCCTCGGCCCCGGCCAGTCCCGCACGGAGACGTTCAAGGTCACCAGGACCGCCGAGGGGTCCGGGCAGGACGTCGGTCTGTCCTTCGTGGTCGACTCCCCGGGCGCGTCCGCGGTGGTCGCCGCGAGCGTCAAGGCGGTCCCGAGCGCGCCACTGGCCACGGCGACCGTCGAGTCCGGACCGGACCGCGTCAACCAGAACCGGCCCGGCTCGGCCACGATCGTCATCGGCACCGACCGCGAGACGGCGGTCCGGGTCACCGCGCTGACCGCCACCCCGGCCCCGGACACCTGGCTGGAGGCGACCTGTCCCGACGGCCGCACGGCGCAGTGGCGCGCCGGTCGGAGCGATTCCTGCGCGTTCGACCTGAAACCCCGCGCGAAGCAGGCCATCCCGGTCCGCGTGTACTCCGACGACCTCACCGCCCCCGGCACCCGCTCGGCGCTCTTCAGCATCACCGCGCAGGAGGGCGACGACGCCGCGACCGCCACCACCCTGGCACTGACCATGCCGGTCACGCTGGAGGTCTTCGGCGAGTCCGACATCGTGCAGAGCCTCGGCGTCCCGGTGTTCCTGGTGGTCCCGGGCGTGGTCACCGTGCTGGTAGTGGGTTTCCTCCTCCGCCGCGTCCGGCCGCGCTTCCCCGCTGCCGAGTCCGAGTCCGTGGTCGCCGCGGTCACCTGGACGACCCTGCTCGGCGTCCTGGTCTCCCTGGTCATGGCGAAGCTCTTCCCGCTGCTGACCGGGTGGCTGTGGCCGGGCACCCGGCGGGACTACACGCAGCGGTACAACTTCCTCGACCTGTACCTCGTCCTCGCCTACAGCGTCGGCGTCGCCGTCGTGGTCTGGCTGCTGGTCGTCCTCGTCCACGGCGTGTGGGCCGCCACCCGCGTCCCCTCCCCCGACGACTCCCCGCGCACCCTGCTGTGGAAGCTGGCCACCCGGGACACGCTCCTCCCGCTGGTCGAGGTCGACGGCACCCCAGCCGTCCTCATGCGACGGACCAAGACCGGCGAAGTCATTGTGGCACCACGGATCCAAGTGGAGGCCACCGCCGATTCGGCGTTACCGCAGAAGGTCGAGGACCTGGTCCGCCGGCACGAGCCCGCCAGGCTGTGGTGGTTGCTCGACCGCGCCATCAGCAGGCAGGAGGCCGTGCTCTCCTACCACCCCGGCGACATCACCGAGGTCCGCGTGGTACCCGAGGTGACCGCCATCGGCCGCGACACCGACGTCGTGCGGATGGCGACGGAGGCCTGAAAATGTGATTGGCGGCCGGACCAAGCATCCGGCCGCCGCCCGACCCGAAGGCAGGTAGTCACCGGTAGCCTACCCCACCGGCCACGCTCGTGATCATCAGCCGGTACTCGGCCGCGGCCCACTCAGGGTCGGTCTCGCAGAGCTCGCGGTAGCGGCGGGCGCAGGCGGCGAACCGGCCACCCGGCGCGCAGTACAGGTCCAGCACGTCCGCGGCGCCCGCGTCGTGCGCCATCCACACCCCGATCAGCAGCAGCATCCGGTCGGCGACCACCTTGGTCCTGGCCAGTTCCAGCACCTCGATGGTGGCCCGCGCGCGCCGCCGGTCGTGCTCGTCGAGACCGGGCGCGGGCTGCGGGATCGCGCCCTTCCAGGTGATCAGCCGCTCCGGGTCGGCCGCGGGGTCGGCCGGGTCCACCAGGTACGGCCGCTCGGCCGCCAACCCGGCCCGGTCGGTCGAGTCCAGCACGCGGGGCGCGGCCGTGGGGAAGTACGCGGCCTTGCGCCGGTTGCAGTTCTCGCAGCTGCCGAGCAGGTTGTCCGGGTCGTGGGCCAGCAGGTGGTAGCCGGTCGGCGCGGGGCCGCCCACGTCCACGATCTCCGGGGCGTCCGGGTCCGCCCACACCGCCACCCGCCCCTTGGGCCGGTAGTGGTCGACGGTCCAGTCCACGCCCTCCGAGCCGAGGTAGGTCTCGCAGTACGCGCACTTGCCGCGCTGGAGTTCGGCGAGCCCCGGCTTCAACCGGCTCCACGAGTTGGCGGACCGGTTGTCGTGCTTGCCCGCCGCGCGGTTGCGCTCGGCGCCCTGGTGCGCCTCGGTCCGCCACACCGGCGCGTCGGCGCCGAGCCGGGCCAGCAGCGCGGCGCGGCCCGTGAAGGTCCTGATCACCCGCGACGGCCCCCGAAGGCGTCGTCGACCAGCGCGGCCAGGTAGCGGCGGCGGGCGTCCTCGTCGCCGTCCACCGCCAGCCGGGCCAGTTCGGCCAGGTCCGCGGCGACGCCGGGCGCGCGGGTGGTGTCCAGGCCGAAGTACGAGCTGAGCAGGACCTGCTCGGCGTTGAGCCCGTGCACCTCGGCCTCCACCTCCCGCAGTCGCGACACCCCCGCCTCGGGATCGTCGCGGGCGACGACGATGTTTCGCGCCTCGAGGGTGCCGGTGACGATCGGGCTGTGCGTGGTCAGCACGAACTGGACGTTCGGGAACATCGCCGCGACGGCGGGTACCACGACCCGCTGCCAGGACGGGTGCAGCAGCAGGTCGATCTCGTCGACGAGCACGATGCCGCCCATCGAGCCGAGCGGGACGTGGTCGGGGGCCACGGCGCACAGGTGGAACAGCAGGTCGCCGAGCCAGCCGAGGTAGGAGCGGAAACCGTCGGAGAGCGCGCGGAAGGGCACCGGCAGGTCCCGGCGCAGGAACACCGCGTCCTCGCCCTCGAACTGCTCCGCGAACCGCACGCCCTCGGGCAGCAGCCGGTGCAGGACCTCGGTGACCTCCCGCTGCCGGGCCGCGCCGACGGTCGGCAGCCAGGACCCGAACGGCACCAGCGTCACCGACTCGTCGAACAGGCTCGACACCCGCTGGAACCGCCGACGCCTGCGCCCGCGCTCGTGCGACGGGTCCGCGCGGCTGTCGTCGGAGGTGCGGCGGGTGACGCCGTAGCCCGCGATGAAGAACGCCGGGGACGCCTCGTCGAACAGGTCGTCCCAGTACGGGCCCGTGGTGTCGGCCTCCACGACTTCCAGGTCGCGGCGGCGGCGCACCCGCACGTCGCAGGCCAGCCGCTCGGGCCCGTGCAGACCGCCGAACACCAACCGGCCCTCGACCAGCGACGACGGCCGGTTCTCGCGGACCAGCCGGTACGGCACGAACCCCGAGCTGCCCAGCACCGGCCCGAGCGCCACCATCGCCGCCGCGCGCAGCACCGTCGACTTGCCGGTGCCGTTGTCGCCGAGCAGCAGGTTGACGTTGGGCAGGTTGAGGTCGGGCTCGTCGCGCTCCCCCGGGTACCGCAGCGCCAGCCGCTCCTCGCCGAAGCAGCGCAGGTCGCTGATCCGCAGCTCGGTCAGGTACAGGTACGGCAGGCCGACGGGGACGTCGGGCGGGCGGTACGGCCGATCGGTGATGGACTGGACCGGGGTCGGGTCGCTCTCGGCGTCCCGGATCCGTTGTCGCTCCAGCCGTTCGCGTTCGCGCTGCTCGCTGAGCCGCCGCTGCCTGCGCCGGTCGCGCCGGGGGCGGTAACTCGCGGCGAACCAGTAGCCACTCACCGTGGCCGTGAGGAACGCGGCGACGAACCCGAGCACCACGGTCAGGCTCATCGCGACCACCGCATAGGCGGAGTGTATGCCGACATCAGACCACCGAACACCAAGACGAGCCCGTCACCGCGCGATCCGGCGCGGGCCCGTCCAGGGCTCGCCGCGAGCCTCCCGGCCCGCGCGGGCGGAGCCCTCAGCCCTCGCGCTTGGCGCGGAGCTTGGCCAGGGCCTCGGCCAGGATCGCCTCGCCGTCGGCGTCGGAGCGGCGCTCCTTCACGTAGGCCAGGTGGGTCTTGTACGGCTCGTTGCGCGGGGCCTTCGGCGGCGCCTGCTCGTCGAGGCCCGCCGGGAGCCCGCAGCGCGGACAGTCCCAGGACTCCGGCTTCTCGGCGTCCAGGGCGAACGACGGGCGCGACTCGTGCCCGTTCGCGCACCAGTAGGACACCCGCTGCCGCGGCGCGGACTCGCCGCGCTCGGACTCACCCATGGGACCAGCACCGACCCGGGTACCCCGGATCGCGTTACCACCGGCCATTGATGTTCACACCCCCACCACGTGGTTCGACGCGGGTCCCGGCCATCCCCGGGACGCCGCGTCCTTCGCTGTTTTGGCCATCGACCCGCCGGGCGGCGCGCATCAGCCGATCTTCACCAGCAGCCCGAGGCCGATGACGCAGATGAGCCAGACGGCGCCGACGAACAGCGTGACCCGGTCGAGGTTCTTCTCGACCACGCTGGACCCGGACAGGCTCGACTGCATACCGCCGCCGAACAGCGAGGACAGGCCGCCACCACGGCCGCGGTGCAGCAGCACCAGCAGGATCAGCAGAAGGCTGGAGACGATCAGAGCGATCTGCAGGGTCAGAATCATGTGGTCCTCGCGGTCGGTCGGTTGAGGTCTCAGATTACCCGGTGATGTTGGCCGGTTCGACCACCGGCCCGACTTGGCGTGGCGGCCCGGTTACCAGATTTCCCCGGTCGTTCACCGAACAGGCATCCGCACGTGCAGGTGACGGTCCGGATCGGTGGAAATGGGAACGCCGGGACACCCGGTCCCGGCGTTCCCACCTGCGAAAACCCATTTCCGGCGCGCATTGCCCGCCGGACCGCGCGTCAGGGCAGCGGACCGCCCGCGGCCATCGCGCACAGTTTGGTGAACTCGTCGGCCTGCAGGCTCGCGCCGCCGACGAGTGCCCCATCGATGTCGGTCTGGGCGACCAGTTCGCCGATGTTGCCGGATTTCACCGAACCGCCGTAGAGCACCCGGACGCCGCCCGCGACCTCGTCGCCGTACTTGTCGGCGAGGGTCTTGCGCAGCGCCGCGCACACCTCCTGCGCGTCGGCGGCCGTGGCGACCTTGCCGGTGCCGATGGCCCACACCGGCTCGTAGGCCACGACGACCTTGGCCACCTGCTCGGCCTTGAGGCCCTTGAGGCCCGCGACGAGCTGCTCGGTGCAGTGCTCGACGTGCGTGCCCGCCTCGCGCACCTCGACCCGCTCGCCCAGGCACAGGATCGGCGTGATCCCGTGCTTGAGCGCGGCCTTGACCTTGGTGTTGACCAGCTCGTCGGTCTCGGCGTGGTACTCGCGCCGCTCCGAGTGGCCCACGGTGACGTAGGTGCAGCCGAGCTTGGCCAGCATCGGGCCGGAGACCTCGCCGGTGTAGGCGCCCGAGTCGTACCGGGAGATGTCCTGCGCGCCGTAGCGGAGCAGGAGCTTGTCGCCGTCGACCATGGTCTGGATCGACCGGATGTCGGTGAACGGCGGCAGCACGGCCACCTCCACCTTGGCGTAGTACTTCTCGGGCAGCGAGAAGGCGATCTTCTGCACCAGGGCGATGGCCTCGAGGTGGTTGAGGTTCATCTTCCAGTTGCCCGCGATCAGGACCTGGCGGGAAGTCATTCCGCCTCCAGCGCTGTGTCCAACACCAACACACCGGGGAGGTCCTTGCCCTCCAGGTACTCCAGCGACGCGCCGCCGCCGGTGGAGATGTGCGAGAAGCCGTCCTCGGGCAGGCCCAGCAGCCGCACCGCGGCGGCCGAGTCGCCGCCGCCGACCACGGAGAACGCCGACGAGTCGACGATCGCCTGGGCGACGCCTCGGGTCCCCTCCGCGAACGGGGCGTACTCGAACACGCCCATCGGGCCGTTCCAGAAGATCGTGCCCGCGGCCGCGATGACCTCGGCGTAGCGCTCCACGGTGATCGGGCCGACGTCCAGGCCCTTCCAGCCCTCGCGGATGTTCGCGGCGAGCACGGTGTGGGTGTTCGCGTCGGCGGCGAACGCGTCGGCGATGACCACGTCGGCGGGCAGCAGGATCTTGTCCGGGTGCTCGGCCAGCAGCCGCTTGCAGGTGTCGATCATCTCGGCCTCGAGCAGCGAGTCGCCCACGCCCAGGCCCTCGGCGGCCAGGAACGTGAAGCACATGCCGCCGCCGACCAGGATCTTGTCGACCTTGGGCAGCAGGGCCTCGATGACGGCGAGCTTGTCCGAGACCTTGGACCCGCCCAGCGCCACCACGTACGGGCGGGCCGGGTCGCCGGTCAGCCGCTTGAGCACCTCGACCTCGGCGAGCACCAGACCGCCCGCGTACGCGGGGAGCCGGGTGGCCACGTCGTAGACCGAGGCCTGCTTGCGGTGCACCACACCGAAACCGTCGGAGACGAACGCGTCGGCCATGGCCGCGAACTCGTCGGCGAGCGCGCCGCGCTCGGCGGCGTCCTTGCTGGTCTCACGGGCGTCGAAGCGCACGTTCTCCAGCAGCGCCACGCCGCCGTCGGCCAGGCCGTCCACAGTGGACTTGGCGGACGCGCCGACCACGTCGTCGGCCAGCGCGACCGGCGCGCCGAGCAGCTCGCCCAGCCGCGCGGCGACCGGGGCGAGGGAGTACTTCGGCTCGGGGGCGCCCTTGGGGCGGCCCAGGTGCGCGGCCACCACGACGCGGGCGCCCGCGGCCGCGAGCCGGGAAATCGTCGGCAGCGACGCGCGCACGCGGCCGTCGTCGGTGATCTTGTCGCCGTCGAGGGGGACGTTGAGGTCGGCGCGCACCAGCACGCGCCGACCGGCCACACCCTCGGCGAGCAGGTCGTCGAGAGTCTTCACTTCGCTGTGCTTCCTCCTCGGGCGGCCGTCAGAGCTTGGACGCGACCAGCGCGGTCAGGTCGGCGAGGCGGTTGGAGTAGCCCCACTCGTTGTCGTACCAGCCGACGACCTTGACCAGGTTGCCGCTGACCTTGGTCAGGGGCGCGTCGTAGATGCACGACGCCGGGTCGGTGACGATGTCGGCGGAGACGATCGGGTCGGTGTTGTAGCGCAGGATGCCCTTGAGCGGGCCCTCGGCGGCGGCCTGGTAGGCGGCCTGGACCTCGTCCAGGGTGACCTCGCGGCCCAGGGTGACGGTGAGGTCGGTGGCCGAGCCGGTCGGCACCGGGACGCGCAGCGCGTAGCCGTCGAGCTTGCCGTTGAGGTCGGGCAGCACCAGGCCGATCGCCTTCGCGGCGCCGGTCGAGGTGGGCACGATGTTCAGCGCGGCGGCGCGGGCGCGGCGCAGGTCGGCGTGCGGGGCGTCCTGCAGGTTCTGGTCCTGCGTGTACGCGTGGATGGTGGTCATCAGGCCGCGCTCGATGGTGAACGCGTCGTGCAGCACCTTGGCCAGCGGGGCCAGGCAGTTGGTGGTGCAGGAGGCGTTCGAGATCACGGTCTGCGAGCCGTCGTACTGGCCCTCGTTGGCGCCGAGCACGACGGTCAGGTCCTCGCCCTTGGCGGGCGCGGAGATGATGACCTTCTTGGCGCCGCCCTCGTCGACGTGCTTGCGGGCGTCGGCGGCCTTGGTGAAGAAGCCGGTCGACTCGACCACGACGTCGACGCCGAGGTCCTTCCAGGGCAGCTTGCCCGGGTCGCGCTCGGCGAGCGCCTTGATCGTGGTGTCGCCGACCTTGATGCCCTCGGCCGTCACCGACACGTCCTGGGGCAGGCGGCCCAGGACGCTGTCGTACTTGAGCAGGTGGGCCATGGTCGCGACGTCACCCAGGTCGTTGAAGGCCACGATCTCGATGTCGTGGTCGCTGGCCTGCACGGCACGCCAGAAGTTGCGACCGATCCGACCGAAACCGTTGACACCTACGCGAACCGTCACCTGTGTCTCCTCGTCCTAACGTTGGTCCGATTGGGGGCCTTGACCTGACTTCCGACCCAGACCATGACCCTAGCGTTCACCGGGGCAGGTGCTGGTCAGGAGGTCGGCCGTCTCTCTTTATCGAATCAGAGACGGATCCCGGGGACAACTGTTCGACGAGCGTGTGGTCGGACGACGAAGCAGCACCGGGAATCGATTCCGAACGGCGCGCGCGCCCGGCCTTCCGAACCGATCAGGAAGCGGCGACTTGATCGATGCTCGTCAACCGCTCGAACGCGGGCCGGGACACCGGACAACCGGGGGCATGACGAGCGGAGTGGAGTCCGCCAGCCCCCACGCCGGGCGGACTCCACTCCGTTTCCCCCCAAGTGCGGGTGCCCCTCCCCCAAGTGGCACCCGCGCCTTCCACAGGAGAAGAGCGGGCGCCGGGGAACGAGATACCGGGTGAGACCCAGCTCACAAGACCCCTTTGGCGGGCACGGCGCGAGACGCGTTTTCGGGGGTCTCCCGGCATCCGCGCGCACGCGGTATGGCACCCGGCCGAACACCGCGTGACCAGGCCGTTCGCGGCCGGTCGGGTCAGGCGTCGGCCTCGAGCATGTCCGGTGTGACGGCGGACTCGGTGTCGGGCAGCCCGAGGTCCTTCGCGCGCTTGTCGGCCATGGCCAGCAGCCTGCGGATGCGGCCCGCGACCGCGTCCTTGGTCATCGGCGGCTCGGAGAGCTGGCCCAGTTCCTCCAGCGACGCCTGCTTGTTCTTGAGCCGCAGTTGACCGGCGGCGGTCAGGTGGTCGGGGGCGTCGGGGCCGAGGATCTCCATGGCGCGCTGCACCCGGGCGGCGGCGGCGACCGCGGCGCGGGCGGAGCGGCGCAGGTTCGCGTCGTCGAAGTTGGCCAGCCGGTTGGCGGTGGCCCGCACCTCGCGGCGCATCCGGCGCTCCTCCCAGTTCAGCACGCAGGAGTGCGCGCCGAGGCGGGTGAGCAGGGCGCCGATGGCGTCGCCGTCGCGGACCACGACCCGGTCGGCGCCGCGCACCTCGCGGGACTTGGCCTGGATGCCCATCCGGCGGGCGGCGCCGACGATGGCCAGCGCGGCCTCCGGGCCGGGGCAGGTGATCTCCAGCGCGGACGAGCGGCCGGGCTCGGTGAGCGAGCCGTGCGCCAGGAACGCGCCGCGCCACGCGGCCTCGGCGTCGCACACCCCGCCGGACACGACCGGCGCGGGCAGTCCCCGGACCGGGCGGCCGCGCGGGTCGAGCAGTCCGGTCTGCCGGGCCAGGCCGTCGCCGTCCTTGACCACGCGCACCACGTAGCGGGTGCCCTTGCGCAGGCCGCCGGAGGTGATCACGTGCACGTCGGCGTGGTGGCCGTAGAGCTCGTGGATCTCCTTGCGCAGCCGCCGCGCGGCGGCGCCGGTGTCCAGTTCGGCCTCCACGACGACCCGGCCCGCGACGATGTGCAGTCCCCCGGCGAAGCGCAGCAACGAGGACACCTCGGCGCGGCGGCAACAGGTCTTGGACACGGCCAGCCTGCTCAGCTCGTCCTTGACAGCGGCGGTCATCGCCACGGGGTCCTCCTCTCCGAGCCGGGGTGGGCGGATCCTCCTCCCCTCCGCCGGCGGGGTACATCCCATCACGACCGCTGTCGCGGCTCAGCGTCCCCTCACCGACGCGATGGCCTCCCGCAGGCACGCCGCCAGTGCCCCGGGGTCGTGCCGGTCGGGGGTCGGCGCGGCCGCCACGGCGGCCAGCCAGGTGTCCGCCCCGAGGGCCGACGCCGCACGTCGGAGCCGGTCCGGGGTGGCCACGGAGTCGGCGTCGGCGATGACCGCGTCGACCCGCAGCCGGGGCGCGTGCTCGCACAGCACGTCGAGGTGGCGCTCCGGGGAGAACCCGGCGGTTTCGCCCGGTTGGGGGACGAGGTTGAGCACCACGACCCGCGCGGCGGTGGTCCGCACGAGCGCGTCGTGCAGTTCCGGCACCAGCAGGTGCGGTAGCACGCTGGTGAACCAGGAGCCGGGGCCGAGCAGCACCACGTCCGCGCCGAGCACGGCCTCGACGGCCTGCGGGCACGCGCTCGGCGGCGCCCGGTGGCCGTGCAGCCGGATGCGGTGGACCCGGCCGGGGGTGGTGGCGACGGCGACCTGGCCGCGGATGCGGCGGACCGTGGTCGGGTCCTCCTCAAGACCGGTCACGTCGGCCTCGATGTCCAGTGGCGCGGTGGACATCGGCAGCACGCGGCCCGTGGCGCCGAGCAACCCGGCCGCGTGCGCGAGCGCCTCGACCGGGTCGCCGAGCACCTCCAGCAGCCCGGCGAGCACGAGGTTGCCCACGGCGTGCCCGGCCAGCGCGCCGGTGCCGCCGAAGCGGTGCGCGAAGACCCGCGCCCACGGCCCGTCGGTGCCCGCGAGCGCGATCAGCGCCTTGCGCAGGTCGCCGGGCGGGAGCAGGCCGAGTTCGCGGCGCAGCCGCCCGGACGAGCCGCCGTCGTCGGCGACGGTGACGACGGCGGTGACGTCCGGGGTGATCAGCCGCAGCGCGCTGAGCGTGACGTGCAGGCCGCGACCGCCGCCGAGCGCGACCGCCTTGAGCGGGGTGTCCGTCACTCGCGCCCCAGGTCGCGGTGCACGACCTTGACGGCCAGCCCGTCCTCGTCGGCGAGCCTGCGGGAGAGCTCCTCGGAGATGGCGACGCTGCGGTGCTTGCCGCCGGTGCAGCCGATGGCGAGCGTCAGGTAGCGCTTGCCCTCGCGGCGGTATCCGGCGCCGATGAGCCGCAGCAGCTCGTGGTAGCGGTCGAGGAACTCGTCGGCGCCCTCCTGGGAGAGCACGTAGTTGCGCACGTCCGCGTCGCGACCGGTCTGGTCCTTGAGCTCGGGGATCCAGAACGGGTTGGGCAGGAACCGCACGTCCATGACCAGGTCGGCGTCCATCGGCAGGCCGTACTTGTAGCCGAAGGACAGCACGGTGACCCGGGTGGTGGCGTTGGCGTCGGAGCCGAACGCGTCCTCGATCTTGGCGCGCAGCTGGTGCACCGACAGGGTCGAGGTGTCGAGCACCAGGTCGGCCTCCTCGCGCAGCGGGCGCAGCAGCTCCCGCTCGGCCCCGATGCCGTCGATGAGCCTGCCCTCGCCCTGTAGCGGGTGGCCGCGGCGGACCTGCTCGAAGCGGCGCACCAGCACGTCGGTGGTGGCCTCCAGGAACAGCACGCGGGGCCGGTAGCCGCGCGCGTCGAGGTCCTTGATGATCGCCGAGAGGTCCTCGGTGAAGGCCCGGCTGCGCACGTCCATCACGACCGCGACCTTGGTGATCGCGCCCCGGGCCTGCGAGCCGAGCTCGACCATGGTGGAGATCAGCTCGGGCGGCAGGTTGTCCACCACGAACCAGCCCAGGTCCTCCAGGCACTTGGCCGCGGTGCTGCGGCCCGCGCCGGAGAGTCCGGTGACGACGGCGACCTCGATGCCCGGTCCGCCCGCTTCGGTGCTCACTGCTGCTCCTCCGCCTTCCCGCGCGCCGGGGCCTCTCCCGCGAGCGCGCTGTGCACTGCCTGCGCGGTGCCGGGTCCGATGCCCGGGACACCGCCGATCTCCTCCAGGCTCGCCGCGCGCAGGCGCTTGAGCGAGCCGAAGTGCTTGATGAGCACGGCCCGGCGGCCCTGGCCGAGGCCGGGGATGTCGTCCAGCGCCGAGGTCAGCAGGTTCTTGGACCGCTTCTGCCGGTGGTAGCCGATCGCGAAGCGGTGCGACTCGTCGCGGACCCGCTGCATCAGGTACATGGCCTCGCTGTTGCGCGCCAGGATCACCGGGTCCGGGTCGGCGGGCAGCCAGATCTCCTCCAGCCGCTTGGCGATCCCGATCACCGCGACGTCGGTGATGCCGAGGTCGGCGAGCACGTCGGCGGCGGCGTTGGCCTGCGGTCCGGCGCCGTCGACGACGAGCAGGTTGGGCGGGTAGGCGAAGCGCTTGGGTTTGCCGGTGTCCGGGTCGATGCCCGGTGGTGCGCCCGGTGGTGTGCCCGGTTCCGCCTGCTCCGGCGCGCCGTCGCGGTACTTGGCGAACCGGCGGCGCACGACCTCGGCGATCGAGGCCACGTCCCCCTCGGTCGCGGCCTCGCGCAGCGCGAAGCGGCGGTACTCGGACTTGCGGGCCAGGCCGTCCTCGAACACGACCAGCGACCCGACGACGTCGGTGCCCTGGTGGTGGCTGATGTCGACGCACTCGATGCGCAGCGGGGCGGTGTCGAGGCCGAGGTCGTCCTGGAGTTGCTGGAGCGCGGCGGAGCGGGCGGTGAGGTCGCCCGCGCGGCGCAGCTTGTGCTGGGTGAAGGCTTCCTTGGCGTTGCGCTCCACGGTCTCCATGAGCGCGCGCTTGTCCCCGCGCTGCGGGACGCGCAGGGCGACCTTGCCGCCGCGGAGGCCGCCGAGCCAGTCGGCCACCGCCTCGGCGTCGGCGGGGAGTTCGGGGACCAGGACCTCGCGGGGCACGGGGCTGCCGTCGGTGCTCTCCTCGGAGTCGACCTGGTCGCCGTAGAACTGGCTGAGGAACCGGTCGACCAGGCTCGCGACGGCGGACTGCTCGTCGCCGTCGTCGATGCGGTCGATCACCCACCCGCGCTGCCCCCGGACCCGGCCGCCGCGCACGTGGAACACCTGGACGGCGGCTTCGAGGTCGTCGAAGGAGAAGGCCACCACGTCGGCGTCGGTGCCGTCGCCGAGCACGACCGCCTGCTTCTCCATGGCCCGCTTGAGCGCCCCGATGTCGTCGCGCAGCCGCGCGGCCCGCTCGAACTCGAGCTCCTCGGCGGCGGCGGCCATCTCCTTCTCCAAGCGGCGGACCATGGCGTCGGTCTTGCCGGAGAGGAAGTCGCAGAAGTCCTCGACGATGGCCCGGTGCTCGTCCTGGTCGACCCGGCCGACGCAGGGCGCGGAGCACTTGCCGATGTAGCCGAGCAGGCAGGGCCGCCCGATCTGCCCGTGGCGCCGGAAGACGCCCTTGGAGCAGGTGCGGGCGGGGAAGACGCGCAGCAGCAGGTCGAGCGTCTCGCGGATGGCCCAGGCGTGGGCGTAGGGGCCGAAGTAGCGCACGCCCTTGCGGCGGGGGCCGCGGTAGACGTGCAGGCGGGGGAAGTCCTCGTGCAGGGTCGCGGCCAGCACGGGGTAGGACTTGTCGTCGCGGTAGCGGACGTTGAAGCGCGGGTCGAACTCCTTGATCCAGTTGTACTCCAACTGGAGCGCCTCGACCTCGGTGGAGACCACGGTCCACTCGACGCCACCCGCGGTGGTCACCATCTGCCGGGTGCGGGGGTGCAGGGAGGAGACGTCGGCGAAGTACGAGTTCAACCGACTCCGCAGGCTTTTCGCCTTGCCGACGTAGATGACCCGGCCCCCGGGGTCGCGGAACTTGTAGACGCCGGGGGCATCGGGAATGGTCCCCGCGGCGGGCCGGTAGGTCGACGGGTCAGGCACGGGACAACCCTACGACCGCCCCCCGACAACGGCGTCCCTACCCGCCAGGTCGCGAGCCCCGGCGCGTCGCCCGGCCCGGTCCACCACCTCCGCGGCGGACCGGCCCCGCACCACCGCGGCCGCGAACCGCGCTCGACCGGATCACGGGGAGACGCGACCGGGCGAGTCCGCTAGCGGACGGCGTGTAGGTTGCCGTCGGTGCCGATCAGGCAGCGGGCCGTGGTTCGCGGTTGCGCCAGGAACTCCGTCAGGCAGCGGCCCAGCTGGGCGTGGCCTTGGGCGTTGGGGTGGAAGGATTGCTGGGCCATGTGGATGCCGAAGGCGTCCAGGCCGCCGGTGACCCAGGCCCAGGGGTCGACCGTGACGCGGTTCTGCCACTCCGTCGACACGTCCGCGCCGCTGCAGGCCTCGTGGCCCTCGGTGGCGCGGGAGAAGTCCAAGTAGGACAGTCCGGTTCGGGCCGCGATGCCGCGGAAGGCCTCGGCGAACTGGGGAACGGCTTGCGTGCGCCCGTACTCCGCGTCCGGCAGCCGGATCGGGCACCCCTGCGGTCCGTGCTGGACCGGGTCCATCTTCTCCGTCACCGGCGACGCGTACGAGGTGATCACGAACCGGTACGCGCCGTCCGCGTACCCGGCCTCGCGCATGGCGGTCCGGACGTCCGCGACGGCCCGCTCGACCTTGGGGGCCATGGCCGCCAGCCGCTGGGGCCACTCGGTGGCGAGGTGTTTCGCGCAGCCCGCGCCGAAGGGGTTGAACCAGCGGCCGACGCAGTCCAGGACCGTGTCGGCGAAGCGCGGGTCGTCGTTGGCGCCGATCTGGAGGACGACCGCGGTCACGCGGTTGGCGCGGGCGATGGCGACCAGCCTCCGCGCCTGGGAGCCCTCCGTGTAGTGGGTGGTGTCCGCCAGCGACACGTTCGACGCGTCGGCGCCCGAGCAGGCCAGGTTGTACGTGCGTTGCGCGGCGGAGGTGCGGTGGATCAGGGCGTTCGCCGAGCGGTGGCACCAGTTGCCGCCCTCACCGCGGGTGCCCGGCTCGTAGTCGCCCGCCCCCTCCCCCGAGATCGCGCTGTCGCCGAGCGACACCACGGCCGTGGGGCGGTCGTCGACGGGGGACGCGGCGGCCGATGGCGCGGCCAGGCCGACCGCGCACAGGGCGACGGCGGCCACACCGAGTAAGCGGGGCATGGGGACCTCCCGAAAGGGGTGATGGTTGAGATCGACTCAACCATCACCCATCCGGTGAATCCATAACCCAAACGGACCCTAGGCCAGTACGACGTTCTCCCCGTCGACCTTCACCTCCACCACGGCGAGCCCGGTCTGCGCCTGCCCGCTCTTGCGCGCCCCGGTCGCCGGGTCGAAGGTGCTGAAGTGCCGGGGGCACGTGATCACGCCGTCCTTCGGCGGGTCGACCGTCGCACCCTGGTGCGGGCACGTCGGGTCGAAGCCCTTCACCGTGGTCCCGTCGCGCACCAGCAGCACCTTGCCGGACGGCCCGCCGTTCACCAGCAGCCCGCCGCCGTCGGGGATCGCCGACACCGTGCTCAACGCCCCGGACGAACCGGTGGCGCCACCGGACGAACCACCGGTGGTGCCCGCCGGAGCGCCACCGGGGGTGGTCGTCGTGCCGCCGGACCCGGAGCCCGTGTCGGAGGAGCACGCGGCGAGCACGCCGGGCGCCACCAGGGCGACCATCAGTCCGCAGAGGACCTGCCTGCGGTTGCGGCTGTCAGCGGGTGTGGTGGTGTCGGTCACGCCCAACCTCCTCGGGAATCAGTTCAGGGATACACCGAGGGGTACGTGGAGCGCGCGACGAGAGTTCACCCCCGCCGTGATTCACAGGTTACGCACAGGTACGGCCTACAGCCCCAGGTGCACGCGCAACGCGTCGTCGATGGCCTTGAGCAGCACGGGCGGCACGCGCCCCAAGCGCCGCCGCACGCGGGCCGTGGCGACCGTCCGGATCTGCTCCGCCTGCGCCTTGGACTCGGCCAGCAGACCGCAGTCGGTGGCGGGCAGCAGCACCTGGAAGGGGAACACCCGGGTGGTGTTCGACGTGATCGGCACGACCGTGACCGTGCCGCGCCCGGTCCGCTGGGCCACCAGGTTGGCCGCGTCGTTGCTGACGATCACCGCGGGCCGGGTCTTGTTGGCCTCCGAGCCCCGCGTGGGGTCCAGGTCGACCAGGTGGATGTCACCGCGCCGCATCGAGCGCGCCGTCGGCGGCGGTCGGTTCCCAGAGCAGGGCGTCCTCGCCGGCGTCCCACTCGTCGAAGGCGGCGAGGTACTCGTCGCGCAGGGACGACTCGCGCAGCAGACCGATGGCCAACTGGATGACCGCCGAGCGGTTGCCGTGCTCCGCGGCCCGCCCGAGGTACTCGTCGATGAACCGGACGTCCTCCTCCGGCAGGCTCACACTCAGTTTCACACCACCGATGCTACCTCCGGTGGCACCACCGGTACTACCCCTGCGGCTCCGCGGCCCCCGCGGCGGGCTCCACGGCCGCCCGGTGCAGCCGCCGCAGCTCGCGGATGGCGGTCACCGCCCGGTCGCCGTCGATCGCCTGCACCGCCATGACCGGCACGTACTCGTCGTCCGGCAGCTCCAGCCGGGCCCACGCCGCGCCGTCGGGGAAGCTGATCCCCACCACCGACTCCCACGGGTACCGGGTGCGGCCCAGCAGGTTGCGCACGGTGACGCCCGCGGCGTCCGCGGTCACCCTCGGCCAAGTCAGCCACAGCACGCCGCAGGCCAGCAGCACCCCGATGCCGACCATCGCGATCTGGTCGGACACCTGGAAGAACACCCCCGTGGAGGTGGTGCGCAGCAGGATCGCCACCACCGTGAACACGGCGACGAACACGGCCGCGATGGCCCCGCTCACGAACCGGACCTTCCGCGGTCGGGCGTTCACCGAGGCGCTCACTGGAAGTCCCTCTCCATCCACGGCTGGCGCAGCCCGCGCAGCGCCAGCGCCGTCTCCAGCGCCGCCGCGCACGCCTCGTAGCCCTTGTCCTCCACCGAGTCCGGCAGCCCGGCGCGGTCGAGGGCCTGCTCCTCGGTGTTCACCGTCAGCACACCGTTGCCCACCGGCGTCGCCTCGTCGAGCGACACCCGGGTGAGGCCCGCGGTCACCGCGTCGCACACGTACTCGAAGTGCGGCGTCCCACCGCGGATGACCACGCCCAGCGCGACCACCGCGTCGTGGTGCTTGGCCAGCTCCTGGCACACCACCGGCAGTTCGACCGCGCCCGGCACCCGCACCACGGTCGGCTCCACGACCCCGGCCTCCTCGGCCGCGACCAGCGCCCGGGCGAGCAGCTGGTCGGTGATCCGGTTGTGCCAGCGGGTGGCCGCGATGGCCAGCCGCACCCCCTCGCAGCGCGGTACCCCGCCGGTCGGCCTGCCCTCGCCGCTCACGCCTCAGTGCTCCCCACGGACCCGTTGCTCCCCGTGGAAGCGGTTCCCACGGAGTCACCGGGCACAGTGTCCTCCCCCAGGCCGAGCCGGTCGGTACCGACCTCGTACTGCTCCAGGTTGCCCAGCTCGTGGCCCATGCGGTCGCGCTTGGTGCGCAGGTAGCGCAGGTTCTCCGGGTTCGGCCACACCGACAGCGGCACCCGGTCGACCACGGCCAGCCCGTAGCCCTCCAGGCCGACCCGCTTGGCCGGGTTGTTGGTCAGCAGCCGCATCGACTTGACCCCGAGGTCGACCAGGATCTGCGCGCCGGTGCCGTAGTCGCGGGCGTCGGCGGGCACGCCGAGCGCCAGGTTCGCGTCGACGGTGTCGGCGCCGTCGTCCTGCAACTGGTAGGCCTGCAGCTTGTGCATGAGGCCGATGCCGCGGCCCTCGTGGCCGCGCATGTAGAGCACGACGCCGCGGCCCTCGGCGGCCACCGCCTCCAGCGCCGCGTCCAGCTGCGGGCCGCAGTCGCAGCGCAGCGAGCCGAACACGTCGCCGGTGAGGCACTCGGAGTGCACCCGGACCAGCACGCTCTCGCCGTCGGTGAGGTCGCCGTAGACCAGCGCGACGTGCTCGATGCCGTCGAGCAGGCTGTCGTAGCCGACCGCGACGAAGGTGCCGTGCGCGGTCGGGATGCGGGCCTCGGCGACCTTGGTGACCTGCTTCTCGGTGCGCCGCCGGTAGGCGATCAGGTCGGCGATGGTGATGATCGTCAGGTCGTGCTCGGCGGCGAACACCTGGAGCTCGTCGTAGCGGGCCATGTCGCCCTCGTCCTTCTGCGACACGATCTCGCAGAGCACGCCCGCGGGCCGCAGCCCGGCGAGCCGGGCCAGGTCGATGGCGGCCTCGGTGTGCCCGGGGCGGCGCAGCACGCCGCCCTCCTTGGCGCGCAGCGGCACCACGTGCCCGGGCCGGTTGAAGTCCTTGGCGGTGGCGTCCGCGTCGGCCAGCAGCCGGATGGTGTGCGCGCGGTCGGCGGCGGAGATGCCGGTGCTCACGCCCTCGGCCGCGTCCACGGTGACGGTGTAGGCGGTGCCGCGGGCGTCCTGGTTGGTGTGGAACATCGGCGGCAGGTCGAGCCGGGCGCAGTCGGCCTCGGTGAGCGGCACGCAGATGTAGCCGGAGGTGTAGCGCACCATGAACGCCAGCAGCTCCGGGGTGCACTTCTCCGCCGCGAAGATCAGGTCGCCCTCGTTCTCGCGGTCCTCGTCGTCGACCACGACGACCGCCTTGCCCTCGGCGATGTCGGCGATGGCGCGTTCGATGGCGCTGAAGTCACGCACCGGGGTTCTCCTCTTCGATACCGCTGGTGCCGGGGGCGGTGCCCGCGGCCAGGTGCGGGGTCGCCAGCTTCTCCACGTACTTGGCGAGGACGTCGACCTCGAGGTTCACCTTGTCCCCCGGCGCGCGCAGGCCGAGCGTGGTGGCGCGCAGCGTCTCGGGGATGAGGCTGACGGTGAACCAGTCGGCGCCGACCTCGACGACGGTCAGCGAGACGCCGTCGACGGTGATCGAGCCCTTCTCCACGACGTAGCGGGACAGGCCGTCCGGCAGCGCGAAGCGCACCAGGTCCCAGTGCTCCGACGGCTCCCGGGACAGCACGTGCCCGGTGCCGTCGACGTGGCCCTGCACGATGTGCCCGCCGAGGCGCTGCCCGACGGCGGCGGCGCGCTCCAGGTTGACCGCGTCGCCCGCGGCGACGCCGTCCAGGCTGCTGCGGCGCAGGGTCTCGCGCATGACGTCGGCGGTGAAGGTGCCGTCGGCCAGGTCGACCACGGTCAGGCAGACCCCGTTGACGGCGATCGAGTCGCCGTGCCGCGCGTCGCTGGTGACCAGCGGCCCGGCGATGGTGACCCGCGCGGCGTCGGGCAGGTCCCGCACCGCGACGACCTCGCCCCGCTCCTCGACGATCCCGGTGAACACTCCGGTGTGCCTCCTTGAACGAACTACCGCGCCGATCCACCCATCGTGGCCCTTCCGGGGGGCCGCCGGCGTCCCCCGGTGACGGTCGACACGCCGGGTTGCGCCGAACGCCACACCCCGGCGCGCGCCACGACTTCGGAGCAACCACGCGCGGGGCGGTGGTGTTCCCCGGCGGGCCGTTCCGGTCCGCGGACCGCATCGTGGGACGACCCGCGCCACCACACCGCGCAGTGTCCCAGTCCGCTGTGGCCGGATGTGTCGAAGCCCCCTCGGCCGGGTGGCCGAGGGCGCTTGCCCGGACACCGGGCCGCCGAATACCGACGGTCCCGCGCGACGACCAGCGGGGTTAAGCGAGCACTCAATGGGGGAACTACCGTTTCTCGACCGCGCTGAAATAGGTCAGGCGAAGCGGTGGTTCGCATTGCGGGCCTGTTCCCGCAATGCCGCGACGGCCTTACCGGGGTCGCTCGCCCCGTAAACCGCGGACCCGGCCACGAAGCAGTCCACGCCCGCCTCGGCGGCCTGTTCGATGGTGTCGCGGTTGATCCCGCCGTCGATCTCCACGAGCAGGTTCAGGTGCCCGGTGTCGACCAGGTTCCGGACCGTGCGGACCTTGTCGAGCACGTCGGCGATGAAGCCCTGCCCGCCGAAGCCGGGCTCGACCGACATCACCAGCAGCGTGTCGAACTCGCGCAGCAGCTCGACGTACGGCTCCAGCGGGGTGCCCGGCTTGATCGACAGCCCGGCCTTGGCGCCCGCCGCCCGCAGGTCCCTGGCGATCCGCACCGGGTCCTTGGCGGCTTCGACGTGCACGGTGACGTTGTGCGCGCCCGCCTCCGCGTACCCGACCGCCCAGCGGTCCGGGTCGGAGATCATCAGGTGGCAGTCCATCGGGATGGACGTGGCCTTGAGCAGCGCCTCGACGACCGGGAGCCCGAGGGTGAGGTTCGGGACGAAGTGGGCGTCCATGACGTCCACGTGGACCCAGTCCGAGCCCTCGATCGCCGCCAGCTCGTCGGCGAGGCGGGCGAAGTCGGCGGAGAGGATGCTGGGCGCGATCATCGGGGTGTTCGACACGGGGACCCAGCATAGGCGTCCGGTTGGGCCGGTCAGCCCAGCAGGTCGCGCACCGCGGCGGCGGCGCCCCAGGAGTGGCACACGCCCATGCCGCCGCTGCCGTAGTTGTGCACGACGAGCGCGTCGCCGAGCCGTTCGGACTCCAGCCTCGGCGCCGCCCGCCACGGCCGCAGCCCGACGCGATGCTCGATCACCCCGGCGTCGGCCAACCGGGGCTCCACTTCGGCGCAGCGGGCCAGAATGCCCTCCCCTGCCAACGCGTCCGGGTCGCGGTCCCAGACGTCGCGGCGGATGATCCCGCCGAGCACGACGTGGTCGCCGTGCGGGAAGTACGACGCCCACTCGGAACCCGCGCGGGCCTCGTAGTAGAACTCGGTGACGCCGGGGTTCTCGACGACGACGTGCTGCCCCCACCAGGCGCGCACACCGTCGTCGCCGACGAGGTCGCGGGCGCCGACGCCGGTGCAGTTGACGACCACGCCCGCCTCGGCCGCCGGTTCGGTGAGCGACCCGACGCGGCGGATCTCGACCTCCGTGCCCAGGTCGGCCAGGCGCGCGGTGAGGTGGTCGAGGTAGCGGGGCATCTCCACGAGCGGGATCGTCGAGCGCAACGCGGTGCGCATCCCGGGCCGCAACTCCGCGGGCTCGCAGAGGCGGACCTCGGGCAGGGTGTCCCACCACGGCGGGGGTTGGTCGGTGAAGTCCGAGGTCTGCGTGCCCCGGCACAATCGGACACCCGTGGCGGGGTCCGCGGCGAGGCGGGTCAGCTCGGCCAGGGTGGTGCGGGTCCAGCCCGCGCCGGGTTCGGTGAAGTCGGGGCCCCACATGGCGCCCGCGACCGCGGAGGTGGTGTCGCGGGGCCGTTCGGCGGAGAGCACCCGCACCCGGGCGCCGCTCTCGGCGAGCCGGATGCCGGCGCTGAGCCCCATGACGCCCGCCCCCACCACGATCACGTCGGTTGCCATGCCCGACAAACTAACCGAAGCAGCCCCCCATTCCGAGGGTTAGGTTCAAGGCATGACGATCACGCCCACCCTGCTCTCGGTCAATACGGGCACACCCCGCCCGATCGACACCCAGGCCGGTGTCAGCGCCATCGACAAGCGCCCGGTGGCCGGTCCGGTGCGTGTGGACACTCCGGTCGACGACGGCGCCGTCGGGGTCGAGGGCGACCACGTCGTCGACACGGCCTACCACGGCGGACCGGACCAGGCGGTCTACGCCTACGCCCGGGAGGACCTGGACCGCTGGGAGTCCGAGGTGGGCGGTGCGCTGGTCCCGGGCGCGTTCGGGGAGAACTTCACCACGCTCGGCGTCGACGTGTGCGGCGCGGAACTCGGCGAGACCTGGCGGGTGGGGGCGGACCTGGTGGTGCGGGTGACCAAGCCGCGCACGCCGTGCCGCGCGTTCGCCGCGCACCTGGCGCGGGCGGGGTGGGTGAAGGCGTTCACCCGGGCCGCGCGGACGGGCGCGTACCTGCGGGTGGTGCGCCCGGGTCTGGTGCGGGCGGGCGACCCGGTGACCGTCGTGGACCGACCGGGGCACGGCGTGACCGTCAGCGCCGTCTTCCGCGCTATGACGCTGGAGCCGGGATTGCTGCCCGGATTGCTGGCCGCCGGGGCGTATCTGCCGTCGTCGGCGCGGGCTCGGGTCGAGGCGCGGTCGGGGGGTTCGGCGTGAAGAAGTCGATGCGGGTAGCGGCCTACGCGGTGTGCGTGGAAGAGGAGAAGGTCCTCCTCGCCCGGTGGGTGGGGCGCACGGGGCGCAAGTGGACACTGCCGGGCGGTGGCCTGGATCACGGCGAGGACCCGGTGGACGCGGTGGCCCGCGAGGTGACCGAGGAGACCGGGTACACCGTGGCGGTGGAGGCGTTGCTGGGCATCGACACCGTGCGCCGGGAGTTCCACCACAGCGGCGTCGGCGCGGCCCTGCGCGGCGGCCGGGTCACCGACTGGCACGGCATCCGCGTGGTCTACGCGGCCCGGGTCGTCGGCGGCGAGCTGCGGTTCGAGGTGGGCGGCTCCACCGACATGGCCGCCTGGTTCGACCTGTCCGAGGTCCCCGGCCTCGACCGCACCGACCTCGTGGACACCGCGCTGTCACTGGCGCGGCACCGCCCGCCTACGGGGCGTGCCTGAAATTAATTTATTAGCGGAATATGGCCACTCGCAGAAAGTGTCCACCCTCCGCGAAGGAGTTCGGGTAGCCTCGTGTCATAGGGGAGGAATCACGGGGGTTCACCGGTTCTCTGGGGAGGGAACGCGGTTCGGTGGACCACGCCCTGATCCTTTCCGTTCCGAATTGACAGATATCCGGAAACGGATTTTGTGGGGGTTCACCTGATGAGTAGCCATGCCCGGAACAGCTTCTTCGTCGTGGGCGAGGGAGTGATCGAGGCCGACGAGAACGGCGAGCCGGTCACCCGGGAGCCGTCCACGACCGAGGAACTGCGCCGCTTCCGGTTCTCCCGGCTGGGCCCCAAGGGTCCCCAGACCGAGGAGGACGTGCGGGTGGCGCTGGCCACCGCGGTCACCGACCAGTCCGTCACCCAGCCCGACGGCGACATCCCGGCGGGCTTCACCTACCTGGGGCAGTTCGTCGACCACGACCTGACCCTGGACCGCACGGCCACCCAGCTGGGCAGCGACGTCACCATCGACGACCTGCTGCAGGGCCGCTCGCCCGCGCTGGACCTGGACTCGCTCTACGGCCGCGGCCCGCAGGACCGCGACGACCGCCGGTTCTACGCCGACGACCGGGTCAAGCTGAAGGTGGGCACCACCGCGCGGCTGCCGGTCGACGGCGACATCATCGGCACCGACCTGCAGGGCTTCGACCTGCCCCGCACCGGTGTCGGCGCCACCCCGGGCGAGCGCCGCACGGCGCTGATCCCGGACATCCGCAACGACGAGAACCTGGCGGTGGCGCAGACCCACCTGGCGTTCATCCGGTTCCACAACCGGGTGGTCGACCACCTGGCGCTGACCGGCCTCAACGAGCGGCGGCTGTTCGACGCCGCCCGCGACGAGGTCGTGCGCCACTACCAGTGGATGCTGCGCACGGACTTCCTGCCCCGGATCATCGACCCGGAGATCGTCAAGGACGTGTTCACCAAGGGCAGGCGCTTCTTCGAGGTGCCCCGCCACGGCAACGGGCACCCGAACCTGCGGCCCACCATGCCGGTCGAGTTCGCGGTGGCGACCTACCGGCTGGGCCACTCGATGGTGCGCGGCGCCTACCAGTGGAACCGGATCTTCAACACCCAGGGCCCCGCGGGCATCGCGACGCTGTTCCAGCTGTTCACCTTCAGCGGCACCTCGGGCAGCCTCAACCCGAGCCAGACCGTGGACCAGCTCGACGACCCGAACTTCCCCGGTTTCGGCTTCGAGCGGCTGCCGTCGAACTGGATCGTGGACTTCCGCAGGCTCTACGACTTCACCGAGGCGAACCGGCCGGACCTGGCCGCGCCCGGCGGCCAGCTCAACCGGATCAAGCGGATCGACTCGCTGTTGGTCAACCCGCTGACCCAGCTGCCCGCGGGCACCTTCGGCGGGCGCGGCACCCAGTTCCCGGCGATCCACCGCAACCTGGCGTTCCGCAACCTCACGCGCGGCACCATGGTCCGGCTGGCGACCGGGCAGCAGATGGCCGCGTTCCTCGGCGTGCGACCGCTCACGCGCGACCAGTTGCTGAACGGCTCGGAGGGCGCGGTGCTGACCGGGCTCACCGACGCGCAGAAGGAGACCGTGGCGACGAAGACGCCGCTGTGGTTCTACATCCTGCGCGAGGCGGAGCTGAACAAGGGCAAGCTGGGCCCGGTCGGCGGTCGGATCACCGCGGAGGTGTTCCACCGGTCGATCGAGGGCAGCCGGGTGTCGATCGTGCGGGAGCCGTCCTGGCGGCCGACGCTGGGTCCGGACTCGAACACGTTCCGGATGACCGACCTGCTGCTGTTCGCGTTCGAGGGCAAGAGCGACCTGCTCAACCCCCTCGGCGACACCAACCCGACCACACCGACCGCCTGAGAGCGGCTGAGGCAGCTCGGCGGGGACCCCCGTCCCGTCCCCGCCACCTTCTCGACCTCCCCCGATCACTCGCGCACTTTCGAACGATCATGGAGATGTCGATGTCGCTACTCAGGAACGTGGAGACCAGGTGGGCACCGGTGGAGAGAGCCCTGGGGCAGTACGCCCCCACGGCGCTGCGGATCTCCCTCGGCCTGGTCTTCGTCTGGTTCGGCGTGCTCAAGGTCACCGGGGAGAGCCCGGTGGCGGAACTGCTGGGGGCCACGGTCCCGTGGGTGGACCAGGGTTTCCTGGTCCCGGCGCTGGGGTGGGTCGAGGTCGTGCTCGGGCTGGCGCTGCTGGTCGGCAAGCCCCGCAAACTGGCGCTGGTGGCGGTGGCCCTGCACCTGACGGGCACCTTCCTCACCTTCATCCAGGCCCCCGGCCAGGTGATGACCGACGGCAACCCGCTGCTGCTCAACACCAGCGGTGAGTTCGTGCTGAAGAACCTGGTGCTCATCACCGGGGCACTGGTCCTGCTGGCCCACCGGCCCCAGGACTACAAGCTCCGGGACGAGACCCCGCGTTCCTAGCACCGGGGGTGTCCCTCGCACCGGGGGACACCCCCGTCTGTCCACTCAAGACTCCCGCCCGTCAGTCCCCTCGCTGACAGCCACACCCCGACGCGACCTTGGCGGCGGTGACGGTGATCGTGGTGTCGACCGGGCTCTCGTGCGCGGTGCAGCAGGCGTTCACCCCGCAGCAGGCCCCCGTGGGCTTGACGGCTCGGACGATCGCGGAATGCATGCGGTCGGCCACCTGGTGGGTCGGGGTGATCTCGATGTCGGTGAACCCGGCGGCGGCCAACCCGTCGCGGTATTCGGCGAAGGAGAGCGCACCGGCGATGCAGCCGGTGTACGCACCGCGTTCGGCGCGCTGGGCGGGGGTGAGGCCGTCGTCGGCGACGACGTCGGTGACACCGATCCGGCCGCCGGGCTTGAGGACGCGGAACGCCTCGGCGAACACGGCGGGCTTGTCCACCGACAGGTTGATCACGCAGTTGGAGATGACCACGTCGACCGCGCCCTCCGGGAGCGGGATGGCCTCGATGGTGCCCTTGCGGAACTCGACGTTGGTCGCGCCCGACTTCGCGGCGTTGGCCACCGCGAGGTCGAGCATCTCGTCGGTCATGTCCACGCCGTAGGCCCTGCCGGTCGGTCCCACGCGGCGGGCCGACAGGAGGACGTCGATCCCGCCGCCGGACCCGAGGTCGAGCACGTACTCACCCTCGCGGAGTTCCGCGACGGCGGTGGGGTTGCCGCAGCCCAGGGACGCCGCGACGGCCGCCGTGGGCAGGACTTGGCGCTCGTCGGCGGTGTAGAGGGCGGAGCCGAAGTTCCCGTCGACCTCGACCGGCTCCGGCCCGCAACACGATCCGCCGCCCCCGGCGACCGCCCTGGCCGCCGCGGCGTAGCGCTCGCGGACGGTTTCCCGCAGGTCGGTCCCGCTCAGCTCGCTCATGACCCACACTCCCAACAGCTTGTATCGAAGTTTGTCGATGCAAGCTTGCCCACTGCTTCGAGAGCTGTCAATATAGAAATATGTCGAAACAAGACCTCGCCCCGGCGGCCTCCGCGGGGTGCTGCGCCCCGGTCGCCGCCGCGCCGCTGGACGAGGAGCGGGCCACCGGGTTGGCGGCGGTGTTCAAGGCGCTCGGGGACCCGGTGCGGCTGCGGCTGCTGTCGATGATCGCCGCCCGCGAGGTGTGCGTGTGCGAGCTGACCCCGGCGTTCGACCTGTCGCAGCCGACGATCTCCCACCACCTGAAGCTGTTGCGGCAGGCCGGTTTGATCGACTGCGAGCGGCGAGGCACCTGGGTCTACTACTGGGCCCTGCCCGACGCGCTGGACCGGCTGGTCGGCTTCCTGACCGCGGCCCGGGCGGACGCGTGACCGCGCCGCTGCCGCGCCGGGTCGCCGCCGAGGGGCTCGGGACCGCGCTGCTGGTGGCCGTGGTCGTGGGTTCCGGCATCCAGGCCACCGAGCTGTCCCACGACGTCGGCGTCCAACTGCTGGCCAACTCGCTGGCCACGGTGTTCGGCCTCGGGGTGCTGATCACCCTGTTCGGCCCGGTGTCCGGAGCGCACTTCAACCCCGCGGTCACGCTCGCGGTCTGGTTCACCGGACGCGACGGCCTCACCGCCCGCGACGTCGCCGCCTACCTGCCCGCGCAGGTCGTCGGCGCGATCACCGGGGCGATCACCGCGGACGCGATGTTCGGCAGGCCACTGGTGGAGTTCTCGACCCACGACCGGTCCGCCCCGCACCTGCTGCTCGGCGAGGTCATCGCCACCGCCGGACTGGTCCTGCTGATCCTCGGCCTCGCCCGCGCCGACCGCGCGACCGCCGCCCCGATCGCCGTGGCCGCCTACATCGGGGCCGCGTACTGGTTCACCTCGTCGACCTCGTTCGCCAACCCGGCGGTCACCACCGGCCGCGCGTTCAGCGACACCTTCGCCGGGATCGCCCCGACCTCGGTCCCGGGGTTCGTCGCCGCCCAACTCGTCGGCGCCGCCCTCGGCCTGGCCGCCGTCACCCTCGTACACGGACGCGGCCGAGCCGCCGCCGTCCCGCGCGAACCCGTGGAAGGACACCCGTGAGCACCACCGCCCCGCGCCCGTCCGTGCTGTTCGTCTGCGTGCACAACGCGGGCCGCTCCCAGATGGCCGCCGCGTTCCTCACCCACCTCGCGGGCGACCGCGTCGACGTGCGCTCCGCCGGGTCGGCGCCCGCCGACACCGTCAACCCCGGCGTCGTCGCCGCGATGCGCGAGGTCGGCATCGACATCTCCGCCGAGACACCCAAGATCCTCACCGTCGACGCCGTCCAGGCGTCCGACGTGGTGATCACCATGGGGTGCGGGGACACCTGCCCCGTCTTCCCCGGCACGCGCTACCTCGACTGGACCCTCGAGGACCCCGCCGGGCAAGGTGTCGACGCCGTCCGCCCCATCCGGGACGACATCGAGGGGCGCGTACGCGGGCTCCTCGCCGAACTCGGCGCCTGACCCGGCACCTAGCCCAGGTGCTTCAGCGCTTCCCGCCGCGACAGCGGCGACAACCCCGGGTGGCTGTCCACGAAGTGCGTCACCCACCCCGGGTCGACCCGCGCGTACTGCCGCAGCGCCCACCCGATCCCCTTGCGCAGGAAGAAGTCCTTGTCGTCCTCATTGGACTCGATCGCATGCGCCAGCAGGTCCAGGTCCGTCTCCCCCTTCGCGGGCAACTGGCAGATCACCGAAACCCGCCGCTTCCACCGATCCGCGTCGGTGGCCCACGCGTACATCTCCGGCGTCACCACGTCCCGATGACTCAACAGCAACGCCCCGACCTGTCGACTCGCCAGCTCGTCCACGTGGTCCCACCACGCCCCCGTCACCACGAACTCCTCGAACAGCGGCAACATGTCCACATCCCGCCACCGCCCGAACACCCGGTGCGCCAACAGGTCCGTGGCCGCGTACCGCTCCTCCCGGAACTCCGCCTCCCGCCACAACTCCCCCACCGCCGAGATCCACTCCGCCCGATCCGCGGGCGCGTGGGCGGCGAACACCGGCTTCAGCGCCAACTCCCGAACCGGCTTCGGCACCCCCCGGAACGGCATGTCCGACTTCATGTACCGCTGCATCTCGGGCGCCCGCCGCGAATCCGCCGCCGCCTTCAACGCCGCGCGCACCGCCGGGACCAGCATCACGACACCCGCCGGGTCAGCGACCGCACCAACGGGTCCGCCTCGACCGACTTGTCCTGCTCCGTCAACGCCCGCACCAGCGTCCCCAGCACCCCGCCCACGATGTCCTCATTGGACTCGTCCGACAGCAGCGCCGCCGCCCGCCGCGCGTCCGACTCCGCACCGGCCGCGTCGCCCAGGTCCAGCCGGATCAGCGCGGCACGGCCCGCGAGGAACACGTGCCAGTCCACGTTCCCCACGCGGACCGCGAGTTCCTCCGCCGCCGCGTTCGCCGCCAGTGCCTCCGCGTACCGCTCGTGCTGGGCCAGCACCGCGGCGCGGAACCCCACCACGTCGGCCAGCAGTTCCAGCGCCCCCGGCAGTTCCTCGTCGACGACCAGGTCGCGAGCCCGGTCCAGGGCGGCCAACCCGGCCTCCGGGTCGTCCAGGCCGACCGTGTGCGCGAGCCGCACCAGCGACTCGGCGGCCTCCACCGGCTGGTCCACCGCCAGCCACTCGGCGCTGGCCCGGCGGAACGCGTCCGCCGCGCCCGGGTCGCCCTCGTGCAGCCCGCACTCGCCGAGCTGGTGGGAGACGAAGGCGCGCATCCGCCGCTCGTCCTCGGGGCAGTCGGCCAACACGGCGGTGAAGTGCTCGGCGGCGGTCGCGTGCTCGCCGATCCCCCGGCACGCCACCCCCAGCTGGTACCGGACCCGCCGCAGCAGGTCGGCGCGGTCCACCGGGCACAGCCGCAGCGCCTCCTCCAGCGTCTCGGCGGCCTCCAGGTGCCGACCGGCGTCGAGGTAGCCGGTGGACAGGTTCAGGTACGCGCGCACGACCGCGGCCCGGTGGAACCACGCCCGCGCGGCGGCGAGCGCGTCGAGCGCCACACCCAGGTGCTGGGCCAGCAGGTCGGCGTGGTCGAGCACGGCGGTGTACTGCGACAGCATCCGCGCCGCCCACGGCCCCGGGTACGGCCGCACGTACGCGATCAGCTCGTCGAACCGGTCGATCGCGTCCGGGATCCGCCCCCCGGCCCCGAGCAGCCGGGCCCGGTTGCTCATCAGCATCATCGTCGGCCCCTCGGGCCACGACTCCCCCAGCAGCTCCTCGACGATCCGCAGCGCCTCGTCGAACTCGCCGCGCATGGCCAGCACCGACGCGGCGGCGTTGCCGACCGTGCCGCGCAGGTGCGGCGCGCCGTCCTCGACCGCCGCCGCGGCCGCCGCGACCAGGCGCTGCGCCTCGTCCAGGTCGCCGGGCAGGGCCGCGTTGGCCGCGCTCAGGTTGGCGTACACCACCGACTCCGCCCGGCGCGCCACCGCGAACGCCAGCGCCAGGTGCGCGTGGGCCAGGTCGGGGTCGTCGGCCGAGTCGGCCATGTCCGCGATGTCGGCGTGCAGCCGCGCCAGCGCCTCCGGGTCGTCGAGCGCGGTGATCGGCTCGACGAGGGCCAGCAGCTCCGCGGCCGTCTCGCGGGCGGTCGCACCGGGCCGCAGCTTCGCCCGCCACGTCGCCACCCGGGCCGCCAGGCCCGCGGGCAGCTCGACCTCGGCGGGCAGGGACGCCAGCAGCGCGGCGCCGGTCAGCAGCCGCTCACCGTCGAACGCCGCGCAGATCGCCTCGGCGGTCGCCACCGGGTCCGCGGGCGGCTCGGCCTCGACGGACTCCCTCGGCGGCTCCACCGGCACCGCCACCAGCACCGGGCCCACGTCGGCGAGCCCCAGCGTCCGCGCGACCCGGCGGCTCACCGCGTCCGTCCCGTTGCGACGGTCGAACGCCGCCGCCGTCGTCCGCGCCCGACCCTCGCAATAGGACCGCAGCTCCTCGCCGTCGAGCGCCCGACCGTCCACTGTGAACGCCTGGCCCGCGCGGTCCGGCACCCGGCTCAGCAGCAGCGCCGCGGCGGCCGCGAACTCCTGCAGCACCCGGGGGCTCGGCGGGTCGGTGAGCACGTCGAGGTTGTCCGCCAGGATCTCCAGCCCGCGCGCCTCGTTGCCCGTCACCGCGCAGAAGCTCAGGTGCCGGTGCAGCGCCGACCGGCTCTGCGGGGTCCCGCGCACCACCCGGTACGCGACCAGGTGCGCCCGCGCGGCGTCGTCGAGCCGACCGGTCGCCAGGTACGCCTCGATCAGCGAGGTCAGCACCCCGTGCGGCTGCTCGGCGCAGTCCGACGGCTCGTCCAGCACGCGCTGCCCCGCCGCGATGGCCTCCTCGAACCGGCCCCGCGACACGAAGTACCCGACCTGGCTGTCGACCACGCACGCCGGGCAGTCGCTCATCTCGTCCGGCTCGGCGGCCCGCCACGCCGCGAAGTGCGTGTCCGCGGCGGCGGTGTCGCCGATGTGGTGGGCCAGCGCGCGGCGCTTGTCGTGCACGGGGTGCGGCGAGTAGCCGTGCAGCCGGTACCGCTGCTCCAGCTGGTCGACCAGCGCGCCGATCTGCGCCAGGGTGAACCGCGGGTCGCCGATCAGCCCCGTCGGCAGCCACTTGTGCATCCAGGTGAACTGGTGCACCGCCCAGTCGTCGAACGCCTCCGGGTGGCGCTGCTCGGCGCCGCGCAGCCAGGCGAACGGGGTCAGCATCAGGTCGTAGCGGCGCACCTCGCGGTAGGCGTTGATCAGGATCAACCGGCCCACGACGCCCATGCCCGGGTCCCCCGACGCGTCCGCCGCGCGCACCGCCCGCTCCAGCGCCTCGCACTTGGCGGTCCCCGCGGGCAGCTCGTCGGCCTCGTGCAGCAGCGCGGTCAGCCGGTCGCGGTCGGCGAGCCGGTGGTCGCGGCCGACCGGGTCGTGGTCACCGTGCGCACCGCGGTCATGGTCGTCGTGGCCATGGCCGTAGTGGTCGTGCCGGTGGATCTCGTCGGCCACGCGGGTCCCCCTTAGGTCGTCTCAACCGGTCGTCTCAACGCCCGATGGCGCGGTCGAGCAGGTCCAGGAACGAGCCGGTGAGCGCGGCGGTGTCCTTGGGCCGCAGCGGCCGGTGCGACTGCAGCAGCGCGTTGACGTACAGCGCGCGCACCGCCGACTCCAGCAGCGCGTCGTCGCGCACCTCGGCCAGCCGGGCCACCAGCGCGTTGCGGGTGTTGAGCACCAGCCGCCCGGCGGCGCCCGAGCCGTCGTCGACCAGCTGCCCCAGCAGGTCGCTCCACAGCGGGTCGGCGGTGTCGCGCAGCTGCGCGGCGTCCTGGCGGCGCGCGCCCTCGGCGTCGACGATGAGCAGCGCGGGCAGCGACACCGGGTCGAACTCGCGGAGCGTGGCCTCGCAGTCGTGCTCGGCCAGCACCGCCTTGCCGACGGCCAGTGCGCGGGCGAGGGCCACCTCGGTGTCGTCGTCCGGCCTGCCCAGCGCGGCCAGCAGCTCGCGCGGCTCGACCCGGCGCGCGGTGTCCGGGCCGTCGCGCTCGGCGAGCCTGCGCAGCAGGTCGGTGTCGTAGGCGTAGCCCGCGTTCACCAGCCCGATGTCCTGGGCCGCGGCGACCGGCGCGAGCTGGCGGAACTCGTCGACGTCCGGGGTGAACAGCACGGTGGGGTGGCTGCGGCGGAACTGGCGCAGCGGCAGCACGCCGCGGGTGGTCTCGTACGGCAGCCACCGCTCAGCCAGGCCGAGCAGCTCGTCGTCGACCAGGGCCAGCGACTTGATGCCCATGTGGTGCGCGGCCAGCAGCGCCCCCGCCCGCTCCGGCTCGGCCGCGGCCAACCGCACCAGCCAGTCGCGCACGTGCCCGCCCAGCGCCTCCCGCACGGCCAGCAGCGTCTCGTCCTCGTAGAGCGCCTCCCGGCTCGCGGTCGGCCGCAGCGCGGAGGTGTCGACCACGCACCGGACGAAATACGCCCAGTCGGGGAGCAGTCCCTCGATCGAGGTACCCACCAGCATCCGCTTGAGATACACGCGGTGCGCCTGCCGCGCACCGGGATGGGCCCCGGCGGGCAGCACGAACGCCACCCCGGTCAGCCCGACCGCGCCGAACTCCAGCGGCAGCGCGTCGAACGGCTCGAACCCGAACGTCTCCCGGCCGTACTCCAGCAACCGCAGCCGGTGGTCGGCGGCGCCCTCCCCCGGCACCCGGTCCCACGGCGGGCCGTCCCCGGTGACCGCGCGGGCGCCGTCCGCGCCGACCACCCGGACCAGGTACGGCAGCAGCGACCCGTACTCGGCGGCCAGCGGCGCCACCGCGGCGAACTCGGCCCAGTGGTCGCAGTCCCGGCGCGGCCGCAGCACCAGCGTGGTGCCGACCTCGGCGCGCGCCGAGTCGTCGACCTCCACCGTGTAGGTGCCGTCGTTGCGACCCACCCAGCGCACCGCCGGGCCGCCCGCCGCCGACCGGCTCACCAACCGGACCTCGTCGGCCACCAGGAAGCAGGACAGCAGGCCGACGCCGAACTGGCCGAGGAAGTCGCGCCTGGCGAAACCCAGCTCGTCGCGTTTGGACGTCCCGCCGAGCGTGGACAGCAGCGTGTGCACCTCGGCCTCGGCCAGGCCGACCCCGGTGTCGCGGACCCGCAGCGTGCCGTCGCCGGTGTGCTCGGGGCACTCGATGGTGATCTCGGCCGGGGCACCCGGGTCGCGCAGCCGCCGCGCGGTGACCGCGTCCACCGAGTTCTGCAGCAGCTCCCGCACGTACACCCGGGGGCTGCTGTACAGGTGGTGGCTCAGCAGGTCGATGACGCCGCGGAGGTTGACGCCGAAAGTCTGAGCCAAGGTCGGACCTCTGGGATGCCGTAGTGGGAGCGCTGGGGTGTTTTCGAGCACCGGGCGGCGCGCGGCGCGCCGCCTGCGGGCCTGGGGCGCCCCGGGTGCCCGCCGAGCCCAGCTCACAGTACAGGCGTCCGGTGACCTCGGCCCGGCCTTCACCCGCCCGCGCGATCGGCGACGGCCACCCGGGGGAACGACCGGTGTCACCCCACGGCGCAACTCGGTGTCGGGCCCTCCGGGCGATCACCTAGGATCGACCCTGCTCACCCGCCCCGCCGGGTGCGCGCCTGTCCGCAGAAGGACCCCGGGGAGCTGTCCACAAACCATGTCCGGAGCCAACGACTCGTACGACCCCAAGGAGGTCGCGGCGCTCGCGCCGGACATCCTCCAGGCCGCCGTCGAGAAGGCCCGCGAGGAGTTCTCCTCCGCCGCCGACCTCGACGCGCTCGCCGCGGTCAAGCCCGCCCACTTCGGCGACCGGTCGCCGCTGTCGCTGGCCCGCCGGGAGATCGGCGCGCTGCCGCCGCAGGCGCGCTCCGAGGCGGGCAAGCGGGTCAACGAGGCCCAGGCCGGGGTCAAGGCCGCCTTCGACGAGAGGCGCGCGCAGCTGCAGGTCGAGCGCGACGAGCGGGTGCTGCGCGAGGAGGGCGTCGACGTCACCCTCCCGTGGGACCGCGCCCCGCGCGGCGCCCGGCACCCGATCACCCAGCTCGGTGAGCGGATCGCCGACGTGTTCGTGGCCATGGGCTACGAGGTCGCCGAGGGCCCCGAGCTGGAAGCCGAGTGGTTCAACTTCGACGCGCTGAACTTCAAGAAGGACCACCCGGCGCGCACGATGCAGGACACCTTCTACGTGGCGCCCGCGGGCTCCGGGTCGGTGCTGCGCACGCACACCTCGCCCGTGCAGGCCAGGGTGCTGCTCGACCGCGAACCGCCGGTCTACGTCGTGTGCCCGGGGCGGACCTTCCGCACCGACGAGCTCGACGCCACGCACACCCCGGTGTTCCACCAGGTGGAGGGCCTCGCCGTCGACAAGGGCCTGACCATGGCCCACCTCAAGGGCACCCTGGACGCGTTCGTCAAGGCGATGTTCGGCGCGGACGCGCACGTGCGGCTGCGCCCGTCGTTCTTCCCGTTCACCGAGCCCTCCGCGGAACTGGACGTCTGGTTCCCGGCGAAGAAGGGCGGCCCCGGCTGGGTCGAGTGGGGCGGCTGCGGCATGGTCAACCCGAACGTGCTGCGCGCGTGCGGCGTCGACCCCGAGGTCTACTCGGGCTTCGCCTTCGGCGTCGGCGTCGAGCGGGCGCTGCAGTTCCGCAACGGCATCCCCGACATGCGCGACATGGTCGAGGGCGATGTCCGGTTCACCCTTCCCTTCGGCACGGAGGCGTAGTGCGGATCCCCGTCAGGTGGTTGGTCCAACAGCTCGAACTCACCGAGGAGCACCGGGTCCTCACCCCCGAGGCGATCGCCGACGCGTTCGTCAAGGTCGGCCTCGAGGTCGAGGACGTGCACCCGCTCGGCCCGGTCACCGGCCCGCTGGTGATCGCCCGGGTCGCCGAGATCGAGGAACTGACCGAGTTCAAGAAGCCGATCCGGTACTGCACGGTCGAGATCGGCGAGCCCGAGGAGGACGGCGAGCCCGCCGAGACCACCCAGGTCGTCTGCGGCGCCACCAACTTCGTCGAGGGCGACCTGGTCGTGGTCGCGCTCCCCGGCGCCGTGCTGCCCGGCGACTTCACCATCGCCGCGCGCAAGACCTACGGCCGGGTCAGCAACGGCATGATCTGCTCGGCCCGCGAACTGGGGCTGGGCGACGAGCACGCGGGCATCCTGGTGCTGCCCAGCGACGACGACGTGGCCCCCGGCGACGACGCGATCGACCTGCTCGGCCTCACCGACTCGGTGATCGAGCTGGCGGTCACCCCCGACCGCGGCTACTGCCTGTCCATGCGCGGCCTGGCCCGCGAGCTGGCGTGCGCGCTGGACCTGGGCTACGTCGACCCGGCCGCCATCGAGGTGCCCGCGGCCGAGGGCAAGGCCGCCGCGGTCACCGTCGAGGCCGACACCGGCTGCACCCGCTTCGCCATGCGCCGGGTGACCGGGGTCGACCCGACCGCGCCGACGCCGTGGCACATCCGCCGCACGCTGATGCTGGCGGGCATCCGGTCCATCTCGCTGGCCGTGGACGTCACGAACTTCGTGATGCTCGAGCTCGGCCAGCCGATGCACGCCTATGACACCTCGCGGCTGCGCGGCGGCATCACCGTGCGCCGCGCCCGCGCGGGCGAGAAGCTGCTCACCCTCGACGGCACCGAGCGCGCGCTGGTCGCCGACGACGTGGTCGTGGCCGACGAGTCCGGTCCGATCGGGCTGGGCGGGGTCATGGGCGGGGACCACACCGAGGTCCGCCCGGAGACCACCGACATCCTGCTCGAGGCGGCGATCTGGGACCCGGCGAACACCGCCCGCACGGTCCGCAGGCAGAAGCTGCCCAGCGAGGCGTCGCGGCGCTACGAACGGGTCGTGGACCCGGCGCTGCCGCCCGCCGCGCTGGAGCGCGCGGCCCGGCTGCTGCGCCAGTACGGCGAGGCCCGGATCCTGCCCGGCCGCACCGACGAGGGCAGCCCCACGGCGCCCGCGCCGGTCGTCATGGCGATGGACCTGCCCGACCGGGTGGCGGGCGTCCGCTACGCGCGCGGCGTGACCGCGGGCAGGCTCCAGCAGATCGGCTGCCGGGTCGAGGTCGGCGCGGCCGAGGACGGCACCCCCGAGGTCACCGCGTACCCGCCGAGCTGGCGCGCCGACCTGGCGCAGCCCGCCGACCTGGTCGAGGAGGTCCTGCGGCTGCAGGGCTACGACACCATCCCGTCGGAGCTGCCCAAAGCCCCGGCCGGGCGCGGCCTGACCGGCGCCCAGCGCCGCCGCCGCGCCGTGTCGCGGACGCTGGCGGAGCACGGGTACGTCGAGGTCCTGCCGTTCCCGTTCGTGTCCCCCACCGTGTGGGACGCCTTCGGCCTGCCCGCCGACGACGTGCGCCGCACCACCCTGTCGGTGCTCAACCCGCTCGAGTCCGACCGCCACGCCCTGGCGACGACTCTGCTCCCCGGCCTGCTGGACGCGGTGACCCGCAACGTGTCCCGCGGCGCCCGCGACATCGCGCTGTTCCACATCGGACAGGTCGTGCTGCCCCGGGCCCAGTCCGTGCCGATGCCCGACCCGGGCGCCGACCAGCGGCCGACCGACGAGGAGCTCGCCCTGCTCCGCGAAGCCGTCCCGGCCCAGCCGGTGCACGTCGCGGTGGTGCTGGCGGGCACCCACCGCCGCGCGGGCTGGTGGGGCCCGGGCGAGCAGGCGAACTGGGCCGACGCGGTCCAGGCGGCCCGCGCGGTCGCCGAGGCCGCGGGCGTCGAGCTGACCGTCGAGGCGGACACCCTCGCCCCGTGGCACCCCGGCCGCTGCGCCCGCCTCAGCGTCGGCGGGTTCCCCGTGGGGCACGCGGGCGAGCTGCACCCGAAGGTCGTCGAGGCCCTGGGCCTGCCCAAGCGCACCTGCGCGATGGAACTGGACCTGGACCTGCTGCCCCTGGTCGAGCGCAAGCCGATCCCGGCGGTGTCCCCGTACCCGCCGGTCCTGCTCGACGTGGCCCTCGTCGTCGACAACGACGTCCCAGCCGCCGACCTGACCTCCACCCTCCGCACGGGCGGCGGAGACCTCCTGGAAGACCTCCGCCTCTTCGACGTCTTCACGGGCGAGCAGGTAGGCGACGGCAAGCGCTCGCTGGCGTACTCCCTGCGCTTCCGCGCCCCGGACCGCACGCTGACGGTCGAGGAGGCCACGGCCGCCCGCGACACCGCGGTCGCCGCCGCCACCGAACGCCACGGCGCCGCCCTGCGCGGCTGAGAGCACAACGCGCGAAGGGGCGGGTCCGTTGTGGACCCGCCACTTCGCCGTACCGGGCGCCGCTCCGCCGGGCACCCGGACGGCGGGCACGGCAGCATGAGGGAGTGCACTCCACCCTGCCCACCGAGACGATCACCCGCTGGCGCGCCGACGCCATCGTGCTGTTCGACTGGCTGATGAGCACCGACCTCAACACCGTCCCGATCACCCACCCCGCCCAGAAGCAGGCCCTGGCCGACCTGCTGACCCGGACGGAGGTGGACGTGGACGTCCTCGACGTCACGCGGGAGGAAATCGACGCCGCCCAAGCGGAAGTGGCACACGACATGGGCTGGTGACTCAGCCCCCACGAAGCCGCTTCACCATGGCTGCGGGACCGGCTCCCGGCAGTCCAGTCGGCCAGATCGCGTTCGTCGGAGCAGGCGCACCCCAACCGGCGGCTGTGCCTCAGGGCAGGTGGATCTCGAACGCACGGGACAGACCCACCCGCCACAGCGGCAACCCACCCGGAGACGAAACCGGGGGTGCGGGCCGCAGCCCACACCCCCGGTCCACGGGAGAGAACTAGCCCCGTGCGCCGATGATCAGCTTCTGCAGGTCCGCGCGGGTGATGTCGCCACCGGCGACCGCCGCGCGCTGCTTCGCCGCCGCGGCCGGGTTCGGCTGCGGCACCGGGTCGCACTGGGCGTCCGAGTGCCTACCGGGCTTGCGCGCCGGGAGGGCGCCCGTGGCCAGGTAGTCGGCGATCTTGTCGTCGGTGCACACCACGCCGTTGAGGGAACCGGAGTGGGTGGTGCCGTTGACGCCCTCGATGAGGACCGACTTCGGGAACCGGCTGCGCAGCTCCAGGCTGCCCTCGTACGGGGTCGCCGCGTCCAGGGTCTCGCCGATCAGCAGGATCGGCGGCGCCTTGGACCCGTCCACCGGCACCGGCTTGCCCGCCTTCGCGCCCCAGGTGAGGCACGGGGCGTTGAACCAGGCGTTGCCCCAGGTCTCGAACGGGGCGCGCAGGAAGGTCAGCCAGTTGTCCACCTGCCACCGCGACCACTGGGTCGGCCACTGCACGTCGGTGCACTGGGTCGCCAGGTACATCGCGAAGCTGTTGTCCGAGCCGGGGCCCTGGCCGTTGGAGGCGTCGTACAGGTCCTTGAGGCCCTGCCAGTCGCCGTCGTGGATCCAGGCGGAGAACGCGTTGGCGACGTCCTCCCAGCCGAACACGTAGTACCCGGCCTGCAGGAAGATGTCGGTCCACTCGTCCGGGCCGATCACCCCGCCCGCGGGCTTCTTCAGGAACTTCGCCTGCTCGCGGTAGAACAGGGCCTCCACGTCACGGCCCTTGGTGCCGAGGTGGTAGACGCTGTCGTTCTTGGCGATCCAGTCGAAGTAGACCTTGATGTTGCGGTCGAAGGCGACGTCCTGGTCCAGGTTGGCCTGGTACCACACCTTGCGGGCGTCGACGTTGCCGTCGAGCACCATGCGGCGCACCCGGTCCGGGTACAGCGTGGCGTACACCTGGCCGAGGTAGGTGCCGTAGGAGAAGCCGTAGTAGTTCAGCTTGTCCTGGCCCAGGGCCTTGCGCAGCACGTCCACGTCGTTGACCGTGTCGGTGGTCTTGACGTGGTCGAGCAGCTCGCCGCCCGCCTTGTCGCAGGCCGCCGCGTAGCCCTTCGACCGGTCCAGCCAGGTCTTCTCCAGCTGCTTGCTCACCGGCACGTAGAACGGCCGGTTGTACGAGAAGTAGGAGCCGTCGCAGGCCAGCGAGGGGACGCTGGAGCCGACGCCGCGCGGGTCGAAGCCGATCCAGTCGTAGGCCTGGCCCGCGCCGTTGGGCACGAACTCGCCGAGCACCGACAGGGTCAGGCCGGAGCCGCCGGGGCCGCCCGGGTTGGTGACCATGATGCCCTGGTACTTGTCCGGGGTGACCTTGGCCTTGATCCGCGAGACGGCCAGCTTGATCTTCGTCCCGGCCGGCTTGGCGTAGTCGAGCGGGACCTCGAGGAACCCGCACTCGGCGCCGCGCCGCGCCAGGCCCGGGCTGGCGCACGTGCCCCACGCGATCGGCGCCGGGTCGTAGTTCACCTGGTTGGGCGCGGGCTTGGGCTGGCTCGGCGCCGCCTGGGCCGAGGGCACCAGGACCGCGCCGCCCACCACGAAGCCCGCCGCGGCGAGCGCCGCCACGATTTTCTTCACATTGCCCCTTTTCGTCACGCTTTGTCCGGAAACGGGTGTCGTTCGCGGACCGGTCGATGCTGCCCCGAAACCGTCCGCATGGGAATAGCGACAGGCGGTTTTTTGCGTTCGTGAAAGCGATCGAGGCGGATACGAGCGGTGACGAAACGGTTGTCGTAGCCCGTTCAGCGCAAAGCGACCAACGTGGACCCGCGCTGTTCCAACACGATCGGACCAATGGTCGACATCGCGACCGGTCCCGTGTGGTCACCGCGGTCGACCGGGAAGCGACCGCCGACGGCACCGCTGACCGGGTCCACCACGGCCAACTCGCCCGCCCGGGGCACCAACAACCGACCCGCGAACTCCACCCCCGCGCCGAGCGCGCCCTCGACCCTCCACAGCGGACGGAGATCGTCGCGGGACAGGGCGACGGTGACCGTGCCGGTGTGCCAGTAGAACGCGCTGCCACCGAGGAACCCCGACACCACGCGCCCCGGCGGGTCGGCGCGCAACTCGCCGTCCGGCACCTGGACCGGGTACTCGCCCACCTGCTGCCCCGCCTGGTCGAACACGACGACGCGGGCGGGGTCCGGCAGGGCGATCGCGATGTGGCTGTCGGTCATCGCGACGAGCCGCGCGGACGGCCCGGTCAACAGCGAGAAGACCTCTTCGACCTCGTCCGGATCCTTGCCGGGGGCGGTCTGCACGCGGTAGACGGTCAACCGGTCGCCCGCCTCGCCGGGGCACCGCTCGATGACACCGGCCCGCCCACCCCACAGCCCCATCGAGCCGTAGGCGCACCCCTTGCGCAGGTTGGGCCGCGACCACACGATCGTCGGCCGGGTGCCGTAGTAGGAGGCGGTGACCAGGTCGGACCGCATGTTGATCACGAAACGAGCACCGGTGGAGGTGACATGGTCGCCGTCCCCGAACAGCCGCGTGCCGAACTCGGAGTCGAGGTGGCGAGCGGCCGCGCGCGCACCGGTGCCCCCGTCGAGGGAGGTGGCCTCGCTGCACCCGCCACCGACGCGGGAGTCGCCCGCGGGGAGCAAACCACCATCGGTGCCGTAGAGCGCGATGACGTTGCGCGGCACCTCGAGTCGTTGCGGCGGGACGGTGTCGATCGGGGCAACGGTGCAGAGGGTCAGGTCGCGGGCGTAGCGCCACCGGACGTCACCGGTGCGGGGATCACGGCCCTGCACCTCGTTGCCGCCCGCGGTCACCACGGTCGGCCCGGTCACCGCGGGCACGGGCGTGGCCGGGCTCTCCGCCCGCCAGACCTCCCCCAGACTCAACGGAAACTCGACCGGAGCAGCGGGAGTGAGCGGCGCACCGGGCGCGGTTTCGGAGGTGGTCGCGCGGAGGTCGCTGGTGCGCCAGGTGACCACGGCCCAGACGATCAACAGGGCCGAAAGGACACCCAGAAGGACCCAATCCCGCGTCCGGTTGAACGACCGCCGCCCCACGCCCTGACCGCTGTCCCCACCGCGCTCATCCACACCGGCAGCTTACCGATCTTGAACGTCCCACCCCGGGCAACTGGGAATGGGAAAGCACGACCGCACCCCATCCGCCCCACCGCCACGCCTCCCGCGACTTGGCAGTCCACAGCATCTTGTCGGCGCCACCGAACCACACTTCTCGCGGCCCCGCTCAAGCCTCAAACGCCCCGTCCGCACTCGTGATTGCCCGCACTACTCGCCGTCCGTGGCCGGAGGTCGCCGCACCGCTCGCCTCATCAACCACGGCCACCCGAACCAGCTCGACCTCGTCCAACACCCAACCGCCCGCGACCTCGAACCAGCGGCCACCCCACCTTGCCCCGGGCGCTCGTCACCTCAGCCGAACCCACCACGCAACGGTCCTCCCCCGCGCAGCCCAGCCCGTACCCAAAGATCACCTCTTCCAGGAGGCAACCCCAAGTCCCACAAGCATTGACTCTGGCTGCCCAACATCAGGCCCAAGCCACGATCGCGGCATTAGGAAGCTCATCAACCACCTCAACCACCTCGGTCTGGTCGAACACCTATCTGGCCCACAGCCCCAACCAGCGTGTCCCACTCCACTCACGCTCTGCTGCTTTTCAACGCAGACGCAGGCCGCCCACCAGCCCCGCCCACACCCCAAAGATCATTTCTTCAAGAACCCCGACCGCCCCAAGCACAGCCCCCACCCCCTCCACCGGGGGAGGGGCAGCCCTGCTCCAGGATATCGGCGGAGGAGCAGCTGGAACCGGGGTGCGATTTCCTGTGGACGAAAACGGCGCATGTGGACAAGCGATCGGCAGCGAAGTACCAGGTCAGCGGTCCAAGCCAGTATGGCTGTGGACAAACGCCACCCGATCGGGGCGCGATGAGCCGGATACTGAAGGGTGGCGGAGAGAGGTCGACGCGGAACCTGGTGACCGCGGGGAAGTCAGCGGTGGGCGCGGGCGCTCGTGTACAGGCAGACGGCGGCGGCGGTGGCCAGGTTGAGGCTTTCCGCGGCGCCGTAGAGGGGGACCTTGACCACGTCGTCCACTGAGGACAGAACAGACTCGTCCAGGCCGTGGGCCTCGCTGCCGAAAACCCACGCCGTGGGGACGGCCAGGCTGCCCGAGTCGATCGCGGCGTCGAGGTCGTGCGAGGCGTGGCCGTCCGCGGCCACCAAGCGCAAACCGGCGGCGCGGCAAGCCGAAAAGACCTCGGACACGTCACGCGAGCGGGCCAGCGGCAAGTGGAAAACGCTGCCGGTGGAAGCCCGCACGCACTTGCCGTTGTGCGGATCCACCGTGTCGCCCGCGAAGAGGACCGCCCCGGCACCGGCCGCGTCGGCGACCCGGGTGACGGTGCCCGCGTTCCCCGGGTCGGAGACGCCGACCAAGACGGCGACGAGCGGAGGACGGGCGGCGAGCGCGTCGGCCAACGACCGGTCGACGAGGTCGCACACCGCGACGAGGCCCTGGGGGGTCACCGTTTCCGAGAGGCCGTCGGCGGCCTTGTCGGTCACTGTGGACACCAGCACGCCGAGCGAATCCGCGCGGTCCAGGAGGTCCGGGTTGCGCGCGGCGGCGGTCTCGGTCACGAACAGCTCGTGCACCACACCGTGCGCCAACGCCTCGCGGACGGCTTGGGCGCCTTCGGCCAGGAAACGGCCGGCTTTGTCGCGGCCCGCGCGGCGGGTCAGGTGCCGAGCGGCGACGACCCGGGGTGTGCGTTCGGTGAACGGCAGCACCCCGGGTCGCGGGAGACGCGTGCTCAGGAAGCGGCCTTGCCCTGGGTCCCGGCGTTGGTCCGGGCCAGCTCGACCAGCGCGGTGAACGCGGTCGGGTCGCTCACCGCGAGCTCGGCGAGGATCTTGCGGTCCACCTCGACGCCGGCCACCCGCAGGCCCTCGATGAAGCGGTTGTAGCTCATGCCGTTCTGCCGGGCCGCGGCGTTGATCCGCTGGATCCACAGCTTCCGGAAGTCACCCTTGCGGGCACGACGGTCCCGGTAGGCGTAGTTGAGCGAGTGGAGCACCTGCTCCTTGGCCTTGCGGTACAACCGCGAGCGCTGGCCGCGGTAGCCGCTGGCGAGCTCCAGGGTCGTGCGGCGCTTCTTTTGGGCGTTGACCGCCCGCTTGACGCGTGCCACGGGTCCGTCCTGTCCGATCTAGTGGGCGCGCGGCGGCGCGCCCGGGTGGTCAAGGGTGGGGAAAAGCCCCGATGGGCCGGAGGGTCAGCGGCCGAGCAGCCGGTTGAGCCTGCGCACGTCCGGCTTGGCGACCTCTTCGGTGCCAGACAGGCGGCGGGTCACGACGCTCGACTTCTTCTCCAGCTTGTGGCGCAGACCCGCCTGCTGGCGACGAAGCTTGCCCTTGCCGGTGATCCGCACGCGCTTGGCGGTACCGGAGTGGGTCTTCATCTTCGGCATTGTTCGATCCTCAGTCTTCGTGCCGCCCGGCGCGCTCTTGGCGGGCGCGCGGGCGGCCTTCGGGGGTGTGCTGGCCGGGAGGGTTCCCGGCCCCGGTCACTCCTCGGTGGAGATCTCGTCCGTGGAGCTCTCGCTCGGTTCGTCGGAGTCCGCGCTCGCCTGGGTCGGCTTCGGCTTGGGCTTCACGTTCTTGTGCGGCGCCAGCACCATGATCATGTTCCGGCCGTCCTGCTTGGCCGAGGACTCCACGAAGCCGAGCTCCTCCACGTCCTCGGCGAGCCGCTGCAGCAGCCGGAAGCCCAGTTCGGGGCGGGACTGCTCGCGGCCACGGAACATGATCGTGACCTTGACCTTGTTCCCGTGTTCGAGGAAGCGCACGACGTTGCGCTTCTTGGTCTCGTAGTCATGGGAGTCGATCTTCGGCCGGAGCTTCTGCTCCTTGATGACGGTGAGAACCTGGTTCCGCCGGGACTCGCGGGCCTTCTGCGCGCTCTCGTACTTGAACTTCCCGAAGTCCATGAGCTTGCAGACGGGCGGGCGGGCCTGGGGCGCGACCTCGACGAGATCAAGATCCGCTTCCTGCGCGAGTCGGAGCGCGTCCTCGATGCGGACGATGCCGACCTGCTCGCCGTTGGGGCCGACGAGTCGGACCTCCGGCACGCGGATGCGGTCGTTGATGCGTGTCTCCGTGCTGATGGGGCCTCCTTGGTCCGGGTTGCGATCCCCCACCCTGGCGGGTGGGCGTTGCCACACGTCGTCATCGTCGCGACGTGCGCGGCTCGTGAGGTCCCCAAGAACTGCGTCGAGCCCCGAGTGCCGTGGCACACCGGGGCCCGCTTCCGACCGATTACCCGACGACGGACGTCGAGAGACCACGGCGCCCAGGGCGAGCCTGGTCGGCCGTGGCAACCGGACCCGGCCGCCTGAGCGGTGGCGCGGGTGGGAGCGGGGGCTCCACTTTGCCGCCCCCGCGCTAACGGGGGCTGGTCGCACGTGCAAGGGTAGCAGACCGTGAACGACGCCACCGCCGAGCCCGGCCCCGCCACCCCCGATGACGACGCGCACCGGGACAACGCGCGCGACCTGGTCGACATTCCCAGTGTCGAGGTCATCAGCCGAGCGGCGGTCATGCTGATGTCCGCCGCCGCCGAGCGCCTCGGCTTCGCCGACCCCGACCCGGACACCAGCCCCCACCGCGACCTGGACGAGGCCCGGCGGTTGATCACCGCGCTGGCGGGGTTGGTGACGGCGTCGGTGGAGTACCTGGGGCCGCACGCGGCGCCGATCCGGGACGGGTTGCAGTCGTTGCAGAAGGCGTTCCGGGAGACGTCGGCGTTTCCGGATGAGCCCGGGCAGGGGCCTGGGGAGAAGTTCACCGGGCCGGTTTACTGAGTCGGTTCAGTGGGCTGTTGGTCGGTTGGGTGGTGCGGGTTCTGGTCGTGGCCAGGCCCGCACTGCTTGGTTGGGGCTCGGTGGTTGTGCTGTCGTTGGGGGATATCGGCTGATCGCTGGAGCGGGTTTGGCGTTATGGCCGCGGGAGCGGGTTCGCTTGTGGGTGCTTTCGTGACCCAGGAATGACTTCCGCCCGCGTCGTCCAGGGCGCCGCGCCGCCGACGGCCTCGCTTCGGTCACCTCGACAACCCATCCACCTTGATCACCTCACCTTGCTCCGACTTGGCCCGCGTCTGCCTCTCGGCTCTCGCCCTACCTCATTTCTCTTGCCCTGGCTCTTACCCCAATGCGTCTCTCGCCTCCACCTCTGGCCCTGCATCCGGGCCCCACGTCCCCACCTCCCCGCTCCCCGTCCCAACTCCCCGTCCCCACCTCCCCGTCCCACCTCCGCATCCCAACTCCCTGTCCCAACCCGCGTCTCAACTGCGCGTCACCGCTCCGCATCCCGACCCGCATCTCAGCTCCGCCCCAACCACACCCCCGCCTCCCAGTCCCACTCCCGGCCTGCCTCCCAGCCACGCACGGTGTCCCTCGTCCTCGTTTTGCTTTCAACCACCCCCGCCCCTTGCGGTCACCTCCTTCGATCTGGCCTTCAAACCAATATCTAGATAGCTGAATGCTTATACGAATACCCGAGAGAATGGCGCGCGGTGCCCGCTATCCACATGTCCTCGACTTATCCACAGCCCCGAGCTACGTCCTTGTAGCCTCTGAGCAGCGCCGATAGGGTCGGATCAAGGGCCTGCCCCCGGGCGGGAGGGGTCTGTGCGTGGCGGCTCGGGCGGTGTAGCAGCGGGCGGCGGAGAAAGGGGCGGACGAGCAGGCGGGCAGCGGGCAGCGGGCAGCGGGCAGCGGGCAGCGGGCAGCGGGCAGCGGGCAGCGGGCAGCGGGCAGCGGGCAGCGGGCAGCGGAAGAGCGTGGCTCAGGGGCCGGCGCGGCGGTACCAGACCTCCGGTCGACCGACCGCGCCGTAGCGGGGTTGGCGGGAGGCCAGGCCGTTGTCCGCAAGGTGTTCGAGGTAGCGGCGGGCGGTCACCCGGGAAACGCCCACTTCGGTTGCCGTGGCGGTGGCGGAGAGGCCGTCGGGGTGGGCGGCGAGGACGGTGGCTACCGATTCCAGGGTTTGGGTGCTCATGCCCTTGGGCAGCGCGCCGGCGCGGAGTGAGCCGAAGGCCGCGTCAACCGCCACCTGGTCGGTCTCCCCCGTCCCACCCACCCGGGCCCGGAAGCGCGCGTACCCCTGAAGTTTGTCCCGCAGCGCGGCGAAGGTGAACGGCTTGATCAGGTACTGCACCACCCCCGCCGACACCGCGGCCCGCACCACCGCCAAGTCTCGGGCCGAGGTGACCGCGATGACGTCGGCCGTGTGGCCCGCCGAGCGGATCGAGCGGAGCAGGGCGAGGCCGTGGGTGTCCGGTAGGTAGAGGTCCAGCAGCACCAGGTCGACGGGCGCGCTTTCCAGGAACCGCAGGGCTTCGCGGCCGGAGCGGGCTACGCCCGCGACCGCGAAGCCCGGTACGCGGGTCACGTGTCTGCGGTGGGCCTCGGCGGCCACCGGGTTGTCCTCGACCACCAGCGTCCTGATCACGGGCATAGCCAACACGGTGTGGTCGTCACCTCGTCACCGGCAGTCGGACGGTGAAGACCGTGCCCTCGCCGTGGGTCACTTCGACGACGCCGCCCGCGCGCCGCACGGCCTGGCCGACCAGCGCCAGGCCCAGGCCACGGCCGTCCGCCTTGGTGGACCAGCCGCGGCGGAAGGCTTCCGGGGGTAGGCCCGGGCCGCTGTCGGCGACGCGGAGCACGACTTCGCGCGGGGTGCCGCCGGTGGAGACCCGGACTTCCGGGCGGCGGTCGCGGGCTCCGTCCACGGCGGCGTCGACGGCGTTGTCGATCAGGTTTCCCAGGATCGTCACGAGTTCCCGCGCGGCGACGGGGACCGCGGCGAAGTCGACCGAGTCCGGGGTGATCACCAGGTCGACCCCGCGTTCGGCCGCGTCCGCCGCCTTGCCCAGCAGCAGGGCCGCGACGACCGGTTCCGACACCGCCGACACGACCTGGTCCGTCAGGCGTTGGGCGACGGCCAGTTCCTCCGTCGCGAACTCGACCGCCTCGGCCGGGCGGCCCATCTCGACCAGGGACACCACGGTGTGCAGGCGGTTGGCGGCCTCGTGGGCCTGGGCGCGGAGGGACTCGGCGAAGCCGCGCATGGTGTTCAGCTCGCCGGTCAGGGCTTGCAGGTCGGTTCGGTCGCGGATCGTGACGACCGTGCCTTGTTCGTGGACCTTCGTCGAGTTGACGACGAGCACGCGGGTCTCGGTCAGGTGTAGTTCGTCGCGCATCTCCGTGCCCGACAGCAGGCGCTCGACCAGGCTCTCCGGCAGGCCGAGCCGGTCGACGCGGGTGCCGTCGGCGGCCGGCGGCAGGTCGAGGAGCACGCGCCCGCCGTCGTTGCACAGCGTGACCCGGCCGCGCTGGTCGATGAGCACCAGGCCCTCGCGGACCGCGTGCAGGATCGCCTCGTGGTGGCCGAGCACCCGGCTCAGCTCCCCCGGCGCCATGCCGCCGGTCTGCCTGCGCAGCCGCCGCGCGACCAGCGCCGCGCCCAGGCCGCCGAGCAGCAGCGCGACGCCCGCCGCGCCGAAGAGCCACAGCACCCGATCGCCCACGCGCTGGCTGATCGTCGCGAGCGTCACCCCGGCGCTGACCAGGGCGACCACCCGGGGGCCGTCGAAGACCGGGACCACCGCGCGCACGGACGGGCCGAGGGTGCCGGTGTAGGTCTCGGTGAACGCGCGCCCGGCCAGCGCCTCGGCGGTGTTGCCGAGGAAGCGGCCGCCGATCATCGCCGGGTTGGGGTGGGTGTACCGGGTGCCCGCGGTGTCCATGATCGTGACGAAGTCGATGCCGGTGTCGGCCCGCAGCCGCTCGGTGTAGGGCTGCAGCACCGCGGTCGGGTCGGGCCCGGTCACCGCGGCCACCACGGACGGCGCGTCGGCGACGGCGCGGGCGAGCACGGTGGCGTCGGCCGCGGTCGCCGCCTCCGTCCGCTCGGTGACGTCCACCCAGGCCAGCGCCGCGCCCGCGGCGACCAGCACCCCGACGATGACGACCTGCAGCACCAGCAGCTGCCGCGCCACACTCCACCGCCCGCGCACCGCACCCCTCCCCGCGACCGCTATGAACGCAACCGTGACCGGCGCCACACCCCCCGGGATGGTAGGGCCACCCGAGTTCCGGGAGGCCACCGTGTCCGACCAGCCCGAGCCCGCCGACCGGCGCGGGGTACCCGCCCGGCGCGACCGCACGCACCTGCTGTACGTGGCCGTGCTGGTCGCCGTCGCGCTCGGCGTCGCGGTCGGGCTGCTGTTCCCCGCGACCGGGAAGTCGTTGGCACCGCTGGGGACCGGGTTCGTCGCGCTGATCAAGATGATGATCGCCCCGGTCATCTTCTGCACGATCGTGCTCGGCGTCGGTTCGGTGGCGAAGGCGCGCAGCGTGGGCCGGGTGGGTGGCCTGGCGCTGGGCTACTTCCTGGTGATGTCGACCGTCGCGCTGGCGATCGGCCTGCTGGTGGGCAACGTATTGCACCCGGGCGACGGCTTGCAGCTCACCGACGCAATACGCCAAAGCGGTGCGGCACAGGTCAAGGAGGCCGAGGGCACCACGGAGTTCCTGCTCGGCGTCATCCCCACGACCCTGGTCTCCGCGCTCACCGACGGCGAGGTCCTACAGGCCCTGCTGGTCGCGTTGCTCGCCGGGTTCGCGTTGCAGCTCATGGGTTCGGGTGGCGAACCGATCCTGCGCGGCGTGCGACACGTGCAACGGCTGGTGTTCCGGATCCTGGCGATGGTCATGTGGATCGCGCCCGTCGGCGCGTTCGGCGCCATCGCGGCGGTGGTCGGCGCGACCGGCGCGGGGGCGCTGCGCAGCCTCGCCGTGCTGATGCTCGGTTTCTACGCGACGTGCGCGGTGTTCCTCGTGGCGGTGCTGGGGCCGCTGCTGTGGCTGGTCGCCCGGATCAACCTGTTCGCGCTGCTGCGGTACCTGGGCCGCGAGTTCCTGCTGATCCTGTCCACGTCGTCGTCGGAGGTCGCGCTGCCGCGGCTGATCGCGAAGATGGAGCACTTGGGCGTCGGCGGGCCGGTCGTCGGGATCACCGTGCCGACCGGCTACTCGTTCAACCTCGACGGCACCGCGATCTACCTGACGATGGCGACGCTGTTCGTGGCCAACGCGACGGGCGCGCCGCTGTCGGTCGGCGAGCAGGTGGGGCTGCTGGCGTTCATGGTGATCGCGTCGAAGGGCGCGGCGGGGGTCAGCGGCGCGGGTCTGGCGACGCTGGCGGGTGGGCTGCAGTCGCACCGGCCGGACCTGGTCGACGGGGTCGGCCTGATCGTCGGCATCGACCGGTTCATGTCCGAGGCGCGGGCGCTGACCAACTTCGCGGGCAACGCGGTGGCGACCGTCCTGGTCGGCCGCTGGACCGGGGAGCTGGACCACGCGCGGGCCAGGGCCGTGCTCGCCGGTGACGACCCGTTCCCCGAATCGACGCTTACGCCACGGTTGGCGCAATCCGACGACGCCGCGGCGTCACCGGGGTCCCCGGCGGCGGACGGGCGGTCCACGCAGGTCAGTGACCACGCGGAACAGCCACCCGGCGTACCCGAGCCGCGCCGACAGCCGACAACCCGTTCCGCCGCACGGGCGAACGCACCGGAAAGTGCACGGGAACCGTAGCCTGCACCATGTCCGGTCGTTTAACCCCACGAGCCGCCCGCCGCCGATGCCCCCGGTGCGGGCGGTTCGGTCCTTCTCGGGGAAGACCGTCGAACCGGGCCGCGTCAGTGCGGATTTCCCCGCGCACCCGGGAATTCCGCCGACCCCCGTCGGATTTCGTTGGCAGGAATGGGCAAACGGCCCTACCGAAATCCACGCGGCCCAGGGTTCGCGCCCGCTCCCCCACGAAACCCCGCGCACCGGGCCCATTCCGGCAAGCCGTATGCGGATCCGGTGTTTTCCCACGGGATCCGCGACCTTCTCGCCCGGCGAACACTTGATCACGAGTGGGACTCGGCCTCCGTGCGGCGTACGCGTTCGGCCTTACCGTGCTCCCCATGACCGTTCGGTGGGCGTTTCTCGCGGCGTTGGCCGCCACCGGTGCGCTGCTGTTCCGCCACCCCGCGGCGCCGTGGGCGCTGACGAGCGGGTGGGACCTGCTGTGGGTGATCCCCGCGGTGAGCGCCGCCGCGCTGTTCACGCTGTGGCGGTTCCCGGCGCGGGGCTGGGCGTGGGTGCTGGTGGTGGGCGCGGCGGTGAACCTCATCGACGGGGTGGTGTGGATCGCCAACTGGCCGCCGGACCGCGAGAGCGATTTCGAGACCTGGCTGCGCGTCACCTCGGTGGTCACCACGGCGACCGCGGTCCTGCTGCTGCTCGGCGTCCTCGGCGGCGCGAGCAGGCTGCGCCACCTCGGTCACCGGGCGCGCCCCGCGGTCCTCGCGGGCACGGCCGCGACCTGCTTCCTCATCGGCGGGCCGCTGGCGCTGCGCAGGCTGGAGCCCTCGGCCTGGGACGTGGTGCCGTTCATCGCGGCGGGCCTGGCGCTGGCGGGCGCCGCGGGGGCGGTCCTGATCACGTGGCGCGACACCGAGTCCGCTCGGGGCGCGGTGACACCGCTGGTCACCGGGTTGGCGGCCATCGCGGTCACCGCCGGGACGGACGTGTACCTGGTGCTCACGGGGTACTACCTCCGCGAGCGAACCGGTCCCGGGGAGGACGACGCCGCGGAGGTCATCGCCGTGGGCGTGGTCTCCGTGGCGCTGCTCCTGGCGCTGGCCGCCGTGGTCGCGTGGCGCGCGGCCCCGCGGACGCTGGCCCTGGTGCTCACGGCGCTCGCGGGCTCGGCGCTGCTGCGCATCGGCATCCGGTACCTGGAAACCGTCGGCAAACCACCTGACGCACCGGTGGACCACCCGCTGAGCGCGCTGAGCACGGTCGCGGTGTTCGCGTCCGTGGTGGTGTTCGGCGCGGTGTGCTTCGCCGCGCACCTGGACCCGATCTTCATCGTGGCCGCCGTGGCCGCGGGCATCGCCCTCCCCCCGCTGGGGGCGGAGAACGCGCCGATGGCCGTGGTGGCGGTCGCGGCGGCGGTCGGCCTCACGGCGCTGGTCGCCGCGGCGACCACCGTCGAGACCGGGGGCGGGCCGCTGGCCCCCGTCGTCCTCGTCGGCCTGGTCGCGATCCCGGCGGTGCCGTCGGGTGAGCGCGTGCTGGGCAGCGCGTACCCGGAGCCGATGTTCACGACCTCGTGGCTGCTGGCGCTGCTGCTCGTGGCCGCCGCGCTGCTGGTGCTGGTGGGGCGCGCGCTGCGGCCGCGCCCCACCGAGCGGCCTCACCTGGTCGAGGTCGGTACCTGATCCCAGCGGACGAACTTGAAGTCGGTGCTCTCCCGGCCACCGTTTGGGGTGTTCTCGCCGTCGTGCAGGACCAGCAGGCCGTGCGGGAAGTCCCGGCCGAGCGGCGTGGTGGTGACCGCGGCGCCGTCGCTGTGCTGCACGCCGTCCACAGTGGACGTGCCGGTCACCTCGAACCCGCCGGTGCGGCGGAAACCGCGGGTGATGTCGTAGGTGACGAAGGTGCTGTCGCCCTGGCTGGAGGCCAGCAGCAGCCGCTCGCCGCGCTTGCCGGTGGCGATCGTGAGCCCCTCGGCGTCGGCAGTCAGGTAGCGACCGGCGGCGGGCGACGGCGGGCCGGTGAAGGCGCACTCCTCGGTGGCCTCGTCGTAGGCCGCGGGCCTGCCGTACTCGCGTACGCGGTCCACAAGGGACGGTGTGCCGAACTCGCCGCCGCGCAGGGGGATCCGCCAGACGCCGACGTCTTCCTGGGCCGCGTAGAGCGCGCCGCCCACCGGGTCGTAGACCATGCCCTCGACCTGCGGGCCCTCCCCCGGCTCCGCGCACGGCGACCAGTCGCGGCCGTCGACGCGGAAGGACGCGGGCAGGTCGACGGTGTCGGCGCGGCGGTAGGTGATCCGGCCGGTGCCGTCGTCGGCGAGGCGGAACACGCCGAGGCGGGTGTCGTGGCGGCGGCTGGTGACCACCCACGGCGCGCCGCCCGCCGGGTCGGGGACGACGGCGAGGCCGTAGGCGGTGCGCTGCTCGTCGACCTCGGTCTCGGTCGCGCTGAACGCGCGCGGCGGGTTCGCGGTGGTGACGTCGGCGAGCGTGCCGCGCGCGTCGATCGCGTACGCCCGGATCCGGTCGCGACCCCGGTCGGAGACGAGCGCGAGGTCGAGGACGCGGCGGCCGATCCGGGCACCGGTGACGACGTCGACGTTGTTGAACCGGCCCGCCTCGGCGTCGGGGGTCGGGGCGGGCGGGGTGGCGAAGTGCTGGACCTGGCGGCCGTGCAGGTCGAACACCGCGAGGCCGCCGTTCTTCAGCGTGCCGAGGACGCGGCTGCGCTCGGGGTGCGCGCGGTCGACCCAGATGGCCGGGTCGTCGGCGTCGGCGTTGCCGCCTTCGTCGTCGTCGAAGGCGGGTGGGGTCTCGCGGAGGGCACTGGTGGTGGGCAGCCCCGCGTGCGCGGGGGTGACCAGGAGGGTGAGGGATCCGAGTGCGGCGGCGATGATCCAGGGGGCGCGCATGGCCGGTGATCTTCCCCGGCGCGGGTTGCCCCGGGCTGACCGCTTGGTGAACTACGTCACCATATGGGGTGGATGACCCGGCGCACGGGCGTGCCCGCGTGGCGCAGGCGGGCGACCGGGGAGCGGTCGTAGCCGAAGCCGTGGCTGATGGGTTGCAGGTCGGGGCTGACGGCGCGGACCACGCGGAACGGGCCGGTCGCCACATCGGCGCTGGTCACGTCGACGACGGCGACCCGGACGCCCTTGCTGCCGAGGTGCCCGGAGAGGTCGTCGATGGTGGTGTCGAAGGCGGGTTCGGGCAGGTCGGCGAGGCGGGAGGTGCCGCCGCAGCGGAGCCGGTCGAAGGCCGCGACGCGGTCGGCGGGGAAGTAGAAGGCGGCGTGGTCGAGCGCGCCGCGCACGGCCTGCGCCCGGGCGGGCACGACGACCTCGCGGTCGCGCAGCAGCGTCGCCAGGTGCGGGGCGGTGCGGGCGAGTTCGAACACGGCGTCGCGGATGGCGGCGCGCGGGGACCGGTCGGCGCCGAGGCCGATGGCGGCGCCGGGCCAGCGCTTGCCGTCGCCGACGGCGAGCGCGACGGCGGTGGTGCCGTAGCGGGAGGTGTGCAGCAGGTAGATCTCGACGGTGGGGCCCGCGGCGCGCAGGCCGTCGACGGCGTCGGCCACCTCGGGGTCGAGGGTGTCGTCGAGTTCGACGTAGCGGCCGCGGGCGCCGGTGAGCCAGGTGGTCATCATGGCGTCGCGCTCGACGAGTTCGAGGGTCGCGCGGACGGTGGCGGCGTCGGTGTCGAGCGCGGCGGCGAGGCCGTTGGAGGTGCCCTGGCAGATGAGGTGCTCGGGCAGCAGCGTCATGGCGAGGTAGCTGAACACGGCGGGCACCCACACCGGGTTGTCGGTGCCGAGCCAGGTGCCGCGCACCCACGGGTGGTCTACGCGGCGGTCGAAGGGGGCGTAGCCGAAGCCGGGGGCGGCGTACTGCTCGGGTTCGTAGAGCGCGAACTCGCGCGGGTCGAGCACCTCGCCGTCGAGGTCGGCGGGCCGCGCCCACACGACGCGGCGGGGGTCGGGCAGGGACGCGGAGTACCGCTCGACGGCCTCCCCGACCGCGGCCAGGATCGCCTGGGCCGGGTCGGTGCCCCTGCCCCACCCGAGGGGCAGCGCCCGCGGCTTGCCCGCCCGGTCGAACACGTGCGGCGGCGCGGCGGTCGCCACGTGCGGCGCGCCGTCGAAGGGGGTGTGCACGGTGATCCACGGGATGACGCCGGTGAGCGGGTCGACCCAGCCCGCGAGGGCGGTGAGGAGTTCGGCGGGGTCGTCGGTCTCGGGGACGTCCTGGGGCGCGCCGCCCTTCGCGCCGCCGCACGTGCCGCAGTGCGCGAGCGGGATGACCCGGTGCCAGAGCGGTTCCCCGGCCCCGACCTCGACGATGTGCCCGACCAGGTCGGTGGCGCCGTGCTTGGTGGCGGCCCGGACGAGGTCGGCGATGTGGTCCAGGGCGGGCCGCCCGCTCGGCTTGAGCGCGGGTGGCGCTTCTCGGGTGGCGTGCCGGGCGGCGGCCTTGCGGGTGCGCGCGCAGCCCGCGCAGCCGGGGGTGTCCGGGATGGACAGTGGGCCGACGTGCGCGGTGGCGGTGGCGAGGGTGATGGTCAGCACGGGCAGGCGGGTGCCGCGCAGCCACCGGTCGAAGTCGGGGTTGTCGTTGATCCCCACGACGAGCCGGGTCCCGGGCACCACCCGCCCGGGCGCGTCGAGCACGACGACGGCGCTGCCGAATTCGCGGCGCAACCGTTCCCGCACCACGCCGACCGACAGGGGCACCGGGACCGGGCGCACCACCTGGGTGATCTCGACGTCGTCGGCGGGCTGGGCGCGCCGAGGCCCGCCCACGGCCTGGGTTGCCTCGCTGTCGTTGAGGGGGTGCGCGGACCGGGGCTTCACCGCGAGGGTGGCCTCGCCATCACCAGCACCAGGCCGCCCACCGACAACGGCGCGAGTGGCCTCGCCATCGAGGTCCCGAACCTCTTGAGCCCCTACCGCCCGCGTGGCCTCGCCATCGAGGTCTTGACCTGCCTGAGCCTCGTCCCCACGATCGCCCGCTGCGGGGCCGGAGCCGTTGGTGTCCCGTTTCCGAACGGGGTTCACGGCCTGGGTGGTCTCGTCCTCGTCCCCCACACCGAACCGGACGTCGTCGTCGTTCTCGATGCCGGGCCACCGGACGTCGCCCGTCGGGACCGTGTCGTCCTCGTCCTCGTCCTCGTCGACTTCGTCAAGTTCGTCTTCGTCGGCATCGCCCGCGTCTTCCGCCGCCGGGTCCTCCGACTCGGCGGCGCCGCTCGGCTTCCCGGTCTCCACCGGTGTGGCCGAGTCCGCCGCGGACTCAGCCACAGCCTCGACCGTGCGCAGGGCGACGACGAGTTCCCCGCCGCCCGTGCCCCCGACCGCGCGGGTCACCTCGAGCGACTCCGCCTGGGGTGCCGCGGGTTCCTCGACCACGACCTGGGTCCGCTCGACGTCCTCCCCCGACACCGAGGCCGACGCCGACGCGGTCTCCGGCAGCTCAGCGCCCACCAACGAACCCCCAGCCACCTGGTCCCGTTTGTCCGCCGCGCGCCGCGCGGGGCAGCACCCGGAAGTCCGCGGCACTGGTCACGCCGCCGTGGCCCCACCGCCGCCCACCGCGGTCGTCCACCAAGGCCCGCACCGCGGCCACGCTCCGCTGCGACCGCTCCACCCGGGCTTCCGGTTCCCTCGACATCGGTGGTGTCCTCCTCGTCCGGCATGTCGATCAAGCCGCGCCTACGAGGTAGGAGCCAGCATCCGCGACGGGGATACACCGTGTCCAGATGTCATTTCCGCTGGTTACGGGGCGTCCACTCGCCACTTCCGCGGGTAGCCGGACCGGGGTGGCGGTGCCCACACCCGGCGGGTGCGGGCACCGCCGCGCTACATGACGTGCGCGAGGAACTGGCCGGTGTGGCTGGTCTCGTCCTTGACCACGTCCTCCGGGGTGCCCTGGGCCACGACGACACCGCCGCCGGTGCCGCCCTCGGGGCCCATGTCGATGAGCCAGTCGGCGGTCTTGATGACGTCCAGGTTGTGCTCGATGACGATCACCGTGTTGCCCTTGTCGACCAGGCCGTTGATCACGCCGAGGAGCTTGCGGATGTCCTCGAAGTGCAGGCCCGTGGTGGGCTCATCGAGGATGTAGACCGTGCGGCCCGTCGAGCGCTTCTGCAGCTCGCTGGCCAGTTTCACCCGCTGCGCCTCGCCGCCGGACAGGGTCGGCGCGGGCTGGCCCAGCCGCACGTAGCCGAGGCCGACGTCGACCAGCGTCTTGAGGTGCCGGTGGATGGCCTTGATCGGCTCGAAGAAGTCCGCCGCCTCCTCGATCGGCATGTCGAGGATCTCGGCGATCGTCTTGCCCTTGTAGTGCACCTCGAGCGTTTCCCGGTTGTAGCGCGCGCCCTTGCAGACCTCGCAGGGCACGTACACGTCCGGCAGGAAGTTCATCTCGATCTTGATGGTGCCGTCGCCCGCGCACGCCTCGCAGCGCCCGCCCTTGACGTTGAACGAGAACCGGCCCGGCTGGTAGCCGCGGACCTTGGCCTCGGTCGTCGACGCGAACAGCTTGCGCATGTGGTCGAAGACACCGGTGTACGTCGCGGCGTTCGAACGCGGGGTGCGGCCGATCGGCGACTGGTCGACCTGGACGAGCTTGTCGACGTGCTCCAGGCCCTTCACGCGCGTGTGCCGCCCCGGCACCTGCCGCGCGCCGTTGAGCTTGTTCGCCAGGACGGTCGCGAGGATGTCGTTGACCAGCGTGGACTTGCCCGACCCGGACACGCCCGTCACCGCGACCAGCGCGCCCAGCGGGAACGACACGTCGATGCCGCGCAGGTTGTGCTCGCGCGCGCCGACCACCGTCAGCTGCCGCTTCTTGTCGATCGGCCGCCGCAGCTCCGGCATCGGGATCACGCTGCGCCCGGCCAGGTACGCGCCGGTCAGCGACTCCTTGTTCTTCAGCAGCTCCTTGAACGTGCCGCTGTGCACGACCTTGCCGCCGTGCTCCCCCGCCCCCGGTCCGATGTCGACCACCCAGTCCGACGCGCGGATGGTGTCCTCGTCGTGCTCCACGACGATCAGCGTGTTGCCCAGGTCGCGCAGCCGGGTCAGGGTCTCGATCAGCCGGTGGTTGTCCCGCTGGTGCAGGCCGATCGACGGCTCGTCGAGCACGTACAGCACGCCGACCAGCCCCGACCCGATCTGCGTGGCGAGCCGGATGCGCTGCGCCTCGCCGCCGGAGAGCGTGCCGGACGCGCGGTCCAGCGACAGGTAGTCCAGCCCCACGTCGAGCAGGAACCGCAGCCGCGCCTGGATCTCCTTGAGCACCGCGCCCGCGATCATCGCCTCGCGCTTGCCCAGCTTGAGGTTGTCGAGGAACGCGGAGCACTCGCCGATGGACATGTTCGAGACCTCGGCGATGGACCGGTCGCCGTCGGGGTGGTCGAGGGTGACGGCGAGGATCTCCGGCTTGAGCCGGGTGCCGCGGCACGAGGGGCACGGGACCTCGCGCATGTAGCCCTCGTACTTCTCCCGCATGTACTCCGAGTCGGTCTGCTCCTGCCGCCGCTCCAGGAACGGGATCACGCCCTCGTACGCGGCGTAGTAGGACCGCTCGCGCCCGTACCGGTTCTTGTACCGGACGTGGACCTGGTCGGTGACGCCGTGCAGCACCGCCTTCTGCGCCTTCGCCGACAGCTTGCGCCACGGGGCGTCCATCCGGAACCCGATGGTCTCCGACAGCGACGTCAGCAGCCGGGTGAAGTACTCGGCGGTCTGCCCGCCCGCCCACGGCGCGATCGCGCCGTCGGCCAGGGACAGCTCGTCGTCCGGGACGACCAGCTCCGGGTCGACCTCCTTCTTCACGCCGATGCCGGTGCACTCGGGGCACGCGCCGTAGGGCGAGTTGAAGGAGAACGAGCGCGGCTCCAGGTCCTCGACGCCGAGCGGGTGGCCGTTGGGGCAGGCCAGGTGCTCGGAGAAGCCGCGGACCCGCTTCGGGTCGTTCTCCGGCAGGTCGACGAACTCCAGCTCGACGAGCCCGTCGGCCAGCCGCAGCGCGGTCTCCACCGAGTCGGTGAGCCGCTGCTTGGAACTGGCCTTCACCGACAACCGGTCGATGATGACCGCGATGTGGTGCTTCTCCTGCTTCTTCAGCTTCGGCGGCTCGGTCAGCGAGTGCACGACGCCGTCGACCAGCGCCCGCGAGTAGCCCTGGGTCTGCAGGTTCGCGAACAGGTCGACGTACTCGCCCTTGCGGCCGCGGATGACCGGCGCGAGCACCTGGAACCGGACGCCGGACTCCATGGCCAGCACCTGGTCGACGATCTGCTGCGGGGTCTGCTTGCTGATCGCCTCGCCGCAGGTGGGGCAGTGCGGCTTGCCCGCGCGCGCGTAGAGGAGCCGCAGGTAGTCGTAGACCTCGGTGATGGTGCCGACGGTCGAGCGCGGGTTGCGGCTGGTGGACTTCTGGTCGATGGACACCGCGGGCGAGAGGCCCTCGATGAAGTCGACGTCGGGTTTGTCCATCTGGCCGAGGAACTGCCGGGCGTAGGCCGACAGCGACTCGACGTAGCGGCGCTGGCCCTCGGCGAAGATCGTGTCGAAGGCGAGGCTGGACTTGCCGCTGCCGGACAGGCCGGTGAACACGACCAGGCTGTCGCGGGGCAGGTCGATGTCGACGCCGCGCAGGTTGTGCTCCCGGGCGCCGCGAACGACGAGGCGGTCGGCCACTGAGGTCCCTTCGGTAGTGCAGGGGCTGGTTCGGGGCGCTGGGTCGGTCCTGGGTGGACCCGAAGCGGTGACCCTGTGTCACCAGCCAGTGTTACCCAGCGCGTGGGGGTGCCAGTCATGGGGGTCTGACCAGCGGTGTCGTCCCCCCTACCACTCGTGATCTCCGGGCGCGCGCGGGTGCGAGGACCCGCGACAGAGTGCCTGGAGCGGAAGGGCAGAGGGATGGCGTGGGGATGCTAGATCGGGGCACCGACAATTCTGGACGACGTCTTCGACCAACGCACCCGTGCCGGCGGTACCGGTCAGTAGGCGCGGCGGCCTACTCTGGAGGTGGGAGCGCGTTGCTCCGATCACACCAGCCGCGCCGCGCACCAGGCCACAGCCATTCCACCAACGGAAGTTCGGGGGTCGGTATGAGCGTTTCGGACACGTCCACCAACACCGCAAGCGCGGTCGACGCGAGCCGGGGGCCGGATCTCCCCGGTCAACGCCGGTCGGACTCCGCGCAGGCGCGGGCGGCGGACGCGCACCAGGCGCTCACCGAGGCGTGGGCGGTGCTGCACCGGGTCGTCGCGGAGCTGCCGGAACCGGCCTTCCGGGCGCCGAGCAGGCTGCCGGGGTGGTCGAAGGCGCACGTGGTGACCCACCTGGCGCGCAACGCTGACGCGCTGGTGAACCTGATGACCTGGGCGCGGACCGGGATCGAGCACCCGGCGTACGCCAGCCGCGCGGACCGGGACGCGGACATCGCGGCCGGCGCGGAGCGGCTGGCCCAGGTGATCCGCGAGGACCTGTACGCCGCTTGTGATCGATTTCACACCGCGTTCCACCGGTTGTCGGACGCCGAGTGGTCGGCGACCGTCACCCACCCGTCCGGGTTGCAGCTGGTCGCGGCCGAGCTGCCGGAGCTGGCCCTGTTCGAGGCTTGGCACCACCTGGTCGACCTGGACGCGGGCGTGGAGTTCGGTGACCTGCCCGCCGCCCAGTTGGACCGGCTGCTCGACATCGCGGTGCGGCCGGTCCGGCTGCGCGCCGACGGGGAGCCGCTGCGGGTGGTCGCGCAGCTCCCCGACGGCCGTCAGCGCACCTGGGAGCTGGCCATCGCCACCCAGTCGAGTTCCGCCGAGGTCTCCGGACCGGCGGCGGCCGTGCTGGGCTGGTTGACCCGCCGGTCGGACGGCTCCGGCTTGACCGGCACGCCGCCGGAGCTCTCCGCCTGGGCCTGAGCGGGCACCTGCGGCAGGTCCCGCAGGGCGCGACCGGTCGCGGCGAGCGCGCGCCGGGCGCGGCGCCAGATGACCGGGCCGTTGGCGAGCAGCCAGCGGTGCGCGGGCTGTTCGACCAGCCGGGTCATCGCCCAGCCGAGCAGGATGGCCAGGGCGACGCAGGCCACCAACCGGCCCCAGGCGTCGACGCCCGCGTCGAGCAGCAGGCGGGACAGGACGAAGCCGAGCACCTGGTGGGTCAGGTAGACGCCGAAGGAGATGCCCGCCAGCCAGCGGATCGCCGGGTTGGCGCCGCGCAGGACGGGGATGTCCCAGTCGGGTCCGCCCGCGGCGGCGATGACGCCGAGCAGGACGACGCCGAACGCGATGGTCGACGGGGTGTCGTTGAAGAACGCGTGCGCGTCCTGGGCGGCGAGCGCGGCGAGCACGTACACGGCCATGTGGACGGTGGACATGCGCTTCCTGCTCCACAGCCAGATCGCGGCGCCGACGCCGAACAGGGCGACGCGGTGCAGGGCGAGGCCGTCGAACGCCGACCTGATCCACTGGGCCGCGTCGTCACCGCGCCAGGCGAAGCGGATGACGATCGGCGCCACGACCAGGGTCCACAGCAGGACCGGCAGCCGGATGCCGCGGCTCCACCCGCGCGGCCAGAGGATCGCGGCGGCGGTGAAGGCGAAGACCTGGATGGGCAGGGTCCAGTAGGAGGCGTCGATCCAGTGGAACTGGGGCGACCACGCCTGGATCATGAGGAGGTTGCCGACCAGGTCCGTGGGGGTGGGCAGGGGCCACCCGAACGAGTCGGCGACCGCGCGCGTGACACCGTAGGTGACGACCACGGCGACCAGGTACGCGGGCAGCAACCGGGCGAGCCGGTTGAACAGCCAGCGCCCCGTGCCGCCGCGGCGGACGGTGACGCACACGAAGTAGGCGGAGACCACCAACAGGGTGCTCGCGCCGAACTGCAGCGGGAGCACGAACGGGTACGGGCCCAGTTCGGGGTGGTTGATCGGGGATTGGTGGGTGATGTGCTGGACGACCACCGAGTACACGGCGACCACCCTCAGCACGTCCCAGCTGATCTTGCGCGGGGACCGCTTCTGCTGCGCTGTCTCTGATGTCTGCACAGGCTCACAGGTGTCGGCGACGGGGACGGGGAATATCAGGTCACGCTCAGATAACAGGATAAGGGCTGTGTCTGAGCCCCGCCTGAGAAGGTCCGGCCGAGCAGGCTACCTTCGGCGACCGTGGACCTCGTCGACGACTACACCGGCCATGTCGAGCCGGGCGGCCCCGCCGCCCGCCGCACGCTCCCCGCGCTGACGATCACCAAGGTGTCCGTCGGGCCGGCCGACAACAACGCGTACCTGCTGATCTGCCGGGCCAGCCGGGAGGCGTTGCTGGTGGACGCCGCCAACGACCCGCAGAGGCTGTCCGACCTCATCGGGTACGACCAGGAGCGCCCCACGCTCCGCACGATCGTGACGACCCACCAGCACCCGGACCACTGGCAGGCCTTGGGCGCGACGGCGGGCGCGTTCGGCGCCAACACGATCGCGCACGAGCTGGACGCGGCCCCGCTACCGGTCCCCCCGGATCGTTTCGTGGCGCACGGGGACACGATTGATGTGGGAGAAGTCACACTGGAGGTCATCCACCTCCGCGGCCACACCCCGGGCTCGATCGCCCTGCTCTACCGCGACCCCGGGGGCGTCCCCCACCTCTTCACCGGCGACTCCCTATTCCCAGGCGGCGTCGGCAAGACGTCCACCCCGGAGAACTTCACGTCGCTGCTGACCGACGTCCGCACCCGGATCTTCGACGCCCTTCCCGACACCACCTGGTTCTACCCCGGCCACGGCGACGACTCGACCCTCGGCACCGAACGCCCCCACCTGGACGAGTGGCGCGAACGGGGCTGGTGAGGCCGGCTAGAGCGCGTCGGCGAGCCGGTCCATGACCGGCACGCGCCGGTCGCCCGACACCAGCCTCGGCTCGGCGATCGCGAACGGCGCGTCGGCGCGGACCGCTTCCAGGACGGACACGTACCGCCGGTCCGCGGACAGCACGAGGTCGCAGTCGACGAGGTAGGAGCTGTGCTGCTCGTCCAGGGGGTTGCCGTCGGTGACCTTGTGGTCGGCTTGGACGATGCGCACGGCCCAGCGCAACCACTGCCGGGGCACCGCCGCCGGTTCCACGTCCCGCAGCCAGAACGCGGTGAAGTCCTCGGGGGCGCGTCGCAGCTTCGCCAGGTCGACGTGGGCGCCGATCCAGTCGGCGTAGGTCGTGTCCTCCTTGGTGACCACGGCCCGACCGGCGACGTCGACCAGTTCGTGCCAGAAGACGTGCCGCGCCTCGATCCGCCACAGCTCGGTGGGGTCGCCTGACCAGCCCGGCAAGGACCTCTCGGCGTCGTCGGGCGTGGCCGCCACGACCACCTCGGTCAACGGCCGCACCCGGGTCTTGTCCCTGAGGAAGTTCGCGCGTTGCTCGCGTTGCACGGCGAGCAGGTGTGCCGGCTTCACCGCGCCCACGGTGCGCAGGTACCGGTGCATCTCGGTCGAGTCGTCCAGCGCCTCTCGCCACACCCCTTTGGTCCAGTACGAGTTCAGCGACGCGACCCTGGCGGTGTCCGGCCTCGACCGGATCCACCCCGGTCGCAGCTCCCGGATGGCGCGGACGATTTCCCCGGCTTCGGACTCGGCTTCGGAGCGGAGCCGCGACCGGTATCCCCTCGCGAGTGCCTCGACTATGCGTTGCCGGGCCTCGGGGACACGGAGCCGGACGACCTCGAGGAGGGTGCTCGGCGGCACGAGGACCTCGTATCCGCGCTGCCGCATCAGCGTGTCGAAATCCCGCGCCACGCCTTCGTCCCCGATCGCGGACCAGATGTTCGTGTCGAGGATGACGCGCGCCCCTGGCATCCGGACTCCCTTCGCTGCCCCATTTCTACGCGATCTCACCCGTCCGGTGGCGGTGCGCGGGCGCCGCCACCGAACATGATCGAAGTCGCGGTCCCGGTGCCGGGGAGGTCGTGGCGATGCGGTTCGTTCCGCTGGTGGTGCTGAAGAGCAAGGTGGGCGAGTTCGGCGCGGTGATGCGCCTCGGGGCGGGGCACGCGCCCAGGATCCTCGTGGAGTTGCTCGACTCGGTCCGGATCGAGGGCGGGCGGTTGCTGCCCATGTTCACGGAGGCGGCGGTCCAGATGGCGGAGCGCGGCCAACCGGTGTGGGTGGATGTCCGGGCGATGGGCGGGGCGCGGTTCCCGGGTGGGTCGTTCGCCTTTCTGGACGACCACATCGAGTCGACCCTGGACGGCCAACTGTCCCTGGACGTGCCCGCGATCATTCCCGTTGTCCACGACAACGCCTCGGACAGCGAACTCGCCGCGGTGGCCCTCCTCCAGCAACACCGCCCGCGCGATGTCGTCATCAGGTTCCACGACCTGGCGCCTGCCTGCCTCGACGACCGGCTGCGGCGGGTCGTGCGGGGTTCTCGGGCGAAGGGGGTGCACGCGGTCATCGACCTGGGATACGTCGACGACGCGCGCCCGGAGTCCGTTGTGCCGTTCGCGCGCGCCTTGGTGGACCGGCTCGGCCCGGCGGCGGTCACGGTCTTGGCGGGCTCGATCCCCGCGAAGCGCAACGGATACACGACCACCACCCGCGCGCGGCCGGAGTTGGCGCTGTGGCAGGCGGTGTCGGACGAGGTGCCGGTCCACTACGGCGACTACGGGGTGGTCCACCCCGCGATCCCGCCGCCCAGTACCCCGGGCAAGCGGTCGGTCCACCCGTACCTCTACTACACGACCCCGGGCCACGTGGTCGCGTTGCGGCGGCCGCTGGAGAAGGCGGTGGAGCGCGCCGCGGCGGCGGGGTTCGCCGACCTGGCGTCGGAGTTGGTGGCCCGAAAGGACTTCGCGGGTACCGCGTTCTCGTGGGGTGATCGGGAACTGTCGGGCTGCCGACGAGGCGGCGTCCGCGGTGCGAGCACCACCTCGACCTGGGTCGCCATGGCGACCTCGCACCACGTGGCCCACCTCACCCGGCGGGGCCCGTCGGAGTGGTGACCCAGGCCGTCGGCCGGTGGGGAAACGGGCGAGACGCCAACCCTCACGGATCGCCGGAACCGCGATATCGGCACCGGTGAACTGGCGATGTGAGCGCCGCCCGTTCGGATCACCCTCCCCAGCGCCTTCGCCAAGAAGGTCCCGCGAGCCGTGTCGACCTCGCACGTGACCGCACGGCGGAGTCGTACCGATTCCCACCCATCGGCGCCGGACCGCCGGGCACGACGCTCCGTGCCGCGATCGATGACCGACCGGTCCGCGAGCGGTTGGCCGACCACCACCGGTTCGGCCGTGAGACCACCGCCTCGCCGATCGTGAGCAGCCGCTCGGCCAGTCCGGCCCCGGTGACCTCGGACTCGCTGCGGCCGCGACGGGTTTCGCGTACGTGGTCCTTCACCCGAAGATCCGGACCCGCCGGGGGAACCGGCGCCGGAAGATCATGTCGAGTGGAGCGATCTCGTGTCGCGGGACGTTCGCGGTCGCCGGTGTTCCGACAGGTGTGAGAAGTCAGCGCAAGGTGTCGCGGAGGGCGGCGAGGACTTGGACGTCCTCGGTGATGTTGTCGACGGGGAGGCGGTCGTCGCCCTCGATCAGCGGGTTCAGGGATGCCGCGATCGTGGGGTGGAGGTCGGGTTGGGTTTTGAGGGCCGTGCGGAGGGCTTGGGTGACTGGTGGGGCTATGCGGGCCAGTCGGCTGAGGGGGATTGAGGTGTGCAGGGCGTTGAGGGCGATGGTGGTGGCGTCGGTGGGGGTGATCTCGTTGAGGGATTGGAGGGTGGTCACCGCTATCGCCGACGACCAGGGGTCTGGGCCGGACCAGGTTTCGCGGCCGTTGTGCGCGATGTCGGTGAGCACGGCCACCCAGGCCGCGCGGCGGGTGGGGTCGGCGGCGACGAGGGTGGTGCCGACGGTGATGGCGGCGAGGAGTGGGAGTTCGGCCTCGTTGGTGATGGCCAGGACGGTGGGCCAGGCGTGCTCGGGGAGGATCTCGGCCGCGGTCAGCTGACGGTGGCGCCCGGGGAACGATGTCTCGGCGGTGCCGTTGAGCAACGAGCGGCAAGCCTCGCGCAGGGATGGGGAGGGGAAACGCGACCAGGCGGTCAGGAGGGAGCCGCTGGTGTCGGCCAGGTGCCAGGCCTGGGCGAAGGTGGATTCGCGTTCCTCGGGTGGGCCGAGGACGGCGCGGGCGGCGGTGAACCACGCTTCCGCGCCGCCCGGGTCGGCGGCGTCGAGTGCCTGCTCGACGAAGGCGCGCAGCGATGGCGGGTACAGGGATGGGGCTTGGTGGGCCAAGTACTCGGCGACCTCCTTCGGTGCTGCGGGGAGCGCGGACACGGCCGCGCGGACGGTGGCTTCCGACGCGGGCAGCGCCGCGAGCACGTCGACCCACAACGACGACGGCCACGCGGCGAGCGCGGCGGTGGCGACCGTCAACAGGTCCGCGGCGGCCCAGTCCGTCGGGTTGCGCCGCGCGGGGAAACCGATGAGGGACACGGCGAAGCTGGTCCGTGTTCGGCGGGTGGTGACGGTGGGTTCCTCGGGGAGCCGGGTCGCGGCTTGGGCCAAGGGGAACCAGCGCGGGTCGCGGGCGGTGAAGAGCGCGGTCGCGGCGGACGCGGGATCGGCCGCGCCGAGCCGGACGATCGCGTCGTCGATCCGCGGGTCGGGAATGGCGACGCGGATCTCCGCGAGGGCGGCGATCAGCCCGGCGGCTTCCGCCGGGGAGGTGGGGAGACCATCGGTGACCGACGCGGCGGTGCTGGACGGGGCCTCGATTCCGGGATCTGCCGCGGGGTGTGAGTCCGGTTCGAGCAGGTCGCCGGGAGCACGGTCGGTCGGGGGCTCGGGACTGGATGTGGCGAGGGCGAGCAGGCCGTTGAGGGCGGGTTCGGTCGCGGACCGGGACACCGTCGCGGCGGCCAGCCAGCCTTCGGTCAGGTCCGTTGTGGACACGATCCCGTGGAGTCGTTCGAGGACCGGGATCGCGTGGCTACCCGCGTTGTAGGCCAGGGATTCGAGGGACAGCTCGGTGGTGGCCTGGGTGCTCCAGAGACGCACGAGGTCGTCCACGGTGCCCGGCAGCGCCTTGCCCTTCGCCACCGCCGACCAAGCGGCGGCGAAGGTAACGGTGTCGTCGGCGCGGGCGCGGACGGTGGCGAGTTCGTCGGCGGTGAGTTCGTCGTGGACGAGCAGGGGTTCCATCAACGCGGCGGCGGCCGTGGGGTCGGTCTCGGCGGTGAGTCTGTGACGCAAGACGGGACCGGCGCCGGTCACGTGGGTGGCGAAGCCGTAGACCTCGGCCCGCACCAAGGGATCCAGGTCATCCACAAGAGACAGTATCGAGTGGATGATGTCAGCCAGGCCCGCGCGGGCCGAGCGGTCGAACTCGTCGACGTCGACGTCGTCCGGCAGGTACGTCGACACGCCGCTGGCGCCCAGGGCGATCGACTGGGCGTAGCCGCGCAGCAACCACAGGGCGCCCGCACGGCCGGGGGCGGTCGTGTCGAGGGCGGTGTCCACAAGGAACGGCAGGGCCGCGACGGTCGCCGGGTAGACGCTGCCCTGGTGCAGGATCGACGCGGACAGCTCGTCGACCGCGTCCGCCCAGTCGTCGCCGCGCAGGCGGGCCAAGAGTTCGGGGGTGTCCTCGGCGGTGCCGTAGGCGTGCTCCAGGGTGTCCCAGTCCGGCTGCGTCATGCGGGGAGCCTAGAGGGTGCGCTCGTACTCCAGTTGCGGCAGTGGGTTCCCGTCGCCGAAGTCGTGGGGGCGGGTGGCGCCGGTGGGGGTGAAGCCGGATTTGGTGTAGAAGCGACGTGAGCGCGGGGTGCCCTCGAGGGTCCACAGGTGCACGGCCGGGTAGGCGCTCAGGCGGCGCAGGGTCTCGGTCACGAGCGCCTGGGCGACGCCGGTGCCCCACGCGTCGGGGTGGGCGTAGAAGCTGTGCAGCTCGGCGAGACCCGGGCGGGTCGGCGAGTCGACGCTGTAGGACAGGGCCAGTGGCCGGTCGTCGAGGGTGGCGAGGAGCAGCAGGTCGGCACCGACCCGGGCGTGCCAGCGGTCGCGGCGGTCGCGGACGCCCGCCTCGGCGAAGTCGGCGGCGAAGAACGGGCCGTAGGCGGCGGCCCAGGAGGCGGCGTGGATCTCGCCGAGGGCGGCGCCGTCGCCGGGGCTTGCCGTGCGGACCCTGATCACCCGACCCAGCCTAGTAATCTGCACCGGTGCGGGACGAGCCGGTTGTGGAGATCTTCACCGACGGGGCGTGCAGCCCGAACCCCGGGCCGGGCGGCTGGGGCGCGGTGCTGCGCTACGGCAGGCACGAGCGGGAGCTGTACGGCAGCGAAACCGCCTCGACGACGAACAACCGCATGGAGCTGATGGCCCCCATCCGCGCGCTGGAGAGCCTGACGCGCCCGTCGGTGGTGCGCGTCTACACCGACAGCACGTACGTCAAGGACGGCATCACGTCCTGGCTCCCCCGCTGGAAGGCCAACGGCTGGCTGACCAGCGCCAAGCAACCGGTGAAGAACGACGACCTGTGGAAACGCCTGGAGGCGGCCACCACCGCCCACGACGTCGAGTGGCGGTGGGTGAAGGGGCACGCGGGTCACCCGGAGAACGAGCGGGCCGACCGGTTGGCCGTGCGCGGGGCGAAGGAGGCGAGCGACGCGGGGGTGCGTGCTGACGCGCCTGCCGCCCCGAAGCCGAGGAAGACGGGCCCGTGCACCGCGACGACCAAGTCCGGCGCGCCGTGCTCGGCGAACGCGGGCCCGTCGGGGTTGTGCCATTTGCACGACCCGGCCGCGCAATGCGGCGCGCTGCTGCGCAACGGCAAGCGCTGCGCGGCGGCGACCGGCGGCGGTCCGTGCGTCCACCACAGGGATCGAGGGGACGCGGTGCCGGACGAGGGCCTGTTCGCGACCTGACCGGCCGAGCCTCATCGACGAGCCAGATGACGGCGCCGCTGGGCGTTCGGTCACCGCGAACAGCCGACGAGGCGAGCGGCGGCGGACCGTGCGATCGCGGTGTCGGGAGAGGGCGTGTTCGCGTCCCGACTCAAGTCAGGACTTCTCGCCGGATGAGGGCCGCGGCCGGAAGGGGTTCCGGTCGCCGCGCGGGTTCGCCTTGAGCGGCCGGTGAGGCGCGCTGCGGTGATCTTGGTGTGCCTCCGGCCCCCGAAATCCATTCTACCGGCGAGCACCGACGAAACCGGAAGGTCGACTGTGGGGCTGTGGACAACTCGCGATCTTGGGGCCGGGTTGTGGCGGACGGGGGCGCCATGGGGTTCCGAGCGGAGGTCAGTCGCCCACGGGTGGAGGTCGGCGGGCGGGTGACGGCTTCGCGACCCGACCCCCGGGTCCAGCGGGCACGGGTGGCGGACGGTGAGGGCCCGTGGGAGTCCGGGGTGGAGGTCGCCCACGCGTGGAGGTCGGTGGGCGAAAGCCTCGTGGCCCGCTCAGGGCTCGCGGCCGAGTGCGTCGGTCAAGAGAGCGTGGGTGGCCTCGTCGAAGGCTACGAGGCGGATGAGGATGACCTGGGTGGGGGTGGCGCGGAGGGTGGTCACGGCGATCTCGGCGGCTTCGGCGGGTGGGTAGCCGTAGACGCCGGTGGAGATGGCGGGGAAGGCGATGGACGTGGCGGAGACGCGGTCGGCTTCCTCCAGGCAGCGGCGGTAGCAGGAGGCCAGGGTTTCTGGTTCGCCGTCGGTGCCGCCCGACCACACGGGACCCACGGTGTGGATCACGTGGGTGACGCGCGGGGACAGGTCGAAAGCCGGGGTCGTCTTCGCGTCGCCGGGGTGGCAGGGGGCCAGGCGGTTGCCCGCGGTCGCCAGCCGGGGGCCCGCCGCGAGGTGGATGGCGCCGTCGACGCCGCTGCCGCCCATGAGGAACTCGTTGGCGGCGGTGACGATGGCGTCGACGTGTTCGCGGGTGATGTCGCCCCGGGCTACCTCGATCGTCGGCATGGCACCAGCATGGCGCGCCCGAGCCTCGACGGCACCGCGTTTTTCCCAGGGCGTAGGGGGGCAGCCGGGGATCTCGTCCCAGAGGGACCGGAGAGCGGTCAGGCAGACCTGTGACCACCTCCACCCGCCAAGATCACCGTGCCCGCTTGACACCGGCCGCCGACCACCTTCACCATTTCACTAATAAACTAGTGAAATGAGGTGTCGTGCTCATCTTCCACCTGGACCGCCGGTCCGGTGTCGCGACCTATCTCCAGCTCGTCCACCAGGTCAAACAGGCGTTGCGCCTCGGGGTCCTGCGGCCGGGCGACAAGCTGCCCACGGCCAAGGAGGTCGTGGCCGAACTCGCCATCAACCCGAACACCGTTCTCAAGGCCTACCGCGAGCTGGAACGCGAGGGACTGGCGATCGGCAGGCCCGGCCTCGGCACCTTCATCGAACGCGGACTCGGCGCGCGGGCCGACCACGGCCACCTCCGCACCGCGCTGCACGCCTGGTTCCGGGACGCCAGGGCGGCCGGGCTCGGGCCGGAGGACATCCGAGCGCTGTTCGACGCGGTCGCGGCGGAGACACAGGGGGAACGGACAGCGTGAACGCGTTCAGCACAACGGGGTTGAGCAAGCGCTTTCGTCGGAAGTGGGCGCTCAGGGACTGTTCGCTCGCCATCCCCCGCGGGCGGGTCGCGGCGCTCGTCGGTCCTAACGGGGCGGGTAAGACGACCTTGCTGCGCTTGGCCGTCGGGCTCATCCGGCCCACGGCGGGTGAGGTCACCGCGGCGGGCGCGGTCGCCTTTCTGTCTCAGGAAAAGCCGCTCTACCAAGGGTTCACCCTCGCCGAGACGATGCGGTTCGGCCGTGAGCTCAACCCCTCGTGGGATGGCGACCTCGCCACCGCGAGGATCGCCGAGCTCGGCCTGTCGCCGAAGTCCAAGATCGGCGCGTTGTCCGGTGGGCAGCGGGCGCAGGTGGCGCTGACGCTCGTCCTCGCCAAGCGGCCCGAACTGCTCGTCCTCGACGAGCCACTGTCCAATCTGGACCCGCTGGCGCGGCACGAGGTCATGCGCGCGCTGATGGCCGCCGTCGCCGACTCCGGGATGACCGTGTTGCTGTCCTCGCACGTCGTGTCCGACCTGGAGAACACCTGCGACTGGCTGGTCGTGCTCAACCGGGGCCGGGTGCAGGTCAGCGGTGCCGTCGACGACCTGGTCGACGAGCACCGACTGCTCACCGGCCCCGCCGCCGAGGTCGACGCCGTCGCGGCCCGCACGGAGGTGGTCGACCGCGCCGACGCCGCCCGCCAGTCGACCCTTCTGGTCAACGGGGACCCCGGTCCGTTGAGTCCGCAGTGGACGCGGCGCGCGGTGGGGCTGGAGGACCTGGTGCTCGCCTACCTGCGCAGCCCCGACGCCGCCGCGCTCCCCCGGCCCACCCTGACAAGCGCCTGAGGAGCGACCATGTTGTGGCTCACCTTCCGCCAGCACCGGGCTCAGGTCGCGGCGACCGCGGCCCTGCTGGTCGCGATCGGCACCGCGCTGCTGGTCAACGCCGCGACCGCGACCGTCGACGACGCCGGGTTCGGCGTGCTGGCGCCGCTGATGACCTGGCTGCCGATCCTGCCCGTGGCCGTCGGCGTGTTCTGGGGCGCGCCGCTGGTCGCCGCCGAGCACGAGCGCGGCACGGCCCTGCTGGCCTGGACCCAATCCGTCTCCCGCGACCGGTGGGTCGCCGTGAAACTGGCGCTGCTCGGCACCGCGGTCACGGCGGGCGGCTTGCTCTTCGGGGTGATGGTGCAGGCCTGGCTCGACCACTACGCGGGCATCCCCGAGGCGAACCGGTTCGCCCACGGCTACTTCGTCCTGACCGGCGTGGTCCCCGGCCTGTGGTGGTTGTTCGCCTTCCTGCTCGGCGCGGCACTGGGCGCGGTGCTGCGCCGGACGGTCGCGGCCATGGCCGTCACCGTCGGCGCGCTGCTCGTGGTGATGCTGGCCCTGACCAGGCTGCGGGGTTACTACGTCGACCCCGTCCTGGTCCCGATGGACGGCCCGTTCGACGGCCAGGTGTTCGCGGGCGCCGACCGGTGGCTGTTCGTCAAGCCGGTCCTCGGCCCGAGCGCGGCTGTCCCGGGCATGCTGGTCCAGCCCGCCGACCGGTACTGGCGGTTCCAGTGGACGGAGGCGGCGATCCTGGGCACCGCGTCGCTCGCGCTGGCCGGGGCGGCGGTCGCGGCCGTGCGGCGCCGAGCGTGAACGACCGGGAGTGGCAACTGGCGATGACGGGTGATCACGCCGGGCCACCGCGCTGGGTAGGGTTGCTCCCGTGAGGTGTGTTCCCCCGGGCCGCGGCGGCGGCCCCCAGCGCGTGCCGTCCCGTGGCGCGCGCCGCGGCCATGAGTGAGCCCGCGACACGGGACCGGTTCTGGCTGTCGGATCACACCTTCACGGTGCCGCTGGACCACGCCGACCCGGACGGCCCCACGATCGAGGTGTACGGGCGGGAGGTCCGCCGCGACCGCGAGGAGCGGCCGTGGCTGCTGTACCTCAACGGCGGCCCCGGCTTCTCCTCCCCCCGACCGCTCGGCGGCGAGGGCTGGCTGCGGCGGGCCCTGGCCGACTACCGGGTGCTGCTGCTCGACCAGCGCGGCACGGGCCGCTCCACTCCGGTCACCCGCAACACCCTGGCGCGCCTGGGAAGCCCGGCGCGGCAAGCCGAGTACCTGACCCGGTTCCGCGCGGACTCGATCGTGCGCGACGCCGAGCTGGTGCGCAAAGCGCTGTCGGTGGACCAGTGGAGCGTGCTGGGGCAGAGCTTCGGCGGCTACTGCGCGGTCACCTACCTGTCGTTCGCCCCGGAAGGCCTCAAGGAGGTCCTCATCACCGGCGGCGTCCCCGGCCTCGGCGTCACCGCGGATGACGTCTACCGCAGGCTCTTCGCGACCGTCGTGGACCGCAACGCCGCGCACTACGAGCGGTTCCCCGAGGACGTCGACCGCGCGCGCCGGGTCGTGGACCACTTGCGCGCGAACGACATCCGGCTGCCCTCCGGTCGCGCGTTGACCACGACGACGTTCCAGAGCCTGGGCAGCCAGCTCGGTTCGGAGACCGGCAGCACCCGCCTGCACTACCTGCTGGAGTCCCCTTTCGACGGCCCGGACCTGTCCGACGCGTTCCTCGTCGAGGTCGAGCGGGAGCTGGGCTGGACCGCGACCTACCCGCTGTACTCGGTGCTGCACGAGGCTTCCTACGCCGACGGACCCGGCGCCACCGCGTGGTCGGGGAGCCGGATCCGGGCCGAGTTCACCGGGTTCGGCGTCGACGACCCGGGCCCGCCGCTGTTCACCGGCGAGGTCATCGACCCCGCGGTGTTCGACACCGACCCGGCCCTGGTCCCCTTCCGCGAGGCCGCGCACCTGTTGGCGCGCAAGGACGACTGGCCGCCGCTCTACGACGCGGCCCAGCTGCGGGCGAACCGGGTGCCGGTGGCGGCGGCGGTGTACCGCGACGACATGTACGTCGACCGCGAGCTGTCGCTGGAGACCGCGCGGACCATCGCGGGCGCGCGCCCGTGGCTGACCGCGGAGTGGGGCCACGACGGGCTGCGGGCCAGCAACGGCGCGGTGCTGGACCGGTTGATCGGGTTGGTGGTCAAGCCCGCAGGAGGCCCTGGACCCGCTGGATGAACTCGGCGGGCAGCTCCTCCGGCGGGGTGATCAGCACCCGGCCCTCGACCGCGAAGGCGTTGCCCACCAACTGGACGTCGGCGTAGCAGGGCACCCCGGCCTCCTCCAGCGGACCGACGAGCGCGCGCAGCCGACCGGAGGTCTGCTTGCCGAGTTCGCCGATCTCCGCGCCGTCGACCCGGAGCGCCACGACGACGCTGGTCGAGCGCGGCCCCGCCCGCTCGTCGAGGTGCAGGCTCGCCTCGACGAGCGCGCGGCCCGGCAGGTAGGCGCGGTCGATGATCGGCACGAGCACGTCGAGGTGGTCGCTCTCGCGGGTCAGCTGGAACGGCCGCCCGGGCGGGATGCGCAGCGCGGCCTGGTCGACGGAAGTGATCGGCAGCGCGAACTCGGGGTCCGCGATGTCCAGGGCCACCGAGGCGGCGAACTCCGGCCGGTCGCGGGTCCACCACAGCCGGGCCCGGCACGCGCCCGCGCCGCCGAGCCGCTCCAGCGGGACCCGGTACGCCGCCGCGCCTTCCGGCGGCAGGTGCCCGACCGCGTGCCCCTCGACCAGCACCTGCACCGCTCCGTCGCGCAGCCGCAGCTCGGCGGTGGTGACGCGCTCCCCGGTGGACTGTTCACCGGACAGCGCCCGCAGCGCGGTCTGGATCTCCACCACCGGCTGGGCGAAGTGGCCGCGACCGCGCAGCGGCGGCGCCTGGTCGGCGGGGCGCGGCAGCGGCACGACGGGTGCCTTCTGCGCGGCGAGGATGCCGCGCAGCCGGGAGAACTCCTCCTGGTGCGCGCGGGTGAAGGCGAGCTGGTAGCGGCGGCCGTCGCGCAGCCGCAGGTCGAGCCTGCCGTTGCGCAGCGGCCCCGCCTCGTGCACGGTCACCGCGGCGATCTCGCGCACCGGCACGGAGAGCGGGCCGCCGCCGAGGGCCAGTCGGCCCACGGCGTTGGTCGGTGTGACCGAGAGCGTGCCGTCCGCCAAGGCGACGGTGATGCCGATACCGTCCACGACCCGCTCCTCCGCTCACCGCGCCACCGGGAAGTCGATCACCGGCCCGGTACCGATGTTACGCAGCCGGTCCAGGTCACGACGTGACGTAGTCCCGGAGGTGTTGGGCCGTCAGGGTGTTCGCGTCCGCCACCAGCGCGGCCGGGGTGCCGGTGAACACGACCCGGCCGCCGTCGTGGCCCGCGCCGGGGCCGAGGTCGATCAGCCAGTCGGCGTGCGCCATGACGGCCTGGTGGTGCTCGATGACCACGACGGTGTTGCCCGCGTCGACGATCCGGTCGAGCAGGCCGAGGAGCTGGTCGACGTCGGCGAGGTGCAGTCCGGTGGTGGGTTCGTCGAGCACGTAGGTGCCGCCGGTCTCGGCCATCCGGATGGCCAGCTTGAGCCGCTGCCGCTCGCCGCCGGAGAGGGTGTTGAGCGGCTGGCCCAGGCTGAGGTAGCCGAGGCCGACGTCCACCAGCCGGTCGAGGATCCGGCGCGCGGCGGGGACGGCCCCGGCCTTCCCGGCGGTGAAGAAGCCGTGGGCCTCGTCGACCGACATGGCCAGCACCTCGCTGATGTTCTTGCCGCGCAGGGTGTGCGCGAGGACCGCAGCGGTGAAGCGCTTGCCCTCGCACTCCTCGCAGACCGAGGCGACACCGGCCATCATCGCCAGGTCGGTGTAGACGAGCCCGATGCCCTTGCAGGTCGGGCAGGCGCCCTCGGAGTTGGCGCTGAACAGGGCGGCCTTGACGCCGTTGGCCTTGGCGAAGGCGGTGCGGATCGGGTCGAGCAGGCCGGTGTAGGTGGCCGGGTTGCTGCGCCGGGACCCGCGGATGGCGGACTGGTCGACGACGATCACGTTGTCGCGCTTGGAGAGCGAGCCGTGGATCAGCGAGCTCTTGCCCGACCCGGCGACACCGGTGACGACGGTCAGCACGCCGAGCGGGATGTCGACGTCGACGTTGTCGAGGTTGTGGGTGTCGGCGCCGCGGATCTCCACGACCCCCTGGGGCGTGCGCGGTTCGGGCCGCAGCCGGGCGCGGTGGCCGAGGTGGCGGCCGGTCAAAGTGTCGGACCCGGCGAGACCGGCGTAGTCGCCGGAGTAGCAGAGCCGCCCGCCGCGCGTGCCCGCGCCGGGACCGAGGTCGACGACGTGGTCGGCGATCCGGATCACCTCCGGCTTGTGCTCCACGACGAGCACCGTGTTGCCCTTGTCGCGCAGGCGGACCAGCAGGTCGTTCATCCGGGCGATGTCGTGCGGGTGCAGGCCGACGGTGGGCTCGTCGAAGACGTAGGTGACGTCGGTGAGGCTGGAACCCAGGTGCCGCACCATCTTCACCCGCTGCGACTCGCCGCCGGATAGGGTCGCCGACTCGCGGTCCAGGCTGAGGTAGCCCAGGCCGATCTCCACCAGCGAGTCCAGCGTGCCGCGCAGCACCGCCATCAGCGGCGCGACCTCCGGGTCGGTGAGCTTGGCGGCGAACGCGGCCAGGTCGCTGATCTGCATCGACGCGCACTCGGCGATGGTGTGCCCCTCGACGGTCGCGGAGCGCGCCGCCGCGTTGAGCCGCGACCCCGCGCAGTCCGGGCAGACCGCGAAGGTGGCGGCGCGGTCGACGAAGGCGCGGATGTGCGACTGCATCGACTCGCGTTCCTTGGACAGGTACAGCCGCTGCACCTTCACCACCAGGCCCTCGTAGGTGAGGTTGAAGGTGTCCAGCTTGAGCTTGGTCGCGGGCTTGTGCAGGAAGTCGTCGAGCTCGCGCTCGGTGTAGTCGCGGATCTTCTTGTCCGGGTCGAGCAGGCCGGAGTCGACGAACGCCCGCCAGTACCAGGAGTCGACGGCGAAGTTCGGCACGGTGATCGCGCCCTCGTTGAGCGAGAGGTCGCGGTCGACCAGCTCGTCCACGTCGACCGCCGAGACCCGGCCGATGCCCTCGCACGCCGGGCACATGCCCTCGGGGTTGTTGAAGCTGAACGCGCCCGCCCCGCCGAGGCGCGGGGTGCCGAGGCGGGAGAACAGGATGCGCAGCATGGTGAACGCGTCGGTGGCGGTGCCGACGGTGGAGCGCGCGTTGGCGCCCATGCGCTCCTGGTCGACGATGATCGCGGCGCTGAGGTTGTGCAGCGCGTCGACGTCCGGTCTGCTCTGCGCGGGCATGAAGGACTGGACGAACGCGGTGTAGGTCTCGTTGATCAGCCGCTGCGACTCGGCGGCGATGGTGCCGAACACCAGCGACGACTTCCCGGAGCCGGACACCCCGGTGAACACGGTCAGCCTGCGCTTGGGGATGTCCAGGGACACGTCGGCCAGGTTGTTCTCCCGCGCGCCGCGGACCTGGATGGTGTCGTGGCCGTCGGCGGGGTGCCGGTTCTGCATCAGGTGGTTTCCTTACGACGTAAACTAGACGGGCTGGCGCCGACACTTTACGGCATAAGGAGATGTCTCGTGGTGATTTTCGCCTCCCAGGGCGACCCCCGCCGCACGATGGCGCTGCTCTGGCGCGACACCGGGTCGGCGGCCGCTCCCGACCGGCGGCCCGGGCCCCGGCCGGGGCTGACGCTGGACGCCGTGGTGGCGGCGGGCATCGAGGTGGCCGACGTCGACGGGCTGGCGGGTCTGTCGATGCGCGCCGTCGGGGAACGCCTGGGGCGCACCGCGATGGCGCTCTACACGTACGTGTCGGACAAGGCCGAGCTGCTGGACCTGATGTACGACCAGGTGCACGCCGAACTAGTGGCGGACACCGCCGACGGCGCGGACTGGCGGACCGCGCTCGCGGCGTGGGCGGCGGAGTCGTGGGATTTCCACCTGCGGCACCCGTGGGTTTCGCAGGTATCGATGACGCGGCCGGTGCTGGGACCGAACGAGAACGCCGCGATGGAGCGGTTGCTGCGCATTCTGCGCCCCACCGGCGTTTCCGCCCGGCGGACGCGCGGAATCGTCGGCGCGCTGACGCACCTGGTGCGCGGCGCCGCGGCGATGGCGGCGGAGTCGCGGCAGGCGGCGCGCGAGACCGGGCAGTCGGAGGCCGACTGGTGGTACGCGCGCTCCCCGGTGCTGGCGGCGGTCGCGCCGGACTACGAGACCCGGTTCCCCCTGCTGACCTGGCTGGAAGCCGGTCGGGACGCGGCCGACGACGACGCGGTCGGCTACATGGAGAACGAGGCGCGGCAGGCGCTGGCCGAGGGTCTCAAGGTCATTGTCGCTGGTATTGACGTTTCCAGGACACCCTCGGACACGATTTGACAAAAACACCTGATCGCCCGTTCCGCCTTTACTCGGGCGGACGCGGTTGACAATGAGCTATATGATTGGCACCCCAGTGGGGTCTCGATTGCGGGGTGCGTGCCGATGGGAGTCGTACGGCGTAGCGGGTGGCCGCGAACGGTCGATTCCCGGCGGTGACCGGTGTGCGGCGCGGTGCGGGCGGGGCCCACACGCTGGTCGGCAACCCCCGGGTGGTCGTGCAGGCGCAGTCGATCAGCGGCGGGATCCACTACCGGGGCGACCCCGGCGGGCGCGGGGTGCTCACGCACCAGGAACGCCTGGCGCGGCTCTCCGGGCTGCGCGACCTGACCCCGGACCGGTTGGCCTTCGTCGGCCCCGGTGACGACCACCCCTCGCACCCCGCGCGGCTGTTCGCAGCCCTGCGCGGGCGCGCCGACGACCGCGGCGTCGTCTTGGTCGGCCCGGCGGGCGCGGGCAAGACGCGCACCTGCCTGGAGGTCGCGGCGCTGGCCGAGCAGCAGGGCTGGCGGGCGCTGCACGTGCTCGGCGGCGAGCAGTCCGTCGAGCAGATCGTCGACGCGGTGCTGGCCGACTCCGCCCCCGCGCTCGTCGTCATCGACTACCTCAGCGAGTGCCGCGGCCTGGACCACACCGACCTGCGCGGCTGGCTGATCCCGGCCGCCCGCGCCCAGGGCGTGCGCGTGGCGGTGCTGGCCACCGCGCGGCCCGGCTGGATGCTGCTCGACGACGCCGACCCGGTGCACCTGGAGTTCGAGACCGTCGAGCTGCGCGCGGACCACGAGCACTTGGACGCGATCCGCGCCGCCATCCTCGACCTGGAGGCCCCGACCGCCTGCAGGCTCTACACCCGCGAGTGGGTCGAGCGGGTGTGCGGGCGCAGGCCGGTGATCGCGATGCTGGTCGCGCGGGAGATCGAAGCCCGGGCACGCAGCGGCGCGCGCCCGGAGGACGACCCGCGCCGCGACCTCGCGGGCTGGTTGCTCAGCAGGCTCTGGGAGGACGGGCTGGTCCTGCCGCGCCCGAAGCGCGCCTTCGACCGCGTCGAGCCGGACGTCGGGTTGCAGGTGGCCGCGGCGATGGTCGCCGCGTGCCCGCAGCCGCGCGAGGCGCTGGAGCGGGTCGCGGAGGGCGTGCTCGGCGACACCGAGACCGCCGGGGACGACGCGCGGCAGTACGTCGACACGCTGCTGCGGATGCGGTGGATCGAGGAGGACGGGCCGACCCTGGCCGTGGTGCACGACATCGTGGTCGACCAGCTGCTGGAGCAGACCATGCTCAGCGGGCCCGGCGACCGGGTGCGGCGCGGCGTGGCCACGGCCATCCTGGCGCCCGCGGTCGACGACGCCCGCACCATGGGCCGCTACGCCACGAACCTCGCGCGGCTGGTGCGCGAGCTGGGCGCCAAGGGCCGGGCCGACGACCTCGCCGGGTTCTGCGGCGAGTGGCTCGCGGACAACGCCGCGGCGATCGGGCAGACCCTGCTCGCCGACACCGAGTCCGGCGGCTACACGCTCGGCACCCTGCTCGGCGGCGCGCCGTGGGCGACGGCCGCGCTGGCCGGGTGGCCGTCGCTGATCGGCCCGTGGCTGGCCGAGCACGGCCGCACGGCGCAGGCCCGGCACCTGTACTTCAAGGGCTTGGCGGTCGCCTCCGCCGACCGCGCGGCGCACCTGTCCGACGGCGCGGTGCTGTGGCTGCGCGAGCACGGCGCCCGGGCGGGTGCCGGGTTCGTGCTCAGCGCGCTGCTGGCCAAGGCCGACCTGGGCGCGCACTCCGACGCCGTGGTCGGCACCGCGCTGGACTGGGTGCGCAGGCACTGGCGCCGCGTCGACGCGCAGTACGTGCTGACCGGGGTCCTGGGCAGGCGCCAGGACGACCTGGACGCGGCGGTCGCGGTCGAGCACGCGCGCCGGTGGCTGGGCGAGCACGGCGACCGGGACGACTCCCGGTACGTGCTCAACGCGCTGCTCACCCGCGACGACCTGGGCCTGGCCACCAAGGAGATCATCGGCTGCGGGCTGGACTGGCTGGCGCGCCACCGCGGCCCCGAGGGCGCCATGGTGCTGTCGGTCCTGTTGCGGCGCACCGACTCCGCGGTGCCGACCGGGCTGGAGTGGCTGGGCGCGCACGGTGCGCTGCCCAACGCCCAGTACGTCCTGGAGCAGCTGCTCACCGCGCGCAGGCTCGACGGCGCGCAGGCCGAGGCGGTGGTGCGGCACGGTTTGCTGTGGCTGCTGGACAACCTCGACCGGTTCGCGGGCGGTTTCCTGCTCCAAGCCCTGCTCGACGGCCGCGACCTGGGCGCGCACACCGGCGACACGCTCGACCTGGCGGTGGTGTGGCTGGGCAGGCACGGTGCCGAGCGGGTCGCGGGCGCGGTGCTCGGCAGGCTCGTCGGCCGCGACGACCTGGGCGGGCGCGGGCAGGCGGTGGCCGCCGCGGCGCGCGAGTGGCTGGGCGCGCACCACGAGTCGCACACCGCCGGGCCGCTGATCGCCTGCCTGCTGCGCCGCCCCGACGCGGGTGGCGTGCTGGCGCACGGGGTGGCGTGGCTGACGGCGAACCGCAAGCACCCGCGGTCCGGGTCGATCGCGGTGGCCCTGCTGCGCCGCCCGGACCTGGGCGGGCACCGCGACACCGTCACCGCGCACGCGCTGCGGTGGCTCGTCGGGCACCGCGACCACCCGGCGGCCCCGGACATGCGGGTCGCGCTCGGCTTCCCCGACCGGTCGGGGTGCGGCGACCTCGCGGGGGCGGTCGCGTGGGTCGGCGGTCACGCGGACGTGCCCGCGACCGAGGTGCCGCTGCGGCACCTGCTGCTGCACGAGGACCTGGGGTCGGACGAGTCGACCGTGGTCGCGCACGCGCTGGCGTGGCTGTCGGCCAACGGCCTGCACCCGGACGCGGCGGCGCTGATCGACGCGATCCTGCCGCGCACCACGGGCACGGCCGCGATCGAGGTCGCGCTGGCGTGGCTGGCCGAGCACCGGCTGCCCGGGCGCGCGTTGATCCTGCGGTCCCTGCTCACCCACCCCGACCTGGGCGCGCGCGCCCCGGCCGCGGTGGCGCTGGCGGTGGACTGGCTGGGCGAGGAGGAGGACTTCCTGCGCGAGCCGCACCTGGTCGTGCTCAAGTGCCTGCTGGACCGCCCCGACCTGCCCGCGCGGGCGCACGCGGCGGCGGTGACCTGGCTCGACGACCACGACGGCACGTCCAGCACCGCGCAGGTGCTGAACCTGCTCGTCGACCGCCCCGACCTGGGGGTGTGGGCCGAGCCGGTGACCGTGCGGTCGCTGGCCTGGGTGCGGGCCAACCCGGGGCACGCGGGCGCGTCGGCGGTGCTGAGCAAGCTGCTGACCCGCCCCGACCTCGGGCCGTGGGCCGCGCACGCGATGGCGTACGCGTGCACGTGGATCGCCGACTCCGGCCACGCCACCCGCGCCCGGTTCGTCATCGGCAGGCTGCTGGCCCGCCCCGACCTGGGCCCGCTGGCGGTCCGCGCGGTCGACCAGGCGCTGCGGTGGCTGGACCACAACGAGGTGTACCCGAAGGCGTGGTTCGTGCTGATCCCGCTGCTCGACCTGCCGGGCGCGCACCGGGCCGCGGCCCGCGCGCACGCCCGCGCCTGGCTGGCCGCCACCACGAACGACCCGGGCCGCCGAGCCGACATCGAGACCCGGCTGGCCCGGGTCCACTAGGCGATACTGCGTGCCATGAGGTTTCGGACCACTGTGGAGCTGGGCGGCAAGACCGCCACCGGGTTGCGGGTCCCCGCCGACGTCGTCGAGGCGCTGGGGCCGAAGAAGCGGGTGCCGGTCAAGGTCACCGTGGGCGGGCACACCTACCGGACGACGGTCGCGCCGTACGGGGGCGACTTCTTCGTGCCGCTGAGCGCGGAGCACCGGACCGCGGCCGGGGTCGCGGCGGGCGACGAGGTGGACGTCGACATCGAGGTCGACACCGAGCCTCGCGTGGTGGAGGTGCCCGACGACCTGGCCGCCGCGCTGGCCGAGGGCGGCGCGCGGGCCGCGTTCGACGCGCTGTCCTACAGCCACCAGCGCGCGCACGCGCTGTCCGTGGCGGACGCCAAGACCGAGGCCACCCGGCAGCGCCGGATCGCGAAGGTAGTGACCGCCCTTACCTCATAACTCCCTGTCTCCAACTCATAGGGACTGATACGGTAGATTAGATAACTATGGAGATGCTGTCCGTGGAGCAGGTGGCAGACGAACTGGGACTGCACGTGCGCACCGTGCGCACGTACATCCGCGAGGGCAGGCTCAACGCCGTCCGGATCGGGAAGCAGTACCGGATCACCCGCGCCGACCTGGAGGCCATGACCGGCGCGCCGCCGCCGGTGGCCGCCCGGCGCGCCGAGGCCGCCACCACCGTGCGGGTCGACGGGATCGGCCGGTCCGACATGGACCGGATCTCGACCCTGCTCACCGCCTCGACCGCGCGCGGCGAGGGGGTGCGGATCCAGATCTCCTACGACGAGGACAACGCCAGCCTCACGGTGATGCTGCTCGGCGGCCTGGCCGCGACGGCGGAGCTGCTGCGGCTGGTGCACGTCCTCACCGACCAGGAGGGACGAGGACCGTGACGGTGCTGCGCTGCGCGGCCGACGGCCCGCTGCTGACCACCGCCGACGACGCGAACGACCTCATCGGCGAGGCGTGGGGCGCCGGGGCGACCGCCGTGGTGCTGCCGGTCGAGCGGCTCGACGAGCGGTTCTTCCGCCTGTCGACCGGTTTCGCGGGCGCGTTCATCGGCAAGTTCGTCAACTACCGGCTGGTGCTGGTCGTGGTCGGCGACATCGCCGCGCACCTCGAGCGCAGCGAGGCGCTGCGCGCGTTCGTGGCGGAGGCGAACCGGGGCAGGCAGTTCTGGTTCGCCGCCGACGCGGCCGAGGCCGAGACCCGACTCGCCCAGGTGTGAGCGAACACCACACCGGGGCGCGCGGCAGGGACCATCCAACCAAGGTGGACAGCCGCGTGAACCCGGTCCCGGACAAGGGAAGCGGCCCTGCCGTCGGGGGGTGACAGGGCCGCGCTCTTGGTATCGCCAGGACGGCCCGCGCGTTACCGGTTGTTGTGGACCGGTTCGGCACGGCCCGCCGGGACGTCGGGTGTGGACGGTTCCAGGGGGAGGGTGACGCGGAAGCGGGCACCGGTGCCGGGGCCGTCGCTGTGCGCGGTGACCGCTCCCCCGTGCAGGGCGACCACGCCGCGCACGACGAGCAGCCCCAGGCCAAGACCGGAGCCGCGGGCACCCGGGGCGCGGGTGAACGCCTCGAACAGCGACTCCGCGGTCGCCGGGTCGAAACCGGCGCCGGTGTCGCTGACCTCCAGCACTGCCTCCCCCGGCCGGGTGGCCAGGGACACGGCGATGGCGGTGTCGACCGGGCTGTGCCGGACGGCGTTCGCCAGCAGGTTGCGCAGCACCTGGTCGAGCCGGACCTGGTCGCCCAGCACCCGCACCGGGCTGTCGGGCAGGGTCACGGCCACCGCTCGACCGCCGAGTTCGACCGCGGCGACACCCGCGCGCACGAGGTCGCGCATCCGCACCGGCAGCCGGTCGACGCGCAGCGCGCCGGTCAGCACGCGGCCCGCGTCGAGCAGGTCGCCGGTCATCCGGTTGAGCCCGTCCACCTGCCGCTCCAGCACGGCCAGGGCGGGGTGCTCCCCCACGTCCAGGCTCAGCACCTCGGCGGCGGCGCGCAGCGCGCCCAGGCAGTTGCGCAGCTCGTGCGACACGGCGGCGAAGAACCGGTCCTTCGCCAGGTGCTCGGCGCGCAGCGCGGCCCCGGCCTCGGCGAGCCGGTCGTTGGCGGCCTTGAGCTCGCGCGACCGGACGAACAGGTCGACCCGCATGCGCTCCAGGCTGGCCCGCAGGTGCTCGTCGCCGGTGCGGCCCACGACCAGCTCGGTGACGTCCTCGACGCGGTGCAGGATGTACGCGATCGCGCCGTCGGCGCCGATCAGCGGGGTGTTGACCGGGCTCCAGTGCCGCTCCACGAACTCCCCGCCCGGCCCGACCGGGATGTCGTAGCGCTGCAGCGGCATCGTGTCCGGCAGGCCGGTGGCGAGCACCGTTTCCAGCGACCTCCGCAGATTCCGGACACCGTCGGCGCCGACGAGTTCCGGGTTGTCGGGGAAGGCGGTGAAGAGGTGTTTTCCGAGGAGTTCTTCGCGTTTTGTCGCGGTCGCCGCCAGATAAGCCGGATTCACCTCCACGATCACCAGGTCCGGGCCGAGCACGAGATAGGGCGACGGGGTGGCGGCGAACAGCAGGGCGAAGTCCATCAGGAGTCCAGCCGGTACCCGAACCCGCGCACGGTGGTGATCTTCGGGACGGTCACGCCCGCGGCGACCAGCTTGCGCCGGATCCGGTAGACGTGCTCGTCGACCGTGGTCGCCGCCTGCCAGCGCGACGACGAGCCCCACACGTGGTCGAGCAGCTGCTCGCGGGAGAAGGTCTGGCCCGGCGCCGAGGCCAGGAACTCGATCAGCCCGTACTCGCGCGGCGTCAGCGCGATCGGCTCGCCCGCGCGCCGCACCTCGCGCGCGCCGGTGTCGATCTCCAGACCGCCCACCCGGATGGCGGTCGGCGGTGGCGCGGGCGGCTTGGACCGGCGCAGCACGGCGCGGATCCGGGCCGCCAGCTCGCGCAGCGAGTACGGCTTGACCAGGTAGTCGTCGGCGCCGAGTTCCAGCCCGACGACCCGGTCGGCCTCCTCGCCGCGGCCGGTCACCACGATCACCGGCAGCGGGTTGTCCCGGCCGCGCAACCCGCGCAGCAGGTCGAGGCCGTTGCCGTCGGGCAGGCCGAGGTCGAGCACGACGAGGTCGGGCTCCTCGCTGTCGACCAGCCGCAGCCCGGTCCGCACGTCGGCGGCGGGCAGCACCCGGAAGCCCTCGCGGGCGAGGTAGTCGCGGGACATCGCGGCCAGGTCGGCCTCGTCCTCGACCAGGATGACCACCGGTCGGGCGGTGGGAAGTGACTCGCTCTCGGATTCCACTCCGGCCTCGTTGAGGAAATGTTGATTCGGCTGGGACGGCGCGGCCAAGACCGAACGGTATCACTGGGAGAGAACACCCCGCATAGGTCGGGTGACCGCCATTCGGGGCATAACTGAAACCTTTTTGGGAACGAGGCGCGGATCATGGTGAGCAGGGCGCGGTTGGCGGACGTGTTGATCGACCTTTCCGACACGCTGGCGCCTGATTTTCGGTTGTCGGGCTACCTGCGCTCCCTGGCCGCGCACTGCGCGCGGTTCGCGGGCGCCGACGCGGTGGGCGTCGTCCTCGCCGAGGGTGACGGCTCCCTCCGGGCGCTGGACGCGCGTCCGGGTGAGCGCGTGTTCGCCGACCTGTTCGACCTGCAGTGCGCCCAGGGCCCGGCGGTGCTGTGCTGCGCGACGTCGGTGGATGTGGCGGGCGCGGTGGACGCCTGGGCCGGGTTCGGCGTCGCCGCCGAGGAGGCCGGGTTCCGGTACGCGCACGCGGTGCCGATGCGGCTGCGCGGTGTCGCGACGGGCGCGGTGGTGCTGTACCGGGTCGCCGACGAGCCCTTCGACGAGGAGGAGATCGCCGCGGTCCGCGCCCTCGCGCACATGGCCGCCGTCGGCATCGGCACCGAGCGGGCCGTGCGGCAGCGGCAGGTGCTGGCCGACCAGCTCCAGTCCGCGCTGGACAGCCGGGTGGTGATCGAGCAGGCCAAGGGTGTGCTGGCCGAGCGCAAGGGGATCCGGCTCACCGAGTCGTTCCAGGAGCTGCGCAGGCTGGCCCGCAACCACAACCTCAAGATCGGCCAGGTGGCCGAGGAGGTGGTGCGCAGCGCCCTGCCCACCCCGGTGGCGGCGCGCGGTTGACGGAACGGGGCACTCGGGCGGGAGATCGGCGGCCGGGAGAGGATGGCCCGGACCGATCACTCCGATCCGGCGCGGATCGGGGCTCTCGACACCCGAGGAGCACGCATGGCAGAGCAGAAGCCCGAGGTAGAGCCGCACGACGGCCCGCCGCCCACCGACCTGGTGGTCACCGACCTCAAGGTCGGCGAGGGCGACGAGGCCGTGCCGGGCAAGGTCGTCTCGGTGCACTACGTGGGCGTGGCCCACTCCAGCGGCGAGGAGTTCGACGCCTCCTACAACCGCGGCGAGGCGTTCGACTTCCCGCTCGGCGGCGGCCGGGTCATCGCGGGCTGGGACCGCGGTGTGGCGGGGATGCGCGTGGGCGGTCGGCGCAAGCTGGTCATCCCGCCGCACCTGGGCTACGGCGACCGCGGCGCGGGCGCGGTCATCAAGCCCGGCGAGACCCTGATCTTCGTGGTGGACCTCCTCGCGGTCCACTGACACGCGGTAGGGCGCTTTAAGCCCACGCGGTAAGAGGAGTGCGGTAAGTCGGCTCGGACCGGCACAGTCTGAAGCTCCCCGCCCGTCGCCTGACAACCCGGCGTCGGGCGGGGCTCCACCGGCACCCACACCAGATCGGCACTCACACCAGCGCGGCCAACCGCGCCAGCAACGGCCGCACGGCCTCCGGCGACTCGACGTGCGCGTTGTGGCCGAACCCGGGCAGCACCACGGGATCCGCGACCAGCGCGCGCAGGTGCTCGGCGGGGGACATCGGGTCCGTCTCCCCCGCCGCGAGCAGCACCGGGCAGCGGGCCGCGGCGAGCAGCCCCGGCAGATCCGGTCGCCCCACAGCGAACGCGCGGGGGTCGACCGCCGCGCGCCAACCGCCGTCACGGCCGTTGACCGGACCGGCGGGCAACCCCGCGAGCCTGCCCGCCCACGCCGCGGCCTCCTCGCGGGTGCCGAACACCTTGGCCGGTTTGGCCCCGAGCGCGGCGCCCTTGGCCAGTTCCTCCGGCGTCCAGCTGACCTTCACCCCCAGCGCCCCCACCGCGGCGACGCGGACGCCGAACCAGCCCGACGCCAGCGCCAGCGCGACCACCCCGCCCAGCGAGTGGCCGAGCACCACCACGGGCTCGGCGGGGTCCAAGCCCTCGGCGACCCGCGCGGCCAAGCCGCCGAAGGTGTAGCGGTCGAGCGGGGCGGCGGTGCCGTGGCCGGGCAGGTCGGGCGCGCGCACGGGACCCGCCCAGTGCCGCGCCGCGTCGAGCCCGGTCCACACCTCACCGCTGCCCGCGAGCCCGTGCAGCAGCACGAGGGTGGGCGCCTGTCCGTCGGTCACGGCGTGATCCTGCCGCACCGGGACCGGGGTCCGGCAGCCCCCGCGAGGGGGTCAGCAGCCGCCGCAGGTGTAGTAGGTGACGTCCCAGTGGTTCGACTCGTAGTAGTAGATGTTGCCGCTGGCCGACTCCCACTTGTCACCGCCGATGGAGGTGAAGGTGTTGTGGATGTAGTTGGTGAGGCAGGTGCTGAGGGCGAAGTCGAGCTTGTAGCCGTTGTAGTGGCTGTAGGTGCCCGCGGCGTGGCCGACCTCGGTGCCGCCGGTGATGTTGAGGCCGCAGCCGCTGGCGCTCTTGAGGGTCTGCGCGCCCTGGATGGTCGACTGGTTCACCTGTTCGAAGGACGTGCAGGTGGCGTTGTTGCGGTCCGAGCAGTTGCCGCTGGAGGACCAGGTGATGCCCGACGCGGTCAGCTGCGCGGTGGCCTGGGCGTGGGTCAGCTTGGTGACCAGCAGCGCCACCTGGGTGTCGGCGTCGGGGGTGAAGACCGGGTCGTGCTCGGACGCCGCGCCGGTGGCGGTCGGGGCGGTGGCGAACGCGGGGGACGCGGCCAGGACGACACCGACCGCGGCGGCGGCTAAGACACCAAGAGCCCGAGTGAACACGCGCACGAGTGACCTCCGAGTGGGGTTGGAGAGTGACACCCGGTAGCCTATTTGTCACTTTCTCGCCGTCAACCGGTTTCAACGGTGACTTTCCCACCGGTCATGCCCCGTTCACCCCGCGCCCACCTCGGCCGCGTCGAGCGCCCGGTTGGCGCGCCGGTCCCGCATCGCCAGCAGCAGGGCGACGAGGACCAGCGCCACCGCCGCCGCCAGCGCGACCGCCAGCGCGAGCGGGTAGTCGTCCCCCGAGCCGCCGAGCACGGCCTGGTAGATCGCCGCGAGGGTCGCCGTGCCGACCGCGGTCCCGATGCGCTGCCCGGTCTGCAGCACGCCCCCGGCCACCCCCGCCATCCGGTTGGGCACCCGGGCCAGCGTCATGGTGGTGTTGGGCGAGATCACCGCGCCGCCGCCGACCCCCGCGACCAGCATCGGCAGCGCGATCCACCAGCCGGTGGCCCGCCCGGGGCCCAGCAGCGCGATCCCCGCCACCACCGCCAGTCCGCCCGCGACCAGCGCCAGGCCGACCACGGTGATCAACCGGCCGTACCGGGCCACCAGCCTGCCCGCCACCGCCGCGGACACCGCGCCGCCGATCGCGAACGGGGTGACCGCCAGCCCGGACTGCCACGGCGTGTAGCCCAGCCCGGTCTGGAAGAACAGCGCGAAGACCAGCCACACACCGGTGAACCCCGAGAAGTACGCCAGTCCGACGCCCGCGCCCGCGAGGTAGCCGGGGGTCTCGGTGAACAACGAGGTGTCCAGCAGCGGCGCCCGCCCGCGCCGCGCGGTCCGCCGCTCCCACCGCAGGAACAGCCACCCCAGCGCGACGGCGACCGCGAACAGCCACCACAACCGGCTCAGGCCGCCGTCCTCCGCCTGCACCAAGGGGAACAGCACGGCGAGCACGGTCGCGCCGAGCAGCAGGGCGCCCACCACGTCGATGTCCGGCCTGCCGCCGGACGCGCGGGCGGGCAGCAGCCGCGCGGCGAGGGCGAGCGCGACGAGTCCGATGGGGAGGTTGACGTAGAAGATCCACCGCCAGCCCTCGGGGTCGCCGAACACCGCGAGGATCAACCCGCCGAGGACCGGGCCGACGGCGGTGGACACGCCCACGGTCGCGCCGAACACGCCGAAGGCGCGGCCGCGTTCCGCGCCGGAGAACAGGTCCTGGATGAGGCCCGAGTTCTGCGGGGTGAGCAGGCCGCCTGCCAGGCCCTGCGACAACCGCGCCACGACCAGCCAGGTCAGGTTCGGCGCGGCGCCCGCGAGCACGCTGGTGAGCACGAAACCTGTGAGAGCTATGAGAAACATGCGCCTGCGGCCGAGCGCGTCGCCGAGCCTGCCGCCCGCGACGAGGGAGAGGCCGAAGGTGAGGGCGTAGCCGGAGACCACCCACTGCGCGGCGCCGGGCGCGGCACCGAGGTCGGCGCGGATCGAGGGCAGGGCCACGTTGACGATGCTGACGTCGAGCAGGCTCATGAAGCCCGCCGCCTGGGTCACCGCCAGCGCCCGCCACCGCCGCGGGTCCGGCTCGGTCGGCGCGTCGGCCTGGCTGTTGGTCACCCTAACGTCCTACCCCCTGACGGGGAGGAACGCACCATCGGTCCACTCTTCGTCACACCGGAATGGTTCGTCCCCTTCGGACGGGGGAATATGAAGCACGATCGCGTTAACTCACTGCCTTCACCGCGAAGCTATTGCCACACCGTGCGACGATCTTGTTCTCCCTGTGCACACTCGGCCGCCGGAGGTGTCGGTTTCACTGCCCTAAGGGGAGCCCCGACGGGGCGAGATCCCCGCCACGGCACCGATCCCGCCGCGTACGGGTGCTTCCTTACGGCGCCACGGGTGCACCGCTTGGTACACGCAGAGCATCGCCCACAGCTCCTGCGCCACCCCGTGGGGGTCCTGGGAGCGCAGCGCGACCGGGCCCGCCTCCAGCGACTCGAACAGCGCCTCGAACCGCCAGCGGGTGCGGTGCAACGCGGCCAGCTCGGTCGCGGGCGCCTGGTCCGGGTCCAGCAGCGTGGTGACCAATACCGCGTCGGGCACCTGGACCACGCGCACCGCCAGCGAGCCGCCGACGGGGTCGCCGTCGGGCAGCAGCCGGGACAGGTAGGTGCCGTCGGGCAGGGTGTGCAGCCGCGGCAGCGCCACCGGGACCCGGGCCCGCCACAGCAGGTCCGCGCCGCGGTCGGCGGCGGCCCGCCAGAGCCGGTGCCCACCGACCACCCGGTGCGAGACCACGAGCGTGCCCGGACCGAGCGTGTCGAGCACCAGCGGCGCGAGCTCGTCGCGGTGCGAGCCGACGGCGACGTCGAGCAGCGAGCCGGTGTCGTGCCCGGCCAGCACCGAGACCCGCACCGTGGGGTGGGCGAACGCGGCCAGGTTCGCCGCGGTGTCGGGGATGTCGACCGCGCCGCCGTCGAGGGTGCACACCCGCATGCCGCGCCAGCGCGCGGTGTCCACGCGGTCGGCGGCGGCGCGGCGCTGGAACAGCCTGCGCATCACCTCCGGCCCCAACCGCTTGCGGGCCTTGGTGATCGAACCGGTGCTGGGCGCCGACCGGGTCCCGGTCGCCACGCCCGCCCACCGCATGCCCGCGGTCAACCGGGCCAGCACGGCGTCGTAGCCCGCGCCGCCGAAGAGCCATAAGGCGAGGGTGAAGTAGACCATTGTGCGCGCGGGCAGCGCCCGCGACCGCTGCTCGCGCGCCCCCGCCGCGTCGATCGCGGCGTCGACCTCCTCCGGGGGGAAGGCCCTGATCAGCATCCCGATCGCCACCCGGTCGGACAAACGGTCCCGCGACGCCTTCGTCGCCCGTGTAATTCCGCCCACAGAAGGACCTTTCACCCGATGCCAACTTAAGGAAGTAACGCCTTGTCGATCTTGTCGACGAGTGCGGCGACATGAATAGCATCGGGAGCCGGGCACGCGCCAGAGGCCCCGGACCGCCAGACAATTCTCAGAAGACCTACCCTCGGAATCCCCCGGCCGTCGAGCGCGGGCCGGGCGACGTTTTCCCCTACACCCATTCGGCGGGTAAAGCACGCCGCCGAGAAGGAGTGATCCGAGATGTCGGCAAAGAGACTCGCCACCGCCGCCGCCTGCGCGGTGGCCGCCGCGCTGGTACCCGCGACCGCCGCCCAGGCAAGCACCGCACCGGTGCGCGGGGCGCTGCTGCTGACCGTCACCACCGCCGACGGGCGCAGCGACGTGGCGTACCTGGAGTGCGCTCCCGACCGCGGCACGCACGCGCACCCGACGGCGGCGTGCGCGGCGCTGTCGCAGGTGAACGGGGATGTGGCCCAGCTGCCGGGCAACCCGGGGCAGCTGTGCACTTTGGAGTACGCGCCGGCGCGGGCGACCGTGCACGGCCTCTGGGGCCCGCGGTTCGTGCGCTACCAGCAGACCCACCCCAACCGCTGCGCGCTGGCCGCGGCGACCGGACCGGTGTTCGACCTGTAGGTACGGCACCGGGCCGCGCGCACCCGGTCCGGCCGAGGCCTTGGCACACCGATGAGTAGTTCACGGTCACTTCCACTAACCGTCACATCAATCACCTTATCGGGTGTCGCCACATGGAATGACACCGCGTAGGAAATGCGGTATCGGCGAACGCGCGCATTTGCCAGTCGAGTCCGTGTTCGCCATCACGGCGCCCGGGTTCCCGGCGTTTGGCGGTGGCCGCGGGTTCCCTCCCGCGCGGATCGTTGTCGTTGCCGGTCGCGCCGCGGATCGAGTCGGTTCGCACTGCGGTTCGCCGCGCGTTCGACGCGGTACCGCCGGTCGGTTCCACCCTGCGGCGCCACGGCGGGCGGGGAGTCGGGGACCGTCCGCCGACGCGATCCGCACCGCCCGCCCGGTCCCCACCGGTGCCCGCGGCGAACCGTCACACCGTTCCCGATCGCGGGATGGCCCGAACGAGTGAGGAAGGGTGGTGTTACAGCGCGTGCCTGTTAGGTTCTCGCGGGTGACCGGACAGATCTGGACGCTGCCCCGCGCGCTCGACCGGCCCACGACCCCCTCCCCCGGGGTGGCCGACCCCGACGAGGCAGCCGAGTTCCTCGAGCTCTTCCACGCCGAGCACCCCGACGCGGGCCCCGCGGCGCCGCGCGTGGCGTGGGCGCGGGCCGAGATCGAGCTGACCGGCACCTACCAGCACACCAGCGCCGAGCTGGCCTTCGGCGCCCGGGTCGCCTGGCGCAACAGCGCGCGCTGCATCGGGCGGCTGTACTGGCAGTCGCTGCGGGTGCGCGACCTGCGCGCCGTGCACACCGCCGCCGCGGTGGCCGACCAGTGCGCGCGGCACCTGCGGCTGGCGGGCAACGACGGCCGGATCCGGCCGATGATCACCGTGTTCGCCCCGGACGCGCCGGGGCGGCCGGGGCCGCGGATCTGGAACGAGCAGCTGATCCGGTACGCGGGCTACGCCGACGGCCCGGACGGCCGCGTGCTCGGCGACCCGCGCTACACCGGGTTCACCGCGGCGCTGCGGGAGCTGGGCTGGCGCCCGCCCGCGCGCCGGTCGCCGTTCGACGTGCTGCCGCTGGTGGTGTCCGCGCCCGGCGAGCCGCCCCGGTTGTTCGACCTGCCGCCGGACGCGGTGCTGGAGGTGCCGCTGCGCCACCCCGACCACCCGTGGTTCGCCGAGCTGGACCTGCGCTGGCACGCGGTGCCCGCGATCAGCTCGATGCGGCTGCGGATCGGCGGCGTGGACTACCCGGCGGCCCCGTTCAACGGCTGGTACCTGGGCACCGAGATCGGCGCCCGCAACCTCGCCGACCACGACCGCTACGACCTGCTGCCGGTCGTGGCCCGCGGCCTCGGCCTGGACACCTCGCGCGCGGCGTCGCTGTGGCGGGACCGGGCGCTGGTGGAGCTGAACGTGGCGGTGCTGCACTCCTACGCCGCCGCCGGGGTCGCGATCAGCGACCACCACACCGAGTCCGAGCGCTTCCTCAAGCACGTCGAGCGGGAGGAGCGGGCGGGCAGGCGCTGCCCGGCGGACTGGAGCTGGATCGTGCCGCCGATGTCCGGCTCGCTCACCGGCGTGTTCCACCGCTACTACGACACCGAACCGCTGCGGCCGGAGTTCATCAGCGACGACGACGCCGTGCGCACCGCGCTGCACGGCACGCCGCCGCCGCTGCCCGGCGGGGCCGGGTCGGCCCCGCCGGTGTGGTCGTTCCTGCGCGGCGCGGGCACGGCCACCGAGCCCGCCGTGCCCGCGGCCCGGTACCCGGACCGGGTCCCGGATCAGTCGAAGGGCACCCAGTCCAGCTGACCGAGGTCGTCGAGCCGGGAGACGAGCGTGCCCGCGGGCGAGATCGTCCACAGCGCGTCGCCCGCGACCAGTGACCGCCGCACCTGCGTCGGGCCGTAGTGGCCGACCGGGTGCTTGAGGCTCCCGACCTGGGTGATGGCGTCGCGGGTGACCTTGAGGCCGAGCACGGTGCTCGCGCCGTCGCGGTTGTTGACCGGGATGACGAGCAGTTCCCGCTCGGCCCAGTAGAGGAAGGCGTGCGGGTCGAACTCGGCGTCGGAGGTGGCGCCGGGCAGGCGCACCTGGCCGATCCGGCGGGCCTCGGCGCCGGAGGTGTCGAACAGCGAGACCTGCAGGCCCGTGACCCGGCCGCGCTCGTCGGCCTCCTGGCCGATGCCCAGGAGCCGGTCGGGGGCGAGCGGGTGCAGGTAGGCGGAGTAGCCGGTGATCTTGAGCGCGCCGGTGACCTTCGGGTTCGCCGGGTCGGCCAGGTCGAGGGTGTAGAGCGGGTCGGTCTGGCGGAAGGTCACCACGTAGGCGGTGGTGCCCGCGTAGCGCACGGAGTGGATGCGCTCGCCCTTGCCGAGCCCGGCGACGCGGCCGACCGTGGCGAGGGTGTCGCCCTGCCTGCTCAGCACGCTCACCGCGCTCTCCGAGTCCGGCTTGCGGCCGCCGCGCGGCCGGACGTCGCCGGTCGTGGTGGCGACGCGCAGGTTCCCGTTGTACTCGGAGAGGGCGTACTGGTTGATCAGCGTGCCGTCGACCGCGCCCGAGGCGGTGTAGACGGGTTTGCCGGGTGCGGTGATGTCGAAGGCGTGGATCTCGGTGTCCACGCCGGTGGGCAGGTCCTGGGGGGTGCTCTCGGACCGGGCGACGCGGTCGTCGGCGATGTAGAGGGAGCGGTCGGTGCCGTAGACGGTGTCGCCGTCGGCCGCCACCGCGACGGGGTCGCCCTGGTCGAGCGGGGTGAGCATGGTGAAGGTGAGCACGGTGAGCATGGCCGTGCCGGTGTAGCCCGAGGGCCTGCGGACCGCGGCGCACTCGACGAGCCTGCCGGAGTCCTCTTTCTTGTCGGAGTACAGCTCGTAGTGGGGCAGCCAGGCGTCGAGGGGCGCCTTGTCGATGATGTCGCGGTTGTGCGCGATGGCCTCGTCCGCGGTGCCGCCGGTGTTGCCGAAGTTGATGCGCGGGGTGGAGCGGACGACGAGCCGGGCGACGGCGCCGACCTGGCGGCCGTCGAGGTAGGTGCCGTCGACGTCGAGCCTGCCCGCGATCTCGCCGGAGCCCGCGAGGTCGACGGCCAGGAAGCTGGTGCCGGGGTTCGGGTTCGGGTAGGAGTCCGACGGCGGGACGGCTTCCGGGGTGGTGGGCGGGGCGGGCTTGCGCTTGCCCGTCGGGGGGACCTGCGTGGGGACTTGTTGGGGGACGTCCTGCCGGTAGGAGCGCGGGACGACGACGAGGGCGCGGTCGCCGTGCAGGAGCATGGCGGTCGGGTAGCCGGGGAGTTGGACGGTCGAGGTGACCCGGTGGGTCTCGACGTCGACCACGCGCAGGGACGTGTCGGTGATGGTGACGACGCGCCTGCCGTCGGTCTTGACGATGTCCGGCTCGTCCGCGGACTTCTCGTGGTTGTTGGTGGTGGAGTGGTCGGGGGCGGGGGCGCTCTTCGCGACGGCGCCGCCCTCCTGGGGTACCTGTTGCCGGGGCGCGCCCGCGCCGCTGTCCTCGGCGGCGCCGGTGGCCAGCGGGACGCCGTCGATGGTGTCGAAGCCCCAGGGTTTGACCTGGTCCTTCGCCGCGCGCTTGAGGTCGGCCTCGGCGGTGGCGCAGTCGTCGTAGGCGACGAGGCGGACCGCCCTGGAGCGGTCTTGTGTGGTTCCACCCCCAAAGAAGGTTTTTGTCGAACTGGTGTCGGAGGTTGTCGGATCACCACCGACCGCCAAATAGGCGCCTGCCGCCACCCCCGACCCGACTAGCAGGACAGCCATCACGGTGACCCCCAGTCGGGCACCGACTCTCGGGAATCCGTGTCTTCCACCGCTCATACCCGGATGGACGTACCGGGACGGGGGATACGTTGCACTAGAGTAGGCAACTGTCGGTGTTTGACAGTGTGCGGTGCGTGTCGATCTAGGTGAGTTTTCCCACAAAGGCGCACGAACCCGCACATCCGGGCTACGCTAGGCGCATGACAGTCGCGCTTGAGCACGTGCTCGCCAAGGCGGGCCTGCGGGTCGACCCGACCGAGTTCCTGGAACTGGTCGAGGAAGCGGCGCGCAGGTTGTCACCCGCCAACCCCGATCCGGCGGACTACTTCTCCGCGGACCAGCGCGAGGCCCTGACCGACGTCGGCCTGGACCTGACGCCGCGGCGTCCCGACGAGGTGGACTCCCGCGCCCGCGCGGTGGCCGCCCAGGCGGTGCTGCGCGACTCGGCGCTGACCGTGGCCGCCGCCGCGGAGGCCGTGGGCGTGGACACCAGCCGCATCCGCCACCGCTTGGCCGCCGGTCGCCTGGCGGGCTGGAAGGACCGCGGCGGCTGGCGGCTGCCCGCGTGGCAGTTCGCGCCGTCGGGGGTGCTGCCGGGTCTGGAGGCGGTGCTGGCCGCCGTGCCGGACGACCAGCCCCCGCTCGTGGTCGCCGCGTTCATGACGACGCCGCAGCCGGACCTGCGCATCGACGAGGAGCCCGCCACCCCCCGGCAGTGGCTGCTCGCGGGCGGCTCCCCCACCCGCGTCGCCGCCCTGGCGTCGGCCCTGGGCACCCCGGCCTGAGCGGGACCTGACCAGCAGATGTCCCGGCTCCCCCAGCCGCCCGCCCCCGAAGACCTGAAACCGCTCCTGCGCGTGGACGAGGACGTCGTCGCGCTGCACAGCGGGACCCACCTGGTCCGCATCTTCGCGGCGGCGGGCGCGCACCGCCAGCGCTGGAACTCGTTCCGCTACACGGGCCCACTCCCCCACGCCCGCTTCGACCCGCAACCCCTGGGCCCCGACGCGGGCCCGGCGACGGCACCGGGTCACGGGGTGCTCTACTTCGGACTGAGCGTGCGGACGTGCGTCGCGGAGGTCTTCCAGCAGACCTCGGTGGTGGACCGAACCACGCGAAAGCCCCACCTGGTCGTCTTCCGCCCCCGCCGGACCTTGAGGTTGCTCGACCTCTGCGGCCTGTGGCCCACCAGGGCGGGCGCGTCGCAGGAGATGAACAGCGGCACCAAGACCACCACCCAGGCCTGGGCCCGCGCCATCCGCGAGGCCTACCCGGACCTGGACGGGGTGTGGTACCGGTCCTCAATGGACAGTGGGGAGCCCGCGGTCTGCCTGTGGGACCCGCCCGCCAGCGGCTCTTTACCACGGACGCCGGATGTGTTGCTACCGCTGGACTACCCTGGTCTGGACCTCCCGTTGGCCCGAGTCTGCGAAGAACTCAACTACACCCTGCTCTAACACCACACTTCGCACGGATTCCATACACCACCCAAAATCCACCCCAACGCACCGCGGCAACACCGCACCCACCTCGAAATCGCCGCCTGAATCCCCCAGCCCCACCCAACCCAACGCGGCTGTACCGGACCCACCCCGTAACCGCCGCAGAATCCCAGCCCACCACCTGACGCGACGCGCCCCCGTCATACGCCTTGATTGGGTGGACTTGCTTTGCGTGGGGGGACGAACCTGCCAAGCTTCCCCTGCGGGTGGGGTGGGCTTGCCCCTCCCCACCGCTCTTCCCCACCGCAGGTCCGTAGGGGCCCCGCGCAAAGCAAGTTCACTCAATCGAGGCCGCGCATCTTTTCCGCGAACAGCCGGACCGATCAACCCAACCACGCCGCCAACCGGCACCCCGCGGGCCACAAGATGATCAACGCACGCCTCCGGCCCCCGGTATCCATTCTAAAGGGAAGGACCGACAGTTCCGGGCAGAGATGATCATGCCTGTGGACAACCCGCCCGAGGGGCAGCGGCTCGACCGGATTCGGTTCGCAGCCGGTGGGCGAACGCCCTCGCCCACCGGCTGCGAACGGCCCGAGGTCCTACGCCGCCCCCGGGCCGCACCTGTTCACAGGTGCCTCTCCCACCAGTGCAGAACCGCTTCGAAGCGTTGTCCGCGGTGGCGGGGTTTTCCGGATCTGGTCAGCTCGTGACCTTCTCCGGGGAAAAGGAGCATTTCGGTCGGCACCCCGCGCCTGCGGAGGGCCACGTACATGCGCTGCGCCTGTTCGACCGGGCAGCGCCAGTCATGTTCCGAGTGGACGACGGCGAACGGGATCTCGATCTGGTCCGCGTACGTCAGCGGGCTCCGCGCGGCCCACTCCGCGGGCGAGTCCCCGCAGTACGCCTCCGTGAACCACCACCCGATGTCCGACGTCCCCGCGAACGAGTCCCACGCGTTGACCGCGCGTTCGCTCCAGGCCGCCTTGAAGCGGTGGCCGTGGTGCGCCGCCAGCCACCCCGTCATCCACCCGCCGTACGAACCTCCCATGATCCCCACCCGGGTGGGGTCGACGTCGGAGCGCTCCAGGACCGCGTCCAACACCGACAGGACGTCGTCCACGTCGACGGTGCCCATGGCGCCGATGATCGCGCGGCCGTGGGACTCGCCGTAGCCCGCCGAGCCGCGTGGGTTGGGCAGCACGACCGCGTACCCGGCGGCCGCGTAGACCTGGGCCTCGTCGAACAGGCCCCAGCCGTAGTACATGAACGGGCCGCCGTGCACCGACAGCAGCACCGGGTGCGGGCCGTCGCCCTCCGGCAACACCAGCCACCCGTGGGTCGCGTACCCGTCGGGGGCCGACGCCTTGACCTCGATCAGCGGTCGTACCGCCACCCGCGCGCGCAGCGGCGCCGAGAAGTCCGTGAGCCGCCGGGTCGTCTCGTCCTCGACCAGGACGACCTCGCCCGCGGTGTCCCACGTGGACACCGTGCACACGACCCGGTCGCCGTCGGCGGCGAAGCCCTTGACCAGGCTCTGCTCGCCCGCCACCAGGGTCAACTCCGACAGCGTGGCCCCATCCGCACCACGCGCCACACGGCGCAGTTCGACCGCGCCGCGGTTGCGCACCGCGACCAGGATCCCCGACGCCGTCTCCACGGGCCGCCCCGCCGCGACGTCGCAGTCCACGGTCTCCGGGTCGGTCAGCCGCGCGGGCGCCGCCGAGCCGTCGAACGGCACCGTCCACAGGCCGACGTTGCGCGCGACCGACGCGGTCCCCGGGAACGCCTCGCCCAGGAAGGCGACCGTGCCGTCCGCCAGCGCCACCGGGTGCTCGACCGTGCCCTCGCTGCGCGCGACCAGCACGGGCGCGCCGCCGTCGGCAGGAACCGCGTAGAGATCGGTGTTGACCGAATCGTCCGCGCCCCAGTCCCGCTTCGCACTAATCAATACATGCGCACCCGACAATGTCCACGCGGGCGCGGAGGGCTCGCCGAGCCCCTCGGTCAACTGCCGGGGCTCGCCACCCCCGGTGTCCACGACGAACAGTTGGGGTGGACGGTCACCCAGGAAACCCACATCGTCGAATCGGTACTCCAGACGGGTGATCCGGCGCGGCGCTTCGGCGGCGGGCTCGGGAGTCCGTCCGTCGGCATCGGCCACGCCGTAGCGCCCGGCCTCGGGAACCCGTGCCACAAAAGCGATCCGCCGGGAGTCCGGCGCCCACACCGGCGCGCCCGCGCCCAAAGGAAGCGCCGCGACCGGGCGGGCCTCTCCGCCGTCGACCGGCATCACGTGCAGGACCGGCGCGGACGACGCGTCGGCGCAGCGCAGGAAGGCGACCAGGGTGCCGTCTGGGGACGGCGCGGGCGCCCAGTCGCGGAAGCCTCGGGTGAACTCGCGCACGTCACCGCCGCCGAGGCCGACCCGGTGCAGGCCGCCGCGGTAGGCGTTGGCCGCCAGGTCCGGGTTCGCGAGACCGACCAGCAGCAGGTCGCCGCGCAGGGCGGGCGCGCCGGGCGCCGCCAGCAGTTCGATGTCCTCAGGGCGCACGCGATGAACCGTACCCGACGGTTAGCAAACCTCAGGACCCCTTGATTATTCCCACTCGTCCACAGAAAAGCGGCGCGCACCGTGCGTGCGCGCCGCTTTCACCCGACCGTGGTGAGGTCAGTGCCGGGGTTCGACCGGCGACGCCGAATCCGACGCGGAGGATTGCGCGCCCCGGGATTCCGCGACCGTGGATTCGTCGGTGGCGGCGGGGGTGCCCGCCGCGGCGGCGGCCGCCTCGTCCCGCTTGGACTTGCGCAGACTGGCAACTGTGGTGACCGCCAGGACACCGATGATGACCGACAGCGACACCGCGATGTTGGGCACCCACACACCCACTTCCGCGCCGCCGTTGATGAAGGGCAGCGAATTGGTGTGCAGCGCCTCCAGCACCAGTTTCACGCCGATGAAGGCGAGGATGACCGCGAGGCCCACCGACAGGTAGATCAGCTTGCGCAGCAGGCCGCCGAGCAGGAAGTACAGCTGGCGCAGGCCCATCAGCGCGAACGCGTTGGCGCTGAAGACCAGGAAGGGTTCCTTGGTGAGCCCGAAGATCGCCGGGATGGAGTCCACAGCGAACAGCAGGTCGGCGGTGCCGATGGCGATCATCACGATGAACATCGGGGTGACGAACCGCTTGCCGTCGACCTTCACGAACGAGTCGCCGCCGTGGTAGGTGTCGGTGACCGGGAAGACCTTGCGGGCGATCCGGGTGAGGGCGTTCTCCTCGTACTCCTCGTCGTCGCCGCCGATGCCCTGCTTCGACAGGTTCCACGCCGTGTAGATCAGGAACGCGCCGAACAGGTAGAAGACCCAGCTGAACTTGGCGATGGCCACGGCGCCGACGGCGATGAACATGCCGCGCATCACCAGCGCGAGCACGATGCCGATCAGCAGCACCTTGTGCTGGTGGATCCGCGGCACCTTGAACGCGGCCATGATGATCAAGAAGATGAACAGGTTGTCGACCGACAGCGAGTACTCGGTGATGTAGCCGGCGAAGAACTCGCCCGCGTACGTGCCGCCGGAGAACGCCCAGATCGCGCCGCCGAACGCGATCGCGCATCCGATGTAGAACGCGACCCAGCGACCCGCCTCACCGACGGTCACCTCGTGCGGCTTGCGGTCCACGATGAACAGATCGATCGCCAGCAGCGCGATCAAGCCGCCGATCGTGGCCAGCCAAGCCCAGGTGGGGACAACCATGGATCAAACCTCCGGTGTACGGGCACGTGCGCATGCCGACAACCGGAGGTCTCTTCCGCCGGAAAACTTCCGGCCACCGGCCCCGGGACCCGCGAGTGGTCCGTGCTGACGACACCGGTGCGAAGGAATACTCCCCTCCGACACTTTCGATGTCCGATTCTTCCCTGTCGCCTGACGGCACACCAGTCCGGGTCCCCTCAACAGCCTTTGGGTTTGGTCACAGCCAAGGTTCCTCAGGTGTCGACATGCCCGTCCGCGCGCCGCGCCAAACTCTGCCTTATCAGCACCGACCAGCGGAACCTCGATCACCCATCAGTGATCATCGCGCGGGAACCGGACGCGGCCGGGTCCGCGCCGGACCGGTCCACCGCTCCTGGGAGCACTCTCAGGGAATGTCCAATACGGTCGGCGGCGTGCCTTCGCTCCCGCGCCCGCGGCCCCGCCAGGTGATCACCACCCTGGTCGTCGTCGCGCTCGCCACCGCCGGTCTGGTCTGGGCCAACGCCGGTGGCGACCCGCCCCCGGTCACCACGCGCGCGCAGCTGCTCACGCTGCAGAGCGGACCCGACCGCGACGAACCGGTCCGCCTCGACACCACGCTGTACCTGCCGGAGACGACGCCCGCGCCCGCGGTGCTGGTCGCGCACGGTTTCGGCGGCACGAAGGACAGCGTCGAGCAGGACGCGCGCGAGCTCGCCCAGCGCGGGTTCGTGGCGCTGGCCTGGTCGGCGCGCGGGTTCGGGCGCAGCGAGGGGCAGATCGGGCTGAACGACCCGGACTACGAGGTCACGGACGCGAGCAGGCTGGTCGACTGGCTGGCCCAGCAGCCCGAGGTGGTCAAGGACGGGCCCGACGACCCGAGGGTCGGCGTGACCGGCGGTTCGTACGGCGGTGCCCTGTCCCTGCTGCTGGCGGGCATGGACCGGCGCGTGGACGCCCTCGCCCCGGTGATCACGTACAACGACCTCGGCCAGGCCCTGCTGCCCAACTCGGCGGGCGCGCCCGCGGGTACCCCGGCGGGCAACCCGTACGGCGCCGACGGCGTCTTCAAGCGCTCCTGGGCGGGCATCTTCTTCGCCGCGGGCACGGGCGCGGCCGGGCTGGCCAACCCGACCTCGGACGCGACCGAGCCGGGCACCAAGGACGACGGCAGCGGCGGCGCGGGCGGTACCGGGGTCCCCGCCCCGGCCGACGAGGCGCCGGGTGGCGGCCGGTCGCAGGCGGGCCCGGTGGACCCGTGCGGCCGGTTCACCGAGGCGGTGTGCCGGGCGTACGACCAGGTCGCGCGCACCGGCGTGGCCGACAAGGCCACCGTCGACCTGCTGCACCGGGTGTCGCCGGTCTCGGTGACGGCGCGGATCACCCAGCCGACGATGCTGGTGCAGGGCGAGCAGGACACCCTTTTCGGTCTTGACCAGGCGGACGCGACCGCGCGGCAGGTGAGCGCGGCCGGGGCGCCGGTCAAGGTCGTCTGGTACACCGGCGGGCACGACGGCGGCAAGCCGGGGCCGGAGCTGCGCGGTGAGATCGCGGACTGGTTCGACTTCCACCTGCGCGGTCGGGGCGCGAACCCGGGGACCGGTTTCGAGTACGCCGTGCAGGGTGCTCTGCGGGCGCAGGGGGCGCCGTCGGTGCGGACGGTCAGCGCGGGGGCGTACCCCGGTCTGGCGGGCGCTCCGGGCGCCGAGCGGCGCGGGATCGAGTTGACGGGCCGGGAGCAGACCGCGGTGAACCCGCCGGGCGGGAATCCGGCGTCGATCAGCAGCATGCCGGGGTTGGGGTCGGTGATCGCGGGTTCGTCGCGGCTGTCGGGCCGGATCTCGGTGGACCTGCCGGGGCAGGCGGCGCGGTTCGCCAGCCAGCCGATGACGTCGCAGCTGCTGATCGCGGGCGCCACGACCGCGCGGCTGCGGGTGGCGAGCGCGGGCGGCGGGGCGCCGGAGGGCGCGGCGTTGTTCGCGAAGCTCTACGACGTCGGCCCGGACGGGACGCGGACGCTGCCGGGTTCGGCGGTGTCGGCGCTGCGCACGCCGCCGCTGCCCGCCGACGGGAGCGCGGTCGAGGTGACGGTGGCGCTGCCCGCGGTCGTGCGGCCGATCGAGGCGGACCACCGGGTCGAGCTGGTGGTGTCGACGACCGACCAGGCGTACGCGTCGTCGCCGGACGCGGCGGCGTACAAGATCTCGCTGGCCGATCCCGCGTTGCGGGTACCGGTGGTACCGGGGACGCGGTCGAGCTCGGCGCCGCCCGCCGGGCCGCTGATCGGGATCGCGGTGGTGCTCGGCGTGGTGGCCCTCGCGGTCGTGTGGGGCGTCGTGCGGCGGCGGCGCGCGGACGACGCGGACCCGGACCTGGCGGACGTGCCGCTGGTGATCGAGGACCTGTCGAAGGCGTACCCGGGCGGCCTCAAGGCGGTCAGCGACCTGTCGTTCCGGGTGGAGCGCGGCCAGGTGCTGGGCCTGCTCGGCCCCAACGGCGCGGGCAAGACGACAACGTTGCGCATGCTGATGGGCCTGATCCAGCCCAGTGCGGGCACGATCCGCGTGTTCGGCCACCGGATCCACTCGGGCGCACCGGTGCTGTCCCGGATCGGCTCGTTCGTCGAGGGCGCGGGTTTCCTGCCGCACCTGTCGGGCCGGGCGAACCTGGAGCTGTACTGGGCGGCGACCGGGCGTCCGGTGGAGAAGGCGCACTTCGAGGAGGCGCTGGAGATCGCGGGTCTGGGCGCGGCCGTGGAGCGGAAAGTGCGCACCTACAGCCAGGGCATGCGCCAGCGGCTGGCCATCGCCCAGGCGATGCTCGGCTTCCCGGACCTGATGGTCCTCGACGAGCCGACCAACGGCCTCGACCCGCCCCAGATCCACCAGATGCGCGAGGTCCTCCGCCGCTACGCGGCGACCGGCCGCACGGTCGTGGTGTCGAGCCACCTGCTGGCGGAGGTGGAGCAGACGTGTGACCACGTGGTCGTCATGCACCGCGGCAAGCTCGTCGCGGCGGGCAAGGTGGACGACATCGTGGCGGGCGGCGGAGAAGCCACTTTCCGCGTGGACAACGCCACCGCCGCCGCCGAGGCCCTGCGCGGGGTCACGGGTGTCAGCGACGTGACGGTGGACGGCGACCTGGTCCACGCGGACCTGGACGGCCTCCCCCGTTCGGCTGCGGTGACAGTGCTCGTGCGCGCGGGGGTGGCCGTCGAACAGGCGGGCCCCCGACGGCGCCTGGAAGACGCGTTCCTGCAACTGGTTGGTGAGGAATCGTGAGCGAGAGCGGGCACAAGGCCGGGTACGGGGTGCCGTCGGTGACCAGTGGCGAGAACGTCACCACCGTGCACACCGACCCGGCGGCCATCGACGACATGGAGGTCGCGGCCAACCGGGACCACTCCGGGTTCGACGCCGACGGGTCGGTGTCCGGGTTCCGGTCGGCGCGGACGTTGCCTTTGCGGGTCGAGCTGATCCGCCAACTCCGCCGCCGCCGGACCCAACTGCTGCTGGGCTTCCTCGTGCTGCTGCCCTTCATCCTCTGGGCGGCCTTCGAGTTCGGCACCAGCGCGAACAACCGCCGCTCCGGCGGTTTCGTCGACCTGGCCACCGCCAGCGCCCCGAACTTCGTGGTGTTCGTGCTGTTCGCGGCGGGCAGCTTCCTGCTCCCCATGATCGTCGCCCTGTTCTTCGGCGACACCGTGGCGTCGGAGGCCTCCTGGTCGAGCCTGAAGTACCTGCTCGCCATGCCCGTCCCGCGCGGCAGGCTGCTGCGCCAGAAGGCGACGGCCTCGGGCCTGTTGTCACTCTTCGCGCTCGTGCTGCTGCCCGTGGTGGCCCTGCTGGTCGGCCTGCTCTTCTACGGCTCCGGCGAGGCGGTCAGCCCCACCGGCGACGCGATCACGTTCTCGGACTCGCTGCTGGCGATGGTGTTCTCGGTCGTCTACATCTCGGTGAACCTGCTGTGGGTGGCCGGGCTGGCGATGTTCCTCTCGGTCGCCACCGACGCCCCGCTCGGCGCGGTCGGCGGCACGGTCCTGGTGGCGATCCTGTCCCAGATCCTGGACCAGATCACCGCCCTCGGCACCCTCCGCGACTACCTGCCGACGCACTTCGCGTTCGCCTGGTCCGACCTGATCTCCACCGACATCGACTGGTCGAACATGACCCGGGGCGCCTTCTCGGCGGTCACCTACGCCGCGATCTTCGGCCTCTTGGCGGCCCGGCGCTTCCGCACCAAGGACGTAACCAGCTAGCCCCGTGCCCGACGCCCGGGTCCCGGTAGAAGTTGATCATTGATCCGCTACCGTGATCCGGCGTCGCGACGGCGGAAGGTGCGGGCGGAGAAGTGGACGAGGTCGACTACTACGACCTGCTCGGGGTGCGGCGCGAGGCGTCGCACGGGGAGATCAAATCGGCCTTCCGGGCCCTGGCCAAGGTGATGCACCCCGACGCGGGCGGCACGGCGGGCACGTTCCGGCTCCTCAAATCCGCCTACGAAACCCTGTCGGACGGCCGCAAGCGCGCCGAGTACGACCGGGGCGTCACCACGGCGGCCCCTCCCCCGACCGCGCCCGCGCGCCCGCCCCGCCCGCGCAGGCGGATGTTCCGCGACGACCCCACCTTCGTCCCACCGGCCTGCGACGTCCCCCCGGCGTCACTGCCCTGGTGGCACCTGACGAAGTACCAGACCCGCATCGGCACCGCGGGCGCCCCCGGTCACGCCCCCGCCGCGTACCTCGCGCTCACCAACCTCGTGCTGGTGCTCCCCCTGGTCCTCCCCGGCTGGCTGCCACCGGCACTCCTTGTCCTCTGGCTGGCACTCGTCGCGGCCGCCATCGCTGCCACCGTCCGGCTCGTCCGCCGCTACCTGGCCGCCGCCCGTACGCAGAAGGCCGTGCGCGAGGAGTTCGGCGAGCGCACCGAGTTCGGTGTCGCCGACGCCGAGCCGGTGGGCGAGCGCCTCACCTCCGACCTGCTGACGACCTACCTGAGCAGGCTCCCCGGCGCCCGCGTCTTCCACGGCCTCTCGCGCCCCGGCTCGGTGTTCGCCGACATCGAGCACGCCGTCCTCTGTGGACATAGACTCGTGCTGATCGAGTCCCGGCTCTGGCTGCCCGGCCACTACGAGATCGACGACGACGGCTCGCTGTGGCGCAACGACCACCCGTTCCGCGGCGGCGGCACGGACCTGTTCGCCGCCGTCAAGGCGTTCGCCGACCACCTGCCCGGCGTCGAGGTGTGGGGCGTGGTCATCGTCTACCCGAGCCGCGACGGCGAGGTCACCACCGACGACGCACCTGGTCTCGGCGTGTCCGCGATGGTGCCGACCGCGTTCGTCCGCGACGTCGGCGAGTGGCTCGCCGCCGAGTGCGCGACCGTCGACCACCACGTGCTGCGCGCCGTGCGGGCCCGTGTCGTGAAGGAGGAAGCCGCTTAGATGCTCGTGCACCTCGCCATCGGCGACGCGTACGGCGCCGGGTTCGAGTACGCCCCGGCCGCGTTCGTCACCGAGCACAACACCCTCGAACGCTATGTCCAGCACGGCAAGCACGCCGGGATCACCCCGGGTCGCTACACCGACGACACCCAGATGACCCTCGCCGTCGCGGAACTGCTCGTCGACGGCGGCCCGTGGACGCCCGAGGCCCTGGCCGACCGGTTCTTCGAGGTCTTCGACCGCGACCCGCGCGAGGGCTACGCGTCCGGCTTCCACGGCCTGCTGTCCGATGTGGACAGTGGCGCCGAGCTGCTGCGGAGGCTGCGCCCGCACAGCGACAAGAGCGGCGCGGCGATGCGGGTCAGCCCGGTCGGCCTGCTGCCGACGGTCCCGGACGTCCTGCGGTACGCGGACATCCAGGCGCGGGTCACCCACGACTCCCCCGGCGGCGTCGCCTCGTCCCAGGCCGCCGCGCTCGCCGTCTTCTACTGCGACCGCGCGCCGGGCCCGTTGGCGGACCTGCCCGCCTGGATCGCCTCGCACGTCGAGGGACCGTGGGAAACCCCGTGGCGCGGCACAGTCGGCTCCGCGGGCATGGACAGCGCACGCGCGGCGATCACCGCCCTGGCCGCGCACCGCACGATGAGCGCGCTGCTGAGGGCGTGCGTGGCGTACACCGGCGACGTGGACACCGTGGCCACCATCGCGCTCGCCGCCGCGTCCCGGTCACCGGAAATCACCGACGACCTGCCCGCGCACCTGGTGGACACCTTGGAGGACGGCCCGTACGGCCGCGCCTACCTGTCCACTGTGGATGAGAAGTTGACCCGGGGCCGACCGGCCCCGGGTCCTCCGGGTCAGCCCCGGCAGACCAGCCAGGAACCGGATTCCTTGACCAGCGAGTAGGTGCGGCGGTCGCCGCCGAGGCCACCCGGGTCCGACGCCAGCACGGTGAAGGTCGGCGGGTCGGCGGCGTCGTCGACCCGCTCCAGGGTCAGCTGCACGCCGAGGAACAGCGTGGACGCGCGGGCCCGGTCGCGTTCGCAGGTGACGTCGCCGAGCGCGTCGACGTCGCTGACGTTGACCGCGTCGACGAAGGCGCGGGCGGCGGACGTCGGGTCCGAAGTCGACTTCCCGCCGACGAGGGTGAACGCGGCCACCGCGGCGCCGACCACGACGACCGAGACGCCGCCGATGAGCAGCATCCGGCCGCGGTCGGGCGCGGAACCCGGGTCGCGCTGGGGTTTCGGCGCGGCCGCCGGTCGCGGGGTGGCGGTCTGTGCGGCCCGCGAACGGCCGGGCTTGGCCGGGGCGGACTCTCCGGACCAGGTCGCCTCGGGCGGCGGCACGCGGCGCTCGCTGAACTCGCGGCCCTCGTGCCGGACCAGCGTCGTCCAGGCCATGCCGTCCCAGTAGCGCTTCTCCACCCGCCGCTCGGGGTCGGGCTGCCAGCCGGGGGCCAGCACCTTCTCGATCTCCGTCGCGACCGGCGCGGGCAGGTCGGGCCGGGTCCGCATGCGGACCAGCAGGCTCCAGGCCGCGGCCCGCTCGCCCTCGTCGCGCAGCCGTAATCGCAGCTGCCGCAGCAGTTCCCGGGACTCCTCCGGCGCCAGCTCCGGCTCTTCCAGGCGCTCGCGCAGCTGCTCGATGTAGGGCACCACGGGCTGCGGCGGCAGCGGCTCCGGCAGCGGCGGGGCGGCGGGCAGCTTGAGCAGCACGCCGCGCAACTGGGGAATTCGCTCCGTAATGGACAGTCCACCGGGGGTGAACACCGGCGCGGACGCCAGCTCGGCGGGCAGCGCCACGTCCGCCGCGGAGATCACCAGCACCGGGCGGTCCAGCGACGCCGCGTACTTGGCCGTGGCCACGCAGCCCGGGGAGCGCATGGCCGCCGGGGAGGCGACCAGCACGAACACGTCGCAGCGCTGCACGCGCTGGAGCACCGTCTCCCACCAGCGCGCGCCGTTGGGCTCACCGCGGTCGAGCGCGACCTGCCTGCCCAACTGGGCCAGGTCGGCGCGCAGCGCGGCGGCGGCGTCCCGGTCGGACGGTGCGTGACTGACGAACACCTGCATCTTGAAATCTCCGGCGATTCAGGGCGATCAGTCAGCGTCCCGACAGCGCACGGCTGATATCGCACACTCGCCACTCACCGTTCTCCTCGATGAGCGGGATCCTCAACCGCACCGAGGTTGCCCCGACGGTGCGTGTGGCGAGAACGGTGAAACGGGGATCGGACCCGGTTACGCTCACGCTCTCGAGCGTAACGTTAGCCGCGTCGAGGAACGCCGTATACAGGTGGGCGTTGTCTTCGCGGTCCTTAGCGCACACGAACTGCTGCATCGCGTTGGCGTCGTGGGTGTTGACCGCGTCGACGAAGTTGCGCGCGACCTGCGTACCAGCCGCTTCGTCCGGTCCGGACTCCAGCAGGAACGCCCCGGCGGCGGCCGCGCCACCCGCGACGACGACGGCCGCGGCCGAGCCGATGAGGATCACCTTCCGCCGCTTGGACATCGGCGTCCGCCGCCGGTGGTCGACCGGTTTCGCGGATTCACGTTCCCGTTTGGCCGGTTCCCGCTTGGCGGCCGGGGTCTCCTCGACGACGCGGGGTAACGGGCCGGTGCTCGTGGTGAGGTGCGCGTGCGCGCGCGGGGGCTGGTTGCGGTCGTTGAACTCGCGGCCCTGCTGGCGCACGAGCGTCGTCCAGCTCTGCCCGTCCCAGTAGCGGCCCTCGAACCGCTCGCGCGGGTCGGGCTGCCACCCCGGCGCCAGGATCCGCTCGACGGCGTCGGCGACCGGGCGGCTCAGCTCGGCCCGGCCGCGCAGCCGCACCAGCAGGTCCCACACCTCGGCGCGCTCGTCCGGGTTGGCCATCCGCTTGCGCAGCTGGGTCAGCAGTTCCACCTGGGCCCGGTCATCGAGCTCGGGGGCGTCGATGCGGGCGAGGTAGGCGTTGAGGTAGGAGGTGGGGATCTCGGGCTCCTGGGGCAGGCGCAGCGGCAGCGGCCGGGCGGCGGGCAGGGCGCTGAGCGCCTTGCGCAGCACGATCACGCTCTGCTCGGTGCGGTGGACGTAGTCGACCGGCGGGTCGAGGCCGTCGGGGATCACGCCCCGGCCGACGGGCCGCACGAGCACGGGCAGGATCGGCCTGCGCAGTGCGCGCGCGTAGTGCAGTTCCGAGAGGCAGGCCCGGGAGCGCACCGAGTCGGGTGAGACGGCGAACGCGAAGACCGCGCACCCACGCACGTGGCTGAGCACGTCACCCCACCAGTCCTGCCCACCGTGGCTCTCCCGGTCGTACCACACCCGATTGCCGAACCGCTCGAAGTCGGAGCGCAGCGTGGAGATCGACGCCTGGTCGCGGCGGGCGTAACTGATGAATACGTGCATCCGCACTTCTCACGTTCACGGTCCGTAGTTCGCGGGTGCACGCACGTTATGTTGGCGATCGCGGGAACGACAGGGACCAACGGCCCTAGTGGGCGGATTGGGAGCGCGCCCCGTATCCGGAAGATCGCAGGCCGGAGGCGATGTGTGGCACATGATGGCAACTCACGAGTGGATCTTGGATCGGGTCGGTGATTGACGGCCCCCACGGCACCCGGGTGATCACATTGGGTAATGGAGATCTTGTCCCGCGGCCCGCGCCGAGTCCGGAAATCGCGCATCACGCCGTCCCGGGCGGGCGCGGGCGCCGGGATCGGTCCACCATGGGCGGCGTGGCAGAGGCGGATCCGGTGGCGGCGCTGCGGGCGGAGTTCCGCTCGGAGCTGCCCAGCGCCGTGGAGGACATGGCCGAGCGGGACGTCCGCGACCTGGCGGCGGCGCTGCGCGCGGCCCGCAAGCGGCAGGGCAGGCACCTGACCGAGGCCACGGACGCCTCCGTCGCCCAGATCCCCGCCCTGCTCCGCCCCCTGGTGCGTCGGGCGATCGGCCGGTGACGGGCACCCGAGCGGAGATCGCCAAGCTGGCCCGCCTCCTCGGCGACCCCCCGGAGCGCTTCGCCTACCTGGCCGCCCTCCCGGCCGCGGACGTGCGCGTGGTCCGCGAACGCGCCACGGACGTCCTCTTCGGCGCGAACCGCCAGGTCTTCGACCGCATCGCCGCCGCGAGCCGACTCGTCCCGTCCGCCATCACCGCCGCGATCGCCCAGCGCACGTTCGGGCCGCTCCTGTCCGCCCGGGTGGCAGGCGCGCTGGAGCCTTCGCGCGCCGTGGACCTGGCGGGTCGACTCCCGGTGCCGTTCCTCGCCGACGTGGCCGCCGAACTGGACCCGCGCCGCATCGCCGACGTCCTCGCCCTACTCCCCGTCGAGCGGGTCCTGGCTGTCGGCAAGGAACTCCTCCGCCGCCGCGACCACATCACCATGGGCCGTTTCGTGGCGGACCTACCGGCACCCACCCTCCGGGCCACGATCACCATCCTCAATGAGGAATCCCTCCTGCGGACGGCGGTCTACTCGGAGTCGGTCGACCGGTTCCCGGTCCTGTTCGCACTCCTCCCGGACGAGCGCCTGCCCGCTGTCGCCCACACCCTCGCCGCGGCCGACGCGGAGTTCGCGGAGGACGTCTACCCGCTCCTCCCCCACCTCGACCCGACAGCTCTGACCCGCCTGGCCGCCGCCGTCCGCACCCTCCCCGCGGCCGAGCGCACCGACTTCGCCGCCCTCGCCGAGACCACCGGCGTCCTGGACCGACTGGGCTCCCTCGCCGAGGTGCTGTCCTGACCCTGGACACCACCCCACTACTCGGTGATACCGTGTAGCAGTACTCGGTGGCACGTACTAGTGGGGTGCGGTGGACGACCTGACGGAGATGTTGAAGGGCACCCTCGAGGGCTGCGTGCTGGAGATCATCGGCAGCGAGGAGACCTACGGGTACGCCATCACGCGCCGGTTGAACGAACTCGGCTTCGCCGACGTCATCGAGGGCACGGTCTACACCATCCTGCTGCGCCTGGAGCGCGGCGACCTGGTGCGGGTGACGAAAAGACCGTCGGAGAAGGGCCCGCCGCGCAAGTTCTACGCGCTCAACGCGGCGGGCCGCGCGGAGCTGGCGGCGTTCTGGGCGAAGTGGGAGTACCTGTCGTCGCGGATCGACAGCCTCAGGGAGAGCGGGAAATGACCTTCTGGCAGACCATCACCGGCAGCGACCTCACCCGCGAGTGGAAGGCGTTCGAGGCGCGGGCCGCCGCGCTGCCCGCCGACCACCGGGCGGCGTGGGCGCGGATCAAGGCGTACCTCGGCACCCGATCGGACTTCACGGGCCGCAACCTGGTGCCGATCCTCGACAGCGCCCTGATCCTGCTGGAGGAGACGGCGGCGGACGGCCAGTCCAGCCACGACGTGCTGGGCGAGGACATCGAGGGCTTCTGCGCGGAGTTGGCGGGCGGGGAGGGGGCGCGCGACTACCGCGACCGGGCGCGCGACCGGTTGAACGGCAGCGTCGCGCGGAAACTGGGCAGGCTGGGAGGCTGACATGGGGATTCGGGGCATCATCGAGGGCAAGCGGCAGTGGCGGGCGCACGTGGCGCGGGTGCGGGCGCTGCCGCCGGACTACCGGATCGTCTACGAGGAGATCGAGAAGTACCTGTTCCGGGTCGGACCGATCGACCCGCGCGACGGGCAGCCGCTCTCGGGGGTCCTCGACTTCTTCGAGGAGAGCGCCGCGACCGGGAAAGGCGTGCTGGAGGTCATCGGCCACGACGTCGCCAAGTTCTGCGACGAGCTGGCAGGCTCCCGCACAGCCGAGCACTAGCTCATTTTCGCGACCCCGCGCTGGAGCGCGCCCGAACGGCGCGCTCCAGCGGGTCGACTCCTCAGTCGGTGCAGTCGATGTACTGGAGCGGTTCGAAACCGACGACCTCGTACTTGCCCGCGTCGAAGTCGCATGTCCAGTAGGCGGTGGTGAACAGGCCGTCCGTCTGGTCGGCCTGATAGGTGTTCGCTTTTGCGAGCCACTGCCGGTTACGGAGAGATCCTTTCTTGTGGCGCATTTACGCAGGCTCCACGCGAATTCGATCGTTGCCCTCTTCGCGCGGGCGGGTCAACCACCCGCACCGAGCTGTCACCCATCGAGAACCGAACCCGTCCGCACGCGAACCACTCGTACGCGAGGATTTCCTACCAGGGAACGGTCTCGCCGTGGAGGTTGAGGAATCGCAGCCCCAGCGCCCCTTTCCGCGCCTCCAGGACATCAACAATCGCCGGAACGCTGTCCCGGGGCTCCAGGGACGCGCCCGGCCCGCCCAGCGCGGTCCGGTTGTGACCGGGGTCGATCAGCAGCTTCGTCTGCCCGTCCCCCGCGTGCCGCGTGGCGTAGCTGCGCATCAGCTGGTTCAGCGCCGCCTTGCTCGCCTTGTACAGCTCGTACCCCGGCTCCACGTTCAGCGACACGCTGCCCTGGTCCGACGACATCACCGCCACCGTCCCGCCGGGCACCACCAGATCCCGGAACGCCTCCAGCACCCGCAGCGGACTCAGCGCGTTCGTCACCATCACCTCCGTGAACACCTCCTCGGACACCTCGGAGATCGGCACGTCCCCCCGGTCAATCGCCGCGTTCACGAACACCAGGTCCAACCGCCGCCCCGCCAACCGCGCCCGTAACCCGGCCACCTCACCCGCACTCGTCATCTCCAGCGACTCGACCTCAACCCCCACCAACCCCTCATCGCTCCCGCGCGTCGTCGCGATCACCCGCCACCCCCGCCGCGCCAACTCCCCCGCGAGCACGAACCCCAGCCCACGGGACGCCCCCACGACCAACGCGACCCGTTCCACACGACCACCCCTTGAATAGACGAGACGTTGCGTCTAGACAGTACCCCACTACGCTGTCGGCATGCCCCCGAGGACCCGCTCCGGCAACCGCCGCGACGAGACCGCCCGGCTCGACGTCCTGCACGCCGCCGACGACCTCCTCGTCGAGCACGGCTTCGGCGGGCTCACCGTCGAGGCGATCGCGAAGCGGGCGGGGGTGGCCAAGCAGACGATCTACCGGTGGTGGCCGTCGAAGGTCGACATCCTCCTGGACACCCTCATCGAGGACACGGAGAAGCGCCTCCCGATCCCCACCGACCCCCCGACCGCGGACACCATCCGCGAATACCTGCGCGCCTACGCCCGTTTCGTCACGGAAGACCCGGCGGGCAAGGTCCTCCTGACCCTCATCGCCGAGTCACAGCACAACCCGGCGACGGCGAAGACCTTCCACGAGCGCTACCTCGGCCCGCGCCGCGAACAGGAACGCGCCATGATCACCGCCGCCACCGACGCGGGCGAGATCACCCCGAAACTCCCCCCGGACGCCACTTTGGACGTCCTCCTCGGCCCCATCGTCTACTGCGCCCTGACCAACTCGCCCATCCCCCGAACCCTCGCGAACACTCTCATCGGGGAACTGCTCGGCCCCCGCTGACCCCGCGAACCACCCGCCCTCATGGGAACCGCCGACGCCCGCGGAGAGCCTGGTCGTCGAGAGGCGGAGGCACACCTCGATCACCTCGACGTGACCGCTCCACTCGTCACGAGGGCGAGAGTCCAACAACCTGACAACAGGGCCACGAGCACGAGCCGGGTAACCGCCGCTACGGTCCGACACCACCTGAGCGAATACCCGCAGGTCGACCATCGCCGATTGTCATGTCCGCCACACGACAAGCTCGCCGCCAATACGTCGACAGAAAGCAGCTATCACACCTCTTGCTCGCACACAATCAAAACCATCTTCCAAACGTCCACTCAACAATAGACGTTTGATGGATTGGAGGATCGGAACCGACCAAAGCGCATAGCTTTGCACATCACCTAATCGGACGATTGGGCCTCCTTACCCGGCGCGGGGGTCCGTCTGGCCCGTGTCGTCCTCCGGCCCAATGCCACTAACTTACGGAGCATCGTTGCAGGTCAACGGCATCTTGAGGGGTGCCGTGCGAGAGGCAGGCGGCACGTGCGACGACGCCCTGCGGCACACCATAGTTCCATGGCCCGCATTGGGGCATCGAGCGAACACGCAACCCACTGTCGCAAGTGGACTTGATCCGAGTGTTCCAGAGGTCGATCGCCAATCGCTTAGACCGATACTGGCCAGCGAAAACGCGCTAAGTTAGTGGCATTGGTCCTCCGGCCCACCGCGAACCACGGCCACCGGCACATCACCGCCATTGTCCGGGCCAGTGAGGAAGTATTTCCACCTGGCACGCGCCACGGGCAACCGGGGAAGCCACACCAGCACACCGTTGAGCAGCGCCGCGACAGCCGTGGCGAGGTAGGCGCAGCCGAGACCGAGCGTCGTCGACCACGCCATGGTGACCCCCACCACCACCGTGCAGAGCGCGAAGACCACCAGTGCCGCGAGCGCCAGGTCGTCCCGACCGCGCCGAGTCGCGACCGACCATCCCACTGCGGATACCGCCACACCCACCAAAGCACCGTTCAGGGTCGCGTGCTGTCCCTGGATCAGCACATACGCCAAGATCGCCCCGCAGAAGCCGAAGATCGTGACCAACGGGCGCAACCGGTCGTCCCTCGCGACCAGGCCCGCCAGCCCACAGGCGAAGACCAGCACGGCCGCGCCCACCGGGGCGTCAGACCGCATCGGCAGGCCGATCGAGGCAACCACCGCCAGCAGCACCACCGCGAGAGTCGCCCAGTTCCGCCCGCCCGACCGGCTCTTCCACGCGATGAACAGCAGTACCGCCGCGAATCGCAGGAGGAACCACCGGGACGCGCTGTCGTCGGTCCACACCGCGGACGCCGCGCATGACAGCCCGAGGAAGGACGTCGCGACGAAGGTCAACCGTCGGGTCGCCCGGTCGACGCCCCGCGTGATCAGCCCGACGACCAAGAGGCCGCTGACCGCCGCGATGGCTCCACCCCGTTGCAGCGCGGGTGGCCACGACAACACCGAGAGGATCATGCCCGCGCCCGACATCACCGACGCCGCGTAGAACACGGTCCGGACTACCGGCGCTACCTGTCCGCGCCTGCGCACCGACACCGCCAAGGCCACGGCCAGGGTGATCGCGCCCAAGAGCAACACCCACCAACTGTCGGCGATGTCAGAGATCTTGTTGATGTACACACCAAGGCAGACCGCGTACAGCAACGACGCACCGGAAGCCAGGTACCTGGTCCACGTCGGCGACGGGTCTCGCGGCCACGCCCGCTCTGCCGTCGCGGATGTGCCCGACGGAGCCGGTGCAGCGGGTTCAGGGGGCGTCGGTGCGTCGTCGCTCACGTCCATCAATGTCGCTGAACCCGATCACGGCGTTGCACGACCGACCCGATGGGGTCACTGGATTCCGGTTCCGTTCGCGGTTCGACCGGTTCCACAGCCCATACTCACGCCCCGGTCGGGCGCTCGCGGACCGGGCCGAAGATGTCCTCCGGGTCGATGTTCATGACGACTTCGCAGTCGCAGTAAGCGCCCTGGTCTTCGAGGCCGATCATCAGGCTTTCCAGATCCACCGCCCGTTCCTCTGCCCACGCGATGGTGGCGTGGAGGGTGTGGTCGCAGCCGTGTTCGGCGACGGAAGCCTCGACGGAGGTGACCAAGGAATCGAGTTGGGCGAGGTCGAGAACCATGCGCTCGCGGGAGGCTTTGTGTTCGGCGCGGAGGTATTCGTCCTTGAGGCGCTTGCGTTCCTCGCGAGATGGCATCAGCGGGACCTGCGGTTGCTCAGGTAGTCGCTGACCACCGCCGCGCCCAAGCCGTCCAGGTCGGGGGCCACGACCCGGCCCGCGCCGCGGCGGGCCAGGAGGTCTACGAAGGCGGCGAGGCTTGGGTCGTCGCCCAGGCGGAAGACGGTGACCGAGGCGCCCAGTTTGGCCAGGGAGTCCACCTCGGCGAGGGTCTTCCGCAGGGTGGATTGGGTTGTCGGGTAGTGGAAGACGGCTTCGCCGTCGGGTTCCAGGTGGGCTGTGGGTTCGCCGTCGGTGACCACCAGGACCACGGGTTGGGCGTCGGGGTGGCGGCGCAGGTGGCGGCCTGCCAGGAGGAGGGCGTGGTGCAGGTTGGTTCCCTGTTCCCACACGCCTTCCATGGCCGTCAGTTCGCCGATGTCCACTGTGGACGCATGACGGCCGAAGGTGATGAGTTGCAGGGCGTCGGCGCGGAAGCGGGTGCGGATGAGGTGGTGCAGGGCCAGGGCGGTGCGCTTCATGGGGACCCAGCGGCCGTCTTGGATCATGGACCAGGAGGTGTCCACGCAGAGGGCCACGGCGGCTCGGGCGCGTTCCTCGGTTTCGACCACCTCTACATCGGACACGTCGAAGTGGACGTTGTCGTTGGTGGACATGGTGCGCAGCAAGGCGTTGCGGACGGTTCGGGGGACGTCCCAGGGTTCGGTGTCGCCGAATTGCCAGGGGCGGGTGGAGCCGGTGAGTTCGCCCGCGGCGCCCGCGCGGGCGGTGTCGCGTTCGCCGCGGCGGGCGCGGATGGCGCCGATGACTTCGGAAAGCACGGTTTCGCCCAGGCGGCGCAGGGCTTTGGGGGAAAGGGTGAGGGTGCCGTCGGCAGAGCGTTCCAGCAGGCCCTGGGAGCGGAGTTCTCGTTCCAGCTCGGCCAGGCGGCGGGCGTCGACCGACGATTCCTCGCCCAGTTGGCGGGTCAGGGCTTCGAGGTCGATGTCTTCCAGGCGGGCGCCGGGGTAGGACTGGGCGAGCTGTTCGGCCAAGGCGTCCAGTTCGGCGAGGTCGGCCATGGCTTGGGCGCCTTCGCCGAAGCCCAGGGGGTTGTCGCCGCGGAAGCGGGTCGAGGAGGTCCAGTCCTCGCCGGGGCGGAGGGCTCGGAGGTTGGCGTCCAAAGTGGATACCTGTTCGGCGAAGCGGGGGTCACCGAAGGCGTTGCCCATGAGTTCGGCCAGTTCGGCGCGTTGGGCGGCGCTCATGGAGTTCATCACGCGTTGGGCGGCGGCGGATCTGGCCGCCAGGGCGTCGACGAGTTCCTCCACGGTTTGGGGGTTCTCCGGGAAGAACTCGCCGTGGTCGCGCATGAAGGCGGCGAATTGGTCGTCGGTGTCGTCGCCGCGGAGGTGGGACAGGAGCAGGGCGTTGAGGTCCGCCATCATCTCGCGGATTCGCTCGGTCTCCTGCGGGCCCATCTCGCTGAGGGCCTGCTTCATGCCCTGGAAGCGGGATTCCATGAGTTCGGAGCCGAGCTTGTCGCGGATCCGCTGGTACGCCTCGCGTGCCTCGGACGAACGCCAGTCGTAGTCGGCGAGGTCGCGGACGGCGGCGGCGGTGCCCGGGGGTAGTGCGTCGAGCTGGGCCTCGCGGAAGCGGGCGTCGTCGGACGGGTCGGGGAACAGTTCCCGGCGCTCGGCGTCGAGGGCCCGGTCGAGCAGTTCGCGGACCTCGGTGAGGGTGCCGTCGAGGCGGTGGCGGCGCTGGATGCGGGAGCGGCGCTCCCACACCCGGCGGGTCAGTTCGTCCAGGCCCCGGGTGGTCCCCTCGCCGCGGCGGAGGAGTTCCTGGAGGGCGGCGCGCGGCGACGAGCCCTCCATGACGTCGCGGCCGATGGCCTCAAGAGCGCCCCGCAGGTCGACCGGGGGTGCGAGCGGGTCGGGTCCCTCGTGCCAGGGGCCGTACCGGTAGCTCACGGTCCGTACACCGCCTCCCCGTCGGAGGAATCCTTGGCCAGCTTGCGGGTGAGGTACAGGTATTCCAGGGCCAGCTCGACGGCCGCCGCGATGCGGCCCGGGGCGTCGGTGGCCTTGACGTCGAGGCGGGCCGCGACCTCGTGCAGGACCGGCAGCTCCGGCAGGGCGGCGAGCAGTTCCGAGCCGGGCACGCGCTCGCCGGTGGCCACGAGGTGGCCGTCGACCACGGCGTCGACCAGCGGACCGAGGTCCAGACCGGCGAACCGGTCGCGGGCGGTCTCGGCGACGGCACGGCGCAGCAGGTGGTTGAGGTGTTCGGTCTCGCGGCCTTCCTCGCCCGACTCGAACTCCAGCTTGCCGCGCAGCACGGCGGGCACGGCGTCGAGGTCGATCGGCCGGGCCACGGCGGGCTCCTCGCCGATCAGCGCGGAGCGGCGCAGGGCGGCGGCCCCGACGGTCTCGGCGGCGGCGACGGCGAACCGGGCCGAGACGCCCGAGCGCTGGTCGATGGCGGTGGAGTCGCGCAGGTTGCGGACGAACCGGGCCAGGACCTCCAGCAGCGCGTCGCTCACCTCGGCGACCAGTTCCGACTCCTGCCGGACGACCTCGACCTCGGCGCCGACGCTGCGCGGGTAGTGGGTGCGGACCTCGGCGCCGAACCGGTCCTTGAGCGGGGTGATGATCCGACCGCGGTTGGTGTAGTCCTCGGGGTTCGCCGTGGCGACGAGGAGGACGTCGAGCGGCAACCGGAGGGTGTAGCCGCGCACCTGGATGTCGCGCTCCTCCATGACGTTCAACAGTGCGACCTGGATCCGCTCGGCGAGGTCCGGCAGCTCGTTGATCGCCACGATGCCCCGGTGCGCGCGGGGGACGAGTCCGAAGTGGATGGTCTCGGGGTCGCCGAGCGCGCGGCCCTCGGCCACCCGGACGGGGTCGACGTCGCCCACGAGGTCACCGACGGAGGTGTCGGGGGTGGCGAGCTTCTCGGTGTACCGCTCGGACCGGTGCCGCCAGCCGACCGGCAGCTCGTCCCCCAGCTCGGCGGCCAGCCGGATCGACCGCGGGGTGATCGGCTCGAAGGGGTGTTCGCCCAGCTCGGAGCCCTCGATCACCGGCGTCCACTCGTCGAGCAGCCCGGCCAGGGTGCGCAGGAGGCGCGTCTTGCCCTGCCCCCGCTCCCCCAGCAGCACGAAGTCATGTCCAGCCAGCAAGGCCCGCTCGAGCTGGGGGAGGACGGTCTGGCCGAACCCGACGATCCCGGGCCACGGGTCCCGCCCGGCCCGCAGCGCGGCCAGGAGGTTGTCCCGGATCTCGGCCTTCACACCTTTGGGGGCATGCCCCTGCGCGCGCAGTTCACCGACAGTACGAGCGCGCGTGTTCACAACGGTCACGACCCGACGTTACGCAGGATCGGTCGCCAGGTCGACGTGGAGCCCACTCCAACCCGACACTTCCGCGAGATCGCGAGTTGTCCACAGCCAAGATCATCGCCGCCGGTTTCTGTCACCCCTCCCCCCTAGAATTGATTCCGGGGGGCCGGAGGCTACGTTGATCATGTTCGCAACCACCGGTTGCACGTTGCACCGGCTGCAAATCGCCCCCTGACCTGCGCCGATGGGGTGGACTTGCCGCGCCGCTCTCGGGATTCGCCCCCGGTTCGCCCTAGCGTGACGCCATGGGCAAGAGCTACTCATCAGCCGCGTACCGAGAACTGGGCGGACTCCTCCGCGAAGCCCGCAAACGAGCGGGCCTCTCCTCCACCGAACTGTCATACCGCCTGGACTGGCTGGTGTCGTACCTCTCCCGAGTGGAGAGCGGCAACCGACCGGTGAGCACCCCGGATGTCATCCACTACTTGGTGCAGTGCGGGCTGAAGGTCAAGGAGATGCGCCCGTACGTGGAACTCAGCAAGATGGCCGAACGCAGGCAGGGCTACTACCTGTCGGACGCGAAGATCAACGGTCCCCTGCAATCCCTGATCTTCCACGAGTCCCTGGCGAGGTCCTCGATCATCTACGAGCAGCAGGTGGTCAATGGGCTGTTGCAGACACCGGACTACGCCCGCTCGATCATCGGCGCGGGGGCGGGTGTCACCGAGGAGGAGGTTGTCGGCGCCGTCCACACGCGGCTGGACAGGCGCCGCATCCTGACCACGCCCAACGCCGGTCGGTTCGCCTTCTACATCCACGAGCAAGCGCTGCGGCTCCGGATCGGCACAGACAAGATCATGCACGAGCAGCTACTTCACCTCGTGCTCGTCGCTGCGGCGGACAACATCACGGTGCAGATCGTGCCGAGCGACGCCGGGGAACGATCCGTGCTAGGCGGCGCGTTCAACGTGATGACGTTCGAGAACCACAATCCCATGGTGTACCTCGACAACTACCACGGCGGCGGTCTCATCCTCGAAGACCCCGACTACGTGCGCAACTACCGCGACCTGGTGCCCAAGCTCGCAGAGGTCGCGCTGGATAAGGGACAATCTCGGGAGTTCATGGCCAACTTGGCCGATGAGTACGACCGAGGGAGTCACCACGTTGTCGGAGATGTCGTGGCGAAAGAGCAGCTTTAGCGGGGAACAGGGATCGGCCTGCGTCGAGGTCGCCTGGCGCAAGAGCAGCTACAGCGGACAAGAGGGAACCTCGTGCGTTGAGGTCGCCTGGACCGGCCAGCCGTCGATTGAAGGTGTCCTGATCCGGGACTCCAAGAACTCCACCGGCCCCACCCTCGCCATCCCCACCCGCGCCTGGCACACCCTCCTCGCCACTCGCTAGGGACCACCGGCGCGGCGGCGTCCTACGTCCGCTGCGCCGGTCCCAGCTCCTCCTCCAGGATCTCCCGGAAGCGGTCGATGTCCTCGACCGACGCGAACGCGCGTCCCGGCACCGGGTGGAACGATCCCCCGCCCGTCCGCAGCACGAAGCTGCGTTCCGTCTCCACCCAGCCCGTCAACTCCCCCAGCACCACATCGCTGCACGCCGTCCCGTCGGCCGCCATCATCCGCACGGCCCCCGACGACACCTCCGCCGTCACCTCGCGCCCCGCGATCGGGTCCCGCCGGAACGACCGGCGCACCGCCACCGTCGGCAACGACCCGATCACCACCGCGCACACGAGTCCGAACACCCCGGGCCACACCTGCCCCACGACCACCAGCACGACCGAGAACACCCCGAACGCCCCCGCGAACCACGGGACCCACCTCGCGAACGGCAGGGTGGCCCGGATGCCGTCGGACCAATCCCCCGGTTCGGGTGTCCAGCGCAGTCGCATGGTGGCGAGCATAGGGAGCTGATCTCCACGGTCGGGAACGGGTCGCGTAGGCTCGATTCCCGTGTCGACTCCAAGTGCCACCTTCGCGGTGTGGGTTTCGGCCTGGCTGAACGGCTCCGCCGCCGCCGACGACGTCTTGGACGCCCTGAGCCACTGGTCTCAGGCGCACGACGTGGTCGCCGTCGACGAGTCCACCGCGGACACCCTCGACGTCCCGCCGCGCGGTCGCGCGGGCGGCCAGGTCGCCGCCCTGCTCGCCACCGTGCGCCGCGTGGGAGCCACCGGTGGGCGGATGGTTCTGCCGGTGCCAGGTGATGTGCGCGGCCTCGGCGGCCGCAGCGAGTTCGCGGGCGTCGCGCTGCACGCCGGTGAGGCCCTCGTGCTGCACGGTGCCCCGTACGGCCTGGTCCCCGAGCCGATCGCGGACGGCGTGCTGCGCTGGACCGCCTTCGACATCGGCGCCGCGCCCGCCGCCGAGCACCTGCCGCTCGGCGAGGCCGAGCACGAGCTGACCGGGGCCATGCGGGTCGCGGCCGGGGTGCTCACCGAGCTGGGCGTGGCCAAGCACCGGGCGGGGGTGCGGGAGGAGATCACCGCGCGGATCGCGCACCGGTCGGCCGCGCCGTGGCCGGAGGGGACGCCGCCGCGCGCGCTGCGGGTGTTGCAGCGGTCCAACGAGGTGTCGGCGATCTTGGAGCTGGCGTCGGAGGACGCGCCCGGTAACGCTCTGTCGTCGTCTTCGGCGCGCAGGCGGGCGGAGGCACTGCGGCCGCTGTTCGACGCGGTGCGGATGGCGCGGCTGGCGGCGGTGGACGAGGCGGTGCGCGTCTTCTCGGACCACGCCGAGCAGCTGTAGCCCGCTGGACCATTCCCGGACATTCGTCACCATTCACAAAGACATTCACTCACATTCACCATACGATTCGCGCGGATGGCCCCGGACCCCTCACGGTCCGGGGTCGTTTCCATCCTCAACCATTCCGATGCACGTGCAGCGAATGGTTGTTGACGAATTGCGCGACGTCGATCGACCATGTCGACGGTTGGCGAAAACCGCGTGGTAGCGGGAGGTTCGCCGAGGCCGGGGCGGGAACCGGACAATCGGCGAACCCATCTTGCGATCGGGTCCCCGGGTGCGCCAGCATGACCGTGATTTCGGGTTAGAGCTGCGAAAACATCCACATCGGGCACGACATAACCCGATGCTATGGGTCTTTGGGATGAGCGGCCGGGCGAGAACTCCCCGATAGTGATCGCACTGGACCAACCGTTGTTACCGGAGTCACACCATGACCGCACAACTCGTCGACCCCAAGCAGGCCGCCCGGCCGCTTGCCCTGGACACCAACCACCTCGGTGCCCTGCAGATGGTCGCGCGCGGTGAGGTCGGGGCGTACGGCGCGGGGGCGGCTCTGCGGCACCGCACGGACGACCTGGGCGTGCTGATGGTGAGCGCGCTGTTCACCCTGCGCCGCGACGGCTTCATCGGCTTCGGCGACGCCGTCGCCGACCCGCACGACGGCTGGCTGCGCGCGGGCCTGACGTCGGCCGGTGAGCGGCTGCTCGACATCTGGCTGCGCCGCGGCAGGCGGTCGCCGGACGAGGCCGCCCGCAGCCGCGACTGGTTCGTGCTCCTGCGCTGCGCCCAGCGCGGCGACCTGGGCATGACCGAGGCCAACCAGGTGGTGGACCGCGGGATGCCCGTGGAGAGCCGGCTGGCGTCGCGCCTGCGTGAGCTGGTGTCGGCGGGCCACCTGATCGTGGGCGCCGCCCGGCTGCGCGACTGCCGGATGGTGACGTTGAGCGAGACCGGCAGGCAACTGCACACCCGACTGGACCTAGCCCAGACGGCCCACGGATGAAACCGACCAGGGACCCACGCGGCGAGGTGTGCTGGGGAACCAGCGCCACCTACGGCGGACGGGCACACGTGGTCCTCATGAGCCGCGCTGCCGGCCTGTGCGGACTGCCGGTGGACACGCGGCACCGCGACCGCCCACCGGCGCGAACCGTGTGCCCGGAGTGCGCGATCGCCTACGTGGCCGCGGTGTTCCCGACCGGGGCGACAGCGCCAGACCTCCGGCACGAGGTCCGGCTGCGCGCCTGATACGGGTGGCGGAGTCGGGGGTTCCCCTGCACCCCCGACTCCGCCCCCTCCCTTCGGCTGAGGTGCCCCCAGCCCGTCCACCACACTTGTCCCAGCCCCACGTGTGCGGGGACCACAACACACGAAGCCGCCTGGGCGCCCGCGTGACCGAACCAGCCCCGCGTACGCGGGGACGGCGGGAACCTGTCGCCGATGGTGATCACCGTTTCAGGAACAGCCCCGCGTACGCGGGGACGACTCGTCCGCAGTAGCCCATCGAGACGGGCGCGCCGGATCAGCCCCGCGTGCGAGCCCCGCCTGGGCGGGGACAACTCCTCGAGTTGCTCGAAGTACACGTCACCGGCGGAACCAGCCCCGCTCGCACGGGGACAACACGGTCAACACCCCGAACTACGTGGGCGAGCTGGGATCAGCCCCGCAGGCGGGGGGACGACCTTGTCATCGGCGCCTTCTGCCGACGTGGCCCGGGACCAGCCCCGCTCGGGAGGACAACCTGTGTCCGCACCCCCGCCGCGGTGCCGCTGGGACCAGCCCCGCTCGCGCGGGGACGACATGGGCCGTATCACGGAGAAGGTGTTGGACGCAGGACCAGCCCCGCTCGCGCGGGGACGACCAGCGCGATGACCACCCGCGGCACGTGTTCGCGGGACCAGCCCCGCGTGCGCGGGGACGATACTTGCTGACCTGCGGCGTTCCCAGCCGCACCACCCATTCTCATTCACTTCCGCGGCTCGCCACCGCCCACTCCCCCAGACCTGTGGACAGGTCCGAGGCATGTGGATAACCCGTCCCCGACACTCAGCGGCGGTCGACCTCTACCCCCGGCTCGGCCGCTTCGGCGGCTCACAACAAGCCACCGCGCACAACGCCCCGTTCGCCGCGCACCCCAGCACCGGGAAGTCCGACAGCTTCTCCGCCGTCTCCCCCTGGAGATGTTCCCGCACCAACTCCACCACCAGCTCCGCGAACCGCGCGTCCCCGTTCGGCGTAGCCGCGCGGGCGAAGCCCATCCCCAGCTCCTCCGCCTTCTCCCGCGCCTCCGTGTCCAGGTCCCACACGACCTCCAGGTGGTCGCTCACGAACCCGATCGGGCACACCACCACCGACCGCACACCCGCACCGTGCAGCGCCTCGACATGATCCACGATGTCCGGCTCCAGCCACGGCACCTGCGGCGGCCCCGACCGCGACTGCCACACCACGTCGTACTCCGCGGCCCCCACCGACTCCGCCACCAGCCGCGACGCCTCCGCCACCTGCCGGGAGTACAGCCGTCCCCCGAACGAGACCGGTCCGGCCGCGAGGTCCGCCGAGTCCGGTACCGAGTGCGCGGTGAACACCAATCGGTAGTCACCCACAGGAGCAACAGCCCGCACCGCGTCCGCGAAGGCCGCCACGAACAGCGGGTGGTCGAAGAACTGGCGCAGCTTCACCAGGTCCGGCGCGCCCTCGACCGCGTCCCGCGCCCGCGAGATGTCCTCGTGGTACTGCCTGCACGCCGAGTACCCGCCATAGGCGCTCGTCGGGAAGACCAATGCCCGCCGGATCCCGTCATCCCGCATCGTTGCGACGGTGTCTTCCACCATCGGGTGCCAGTTGCGGTTGCCGAAGTAGATCGGCAGGTCCAGGCCCGCGGCGGCCAGCGCCGACTCGACCGCGGCGATCGCGGAACGGTTCAGTTCATTGATGGGTGACACACCACCGAAGTGTTGGTAGTGCTTCTCCACCTCGTCCAGGCGAGCGGCCGGGACGCCCCGGCCACGGGTCACGTTCTCCAGGAACGGACGGACGTCGGCGGGCCCCTCCGGCCCGCCGAAGGACAGCCACAGCAGCGCGTCGGCCATGTCGCTCAGAGCCCCAGGGCGTGCACGCCCCCGTCGACCCACACCATCGACCCTGTCGTCGCCGGGAACCAGTCCGACAGCAGCCCGCACACCGACTTCGCGACCGGGATCGCGTCGTCGACGTCCCAGCCGAGCGGCGCCCGGTCGCTCCACCCGGCCTCCAGCTCACCGAAACCGGGGATCGACTTCGCCGCCATGGTGCGGACCGGGCCCGCCGCGACCAGGTTGACCCGGACGCCCTTCGGGCCTAGCTCGCGCGCCAGGTACCGGTTCACCGACTCGAACGCGGCCTTCGCCACGCCCATCCAGTTGTACGCGGGCCACGCCACGCGCGCGTCGAAGTCCAGGCCGACGATCGACCCGCCGGGCCCCATCAGCGGCAGCGCCGCCACGGCGAGCGACTTCAGCGAGAACGCCGACACCTCCACCGCCACCGACACGTCGCTCCACGGTGCGTCCAGGAACGGCGCCCCGAGACACGACTGCGGAGCGAACCCGATCGAGTGCACCACACCGTCGAGACCGTCGACGTGCTCGCGGACGCGGTCGGCCAGGGAGTCGAGCTGCTCCGGGTTCTGCACGTCCAACTCGACGACCGGCGCGGGCTTGGGCAGCCGCTTGGCGATCCGCTCGACCAGGCTGAGCCTGCCGAAGCCGGTCAGCACGACCTCGGCGCCCTGCTCCTGGGCGACCTTGGCGGTGTGGAAGGCGATGGACGCGTCGGTGATCACGCCGGTGATCAGCAGGCGCTTGCCGTCGAGCAGTCCGGTCATCGCGGGGTCTCCTCCGGGGGTGTTCTTGGTTGTGCGGTAAGGAAAGTGCTAGTGGCCCATGCCGAGGCCGCCGTCGACCGGGATCACCGCGCCGGTGATGTAGCCCGCGCCCTCGGAGGTGAGGAAGGTGACGGCGGCGGCGATCTCCTCCGGGCTGGCGTAGCGGCCCGCGGGCACGGAGGCGAGGATCTGCTTGCGGCGGTCCTCGGAGACGGCGTCGGTCATGTCGGTGGCGACGAAGCCGGGGGCGACGACGTTGGCCGTGATGTCGCGGGAGCCGAGCTCGCGGGCGATGGATCGGGCCATGCCGACCAGACCGGCCTTGCTGGCGGCGTAGTTGACCTGGCCGGGCGAGCCGAGCAGGCCGACGACCGAGGAGATGTAGACGATGCGGCCGTAGCGGGCGCGCAGCATGCCGCGCGTCGCGCGCTTGGTGACCCGCCAGGCACCCGTCAGGTTGGCGTCGATCACCCGGGTGAACTGCTCCTCATCCATTCGCATGAGGAGGGTGTCGTCGGTGATGCCCGCGTTGGCCACGAGGATCTCGACCGGGCCGTGCTCGGCCTCCACCTCGGTGAACGCCGCGTCGACGGCGGCCGAGTCGGTGACGTCGCAGCGCACGCCGAAGAGGCCCTCGGGGGCGCCGGAACCGCGGTGGGTGATCGCCACCTTGTCGCCCTGGGCCTGGTAGGCCCGCGCGATCGCCAGTCCGATGCCCCGGTTGCCGCCCGTGACCAGTACCGACCTGCCCATTGCCCTGCTTCCTGTCCACCGGGAACCCGTCGCCAGTGAGGCTATCTGGCGGGGTGGCGGGCGCCGTGCGCGGCCGGGTGTACTCGCCGGTACCGTGATTCGTCGCTCTGCGCGCCGAATCGGTCTCACTGTGTGATCGCAGACCGGATAGAATGTGGTGTCATGCCCCAGTTCACCGGTTGGCCCGAACAGGCGTACGAGGTACTGCTGAAGCTGGAGGGGATCCCCACCCAGCAAACCAGGGACCGGGTCCGCGCCGACCGCGAGCGGCTCGTGCGCCGCCCGATGCTCGCGCTGCTCGACGGCCTCGCGTCGGCCAACCCCCGGTTCGCCGACTACTCGGTCTGGCACTACGGCAAGAACGTGTGGTGGTGGCAGCACCAGGGCGCGATCGTCCGCCTGGCCCGCAACGTCGAGATCGGCCTGCGCTTCGACCTGGACGGCCTGCACGTCAAAGGCGCCTGGCACTACCCCGACCCGGCCCAGGTCCGGCGGTTCCGGGCGGCGGTGGCGGAGGACGACAGCGGCTGCGAACTGGAGCGGATCATCGCGGAACTCCCCAAGGACTACGAACTCCACGGCGACCTGATGCGCCGCGCACCCCGCGAGTACCCGCCGTCGCACCCGCGCGCGGAACTGCTGCGGTACCGGTCGATGGTGGCATCGCGGGCGGTGTGCTCGGAGGAGTCACTGCACTCGGCGGAGGCGTTGGCGGAGGTGTTGAACGCGACGGAGGAACTGGCGGAGCTGCTCGGTTGGCTGGCGCGGCACGTGCCGGAGCAGGTGTGATCAGTCTGGTGTGGACAGTGGGTCGGTCGCGGGGGTGCTTCCGCGCGCCGTTGGCGACGACGTTGGGCCACGGGTCGCCGCGGGGGAAGTAGCCCCGGTCGCGCAGGACGGCCTTGGCGTCTCGGAGGTCAGGTAGGTGAGGAAGCGGCTGAGCGGTCCGTCGTCCTTGCCGCGGCCGTAGGAGTACTCGACGACCCAGACCGGTAGCAGTCCGACTCGTGCTGCGGGCCGATCGTGTTCGTGACGTCCGCGAAGGCGCTCGACCCGGCGACCTCGAGGGTGCCCTCCGCGCACTTGCCGACCAATCCGCCGGCGCCGTCCGCGAGCAGCACGGTGGTCGACGCGCTGACGACGACCAGGGCCAGACCGCCCAACACCAGGCTGCGGCCGTTGCCCTTGGTGGTGTCCCGGATGATCCGACCGCCGCGCGGGAAGTTCCGGCACACCACCGCGGGTTTCTCGGTGGCCACGCCGGAGAGCAGCACCAGGGAGCTGGTGAGGTCGCTCTCGTGGATCTCCCTGCTCCCCGAGTTGGTGATCCGGACCAGCGCGAACGCCGGATCCGGCACCAGTCGACCCTTGTCGCGCGGCTCGACCTCGATGAGGTCGATGTCCGGCGCTTCGCGCGGGGTGACGCCGATCGGGGCGTCGAGGTGCACGCGGTAGGCGATGCGCTTGAGCCACAGGTTCCCCGCGTAGCCGAGGATGGTGACCACCAGCATGACCAAGGCGATCGCGGCCTCGGTGTTGTTGTTGATCCAGGATCCGATCGCCTGTTGTGCGGGCAGCACGACGGGCCATCTCCCGCACCGGCAAGGTAGTGGTTGTCGATCTTGCCAAACGGCGGTTCACGGACCGTTGTCGCGGAATTCGCGCGGCGCGGAGGCGGTTGTCCAGGAATTGACCAGTGGTGGTGCCCGCTATTCCATGGATGGACAGGCGTGGCCTTGTTCCCGGTTCGCGTTCGGATTGGGCGCCCGGCCTGGTGGGTGGCCGGGCGCTTTCGCGGTCAGGGTAGCCGTTGGCTCAGGACGAGGGAGCCCGCGGCGGCGATGAGTGCCGCGATGGTGCCGAGGATGAGCCACGGTCGGCTGGCGTCGGCTTCCTTGATCTCGTAGCCGATCTGCTCGCCGAGGGTGTCGTAGACCTTGCGGAGTTGGTCGGCCGTCGCCGCCTTGTAGAAATCGCCCGCGGAGAGGGAGGCGATTTCTTTCATGGCGTCGTCGTCGACGGCTACCGATTGGGTGCGGCCTTCGATTTCCACCGTGCCGTCGGCGGTGCCGAAGGAGATCGTGGTGATGGGGATCTTGCGTTCCGCGGCGGCTTTGGCGGCGGTGAAGGAGCCGCGGGGGTCGTCCTCGTTCTCCGTCGGGATGGTCTGTTTTCCGTCCGACATGAGGACTATGCGCGCGGGCGGGGGGCCGTCCGGGCCGCCGACGACCTGGGAGAAGCCGTCGATCGACTGGAGGGCGGCGAAGATGGCCTCGCCGGTCGCGGTGGACTGGGCGAGTTTCAGGTTGTCGATGGCCTTCGCGACGCCGCCGCGGTCGGTGGTCGGGGCGACCAGGACCGTCGCGGTGCCGGCGAAGGTGATGAGGCCGAGGTTGACGCCCGGGGTCAGGCCCTCGGCGAACGACTTGGCCGCCACCTGGGCCGCTTTGAGGCGCGTCGGCGCGACGTCGGTCGCCTCCATGGACAGCGAGACGTCGATGACCAGCATGACCGTCGCCCGGTTGCGCGGGACCCGCTGCTCGGCCGTCGGGCCCGCCATGGCCGTGGTCAACAGCATCAGCGCGAGGACGAGCACGATCGCGGGGATGTGCCGCAGGCGGCTCGGACCTCTCGGCGCGACCTTTTCCAGGAGTTCGAGATTGGTGAAGCGCAGCGTCCGCTTGCGGCGCATGCGTTGCACCATGACGTAACCGACGACCAGCGCGCCGATCGCCACCAGGAGCAGGAACCACCAGGGGGCGGAGAAGTTCCGGAAACTCAACGTCACGCCGCACCCCCCGACCAGCGGCGTTTGCGGGCCACGACGAAACGCACCGTGTCGGCGATCCAGTCGGAATCGGTGCGCAGGACCAGGTGTCCGCTGCCCGCCCGGCGAATGCCCGCGGCCACCGCGTCCCGGTGTTCCGCGGCCGCGGCGGCGAATTCCTTGCGCAGCAAAGGGGAAGCGGTCACCTCGCGTTGACGACCGGTTTCCGGGTCCGCCAGGACGACGGTGCCGACGTCCGGCAAATCCACGTCACGCGGGTCCACCACCTCGACCGAAATCAGTTCGTGCCGCAGCGACAAAGCGCGCAGCGGGCGCTGCCACTCCGTGTCGCCGAGGAAATCCGAGACGACCACGGCGAGCCCGCGGCGGCGCGGTGGTCTGCGCAGCTGCTCGATCGCCTGCGTCAGGTCGCCGCGCACACCCTCCGTCGCGCGGGGGGTTTCCGCGACCTTGCGGACGAGGCCGCGCGCGTGGGCGAGCCCGCCGCGCGCCGGGACGCGAATGGTGCGTTCGCCGGTGGAGATCAACGCACCGATGCGGTTGCCGCCGCCCCGGGTCAGGTGCGCGATGGCCGCCACGGCCGCGACGGCGAGGTCGCGCTTCTCGCAGCCCGCGGTGCCGAAGTCGAGGCTGGCGGACAGGTCGACCACCACCCACGTCTCCAGCTCGCGGTCGGCGACCGTCTCGCGGATGTGCGGGACCGTGGTGCGCGCGGTGACGGCCCAGTCCATCCGGCGCACGTCGTCGCCGGGCTGGTACGGGCGGGCCTCACCGGGCTCGGAGCCGGGACCCGGCACGAGACCGAGGTGGTTGCCCTGCAGCAGGCCGTCGAGCCTGCGCCGGACGTCGATCTCCAGCAGCCGCAGCCCCGCCTCCATGCGGTCGCCGCGCAGCACCGGGGGGACCCAGTTCGGGCGCTCGCCGTCGGTGTTCCTCTGCTTGCTCACGGCCTGCCGTTCACCCCGGCCGCCGCCGGGTGCCCGACCGGCTGCTGGGGTCGCGCGGAGACCTGCGGGAGCGGCACGGTCTGCAGGACGCGGGAGATCATGTGGTCGATCGGCACGCCGTCGGCCAACGCGTCGTAGGAGAGCACGAGCCGGTGGCGCAGCACATCGGGGACCACGTCCACGACGTCCTGCGGCAACACGTAGTCCCGGCCGCGCACCAGTGCGAGAGCCCGCGAAGCCGCAACGATGCCAAGGCTCGCACGCGGCGAAGCACCGTAGGCGATCCAGCCCGCAACGTCGCTGAGCCCGTGCTCGGCGGGCGTGCGCGTTGCGAGCACCAACCGCACGGTGTAGTCGACGAGCGCGTGGTGCACGAAGACACTGGAGGCGACGCCCTGGAGCCGGACGAGTTCCTCGGGGGTCAGCACCTGACTCGGCTCCGGAGGGGTGACACCCATCCGGTAGACGATCTCGCGCTCCTCCTCGACGGAGGGGTACTCGACGATGATCTTGAACAGGAAGCGGTCGCGCTGCGCCTCGGGCAGCGGGTAGACGCCCTCGTTCTCGATCGGGTTCTGCGTGGCCAGCACGAGGAACGGCGTCGGCATGGGGAAGGTCTTGCCGCCGATGGAGACGTGCCGCTCGGCCATCACCTCCAGCATCGCCGACTGCACCTTCGCGGGCGCGCGGTTGATCTCGTCGGCGAGCACGAAGTTGGCGACCACCGGCCCCAGCTCCACGTCGAAGCGCTCACTGCCCTGCCGGTAGATGCGCGTGCCGAGGATGTCGGCGGGCACCAGGTCGGGGGTGAACTGCACGCGCGAGAACGAGCCGCCGACGACGCGGGCGAAGGTCTCGACGGCGAGGGTCTTGGCGACGCCGGGGACGCCCTCGAGGAGGAGGTGCCCCTTGGCCAGCAGACCGACGAGCATCCGCTCGACCAGGCGGTCCTGCCCGACGATCACCCGCTTGACCTCGAACACGGTCCGTTCGAGCAACTGCGCGTCGCGCGCGGGGGTGGTGGGCGTCTCGCTCGCGAGCTCGGCCTGCCCAGGCTCGGTCACCGGCATCCTCCTCTAAGCCTACGGTTCCGGGTACAGCCAACCGCACCGACGGTGAGAGCCCTGTGAACTCATTCTGGGAACGCGTCGAGATCGCTGGGAACGTCGATGTCCCGGGCGGAACCGTCCATATCGTCCACTCGGACGGGTGACAGCGGGGTGAGGGTGCCGCGGAGGGAGGCGTTGGCGGAGTCCGCCGGGAGAGCTCGGCGGAGGAGGTCGGTGGGCCAGGCGCTGAGGAGCCACTGGGGATGGTGGTCGCTGTCGGTGAGGACGGCACCGGTGTGGGTGACCGCCTGGCGGAGGCGGGTAATGGTGGTGGGGGTGATTTGCGGGAGGTCGGCGGCGAGGAGGACGACTCGGTCGGTGGTGATGAGGTCGAGGCCGGCGGCCAGGGCGGCGAGGGGGCCGGAGCCGGGGGTGGGTTCGCGGGTCCAGCGGACCTTTGCCTCGGTTTCGCGCCTGGGGCCGACGATGACGATCTCGTGGGCGCCGGGGAGGGCGGCGAGGACGCGGTCGAGGAGGGTTCGGCCTCGGATGATGAGGCCGGGCTTGTCGACACCGCCGAGGCGTCGTCCGGCTCCGCCCGCGAGGACGACGGCGGACCATGGCTGTTCCACGTGCACCATGAGAACACTTCGGCGCGGAGAAGCCCCGCTGCGGACGGGGCTACCGAACCAACGCGTTAGGGCGATCGGCGCGGAGGACGCGACCAGCTCTGGCTGACTTCGGGGCAACCGTCGTGGCGCTGGTCATCACGGGACCAACCCCGCATGCGCGCGGACAACCCGAGCTCGATGGCCCGTCGATGAGCGCGGCAGGACGAGCCTCGCGTGCGCGGGGACGACTGGCCCTCGGCGAGCAGCCCATCGGAGACGAGCGGACCAGCCCCACGTGCGTGGGGACGGCAACCCGGCTGGAGGAAACGGCAGGCGTTGACGGGAGCAGCCCACGTGCGCGGGGATGATCTCGACCCCCGAGAACGATCAGCCCTGCGGGCGGACCAGCCCCGCATGCGCGGGGTCGACATGGCCGGGCAGGTCGGGCGCCTGGGCAGTGTCGGACCAGCCCCGCGGGTGCGGGACGACACCGGGGCGATCTTCTTCCTAGGCATCATCCTGGGACCAGCCCCGCGTAGGCGGGGACGACGCGTGCTGGCCTCGGCACCGCACAGACCGTTCGAAGCGGCCCGCGTGGGCGGGGACGACTTCGTGTTCTCAGGCTGGCGCGTCACCACCGGCGGAGCAGCCCCGCGTGCGCGGAGATGACGCCTCCACCAACTCTCGCGCACCACATGGGTCCGGAGCAGCCCGCGTGCGCGGAGACGACATCGCCAGCGTGTTGTTCTCCAACTGCTCCGACGGAGCAGTTGCGCGTGTGCGGAGACGCCGCCTGCCGCAACCCCGCGCTGGCCAAGCAGGCGGGAGCAGCCCGCGTGCGCGGGGACGGCATCGGACAGGCCACCGCAGTGCCGAACGCGGTGGGAGTAGCCCCGCGTGCGCGAGGACGACGGATACGCCACCTCGCCCCTGCAGGGCTGGTGGGGATCAGCCCAGCGTGCGCGGGACGACCCCAGGGTCTCCATCGCGCGGCGCAGTCGGCTCAGAGCGGCCCCGCGTGCGCAGGGACGACACCTGGATCTTGCTGGCGGCGGTCTCGTACCGCGGAGCAGCCCACATGCGCGGGGACGGCTGCTCAAGGGCGCGTTCGAGGATCTCCAGGTCGGGACCAGCCCCGCGAGCGCGGGGACGACATCTTCTCCCCCTGCCGCCACCCAGTGACGACCGGAGCAGCCCCGCGTGCGCGGGGACGACCACCTCACACACCAGGGCGTCGATCGTGTCGGTGGGAGCAGCCCCACGTGAGCGGGGACGACATCCACAGCGTGACCAGGGAGGGACCGCCCACCGGAGCAGCCCCGCGTGCGCGGGGATGACGCGCCGAGCCGTTGGAGCGTGAGCAGCGGCGAGGGAGCAGCCCCGCGTGCGCGGGGACGACATCGCCTCCGACCTCGACGTGGACGCCGAGTCCGGAGCAGCCCCGCGTGCGCGGGGACGACACTTGTTGACCTGGGGCTTTGTCGGCCGTTCTGCTCATTTTCGTTCACTTCGGGCGTGCCGGGTAGGGCGGGTGGCGCGGCCGGGGGCGTCGAGGATAGGTCTTGCGGTTCGGGGGCGGCGTGCCGTGGCAGGCTGACTATGGTCCGGATTGAATAGTTGACACTGACTAGTTGGGTCAGGATAGTTGGTCCTGGCTAGAGATGAGGGTGTGGTGGCCAAGAGGCGTTCGGTGGGCAATCCGCTGGCGTTGGCGGTGTTGGCGAACCTGCTCCTCGAGCCCCTGCACCCCTATGAGATGGGGCGCAGGCTCAAGGAGACCGGGAAGGACCGCAACATCAAGTACAACCGGGGTTCGCTCTACATGGTCGTCGAGCAGCTCCGGAAGGCGGGCTTCATCGCCGAGCAGGAAACCGTGCGGGACACCGCCCGGCCGGAGCGCACCGTCTACGCGCTCACCGACGCCGGGCGGGTCGAGTTGGACGACTGGATGCGTGAGCTGGTCGCGAAACCCGAGCACGAGTACCCCAAGTTCGGGGTCGCGCTGTCCCTGCTCGGCGTCCTCGAACCGACCGTCGCGGTCGGGTTGCTCGGGGAGCGGTTGGCCGCGCTCGACCGCGAGGCCGAGGCGATCAGCAGGGAAACCGAGAGCACGCTCGACCAGGGCGTGCTGTGGGTCTTCCTCGTCGAGGAGAACTACCGCCTGGCCGTGCTGGACGCCGAGCGCCGGTTCGTCACCACCCTCATCGAGGCCCTCAAGAGCACGGACTACGTCCGCGCCTGGCACGAGATGTTCGACGAGGGGAAACAGACATGGGAGCGGTAAAGACCGCGCTGGTCATCGGGGGCGGCATCGCCGGGCCGGTCGTGGGGGCGGCGCTGCGGCGCGCGGGTGTCGACGTCGTGATCCACGAGTCGTACGACAGCCCGGCTGACGGGGTCGGTGGTGTCGTCCAGGTGGCGCCGAACGGGCTGAACGCGCTCGCTGCGGTGGGGGTCGCCGATGAGCTGCGCGGCCTCGGCCAGCCGACGCGGACGATGGTCATTGAGGACAGTCAGGGCCGCAAAGTCATGGCCTTCAACGGTTTGCCCGGTCTGCCGCCGAGCCGGACGCTGTTCCGGTCCGACCTCTACCGCGTCCTCAACGACAACGCCGCGGCCAAGGGCGTCCGGGTCGAGTACGGCAAGCGGCTCGTGCGCGTCGAGGAGAGCGCGTCCGCGATCACCGCTGTGTTCGCGGACGGCACCAAGGCCACCGGCGACATCCTGATCGGCGCCGACGGCATCCGCTCCACGGTGCGCGGCCTGATCGACCCTTCCGCGCCCGGCCCGGAGCCGGTCGGGCTGCTGGGTGTCGGTGGCTGGGGTCCGCCCGTCGAGGGGTCGGGCGGACCCGACGTCATGCACTTCGCGCAGGGCAAGCGCGCGTTCTTCGGGTACTGGGCGGCCTCCGACGGCAGCGGCACGCTCTGGTTCAGCAACCTGCCCGACCCGAAGGCGCTGTCGATGGCCGAGGCCCGCGCCGTCCCGACGTCGGAGTGGCTGCGCCGGGTCCGCGAGGCGCACGCCGACGACCACCCGGCCCGCGAGGTGCTGGCGGGTGCGCGCGACCTCGAGGTGACCGGGGCGATGGAGATCCTGCCCACGGTGCCCCACTGGCACCGCGACCGCATGGTCCTGGTCGGCGACGCGGCCCACGCCCCGTCCCCCAGCTCGGGTCAGGGCGTGTCCATCACGGTGGAGAGCGCCGTCCAACTGGCCCGCTGCCTCCGCGACATCGACGACCTCGAAACCGCCCTCACCACCTACGAACGCCTCCGCCGCCCGCGCGTGGAGAAGATCATCGCCGCCGCCCGCCGCACCAACAACACGAAGGCCGCCGGTCCCGTCGCCCGCGCTCTGACCGCGATGATCATGCCCATCCTGACCAAGACCGTCATCACCCCACGTCGCATGTTCGGCGAAACCCACTCCCACACCATCAACTGGGACGAGAAGCTGACGGCCTGAAACGGGCCTGGCCGCTTTGGTGGGAGGGGCGGGTATCCGCCCGCGCGGGGTCGGCGAACCGGGACGAGGCAGCCCGCAGCCGCCGCAGCGCCGCGCGAGCAGTTCACCGACGCCGCAGTTGTGGTGTTGCGCGACGGACGGCCAAGGGGCTCGGATAACGGAGCCACCTAGTCGCCGCGCATGGAACACAACGCCAACGCACGCGAAGCAGACGTGGCACAGAGGTAGCGCTGGCAGGAGACGCCAGCCCTCCCACCTCGCAAGAACGCCAACGCGCCCAAGTCGGGCGCCACGGGAGTGTGCAACCGCAGGGAACGCCAGCCCCGCCACGCAACAGTGCCGACGGGCGCGAGCAGGCCCGGCACGGGAGTGGCGACGACAGGCAACGCCATCTTCCCAGCACACAACAACGTCGACGCGTGCGAAGCGGCACGCTACGGGTATAGCGACCATGAGCAAGGCTCCCGGTGCACAGCAATGCGGGCGAGCGAGAAAGTGGCCGAGCACGGCGTCGAGCATGTCGAGGGTGGCGCCGGTGGGTCCGAGGCCGCGGCGGGAGAGTTGCGGGGCAACGGCGCCGTGGGCAGCGACCAGGGGCGCTGGCGGCAGGGTGATCTTGTCGCCGACGCCGCTGGTGGAGTGCTTGTCCACGGTGGGTCGGTCGCCGTCGAGTGGGCGCGCGGCAGCTCTCGCGATCGGCCATCCGCCGATCGCGGCCTCGCTTGGCCCTGGTCCGGGCGCCTTGCCATCGACGCCTGTGCCATCGACAACCTCGTCGACGTCACACGCGCCATCGGCCGCCCCGCCTTGTCCTGGATGTTGGCGCCGGATATCAGCATCCACGAGTGCGCGGACGTTCGCATCGACTTGTCCACAGCCCCCGTCGGCGCTGTTGCGGCGCGGGCGAGATCGGTGTGGGTGGGGGGCCGCGCGGAGCGCGGATGGCGGGGTTGGGCTCGGTTGTCCACATGCCCACCAACCATCTACAGGCTCCGGAACCGGCTACCCAAGTCCGGAACCGTTCCTACACAATGAGATCGGGGCACCGGCCAGGAGGTGCCCCGGTGGACCTCGATCGGGAGCTAGCGCCGGTAGCCCTCGCGTAAGGGGCCGCCTACTCGGGACAGGACTGTGTGGACCGCGGCCAGCAGCCGGTCGGGGCCCTGGTTCGCCACGTCCTGGAACGCCACGACCAGCTCTTGGGCGAGGGCGGGTTCGGCGGAGCGCAGGCGACGCCAGAGCCACTTGCCGGTGCCGAGCCAACGGCCGTGGTGGGCGAGGGCCAGTTCGGCTGTTTCGGTGAGGAGGCGGGCGGCCACGAAGACCGCTTCGCCGGGGGTCGGGGTGCCCGCGAGGTCGTCGAGGAGGTCGGTGATGCGGTAGCGGATGTTGTCGGTCTCGCGCTTGGCGAGCGGGGGTGGGCCCGCCGCGAACCGGGCGGAGGCTTCCACCTGGAGTTCGGTGCCCACGCCGTCGCGGTCGAGGAGGAGGCGGCCGGTGGCCCACATGTGCAGGGTCGGGGAGCGGCGGGCGGCGGTTTCGCGTTCGACGAAGGTGCGGAAGGACTCCTCGGTGTGGGCGAACACCTCGACGACCCGCTCCCGTCTGCGGAGGGTGTCGCGGTGTGCGGCGTGGCCGGGGAGCAGCAGCATCAGGTCGACGTCGGAGGTGGTGGTGTCGCCGCCGATGGCGGAGCTGCCCGCGAGGACGGCGGCGAGGGCCTCGGGGTAGCGGTCGGCGAGGACCTCGCGCGCGATCCGCTCGGCCGTGCTGTTCACCTGGCCACCCGCCCGGGGTGGCTGGGCACGGTGGGCGACGGAGGTGGGGAGCAGGCCGGGGTTGCGGGGCGACCCGAGGATCGGGTGTGAGCCGGAGTTACCGGGCGACCCAAGGATCGGATGTAGGTCAGGGTTGAGGGGCGACCCGAGGATCGGGTGTGAGCCGGGGTTCGGGTGTGGGGTGGTGGCCGCATTCGGTCCATGGTGTCGCCGTTCGTGGGTCGGTGGGGGTGTCCCACAATTTCTGGGACATGACTGGTCCGGTTGGCTCAGCCGCCGTGGTGGATGAGGGTTCTGCCCGGGAGATCGTCCCGGCGGGGCCGGGTGTTATTCCAGGTAAGGGGCGTATTGGTGAACTGGGTATTACCGTCGGACCTATGGCGAGCACCAGTCCGGCCGTCGAGATCGAGGTCGGTGACCACACCGTCCGGGTGAGCAACCCGGACCGCGTGTACTTCCCGGCGCGTGGGGAGACGAAGCTGGACCTGGTCAACTACTACTTGGCCGTGGGTGACGGGATCGTGCGGGCGCTGCGGGAGCGGCCCTGCATGCTGCACCGGTTCCCCAGCGGGGTCGGCGGCGAGAAGGTGCACCAGAAGCGGGTCCCGAACGGGGCGCCGCCGTGGCTGGAGACGGTGCGGGTGCATTTCCCCCGGTACAACCGGCACGCCGACGAGCTGTGCGTCACGCGGCTCGCCGACGTGGCGTGGGCGGTGCAGATGTCCACTGTGGAGTTCCACCCGTGGAACTCGCGGCGGGCCGACACCGAGCGGCCGGACGAGTGGCGCATCGACCTCGACCCGATGCCGGACTGCGACTTCGCCCGCGTCCGGCGGGTCGCGGGGGTGGCGCGCGAGGTGCTGGACGAGCTGGGCGCGACGGGGTGGCTGAAGACGTCCGGGGGCCGCGGGCTGCACATCTACGTGCGGATCGCACCGGAGTGGGGCTTCGGCGACGTGCGGCGAGCGGCCTGGGCCTTCGCGCGGGAGGTGGAGCGGCGGGCGCCGGACGAGGTGACCACGACGTGGTGGCGCAAGGACCGGGACCCGTCGGCGCTGTTCGTCGACTACAACCAGAACGCGCGGGACCACACCGTCGCCTCGGCCTACTCCGTGCGCGGTGTGCCGGAGGCGACGGTCTCGACACCGCTGCGCTGGGACGAACTGGACGCGGTCGACCCGCGCGACTGCACGATCGCGACGGTGCCCGCGCGGTTCGCCGAACTGGGCGACCTCCACTCCCCCATCGACGACACGGCCTACCGGCTGGAGGACCTGCTCGACCGGGCGGAGCGCGAGGAGCGAGACACCGGCAACCACCCCACGGACCCCGATTAGCGCGGGTCCGGCATCGGCGCCCGGGGGTGATCGCGGCGATGACGAGTTCGATCCGGTGGCAACTGCAGGGTGCCGCGCAACTGCTTGTGCCGGTTGAAGCGACCCACAGCGCTCGGGCAGATCACGCCGCGAAACACCTCCGCGACGTCCACGAGACCGCGCATCCGCCGCCGAGGTCGAGCCCGAACCGCGTGCCGCAGCCCCAGAGGTGCGCGGCGCCGCCCGGAGCGAGTTCGGGTGGGTGAACGGCGCGGTCGCGATCCAGCACGGACCCACGACCGTTCACACCATCCCGCGGGCCCCACGACCGGGTACGCCCAGGCGCTGTCCGGCATCAGCGCCCGAGGGTGATCGCGGCGATGACAAGTTCGGCCCAGTCGCAACGCGGACTGCCGGGCCGCGCAACCGTTTGTGCCGGTTGAAGCGGCGCACAGCGCTCGGGCAGATCACGCCGCGAAACACCTCCGCGACGTCCAGGAGACCGCGCATCCTCCGGTGATCACGCCGCCGATATCGAGCAGCCCGAACTATTTTGCCGCAGCCCCAGAGGTGCGCGGCGCCGCCCGGGGCGGGTTCGGGTGAGTAAACAGCGCGGTCACGATCCAGCACGGAGCCATAACCGTTCACGCCACCGCGCGGGCTCCACGACGCTAGCTCGCCCAAGTGCTGTCCGGCATCGGCGCCGGGGGTGATCGCGGCGATGACAAGTTCGGCCCGGTCGCAACGCGGGTTGCCGGATCGCGCAGCCGCTTGAGCCGGTTGAAGTGGGCCACAGCGCTCGGGCAGATCACGCCGCGGCGCACCTCCACGACGTCCACGAGATCGCACGTCCGCCGGTGATCACGCCGCCGCCGATGTCAAGCTTTGCCGTTGACCAAGTGGTGCCGCGCGGGGCGGGTTCGGGTGGCTGAACAGCGCGGTCGCGATCCAGCACGGAGCCGCAACCGTTCAGGCCACCGCGCGGGCCCCCGACCCCGGCTCGACCAGGCGCTGTCCGGCATCGGCGCCGAGGGTGATCGCGGCGACGACGAGTTCGACCCGCCGGCAACGCGGACTGCCGGCTCGCAACCGCTTGACCAGTTGAAGCGGCCCAGTGGTGCGCGGGGCGGGTTCGGGTGGCTGAACAGCGCGGTCGCGATCCAGGACACGTGGCCGTGCTCGTTGCGAGGCTCGCGACCTGGGCTCGTCTGGACGCTGTCCGGCAAGTCCGGTGCGCGGGATTCGTGATCCGGGCGGGAGCCGCGCGTACCGGGTTGTGCTTGGGCTTTCCGCTCGTGCGGTCAGGGGCCGCGGATGCGGGACAGCGTCTACGGGCACCACGCGGCTTGTGGAGGGGAGTCCGGGGTCGCGGGGCCCTTGCCGCAGGACGCGACCGGTTCCAGGGGGTTGACGGAGACGGCGAGGATGGTGATGAACTTGCGGATCGGGACCCGGCTCCCCGCGTGGTCGATCAGTCCACTTTGGCCGTTGAGCGCGGCCGCGCCGTTGATCTGGTCGATCTCCCGCCACACCGCGCCCGGTGAGATGGGGACGTTGCCGAGGCGGCCGACGGCGGTGGCGAAGACGGCGGTGGCGTCGAAGGTCAAGGCCGCCTGGCCGTCTTGGGTGAAGTGGTTGCCGTCGGCGCAGTCGTCGAAGAGGTCGCGGGCGCCTGCTTGGAGGTCGCCGATGCCGTCGCAGCGCGGTGTGGTGGGGCCGAAGGAGACGTAGTCGAACGGGACGTCGCTGCGTGAACCGATCGACGCGACGTACCGGGAGATGTCGTCGCCCGCGACGATCCGCCGGGGCGGGTTGGCGCAGGGCCTGCTGGAGTAGCCGTCCAGGAAGCGCTGGAAGTCGGCGGGTCTGCCCGCGAAGAACACCGCGGGCCGGTCCGGGCGCTCGCACGCCTTGTCCGAGACCTCGCGCGCGCTCGTCTTGTCGGCAGGCGCCCCTTCCGGCTGGTAGCCGACGATGTCGACGCGCATCCCGAGGCCCGTGCCGCGTTCGAACACGTCCTCGGCGAGGTTGGCGCTGTAGATGTCGGCCTTGTCGTCGGACCGGTAGACGATGATCGACGTCGTCGCGAGCTGGTCGTGGATGTAGCCGACGACGTCGGCCTGGCGCTGGTTGGTCGGCGAGACCTGGTAGTAGGTGCGGGACTGGTCGACCAGGGTGTCCGCCGGCAGGGTCACCGCGATGCTGGGCAGACCGAGGTTCCCGAGCGCCCGGACCGTGTCGAGGGTCGGCTGACGGCTCTGCGCGAGCCCGACGACGCCGATGACGGTGGGGTCCTCGGCGACGAGTTCCTTGATCTTGTCCACCATCAGGCCGCCGTGCTTCATCTCGTCGCCCGCGTTGGCGACGAGGATGCGCAGCAGCGGGTCGCTGCGGTTGCTCCGCCGGAGCAGGGCGCGCTGCTGGGCCGCGACGCCCATGAGCCGGTAGGTGTTGGCGGTCAGCGAGTCGTCCCGCGCGCTCAGCGCGGTCACGAACACGATCGTCGCCACCGGCCTGCTCTCCGCCGCGGCGACCTCGGCGTTCTGGTTCCGGACCACGCCCTGCACGGTGTGGAAGCGATCGATCTTCTGGCTGCGCAGCGGACCCGCGTTGGCCAGGAACGGGACGTCGCCCTCGGTCACGCCCACGCAGTCGTTGCCGACGCGGACGAGGTGGCGCGCCCCCGCCGACTCGGGATCCTTGCCGCAGTGCGCGTACCCGTCCTGCGCGGTCTGGGTCCGGACGTTGTCGAAGTAGGTGTAGCCGACAAAGCCGACCGCGCCGACGAAAACAGCCGGGACCAACGTCAGCAGCCAGGTGCGGGACCACATCGGCGCCGACCTGACCTCCATCGCGTCCCGCGCGGGGACGGCGACGTCCTCCGCCGCCTCGGAGGGGATGACGATCGGCAGGTACCAGGCGGTGGGGCGACGGGACCCGGCTGTCCCGGCCGAACTTGTACCGCCACGCCTCGTACGCCTGCCCCGCGCCCGACGCGGGGCTGGAGGGGTTCGGCGAGCGGCCCTCCTCCGGGTTGGCCGCGTCGGGCGGCACCTTCTCGCTGCCGCTGATGACGACCAGCGGGTCGAACGCGCCGGTGTCGTTGCGCACGTCGTTGATCGTCTTGAGCAGGGCGTAGCCGCCGTTGACCCGGGTGATGCCGTCGAGCAGGAGGGCGGGGTAGGCGGTCCGCCGCCAGCCCCGCGGGCGCCACACGCGTCGCTGGTAGGCGCGCCGCACGTCTTCCAGGAAGGCGTTCACGAGGAGCTCGACCAGCTGGTCCGGGTCCGCCACGGGTTCCGACACGGCGCGGGGGCCGAGGGTGGCGGTCAGCCGCTCGGCGAACCCGAGGAAGGTACCCGGGTCGTGGGGCGCGAGGTAGGGCTGGTGGAGCAACCAGCGGTACTCGGCGCCGCCCGGGCCGAACCCCCGCAACCGGGAGGTGAACAGCACCGGCGGGAGGACCGCGAGCAGGAACTTCGCCCACCACGGAGTCTTGTCCTCGAGCGCCTGGTGGGCCGGGTCGGCGGCGAGTCCTTTCGCCCGCTTCTGCACGATGTCGCGCTTGCGGAGCTTGTTGCGCAGCTCCACCACGGTGTCCAGGTTGTCGCCCGCGAGTCGCTGGGACATCAGCCAGTGGACGAGTTGGAACCGGCGGAAGGGGAAGCGGCCGTAGCGGACGTTGCCGCCGGAGGACAGCGTCCGCGCGCACTCCCACAGCACCTCGGCGACCAGCTCGACCTCCGACTTGGCCCGGTCGACGGCGTCGTCGACGGGGAAGGCGCGCAGGGCTTGCGGCACGCGGGTCGGTTGCGCCGAGCGGAGGTAACCGGCGAGGGCGGGGAGCAGGTCGCCGTGGTCGGCTTCGCGGACGAAGCAGACCATCGGGATGCCGCGGTGCCTGCCGGAGCGCCGTCCCCATCCGCCCGGGGCCTCGCCGACTTGCGGCCGCTCGGTGAGGCGCTCGACCAGTCGGACGACGTCCACTACACCGTCGAACGGGCGGAGGCTCGTCCGCTCGTCAGATTCTCCAGCCACCTGACCTCCTTATGGCGACGCGATCAGATCTACCACAGCGAGCGGCCATTCGATCGCGTTTTCGCGCGCCCCGGTCGGTTTGGCGAGATTTCGTCGGACGGGTCGAAGGAACGCGCTGGGCGGCCAATCGCTCGCATTCTCGCGGCCCCATTCGAGTGAATTCATGTAACGTCTCGAGCGCACGCGGAAATTCGCCACGGGCGGCCTGGGCTGGCACAGAGGTGTCAATCATGCCTCTAAGGAAGCAGGCAGGGACTTCGGTTCGAATCTCACCTCGGCCACGACCGATATCGGTCGGACATTGACGCGGATTGGCCGTGAGCGGCGGAGAAAAGATCCGGCAACACCGCCCCCGAAGGGAGTATGTCGAGCCTCGTCGGGTTATCCGGTGGCGGGGACGGTTAAGGTCGGGAGGTGGAGATCGGGAACCGACGGCGAGACCAGCCCCCGCCGCCGTGGGTGGTGTTCGAGGCGTTGGTGGAGCGGTCGCCGCGGTGGTTGCGGTTGTTGGCGGACGAGCGGGTTCCTGACGTCGTGGAGGCGGTGTCGCCGTCTTTGGTGGTGTGGTCGTCGTTGTGGGTGCGGCGGGCGGACGCGGTGGTGCGGTTCGAGTTGGCGCCGCGTGGGATGGGAACGGCGCTGCGTTGGATCTTGACCGTGGACGAGCCGGCACCGGACGCGTCGCTCGTGGGCCACCTGCGCAGGCGCGTCAACGAGTTGATCAACGCGGACCTGCGGTACTCGTTCGGGCAGTGAGGGTTGCCGGGCGGGGTGCGGGTCGGGTCAGTCGGGTGGGTTGAGGGTGACCGTGCCCTTGGCGCCGTCCACTCGAACGGTGTCTCCTGTGGACAGTCTCGTTGTCGCGTCGCCGCAACCGACTATGGCAGGGATGCCCAGTTCTCTGGCCACGATGGCGGCGTGGGACAGCGGGGCGCCGATGTCGGTGACCACGGCGGCGGCTCTGGGGAAGATCGGGGTCCAGCCGATGTTGGTGGCGGGGGCCACGAGGATTTCGCCGGGGCGTAGGGACTGTGCCTCTTCCACCGTTGTGGCCACGCGGGCTGTTCCGGTGATGATGCCCGGCAGGCCGGGGAGGCCAGTGATCTCCGTTGCGGACCGGTGGGGTGGCGGGTTCTTGGTGTGGATGTCGGTTCTGCGGTCGGGGGTGGACGCCCAGGTGACCGGGTCGAACTCGCCTCTGATCATGGGCGGGTAGGGCGGAAGGGCGCGGTAGGTGCGTAGGGCTTGGCGGCGGGGCGGGAGGGCGGCGAGTGGGGTTTCGTCGCCTGCCAGTAAGAGGAGGGTTTCGGGGAAGGTGAGCAAGAAGATATCTTCGCCGAGGGTGGTCAGGGTGGCGGCGCGGAGGTAGAAGGCTCGGAAGACGGTGAAGGTGCGGACCATCTCGGAGCGGGCGCGTTCCCTGGCGCGGGCCGTCTCGGCGGCGCGGTCGGCGGCGCGGCGGAGTCGGGGGGCGCGGCGGGGGTGGGTGGTTTCCAGGTGACGCCACGCGTCCGCTCGCGCTTCGGACTGGCGGGCCAGGAGGTCCAGGGGGTCGGGGTGGAGAGCGGCCAGCTCGCGGGTGGGCCAGGTCGGGTCCTCGTAGGGCGCGGGGCGGAGACCTCGAACTCGTCGGCGCAGCGGTGGCCCCAGTGGCGGACGTAGGTCTCCTGGTCCAGGTCGCCGTCGCGGAGGTGGGCCAGACCGACCAAGGGGCCGAGGCTCGCGAGTTGTTCGGTGTCGTGGAGGCCCGTGGTCAGGAGTACGGCGTCGTCCCCGGCCAGTGCGCGCAGCCGCACCGTCACGCGTTGACCCGCCCCGCCGGTGCGGGCGCCCGCGTCGAGGGTGGCGCAGTCTCGGCGGAGCAGTGCGTCTATGTCGGACCGCCAGAGGGCGAGCAGTTCGCCTTTGGTGGTGCACTTGGTGATTCGGTCGCGTAGTGACGCGCAGCGGGCGGGGGTGCGGGCCAGTAGCTCGGGGAGGCGTTTGCGGTATTCGCGGACCTGCTTGAGCATCGGCACGGCTGTGGCGACGGCGGCGCGCAGGACCTGGCGACGGGACATGGGGAGACCGGGGATCTCGACGCCGCGCGGGACGCGACCGAAGGAGCGTTCGGTCCGGCGGCGGACGAGGCCGCCCAGGCCCAGGGCGCGGCCTACCGCGACCTGGGGGCTCAGGTTCAGGTAGAAGCGGCCGCCGATGTTGCCGGTGGTGGGGTGGCCGCCGACGGTCGCCGACGACAGCTCGCGGACCAGGGACCAGGTGGCGGGGGTCATGACGCTGGGAATGGCCTCGCCGACGTTGGCGGAGGTCCACAGGTAGTCGCCGCGCAGGCTGTCGTTCCACACCTCGGCGACGGCGGTGGTGATCGGGCGGGCCTGGAGGATCGCGAAGCCGCCCGGGTGGGCCGCCCACTCGACGTCCACGGGGACGCCGAAGAGGTCCTGGATGTCGCGTCCGATGGCGGCCAAGGCCAGGACCTGGGTTTCGTCGAGTACCGGGGCGCGGCGGCGGTTTTCGGGCACGGCGACGTTCCGCGTGCCCTCGGGAGCGCACACGGTCATGACGGCCTTGTCGGCGATGTGACGGCGCGTTTCAGCGCCACCGGACACGGTGTGGGTGTCCGGTGTCACCTGGCCGCCCACCACGGCCTCGCCCAGGCCCCACGCGGCGTTGATCACCGTCTCGGTCGGGTCGCCGGTGTCGGGGTTCGCGGTGAACAGCACACCGGCGGACGTCGCGTCCACCATGCGCTGCACCACGACCGCGATGGCCAGCCCGTCGTCGGGTACGCCGTGCCGCGCCCGGTAGGCCACGGCGCGGTCCGTCCACAGCGACGCCCAGCACCGGCGCACGGCGTCGAGGACGGCGTCGGCGCCCTCGACGGCGAGGAAGGTGTCGTGCTGACCGGCGAAGGACAGCTCCGGCAGGTCTTCCGCCGTGGCCGACGAGCGGACCGCGACCGGGCCGCCGCCGAGGTCGGCGTACGCGCGAGCGACCTCCCGGATCACCGCGGGCGGTACGGCCCAGCGCATGAAGCCCGCCGGGTCGCCGTGGTGGGTGTCGAGGAAGAGGAACTCGCGGTAGGCGGCCGTGGTGACGTGGAAGCCGTCGGGGACGGGCAGCCCGCCCCGCGCCAGCCGGGCCAGCGCGGCGCCCTTCCCGCCGACGGCGGCCGGGTCGGCCGCGGGGTCGTCGAGGGGCAGGACCACCGCGTCGCTCATGCGGGACATCGTCGCAGGCAAGGCAACCCCCGCCCGGGACACCACTCGAGCCACCCGATCCCCGCGGACGCGGTGCCGTGAGCGGGAATCAGGTCCCGGCCGCGGCGGACACGGGTGGTACCTCTCCCGGCCACCTCCACGGCACCCATGGCACCGCCGATCACCGGCGACCCCGCGCGCACCCGCCGCCGACGCCGGCACAGCGGCCAACCTCGGACGGGATAACAGGACGCGGGCGTCACGGCCCGGAAACGCTCCCAGTGGGTCGAGTCAGGGAACCCAGGTGCGTGGATCCGCGCGCCATCGCGGGGCCGTGGTTCGGTCCCGTTGTGTGTGCCGGTGCCTGGTCGAGGTCGTCGAGCCGGTGGGGCTCGGCGTGCAGGAACGCCTCAGGTCTTGGTCAGGATAGCGGTTCCGGCCAAGGGAAGTCGGGGACTCGAAGGGGCCTGTGGACAACTTCCGCGGGGGACTACTCGCCCAGGTCGGCGGAGAGCCAGTGTTCCGGGTGGAGGTGGATGGTGATCGCTTCGCCGTGGTTCTCGGTGGCGAACTCGATGTACTCCTCCAGGCGCTCTGGGGCGATGTAGCGGGTGGCCATCTCGCGCAGGGTTTCCGGGGTGCCGGGTTCCGTGCGGACGACCGGGCCCTCCACCGACACGTACCGGACCGTCGGCGTGAGGCGTTCCACCATCAGGGAGAACCGGCCCGCCGCCGCGATGAGACGGGCCTTGCGCGAATCGACGCCGGTGTGGATCCACAGGTCGCCGCCGGGCTCGTACTGGTACCAGATGGGCACGACGAGCGGTGCTCTGCCATCCTCCGCGGCGACCGCCAAGGCGCCGATGTGGGGCTGCGCCAGGAACTCCTCACGTTCTTCCACGCTCAATGCCATGATCCCAACATACGACAGAACACCGACCGGCCGGTCCGCGCCGCAAACCACGGGTCTTGTCCCCTGTTCCGGTGACGGTCCACCCGCTCGACCTCTCCGGACGCCGCTGTCACCCCGTTCGGTATAAGGAGACGTGATCTTCGACGCGGACGAGCCCGCAGCGGGCCCCCTGGCCGACCTCGACGGCTACCTGGCGATGCCGCAGGTGGCCGGGCTCTGGCTGGCCCCGGACGGGCGCGCGCTGGTGGTCGGCGCGGCGACCCCGGACCACACCGGCACCCGGCACGCCAAGGCGCTGTGGGAGATCGACCCCGACGGCGTCCGGCAGGCGCGGCGGCTGACCAGGGGCGCGGAGGGCGAGACCGGCGCGGGGTTCACACCGACGGGTGACTTGCTGTTCACCTCGACCCGTCCGGAGCCCGGCGCGGACGACGGGCAGGCGCTGTGGGTGCTCCCCCGGTCGGGTGGCGAGCCGTGGGTGGTGGCGCGGCCGCCGGGCGGGGTGCGCGGGGTCGCGGTGGGCGCGGACGGGACTGTCGTGTTCGGTTCCGGCATGCTGCCGTCCGCCACCGACCTCGGCGCCGACCAGGCGCTGCGCGCGCGGCGCGAGGACGCGGGCGTGTCGGCGATCCTGCACGACGAGTTCCCCATCCGGCACTGGGACCGCCACCTCGGCCCGGACCGCCCCCGGCTGTTCGTCCTCGACCCCGGCGGCCCCCGCGACCTCACCGGCCACGTCGGCCGCGCGCTCGGCGAGGACAGCGCCTGGGACGTCACCCCCGACGGTTCCACGGTGGTCACCACCTGGGCGGTCACCGAGCCGTGCGGGTCCCAGCGCTACACGCTCGTCGCCGTCGACAGCGCGACCGGCGCGCGCCGGGTCGTCGCCGACGACCCCGGGCACGAGTACGACGCGCCCCGTGTCTCCCCCGACGGCACCCGGGTCGCCGTCGTCGTGCACCGCCGCAAGGACCCGCACGACCCGGGCGACCGATGGCTCGGCGTCGTGGACCTGGCGGGCGGCGCGGTCACCCCGCTGACCGCCGACTGGGACCGCTGGCCGCACGCGCCCCAGTGGACCCCCGACGGCACCGCCCTGGTCTGCGCCGCCGACCACTTCGGCCGCTCCCCCCTGTGGCGCGTGGACGCGACCACCGGCGAGGTCACCCGCCTGACCGACGACGACGGCGCCTACACCGACCCCCGGGTCTCCCCCGACGGCCGCTGGGTCTACGCGCTGCGCTCCGCCATAGACAGCCCACCCGCACCGGTCCGCGTGGACCTGGCCGACGGCACCACCACGCCCCTGCCCGGCCCGGCCGAGGCCCTGGGCGCGACGGCGGCGGTGCGCGGCACGCTCACCGAGGTCACCGCGACCGCCGCGGACGGCACCCCGCTGCGCGCCTGGCTGACGCTGCCGCCGGACGCCTCCCCCGACTCCCCCGCGCCGCTGCTGCTGTGGGTGCACGGCGGCCCGGTGCTCTCCCGCAACAACTGGTCGTGGCGCTGGAACCCGTGGATCCCGGTGGCCCGCGGCTACGCGGTGCTGATGCCGGACCCGGCGCTGTCCACCGGCTACGGCATCGACTTCATCCGCCGCGGCTGGGGCGCGTGGGGCACCAGCCCGTACACGGACCTGATGGCGATCACCGACGCCGCGCTGGCCCGCCCGGACCTCGACCCGGCGCGCACCGCGGCGATGGGCGGCTCGTTCGGCGGCTACATGGTCAACTGGATCGCCGGGCACACCGACCGGTTCCGGGCGATCGTCAGCCACGCGTCGGTGTGGGACCTGGACCAGTCGACCGACACCGCCGACATCGCGCACGACTTCCGCCGCGAGATGACCCCGGCGATGGCGGAGGCGAACTCGCCGCACCACTTCGCCGCCGCGGTCCGCACCCCGGTGCTGGTGATCCACGGCGACCGCGACTACCGGGTGCCGATCAACGAGGCGCTGCGGCTGTGGTGGGACCTGTGCTCGCACGCGGGCGAGTCGCACCCGCACCGGTTCCTGTACTTCCCGGACGAGAACCACTTCGTGCAGGCGCCCGGCAACGTCAAGCTGTGGTACGCCACGGTGCTGGCGTTCCTGGCCCAGCACGTCCTCGGTGAGGAGTGGCACCGCCCCGACCTGCTGGGATGACCCGCCGGGACGGTGCCGGGCCGACTTCGCGAGCGCCCGGTCGCAAGCCGCGGCCGGGCCGGGTGATGGGAACGAATGTCACTGTCCCCCGAAGAACCGTCATTACGCGCGCGCGTTGAACGGGTGTAATCGGCCTACCGACACGCACAAGGAGAACGCCCATGCGGCCGTACACGAGGGCTCTGGGTGCCGTCGCGCTGCTCTTCGCGACGATCCCGCTCTCGACCGGGTCCTACCAGCTCGTGGGTGCGCAGCAGGTGGAGCTCCAGGCACGGGCCAGCGTCAGACCGGCGGCGCCGCCGACCCCGCAGCCGGTGGTCGCGGTCCCCTGCCACCACGAGGTGGGGTAGTTCGCGCTTCCCAGGGGTGAGGGAGCGGGGACGCGCGCGCCGCCGCCGGTGGGGGCGGACCACCGACCGGCGGCAGGCGCGTCCCCGTTATCACTCCACTGTGGATGGTTACGCCCCGTGCGCGCGCAGCGCCGCCGAGAACCACTCGAAGGCCGGGACGCGCGGCGGGAACGGCTCACGGCCGTTGAGGACCCCCAGCAGCGCCCAGTACCGCTCGACCCGCCGGTCGGCGAACCGGTCCAGCCGGTCGGCGGCGGCCACGCGGTCCGCGGCGGGCAGGTCGGCCGGGATGATCCGGTGCAGGACCTCCCGACCCTCCGCCGACTCCGGCGCGACCCCCGCGTCGAGCGCGGGCACGGCGTGCTCGACCACCTTCGCCGGGTCCGGGTCGCCCGCCACCGGCGCGCCCTCGGCACCCGCGACGGCCATCTCGCGCACGCGGGCCTGGAAGTCCGGGTCGGCGACCAGTTCGGCCAGCTCGACCCAGGCGTCCACCTGGTCGGCGGTCGGCTCCTCGGGCAGGTCGGCGGGCAGGCCCCGCATCGCCTGAGCGATGCCCGCACCCGGGGCCGCCGAGTCGACCCCCTCGAAGGTCCGGTCGACGAACTCGTCGATGACGCGCTGCCGCTCCTGGGCGGACAACCGGGCCATCTTGTGCATCAGTCTCATCTCCTCTGTCGAGCTTCCCCGCTGCGCGACCGACCGCAGGACCGCTCGGCGCAGCCGCAGGGTCCGGATCTCGGTGTCGATGGCGCGCACGTGCGCCTCGGCGACGTCGGCGAGGGTGACCTGGTGGCGCAGCACGCGCTGCACGGTGTCCAGGTCGAGGCCGAGGTCGCGGAGGGTGCGCACCAGGTCCAGCCGGGCCACCGCCTCGACGTCGTAGAGGCGGTAACCACCCGTCGACCGGTCGGTGGGCGGGATGACCCCGCTGTCGGACCAGAAGCGGATGGTCCGCACCGGGAGCCCGGTGCGGGCGGCCAGTTGGCCGATGGTGAACAGGTCGGTCACACGGATCAGCGTGGAGGTTCCAGTGGGTGGAGACTCAAGCGGGGTTATCTTTCCGTGACCTGAGGTCGCCCGCGGGCGCGACGCGCTTGAGCAGCGCCACGAGCTGGTCGCGCTCGGTGTGCGACAGCGGGGCGAGGATCTCGGACTCGGTCTCGCGCACGCGCACGTCGAGCCGCTGGAGCGCCAGGGCGCCCTCGTCGGTGAGGGTGACGACGTTGCGCAGGCGGTTGACCGGGTGCGGCTTGCGGTCCGCCTGCCCGGCCGCCTTGAGGCCGTCGAGCAGGGCGACGAGGTCGCAGCCCTCGAGCCCGGGCAGCCTGCCCAGCTCGTCCTGGTACGCCGACCCGGTCTCGGCGAGCGCGGCGAGCACCACGTAGTGCCGCTTGTGCATGCCGTGCTCGGCGAAGCGGTCCCGCAGGGCCCGTTGGGCGTGCTCGGCGAGCCGGTCCACCAGCCACACGGCTTCGTCGAGGCGGTTGCGGGCTCCCTGGGGCTGCGGCATGGCGAATACGGTACTTGCCCGGTCCGGGTTCGCGGAGTACGCGGTCACCGTGGTCGCGTGGGTCGCGCGGGTGCCCGCGGACCTGGACGCGGCGGCGACCGCGCTGCCGCGGGCGGCGTCGCGCGGATCGTTCAGGGCACCGGGCGCCGGGCGGGCTCGCGCCGACCGCGCGGGATCCCGGGCGCCCGCACGGTGATCGGGACGACGGAACCCGCGGGTGCGACGCGCGCGGCAGGACCGAAAAGGATGGTTCTCCACATCCCACCGAGTTGTCCACAGGTCTTCCGCCACACCGTTTTCCCGCACCGGCCGGTGATAGCGTTGAAATCCGGGGACCCCCTGGCCAGGCGGGGGATCTCTGTGGCATGCGCGGAATCGGGTCGACACGATCGGGAGCCACGCGCGGGAGTGGCCCAGTCAAGCGGGAGTAGCGCAGCCGAGCGGGAATGGCCCAGCCGAGCAGGAGTAGCCCAGCCGAGCGGGAATGGCTCGGCTGGTGCGGGCAATTCGGCCGTGTGCGGGCAAGTGGGGTCAGGTGAGCACGTGCGATGTGGTTGTGGGGCGGGGAATCGCCCCACAACCACGTCCGCGCGTCAGGCGCCCACGTAGTCGGCGAGGTGTTGGCCGGTGAGGGTTCCCCGCTTGGCGACCAGCGCCGACGGGGTGCCCTCGAACACCACCTTCCCGCCGTCGTGGCCCGCGCCGGGGCCGAGGTCGATGATCCAGTCCGCGTGCGCCATGACGGCCTGGTGGTGCTCGATGACGATCACGGACTTGCCCGCGTCCACCAGGCGGTCCAGCAGGGCCAGCAGGTTCTCCACGTCGGCCAGGTGCAGGCCGGTCGTCGGCTCGTCGAGGACGTAGACGCCGCCCTTGTCGGCCATGTGGGTCGCCAGCTTCAGGCGCTGCCGCTCGCCGCCGGACAGGGTGGTCAGGGGCTGGCCGATGGTCAGGTAGCCCAGACCGACGTCCACGAGCCGGGTCAGGATGGCGTGCGCGGCGGGGATCTTGGACTCGCCGTCGGCGAAGAAGGCCTCGGCCTCGGTGACCGACATCCCCAGCACCTCGCTGATGTCGCGGCCGCCCAGGTGGTAGTCCAGCACGGACGCGTCGAAGCGCTTGCCCTCGCAGACGTCGCAGGTGGTCGCGACGCCCGCCATCATGGCCAGGTCGGTGTAGATGACGCCCGCGCCGTTGCAGTTCGGGCAGGCGCCCTCGGAGTTGGCGCTGAACAACGCGGGCTTCACGCCGTTGACCTTGGCGAACGCCTTGCGGATCGGCTCCAGCAGGCCGGTGTAGGTGGCCGGGTTGCTGCGCCGCGACCCGCGGATCGGGGCCTGGTCGACGGCCACCACCCCGTCCCGCTTGGCCACCGACCCGTGGATCAGCGAGCTCTTCCCCGAGCCCGCGACACCGGTCACCACGACGAGCACCCCGAGCGGGATGTCGACGTTGACGTCGCGCAGGTTGTGCGTGTTCGCGCCGCGGACCTCCAGCGCGCCGGTGGACGAGCGCACCGACTCCTTCAGCGACGCCCGGTCGTCCAGGTGGCGCCCGGTCAGCGTCCCGCTGGCCCGCAGCCCCTCGACGGTCCCCTCGAACATCACCTGACCGCCCTCGGAACCCGCGCGCGGCCCCAGGTCGACGACGTGGTCGGCGATGGCGATGGCCTCCGGCTTGTGCTCCACCACCAGGACCGTGTTGCCCTTGTCGCGCAAGCGCAGCAGCAGGTCGTTCATCCGCTGGATGTCGTGCGGGTGCAGGCCGATCGTGGGCTCGTCGAACACGTACGTCACGTCGGTCAGCGACGAGCCGAGGTGCCGGATCATCTTGGTGCGCTGCGCCTCGCCGCCGGACAGGGTGCCGGTGGGCCGGTTGAGGCTCAGGTAGCCCAGTCCGATCTCGACGAACGAGTCGAGGGTGTGCTTGAGCGCGGCCAGCAGCGGCGCCACGGTCGGCTCCTTGAGCCCCGCCACCCACTCCGCCAGGTCGCTGATCTGCATGGCGCACGCGTCGGCGATGCTGATCCGCTTGATCTTCGACGAGCGGGCCAGCTCGTTGAGCCGGGTGCCGTCGCAGTCCGGGCAGGTGGTGAAGGTGACCGCGCGCTCGACGAACGCGCGGATGTGCGGCTGCATCGACTCCTTGTCCTTGGACAGCATCGACTTCTGGATCTTCGGGATCAGCCCCTCGTAGGTGAGGTTGACGCCCTCGACCTTGATCTTCGTCGGCTCCTTGTAGAGGAAGTCCTGCATCTCCTTCTTCGTGAACTTGCGGATCGGCTTGTTCGGGTCGATGAAGCCGGACTCCGTGTAGATCTTGACGGTCCAGAAGCTGTCGGACTTCCAGCCGGGGATGGTGAACGCGCCCTCGGCGATCGACTTCGAGTCGTCGTAGAGCTCGGTGAGGTCGATGTCGTTGACCTGGCCGCGGCCCTCGCAGCGCGCGCACATGCCGCCGGTGATGCTGAAGCTGCGCCGCTCCTTCACCTTCTGGCCCGCGCGCTCGATGGTGACCGCGCCCGCGCCGCTGATCGAGGCCACGTTGAAGGAGAACGCCTGCGGGGAGCCGATGTGCGGCTTGCCGAGGCGGGAGAACAGGATGCGCAGCATGGCGCTGGCGTCGGTGGCGGTGCCGACGGTGGAGCGCGGGTCGGAGCCGATGCGCTGCTGGTCGACGATGATCGCGGTGGTCAGGCCGTCGAGCACGTCCACCTCGGGCCGGGCCAGCGTCGGCATGAAACCCTGCACGAAGGCGCTGTAGGTCTCGTTGATCAGCCGCTGCGACTCGGCGGCGATGGTGCTGAACACCAACGAGCTCTTGCCCGAGCCGGACACCCCGGTGAACACCGTCAGCCTGCGCTTGGGCAGCTCGACGCTGATGTCCTTGAGGTTGTTCTCCCGCGCGCCGTGCACGCGGATGAGGTCGTGGCTGTCGGCGGCGTGCGGCGCGGCGGGCCGCTTGGCCTTGGTCATCGTCTCTCCATCGTTGTCCGACTGCGCCGCCGTCCGGGCGACAGTCCACTGTCTACCTGATGACGGCGCCCACCGGGCGGGGTCCGCGCCCGCCCGGTGGGCAGGCGCCTACTTGACCTCGTTGAAGCGGACCTGGTTGCCGGACGGGTCGCGGAACGCGGCGTCGCGAACACCGTACGGCTGGTCCGTCGGGTCCTGCAGCACCTCGTACCCGGCTGCCTTGATCTTCTCGAACACGCCGTCGAGGTCGGGGGTGGCCAGGGTGACGCGGGAGTAGCTGCCCTTGGCGATCAGACCGGAGATGGTGGCGCGCTCGTCGTCGGTCAGGTTCGGGTCCATGCCCGGGGGCTCCAGCACGAGCGCGGTGCCGGGCTGGTCGGCGGGGCCGAGGGTCAGCCAGCGCAGGCCGTTGTAGCCGACGTCGTTGCGCAGCTCGAAGCCCAGGGTGTCGCGGTAGAAGGCGAGCGCGGCGTCGGCGTCGAGGTGCGGGAGGAAGCTGTACGCGATGGTGATGTCCATGCCGAAGACACTAGGAGCGCGGCGCGGGGGATCGCTTCTCCAAAGCTGACCGTCTCCACCCGATCCGGTGACATCCCGCGACGGCCCGGTGACCGCCCTGTCGTCTTCACATGTCTTCCTCCCCTTGTCCGGCAACGGGATTCGGATGACGTTGGGGAGACGTCCGGTGAGCGGACCGGTCGCGTCGGGTGATGGTCCGAGACGGGAGGGTGTGCGCATGTGGCGGAGGCTCGCGGTGGTGGTGACCGTGCCGGTGTTGGTGGTGGGCGGATCGGCGGTGGCGGTGGGGCAGCCCTCGTCGCACGGGTGCGCGGCGATCGAACTCGTCCCGCTGCCGGGCGACGCGTGGGCCGATGCGAACGACGTGAACGAGGACGGGGTCGCGGTGGGCGTGTCCGGGGTCGGCAAGGACATCGACCACGCGGTCATGTGGAGCCGCGACCGCCTCCCGGTGCGCCTGGAACCCTTGGGCGCCAACGACGAGACCACCGCGGTGGCGATCAACGACGCGGGGGTCGTCATGGGGACGGAGACGACACCGGTCGGGGAGCGCGCGGTGCGCTGGGACCGGAAGGGCGCGCACGAGCTCGTCCCCCTGCCCGGTGACGTGCGCAGCCTCCCCACCGCCATCAACGGTCGAGGTGACGTGGTGGGACGCTCCGTCAGCAGCGCGGGGTACAACGCGCGGGTGGTGCTGTGGGGGCGCTCGGGCGCGCCGGTGGAGTTGTCGGTGCCGCCGAATCACCTGGGCGACGTCGCGGGTGTCACCGACGCGGGCGTGGCGTATGGCTTCCTGGAGGCGCTGGACGGCTCGCACCCGCTCAGCCAGGCGGCGTTCTGGCGACCCGACGGCGCGCTGCGGCTGCTGGAGGTCCCCGAGGGCTCGGTCTACTCCGAGGTGGAGGACGTGAACGAGCGCGGCGTCGCGGTCGGAAGGGTCAACGGAACCGCCTACCGGTGGGACGCCGACGGGCACGGGCAGCCCCTGGACGACCTCGCCGAGGAGAACACGGACGCGTTCGCCGTCAACTCGCGCGGTGAGTCCGTCGGGATCTCCGTCATCGCCTTCACCCGCGGCACGCGGTGGGGCCGGGCGGGCCACGTCCGCGAGCTGTTCCCGCCCGCGGACACCTGGATGCCCTGGCCGCACGACATCAACGACCGCGGTGTCGTGGTCGGCACGGCCCAGCGCGGGTGGGACACGTACCCGGTGGTCTGGGCCGCGGGCAGCGACCAGGCCACCGAACTGCTCGACCCGCACGGCGCGGCGCTCACCGGCGGTGGGGCCGCCAAGGTCACGAACTCCGGCTACGTCACCGGCGGCCGGGCGGGCGACCGCGGTGTGATCTGGCGCCTGCCGCGATCCTGATCGACTGGGCTACCGTCGGCCCGTGCGCCCCGCAGGTCGGTACGTCCCGGAATCGCCTACTCGGCTCGGCCGGTCGCCGGGGCCGGTCGGTACCGGGCTGGTGTACCTCGCCCTGCTGTTCCTGGGCTTGGCCGGGCCCGTGACCTCGCTGGTCGCGGCCGACGCCGACCTCGGCGTGGTGGAGCTGGTCGGCGCGGGCCTCACCGTCCTGTTGATGCCGCTGGCCGTGTTCTTCTGGCGCGACCTGGCCAGGAACCGGCGCGACGAGCGCCGGGTGCGGGCGGTCGGTGTGCCTGCCGCCGCGACGATCGCCGCGGTGACCTGGGCGTCGGTGGGCGACGAGACCGGGGTCGAGCTGACCCTGTCCGTCGACGGCCCGGGCCTCACCCCGTTCGCCGCCCAGCTCACCTGCCTGGCCGAGGACGACCTGCGCGAGGGCACAGTCCTCCAGGTGCTGGTCGACCCGTCCGACTACGCGTTCACGGTGGTCGGACGCTAGCGGCTTGACCCTCACGCGGCGTCATGGCGCAGAGTCGGGGGCGTGGAGGAGCACCTGACCGTGGGGCGCGTGTCCGACTTGGCGGACGTCAGCGTCCGCACGCTGCACCACTACGACGAGATCGGCCTCGTGCGGCCGTCCGCGCGCACCACCGCCGGGTACCGGGCGTACTCCGCCGCCGACGTGGAGCGGCTGAGCGAGGTGCTCGCCTACCGGCGGCTGGGCTTCGGGCTGCGCGAGATCGCCGATCTCGTCGACGACCCGACCACCGACGCGGTCGCGCACCTGCGCAGGCTGCGCGGCCTGCTGCTGGACCAGCGCGACCGCGCCGCCGCGATGGTGACCGCCATCGACGGGGAACTGGCGGCGCGGGCCAGGGGGATCAGACCGAGTCCGGAGGACCAGCTCAAGATGTTCGGCGCACAGCTGTACGACACCATCGGCTCCGCCTACCCGGCGACGCGGCGCACCGAGCCGCGCATCGCCGCGCAGGTCTGGGCGGCGCTCGGCGACGCGCGGACGGTGCTCAACGTCGGGGCGGGCACCGGCTCGTACGAACCGCCCGACCGCGACGTCACCGCCGTGGAGCCGTCGGCGGTCATGCGGGCGCAGCGCCCACCGGGCTCGGCGCCGTGCGTGGCCGCCGCGGCGGAGCGGCTGCCGTTCGAGGACCGGTCCTTCGACGCCGCCATGGCGTTCAGCACCGTGCACCACTGGCGCGACCCGATCGCCGGGCTGCGCGAGCTGCGCCGGGTGGCCCGGCGGGTCGTGGTGTTCACGCACGACTCCAGCGACGCGGGCTGGCGGCAGCGGTTCTGGCTGTCCCGCGACTACCTGCCCGAGGTCGCCGACCTGGTGGTGGGCAGGCCCACGATCGACCGGCTGGCGCACGCGCTCGACGCCCGCATCGAGCCGGTGCTCATCCCGTGGGACTGCGCCGACGGGTTCTTCGAGGCCTACTGGCGCAGACCCGAGGCGTACCTGGACGAGCACGTGCGCCGCGCGGTATCGATCTGGACGAGGGTCGGCCCGGACGCCGAGCGGCGGGCGGTGGACCGGCTCCGCGACGACCTCGCGTCCGGCCGGTGGGACGAGTGCAACCGCGACCTGGCGGGCCTGGAGGCGGCGGAACTCGGCCTGCGGCTGCTCGTAGGGTGAGCGCCACCGCCGAGCCGAGGACCGCCGATGCCCTTCACCGCCCACTGGGACACGTACGCGCCGGACGAAGTGCCCGGGGAGGAGGAGTTCACGGCCGAGTCCCCTGGGGACGTGGACCGCTTGGTCGCCCTGCTGTCGGACCCGCACGCGTCGGCGGCGACGATCGTGCACGCGGGCCGCGCGGAGGTGGTGTCCCCGTACAGCGGCGAGACCGTGCCGGACCACCTGCTGTGGGCACTGGTCCACAGCGGATTCGGCTACCTGCACTACCACGACCCGGACCACGTCTCGTGCGTGCCGGTCGGCGACCCGACATCGGCCCACCACCACTACGACTACACGGATTTCGAAGCGGGCAGCGGACTACCGGTGGACGTGTTCACCAAGGCCCTCAAGCAATTCCTCGCCACAGCCACCCGCCCCACCGTCGTCCAGTGGCGAGAGGGCTGACCCGACTGTCGGTCTAGAGAACCCTTGTGGCGTAGGAGACGATGCCGCCGTAGCGGACCGGGGCGATGCGCACGACGGAGCCCGAGTACGGGGCCTCGACCATCTGGTCGTTGCCTATGTACAGGGCCACGTGGTGGATGCGGCCCGAGGTGGACCAGAACAGCAGGTCGCCCGGGGCCATCGCGGACAGGGGGACGCGGCGGCCCGCGTCGGCCTGGTAGCCGCTGTAGTGCGGGAGGTCGACGCCGACGCCGGCGAAGGCGTAGATCATCAAGCCGGAGCAGTCGAAGCCGATCTTGGAGAAGTCGCCGTAGCTGTCGGCTACGCCGCCGTCGCGGATGCCGCGGGTGGGGCCCCGGCCGTTGCCGCCGCCCCACGCGTACTCCACGCCCAGTTGGGAGATCGCGCGGTCGATCACGGTCCGCGCGCGCTCGGAGGCCGAACCGGACGAGGTCGGGTGCGCGCCGCCCGCGGCGGCCTTCTTGGCGTTCTCCTCGTCCTCGCGCCGTTTGTCCGCCAGCCACTTCTCGTAGCGCTGCCGTTGGTCCTGCAGCCCCCCGACCTTGGACTGCGCCTCCTCCAGCTGGCGCTCGTAGTCCGTGCGCGTGACCCGCAACTGCTCGGCGCGGCCCTGCTGCTCGCGCTGCGCCTGCCGGGCCAGTTCGGTGGCCACGTCGGCGGCGTGCTTGGCCTCCTCGGCCTCGCTCTGCCTGCGGTTGGCCACTTCCAGCGCGGCCCGCGCCCGGGAGTCGAGGTTGGCCTTGCGCAGCCGGGCCCGCTCCAACTCCTGCATGGTGTCGAGTTCGCTGCCGCTGATGGCGTTGAGCATCTGCACCCGGGCCAGCAGGTCCTCCGGGCTCTTCGCGCCGATGTAGGCGGTGATCGAGCCGACCGTGCTGCCCTGCTTGAAGCTGCCCGCGGCGAACGCGTCGAGCTGGGCGCGGGCGTCGTCGATGGCCTGGCCCGCGCCGTCGGACTCGCGGCGCGCGGCGTCGGCGTCGTCGCGGGCGCGGCGGGCGGAGTCCTCGGCGGCGCGGAGGTCGACGAGCGCCTTGTTCGCGTCCTCCAGCTTGGCCTCGACGTCGGCCTGCAGGCCCATGAGCGCGGCCTCGGCCTCGGCGAGCTGGTTGGTCAACCGGCCGACGTCACCGGCCCGGCGCTCGGCGTCGGCCTTGCCTTGATCGATCTCGGAATCGCTGGGGTTGGGCGGCGGCGGGGGCACCGCGGCGGCCACCGAGGTGCCCGCCAGCGTCGCCGCCAGGGCCACCGCGGTCGCCCACAGCCCCAGCGACAGCGTCCGTCGTGCGGGCACCGCTCCACCTCCCTGCCCCTGGGCGGCTCCCCCCGCCCGCGTCGCACCGACTGTGCCACTTGGGACACTCGCCGACCACTCGTACCAGCGGGAACACCGGCCACGACGGCAACTCCCACCCGACGCCGCGACGCTGCGTGGCGACTCCCGGGTCGTTTGTGGACGGTTCAGCCACCCGAACGAGGGTTGGTGTCCCCCGCCCGATACCGGACTGGGAGCATGGTGTGGTGTCCGAAGCCGACTCCCGACCCCGCGCGCCTCGTTGGGGTGTCCTGCTGTCCGCCGCCGCCTGCGGGCTCGGCGGGCTGCTGGTCGTGGTCGGGATGTTCCTGCCGTGGTTGCGTTCCGGAACCGTGCTGCGGGACAGCTTCCAAGTGGCCGGGGTGATCAATACCCTGGGCTTCCTGGAGGGCGACGTGCTGCACCTGCTGCTCTACGCGTGGTTCGGGGTCATCCCGGTGCTCACGCTGGGTGTGGTCGCGTACGCGTTCGGCTTCCGGCGGACCGCCGCAACGTTCACCGGGGTTCTGGCGATAGTCACCGGAACCGTTTCGGGGTCCGCGACCGTCGAAAGCGGTGGCGTTGACAGCTCATTGGGCATAGCGGCGACCGGACCGACGACCACGCTCATCGGCTCGGCGCTCGCCGTGCTCGGCGCGGTCGGCATCGTAGTGAGCGGGCGCAGCAGCGCTGGCAGGATCGCAGGAGGGGAACAGTGACTTATCCACCCGGGGGTGGCGGCCAGTGGCAGCCCAACGACCCGAACCAGCAGCCCGGGGGCTTACCCCAGGGCCAGCCGGGCTACCCGCAGGCGGGCGGGACCCCCGCGCAGGGATTCCCCCAGCCCGGCCAGGGCGGTTTCCCGCAGACCGGCCAGACGCCCGCGCAGGGCTACCCGCAGGCGTTCCCGCAGCAGCCCTACGGCGGCCAGGGCTACGGCCCCGGCCCGGAGCAGCCGGGTTCGTCGAAGAAGCGCAAGGGCCTGATCATCGGCACGGTCGTGGCGGTGCTCGCGGTGGCCGCGGGCGCGGGCGTGACCGTGTGGGCGCTCAACCGCGGTAGCGGCCCGGCGGGCGCGGAGAGCCCGACGGCGGCGGCGACCAGCCTGGTCAACGCCATCGGCCAGGGCGACGTCGCGGGCCTGCTGACCGGGCTGGCCCCGGCCGAGCGGGACCTGATGACCACGTTCAACGCGCAGAACACCAAGGAACTGCAGCGGCTCGAGGTCTACAAGCCCGGCGCCGACCCGAACAAGATCGCGGGCCTGGAGATCACCACCGCGGACCTCAAGTTCGACGAGGGCGCGGCCGAGAAGATCAACGACCACCTGACGATCACCAAGCTGGTCGGCGGCACGGTCACGATCAACTCCGACGCGAGCAAGATGCCCTTCACCGAGGAGTTCATCGACAACGCGTTCCCCGAGGGCTACTCCAGCAAGTCGGAGAAGAAGTCCATCAAGATCGAGGACGAGGTCAAGAAGAACGACGGCAAGGCCATCCGCATCGCGACCGTCAAGGTCGACGACGAGTGGTACCCGAGCCTGTTCTACACCGTCGCCGACTACGCGCTGGCGGACGCGGGCCTGGAGTGGCCCAAGACGTCGATCGCGGCCAAGGGCGCCGACAACCCCGGTGACGCCGTGCGCGGCCTGCTGGAGGCGGGGCTCGACCAGGACGTGAAGCGGGCGATCGAGCTGCTCCCGCCGGACGAGATGGGCGTGCTGCACGACGTGGGCCCGGCCCTCGTGGACGCGGCGGGCAAGGGCGGGTCGCTGGGGATCACCATCGGCAAGCTCGAGACCGAGACCGCGGACGTCGACGGCGGCACCAAGGTCCTGCTCAAGGAGGCCGAGCTGACCAAGGACGGCGAGACCGTCCGGGTCAGCAAGGACGGCGAGTGCTACGCCGTCGAGGCCAACGGCGAGAAGCAGAAGGCCTGCGCCGACGACGTCGCCGAGAAGGCCTTCGGCCGCTCCGCCACGCGGGACATGGACCCGGGCGCCAAGCAGGCCCTGACCAACCTGATCAAGGGCATGATGGCCAACAGCGGCGTGGTCACCACCGAGGTCGACGGCAAGTGGTACGTCAGCCCGATCCGGACGGTGACGGAGCTCGAGGTCACGGCGCTGCAGAGCCTGCAGCCGGAGGACATCAAGGCGCTGCTCCGACTGTCGAAGTAAGTTCTCCTGGTCGAACGGCCCGCCCCCTCCCGGGGGCGGGCCGTTCATCGTTTTCCCAGCTCAGGCGCGGTATTCTCCGGGCGTGCTCGATACCGAGGCGTTGGAGCGGTCGTCCGTGGTCGCCAACCGCGACATGAACCGCGAGCGGGGGCTGGCCGCGTACCGGCGGGAGCTGGGGATCGAGCTGCCGCCCGCCGGGTCGTGGCTGGACCTGTGCTGCGGGACGGGCCGGGCGCTGCTGGAGTGCGCGAGCGACGCCCGGGTGACCGGGGTCGACCTGGTCGCCCCACCACCGCACCCCCGGGTCGAGTTCCACACGGCGTCGGTGCTGGCTTGGGAGCCGGAGGAGCCGTACGACCTGATCACCTGCGTCCACGGGTTGCACTACGTGGGCGACAAGCTGGCGGCCCTGACCCGGATCGCCGCCTGGCTGACCCCGAACGGCCTGTTCACGGCCAACCTCGACGCGGCGTCGATCGAGGCGCCCCGACCGGTACGGCCGCTGCTGAGGCAGGCGGGCTTCACCTACGACTCGCGCCGCAAGCGCATCAGCCTGGAGGGCGGGCGACAGGTCACGTTCCCGCTGACGTACCTGGGCGCGGACGACAAGGCGGGGCCCAACTACACGGGCCAACCCGCCGTCACGTCCCACTACACCTGACGACCGCATCCGAGGCTGGTCCCGCGACTGGGCTTGAGGTGCAGGCACCTGTCGCGAGCTGCCCGGCACGCCGGACGACGAAGCCGCCTACGGTACGCACGAGCTTGCCGAAGAACGGTCCCCGCGCGCGGGGACGACCATGTTGGAACCTCGACCAGGAAGCGCCAACCGGACCAGCCCCGCGTGCGCGGGGACTACACCACCATCAACACGAAGTTCGACAACCAGAACGGACCAGCCCCGCGTGCGCGGGGACTACACTTCCTGACCTGCGGCTTCACAGGCTACCGCGCCTATTATCTTGCACTTCGAGCTCCGCACCACCAGCCTCACCTACCTCGGGTGCCACCACGATCACGCCGGAGCCAGGAACTCCAGCCGGTTGCCGTGCGGGTCGTCGGTATGGAAGCGGGGACGGCCCGGGATCTCGTCCGGGTTCGCCCACCGCACCTCGTGTCCCGCCGCCGCCAGGGTCGGGGCCAGGGCGTCCACATCCGCGACGAAGGCCGGGTGCGCCTTGCGCGCCGGGCGGAAGTCCGCCTCGACCCCCACGTGCAACTCCCCGCCCCCGGGCACCGCGAACCAGCACCCGCCCCGGACCGCCAGCCGTGGCGGTTTCGGCAGCTCAGCCCACCCCAGCACCCCCGTGTAGAACCCCCGAGCCGCGTCCTCCCCACCCTCCGGGCAGGCGATCTGAACGTGATGGATCACATCCACTCCCTTCGGCGAGCCCCCTTGAAGGGCTATACAGGACAAGCGTACTGTTAAAACGGTGAGGCCGTCGCTGCGCTCCCGGTGGGGGTGCGCGAGACTCACCGTCGGAGTACCCGAACTGACTTTGCGCCGCCACTGGAGTTGGACGTGACCACACCGAGTAAGGACAGCTTCGGCGCCCGCGCCACGTTGACGGTCGGGGACGCCTCGTACGAGGTGTACCGGCTGGACGCGGTCGAGGGGGCCGGGCGCCTGCCGTACAGCCTCAAGATCCTGCTGGAGAACCTGCTCCGCACCGAGGACGGCGCCAACATCACCGCCGACCACGTGCGCGCGCTCGCCGCGTGGGACCCGGCGGCGGAGCCGTCGACGGAGATCCAGTTCACCCCCGGCCGCGTGGTGATGCAGGACTTCACCGGCGTGCCCTGCGTGGTCGACCTGGCCACCATGCGCGAGGCTGTCACCCAACTGGGGGGTGACCCCGACAAGGTGAACCCGCTGGCCCCGGCCGAGCTGGTGATCGACCACTCGGTCATCGCCGACGTCTTCGGCCGCCCGGACGCCTTCGAGCAGAACGTCGACCTGGAGTACGAGCGCAACAAGGAGCGCTACCAGTTCCTGCGCTGGGGCCAGACCGCGTTCGACGAGTTCAAGGTCGTCCCGCCCGGCACGGGCATCGTGCACCAGGTCAACATCGAGCACCTGGCCCGCGTCGTGATGACCCGCGACGGCGTCGCCTACCCGGACACCGTGGTCGGCACCGACTCGCACACCACCATGGTCAACGGCCTGGGCGTGCTGGGCTGGGGCGTCGGCGGCATCGAGGCCGAGGCCGCCATGCTGGGCCAGCCGGTGTCCATGCTGATCCCGCGCGTGGTCGGCTTCAAGCTGCACGGCGAGCTGCCCGCGGGCGCCACCGCCACCGACCTGGTGCTGACCATCACCGAGATGCTGCGCAAGCAGGGCGTCGTCGGCAAGTTCGTGGAGTTCTACGGCTCCGGCGTCACCGCCGTGCCGCTGGCGAACCGGGCCACCATCGGCAACATGAGCCCCGAGTTCGGCTCCACCGCCGCGATCTTCCCGGTGGACGCGGAGACCATCGAGTACCTGCGCTTCACCGGCCGCTCGGCCGAGCAGGTGGCGCTGGTCGAGGCGTACGCCAAGGAGCAGGGCCTCTGGCACGACCCGGCCGCCGAGCCCGCCTACTCCGAGACCCTCGAGCTGGACCTGGCGACCGTGGTGCCGTCCATCGCCGGGCCGAAGCGCCCGCAGGACCGCATCGAGCTGACCGACGCGAAGAGCGCCTTCCGCGCCGCGCTGGGCAGCTACACCACGGACGCGCCGAAGTCCGCTGTGGACGAATCGGTCGAGGAGTCCTTCCCGGCCAGCGACGCCCCCGCGGTCAGCAGCGGCAACGGTGACGGCGAGCCGTACGACTACCACTCCGCCGCGCGCGGCGCCGAGGGCCGGGCGAGCAAGCCCACCAAGGTGACCGTGGACGGCGCGGAGTTCGAGCTCGACCACGGCGCGGTGGCCATCGCGGCGATCACCTCGTGCACCAACACGTCCAACCCGTCGGTGATGATCGGGGCGGCGCTGCTGGCGAAGAAGGCCGTGGAGCGCGGCCTGGCGCGCAAGCCGTGGGTGAAGACCACGCTGGCGCCGGGGTCGAAGGTCGTCATGGACTACTACGACCGCGCGGGCCTGACCCCGTACCTGGACAAGCTGGGCTTCAACCTGGTCGGCTACGGCTGCACCACGTGCATCGGCAACTCCGGCCCGCTGCTGGAGGAGATCTCGGCGGGCGTGCAGTCCTCGGACCTCGCGGTCGTGTCGGTGCTGTCGGGCAACCGGAACTTCGAGGGCCGGATCAACCCGGACATCAAGATGAACTACCTGGCGTCGCCGCCGCTGGTCGTGGCGTACGCGCTGGCCGGGTCGATGGACATCGACATCACCACCGAGCCGCTGGGCACGGGCACCGACGGTGAGCCGGTGTTCCTCACCGACATCTGGCCGTCGCCGCAGGAGGTGGCGGAGGTGATCGCGTCGGCGCTGTCGGCGGAGAGCTTCGCCAGCAGCTACGCGGACGTGTTCGCCGGTGACGAGCGCTGGCAGTCGCTGCCGACGCCGACCGGCAACGTCTTCGAGTGGGACGCGGAGTCGACCTACGTGCGCAAGCCCCCGTACTTCGACGGGATGGAGATGAAGCCGGCGCCGGTCACCGACATCTCCGGCGCGCGGGTGCTGGCCCTGCTCGGCGACTCGGTCACCACCGACCACATCTCCCCGGCGGGCGCGATCAAGCAGGACTCCCCGGCGGGCGAGTACCTGACCTCGCACGGCGTCGAGCGGCGCGACTTCAACTCGTACGGGTCGCGGCGCGGCAACCACGAGGTGATGATCCGCGGCACCTTCGCCAACATCCGCCTGCGCAACCTGCTGCTGGCCGACGAGAACGGCGGCCAGGGCGTCCAGGGCGGCTACACCCGCGACTTCACCAAGGGCGGCGAGCAGGCGTTCATCTACGACGCCGCGCAGAACTACGCCGCCGCGGGCACGCCGCTGGTCGTGCTGGCGGGCAAGGAGTACGGCTCGGGCTCGTCGCGCGACTGGGCGGCGAAGGGCACGTCGCTGCTGGGCGTGCGGGCGGTCATCACGGAGTCGTTCGAGCGCATCCACCGGTCCAACCTGATCGGCATGGGCGTCCTGCCGCTGCAGTTCCCGGCGGGCGAGACCGCCGAGTCCCTGGGCCTGGACGGCACGGAGACCTTCGACTTCGTCGGCGTCACCGCCCTGAACGACGGCTCGACGCCGCGGACGGTCCAGGTGACCGCGACGAAGCCGGACGGCGCGAAGGTCGAGTTCGACGCGGTCGTGCGGATCGACACGCCGGGCGAGGCGGACTACTACCGCAACGGCGGCATCATGCAGTACGTGCTGCGGAAGATGGTCAACAGCTGACCAGCGCTTCCGACACGGGGCCGTCCGCGAGGACGGTCCCGTTGTCGTATGGAGGTGTGGGTTCCGGTGAGGTCACCGCGCCATGCGGCGCCCTGGAAGCGGTGCAGGCACCCAATGTGGGACAGCGCCACTAGTGGGGCTGTCCCACATTGGGTGCCAAGGGGCGGCCCACACCTGCCGAGGAGCCCGCTCCTCGCGGCGCGCGCGGATCTCGACGTCCGGGGTCAGGCCGGGTCGAAGATGCCTCGGTCGGGGGCGCAGACCTGGCCTGGGACCGGGGTTTTGAGGGTGATGAGGTAGTCGGCGGCGGCGCGGTCGGCGCAGCTGTTGTCGCCGAGGACGCAGTGGCCGAAGTTGTCGGTGGAGAGCAGGGTGGCGTTGCCCAGTTCCTTCGCCATGTTCTGGGCGAAGGTGTAGCGGGTGGCCGGGTCGTAGAAGTTGCCGACGACCAGGACCGGGGTCTTGGTGGGGCGGTTCCAGGGGCCCGCGAAGCGGTCGGGGTGGGGTACCGGCCATTCGGCGCAGGTGGCGGTGTCGCCCCAGGCGCCGTAGCGGCCGAAGGTGGGCATGGTCTTGTCCCAGCGGTCGGCGAGGGCGGGGACCTTGTTCAGCGGGGTGGTGAAGGGCTTGTCCAGGCAGTTGACGGCCGCGTAGGAGTCGTCGCCCGTGTAGGGCGTGTCCGGGTGGGTGTCGCGCAGCGGACTGCGGGTCAGCGCGGAGCGAGGGGCGGCGCGGGCGGCGGACTGTCCGTTGTGGATGATCGTGTGGAGCTCCTGGAGCAGTTCGGCCAGGTGCTTGAGCGCGTCCCGCTGGTAGAGGGCGCGGCCGATGGCGGTGACGAACAACTCGTGGGTGACCACGGTGCCGTCCGAGAGGGTGACCGGGCCGTGCGCCTTGACGTACTCGCGGTCGGCGTCGTACTTGGCGCGGGCACCGCCGCTGTAGGCGCAGGCCGGGCCGACGCGGTCGCATTCCTTGAGGAAGGCGTCCAACGCGACCTCGAAGCCCTCGGTGCGTTGGCGGTCGTACTCGACGCCGTTGGTGGTGCGCAGGGCCGGGTCCACGCTGCCGTCGAGGACGATGGCCCGGGTTCGGTCCGGGAACAGGGCGCTGTAGGTGGCGCCGAGGAGGGTTCCGTAGGAGAAGCCCACGTAGGTGAGGCGCTGGTCGCCGACGGCGGCGCGCAGGAGGTCGAGGTCTCGGGCGACGGCCTTGGTGGACATCTCCGGGAGCAGGGGGCGGGCGAAGCGGTCGCAGAACCGGGCGTACTCGCGGTCGCCCTCGATGGTGGCGGCGATGTCCCCCGCGGTGCGCGGAATCTCGTGGATCTTGCCCCGGACCGCCGCCGCGTCCTCGGCGGTGGCGAAGCAGCGCAACGGGGTGCTGCGGCCGATCCCGCGCGGGTCGAAGCCGACGACGTCGAAGCGGTCGAGGACCTCGGGGCGCAGGAAGCGGTCGGCGGCGGTGGGCATGCCGAAGCCGGGACCGCCCGGTCCGCCCGGGTTGACGAACAGCGAGCCGATGCGGCTGCCCGCGGCGCCGGAGGCGACGCGGCGCATCAGGGCGATGTTGATCGTGCCGCGGCGCGGGTTGTCGTAGTCGAGCGGGACGGCGTAGTCGGCGCAGCCGTACCGGGAGTGGTCGGCCGGTGGGACGCCCGGCAGCGCGTCGGCCGGGCAGTCCTTCCACACCACCGGCGCGGCGGTGGCGGCGGTGGCGGCGGGCGGTGACGCGGCCGAGGCAGCCGAGGCGGCGACGGGCGCGGTCACCGCCGCGGTGGCCAGCGCGGTCGCCACGACGGCGGCGCGGGCCATGGATCGTGCGGTCACGTGATTTCCCCCTGGGTGGTCGTGATTTCTCCGACCCCATGAGACTCACACGCGAAACACCGGGGAAAAATCCGCGAAGCGGCCTAAACCGTGCTGACGTCCGGACGGTGACGAAAGTAATGGGCCGATCGGGTCGGTAAAGCGCGCCGACTCGATCGGCCCATCCTAAAACGGACCGCGTTCCCCCATCAATCCGTCATTCGGCCCTGGCCAGCGACAACGCGAAGCGGCCCGCGACGTCGGTCCACCAGTGCTCCAACGTCAGACCGGCCGCGGCCAGCTCGCCCGCCACCCGTTCCCGGCGGAATTTCGCCGACACCTCGGTCCGCATTTCCTCGCCCTCGGCGAAATCGATGCTGAGGCCCAGGTCCGCGATCGTCGCGGTGACGGGGCGGCGGGCGCGCAGGCGCATCTCGATCCATTCGTTGTCCGCGTCCCACACCGCGACGTGCGCGAAGTCGTCGAGGGCGAAATCGGCGGACAGTTCGCGGTTGAGCACGCGCAGCACGTTGCGGTTGAACTCCGCTGTCACACCCTGCGCGTCGTCGTAGGCCTGGACCAGGGTTTCCTCGTCCTTCACCAGGTCGGTGCCGAGCAGCAGCCACTCACCCGGCCGCAGCACGCCCCGGATGGTGGACAGGAACTCCGCGCGCTCGCCCGGCAGGAAGTTGCCGATCGTGCCGCCCAGGAACGCCACCAGGCGCGGTGACTCGCCCGGCAGCAGCGCGAGGTGCTCGGTGAAGTCGCCGACGACCCCGCTGACCTGCACCCCCGGGTACTCCTCCGCCAACGCGGCGGACGCGTCCCGCAGCGCGGACTCGGAGACGTCGAGGGCGACGATGTGCTCGAGGGTCTCGTTGCGGCGCAGGGCGTCCAGCAGCAGCCGGGTCTTCTCCGACGAGCCGGAACCCAGCTCGACCAGGGTGCACGCACCCGTCAGGCCCGCTATCTCGTCGGCGCGGGCGGCCAGGATCTCCCGTTCCGCGCGGGTCGGGTAGTACTCGGGCAGCCGGGTGATCTCCTCGAACAGCTCGCTGCCGCGCGCGTCGTAGAACCACTTGGGGGGCAACGTCTTCGGGTTCGACGACAGGCCTTCGCGCGCGTCCTTGGCCAGCGCGCGGGCCGCGTGGTCGTCGGGCAGGTGGACTGCCACGTGGTCGAGCCGGGAGTCGGTCATGGGGCGTCCTTCGCGGCGGTGTCGAGTGGGTGCACTCGTACGGAGACAGCGGGATCGGTGGTGGCGACGACCAGGGACCGGTCCGGTACCGCCGTCCACTGTGGTGCGTCGTCGAACGGTTCGGAGGCGAGCACGACCGAGTCCGCGTCGGCGCGGACGGACAGCGAGTGCCACCAGGTGGTGGCGACCAGGGTCGTGCCGTCGGTGAGCAGGAGGTTGAGCCGGGAGTCGGGCGCGGCGGCGGTGACCGACCGCGCGACACCGGCCAGGGCGTCCACAAGGGACTCACCCGCGCGCAGCCGGTGGCGCGCCAGCGCCCACAGCAGCGCGCTGTCGGTCGGCGCGTCCAGCGTCAGCAGGTCCACCGTGGGCAGCGCGGCGGCGAGCCCGGCCACGCTGCCGGGCCAGCCGCGCACCACCCCGTTGTGGCTGAACAGCCAGCGCCCTTCGGCGAACGGCGCGCACGCGGTCTCCACGACCGGCATGCCGACGGTGGCCGACCGCGCCGCCGCCAGCACCGCGCCGCTGGACACCGCGGTCGCGAGCTGGGCGAACGACGCGTCCGTCCACATCGGAACGGCCCGCCGGTACCGGACCGGCGGCGCGCCCGCGCCCGGGTACCAGCCGACACCGAAGCCGTCGGCGTTGACCGTGCCGCCGCCGCGCATGTCCAGCGGTGCCCAGCTCTGCCGCAGCAGACCCAGCGGCGGCGCCAGCAGCAGCCCGGCCAGGGGCACGGCGGGGCCGAGGTAACCCAGATGGCGGCACATCCCTCAGCGCGCCTCGGCCGGGGACGCGTCGCGGGCGCAGCGGAAGCCCGAGAAGATCTGCCTGCGGATCGGGTGGTCCCAGTTGCGGAAGGTGCCGCGCACGGCCGAGGCGTCGGTGCCGAAGGAGCCGCCGCGCAGCATCTTGTAGTCGCCGCCGAAGAACACCTCCGAGTACTCCCGGTACGGGAACGCCGCGAACCCCGGGTACGGCCGGAAGTCCGAGTCGACCCACTCCCAGACGTCGCCGACGAGCTGGCGGGCGCCCAGCGCCGACTCGCCCAGCGGGTACGACCCGACGGGCGCGGGCCGCAGGTGCCGCTGGCCCAGGTTGGCGTGCTCGGGACCGGGGTCCTCGTCGCCCCACGGGTACCGGCGGGACCGCCCGGTGGCCGGGTCGAAGCGGGCCGCCTTCTCCCACTCCGGCTCGGTCGGCAGCCGCTTGCCCGCCCACTTCGCGTACGCGGCGGCCTCGTGGAAGCAGACGTGCACGACCGGCTCGTCCACCGGAACCGGCTCCACGACGCCGAAGCGGGTGCGTACCCAGCCGTCGCCGTCGCGCTCCCAGAACCGGGGCGCGAAGAGCTCGGCCCGCTGCCGGTGCGCCCACCCGACCTCGCTCCACCAGCGCGGCTGGTCGTAGCCGCCCGCGGCGATGAAGTCGAGGTACTCGCCGTTGCTCACCGGCACGGTGTCGAGGTAGAACGCGTCGACGTGCACCCGGTGCGCGGGCCGCTCGTTGTCCAGCGCCCACGGTTCGGTCGAGGTGCCCATGGTGAACGGTCCGGCCGGGACGAACACCTCGCGCTTCACCGGCCGCGTCGCCGGTGCCGGGTCCGGCGCGCGCAGCACGGGCGCGCCCACGCGCAACTGGTGCGTGGCCAGCATGGTCTCGTCGTGCTGCTGCTCGTGCTGCACGATCATGCCGAACGCGAAGCCCTGCTCGACGAGCCGCCTGCCCTCCAGCGGGGAGGTCTCCAGCACGTCGAACACCTTGTCGCGCACCTCGCGCACGTACCGGCGGGCCTCGACCGGGGACAGCAGCGGTAAGGACGGCCGGTTGGCGCGGGCGTGCTGGAAGGCGTCGTAGAGCTGGTCGATGTCCTCGCGCACCGGCTCACGACCGCCGACGTCGCGGACCAGCCACAACTCCTCCTGGTTGCCGATGTGCGCGAGGTCCCAGACCAGCGGCGACATCAGCTTCGAGTGCTGGCGGACCAGGTCATCGTCGTCCACCGCCGCGGTGAGCGCGTCGCTGCGGGCGCGGGAGCGGCGCAGCTGCTCGGCCACCTTCTCGCGGACTTGCTCCGGCCCCAGAAGCCGGTCTTCGGTGCTGGTCACGACTGCCTCCCGTTCGTCGCGTTCCCGTCGGCGGCGCCCACCCGCGGTTCGACGGCACGCGCCCGCCCGGTCGCGTCGCGCAGCCGGGCCAGGCGTTCGGTGATGTCGGCGGCGGTGCCCGGGGGTAAGCCGAGACCGCTGATCGCCGGGATGCCCAGGTCGAGGACTCGGCGCGCGACGCGCGCGAGGTCCGGGTCGGTGCGGCCGAGCCGGGCGGCGTCGAGCCACCGGTCCGCGGCGGGCGCGCAGGCGTCGACCACGGCGTCGACGGTGCGGCGGTCGGCCATCAGCGCGACGAGCAGCGCGGCGGGCACGACCCACGCGTCGCCGTCCTGCGCGTCGAGGTAGCGGATCTCCAGGTAGCCCTGCGGGCGGACCGGCGGGAACATCGTGGAGATGTGGTAATCGAGGTCGTCGGTGGTCGGCGGGCCGGGCAGCGCGCCGCCGATCCAGTCGGCGAAGGTGACCCCGGTCGGCGCGTCCCAGCAGCCGCCGGGTCTTCGCAGGCAGAGCAGCGGCGCCTCGAGCACGTAGTGGGCCCACGCGGCGGCCGGGTCGTCGGTGACCGGGACCGGGCGGGACCGGGGCGGGTCCACGCCGAGGACCGTGCGCAGCCGGGCCGAGGCCCAGCCGGTCGGCGCCCCGGCGAGGTCCGGCGAGTTCGCGAACAGCGCCACCATGACCGGGCCCAGCCGGTGCGCCGCGGCCCAGCGGGCGGCCGCGTCACCCCGCTCGCCCACGTCGAGGCAGACCTGCAGGCCCGCGCTGGCGCACATCATCGTGACGCCGTGCGGGCCGATCGGTGCGAAGGCGCGTTCCATCGCGGCGTAGCGGGGGGTGTCGAGGACTCGGCGCGGGGCGCGGTGCGCGTCGAGGGCGCGGGGGCCGAGTACGAGACCGGCCTGGTCGAGCAGCCCGGCGAGGTGGTGGTGGTCGGCGGTGACCACGTCGACCAGCGGGCCGAGGGCGGGGCTGGGGAGGGACGAGATCTCGACCTGGCCGCCGGGCTCCAGGGTGAGCGGGGAACCGGAGGGCAGCGGCAGGTGGGGGCTGTCGGGGCGGAGGGTCACCGGGGTGTGCGGCCCCAGCGCGGCGGCGAGGTGGTCGGGGTCGAGTCGCCGCCGGGGGTCGTCGCGGTGGTGCACGACCCACTCCAACTCGACGCCCAGCAGACGCGGCGGCCCGTGCTTGAAGCACACCGAGGCCACGTACGCCTCGGCTTCCACTCTGGCCCGCAGCCTGCGCCCGTCGGTGGACATGTGCTCATCTCCCTTCCGCTGATCACCGGCGCCCGGTCCGGTTCGACCGGGTTTCCCCGTTGGTGGTGCCGAAAAACCGGGCCGACCCCCGAAAAACGGCTGGCTGACCCCGGAGAACGACGCTACACGCGGCCACCGACAGCCGCACGGATCCGAACGGGCCCCGCTCGACGCGCGGGAGGCGGTGTCCACTGGACGGACGTGACACCCAATACGTACGTACGGATTGCTTAAGCCGGGGCCTACTGCCACGATCGTCGGGTGCCACGGGTGAGCCAGGACCATCTCGACGCGCGACGGCGCCAGATCCTCGACGGCGCCCGGTCGTGCTTCGCGCGCTACGGCTACGAGGGCGCCACCGTGCGCAGGTTGGAAGAGGCTACCGGACTTTCCCGCGGTGCCATTTTCCACCACTTCCGCGACAAGGAGTCGCTGTTCCTGGCGTTGGCCGAGGACGACGTGCTGCGGATGGCCGAGGTGGTGGCCGCGCAAGGTCTCGTTCAGGTGATGCGGGAACTGCTGTCGTCGCCCGCGGGCACCGGCGACACGCTGAGCCCGGCGGACTGGCTGGGGACCCGGTTGGAGGTGTCGCGCAGGCTGCGCACCGACCCGGAGTTCCGGGCGCGCTGGGCGGAGCGGTCCGAGCAGCTCACGGTGGCCACGCGGGAGCGCCTGCTGCGGCAGCGGGAAGCGGGCAAGCTGCGCGACGACGTGGACGTGCACGTGCTGACCGCGTTCCTCGAACTGGTGCTGGAGGGCCTGGTGTCGCACCTGGCCATGGGCCTGCCCGCGGACGACATGGACCCCGTGCTGGACCTGGTCGAGGAGACCGTTCGACGGCACCGCCGCTCGGGGTGATGCGCGCGTACGCGGTGGCCGCGAGCCTCGCGCGCGTCGCCGACGAGATGGTCGGGGTCGCGGTGGTGCTGCTGGTGCTGGCCCGCACGGGGAGCCCGGCGGCGGCCGGTGCGGTGGTCACCGCGTACACGCTGCCTTCCATTGTGTCCGGTCCGGTGTTGGGCGCTTGGTTGGACCGGACCGCCTATAGGCGTTCGGTGCTGGCGGGCGGCGGGGTGCTGCTGGCGGCTACCTGCGTGGGTCTTGCCGCGACGGTCGGTACGGGACCGTTGGTGGTGCCGGTGCTGCTGGCGGCGGTCACCGGCTTGGCGTTGCCGCTGACCAGCGGCGGTTACTCCAGTTTGGTGCCGCGGTTGGTGGCCGCCGAGCGGTTGGGGTGGGCGAACGCCCTGGACGCGGCGGCGTTCAACGTCGGCTCGATCACCGGGCCAGCACTGGCCGGTACGGTCGCCGCGGTGGTGAGCCCCGCCGCGGCTGTGTTGTTGATCGGGGTGCTCGCGTTGGCGGGGGCTGTGTGCACGGGCTTCTTACCTCGGGTGGACACCGAGTCTCGGGAGCGGGAACCGCTGTTGCGGACAGTCCGGGCGGGACTGGTCCACCTGGTACGCACCCCTCCCCTGCGTGGCGCCACCTTGACCACGGTTCTGGGGTACGGCTCGGTCGGGATCCTGGCCACCGCGATGCCGCTGCGTGCCGAGGAGCTCGGTCACGGCCGTCCGGCCGCCGGTTACCTGTGGACGGCGTTGGAGGTCGGTTGCCTGGTGGCGGTCGCGCTGCTCGGTAGGCTCGCCGCGATCCCCCGGCCGGAACGGACGGTGTTCGCGAGTACCGCTGTCTTCGGGCTGGTCATGTTCACCTGGCCGGTTGTGGACGGTTTCGCGTGGACACTGGTCGTAGTGGCCGTGGCCGGTCTCGCGGAGGGGTTGGCGCTGCCCGCGATCATGTCGACCCGCCAGCGGTACACACCGCCGGACCTGCTGGCCCAGGTCTCGACCACGGGCGCCAGCCTCAAGATCGCCGGGTACTCGCTGGGGGCGCTGGCGGGTGGCTGGCTGGTCCCGGCGGCCGGTCCAGGGGCGGCGATGGCGGTCACGGCGGGCACGCAACTGCTGGCCGCGGGGCTGGGGACAACTTTGAGCGCGGCCCGCCGGAAGCTGGTGGACTGAACGCATGGAACTGACAACGGCCCACGATCGGGCAAGAGATGTGTTCGACCGGGCCGTGGGCGCGGTCCGGGATTGGGACGGGCCGACGGCGTGCGGTGCGTGGAACGCGCGTGAGCTGGTGAACCACCTGGTGTCCGAGCAGTTGTGGGTGCCGCACCTGGTCGGGGGCGAGACCATCGAGCAGGTCGGCGACCGGTACGACGGCGACCTGGTCGGCGACGACCCGGTGGGGGCGTGGGCACGGGCGTCGGAGGTGTCGCGGGTGGCGTGGGCCGGCGTGCCCGACGACCGGGACGTCCACCTGAGCTACGCGACCGTCCCCGCGCGCGACTACCGCTGGCAGATGATCCTCGACCTGGCCGTACACGGCTGGGACCTGACCGCCGCGACAGACCACGACCCGGCGATCGGGGACGCGTTAGCCGAGGCGCTGCTGGCCGAGTTCACCCCGGAGATCGCCCGGTGGGAGGGCACGGGCATCTTCGCCGCCCCGGTCCCGGTCCCCGACCACGCGGACGCGACCACCCGCCTGCTCGCCCTCACCGGCCGCGACCCGGCCTGGCAACCGTGACCATCGGCCACGGCGAACCACCTGGTACGGCGGCCTCGGACCGCCTCGGCGGGGGGTTCTGGGTGCTTGGGCGCTGCTGAGGAGGCCGCCGGACTGGAGTGATCGCGTCGCCAAGGCCCAGTCGGGTGATGATGTCGGCGGACTCGGCCGCAGTGATCATGCCGCCAGGAACGGCCGGGACTGACGTGCCGCCGAGACCCCGGCGCGGCCGTGCCGCCTGCCTCGGTAGGCACCGCCATGCCACCGAGACCGAGGCGGTCGCGCCACCGGGCTCGGTCGAGGTGGCCACGCCACGGCACCGGCGGGCTGCCGTGGCGCCCCCACACTCGATCGGGTGGCCATGTCGCGAGGACTCGGCCGAGGTAGCCGGACCGCCGCGCGTGTCCGGCGGCCGTGTCACCTGGGCTTGGCCGGGGTGTCGTGGCACCGGAATCGGTTGAGGTGGCCGTGGCCCCACGGTCGGCAGGAGCGTGGCAGAAGTGCGCGTGCCCACCGCGCTCGGCCCGGATCGGCCGCGCCGCCGCATTCGATTGGCGACCGCGTCACCTGGGCATGGCCAAGAAGGACGTGCCACCGCGCTCCGGCTGAAGCGGTCGGGGCAGCCGTGTCGCCGGGCTCGATCAGCGCGGCCGTGCCACCGGACTTAGCCGGAGCCTCATCTCGGCCGGGCAGTCGCGCCACCGGACTTGGCCGGAGCCTCATCTCGGCGGGACCGGCCGTGCCGCCGCACTTCGCTGGGGTCGGTCGGTCTCCGAGGTCGGTCAGGGCGGTCGCGCCACCGCACTCGGCCGGAGCCTCATCTCGGCCGGAGCCGTCCTGCCACCGCCCCCGGCCGGGGCAGGCTCGTCCCCCGAGTCGGGCGACTGTGCCACCAGGACTCGGTTGGGCAGCCCCGTACCGCTCGACCGGCCGGGACCAGCGCGGCGGCCCCGATCTGCTGCCGCCCGCGCCCAGCGGTGCCGACGCCGCCGGGCCGAGGCGACCGGGTCGCCGGCGGGGTGTGGCGGGTTCGGTGCGATCAGGCATGCCGGGTGTGGGAGCGGTCGGACCGCGGGGTCCGCGCGGTGCTCGGCGGGGCAGTGGGGGTGACGTGGGCGGACACCCGGCGCTGATCACCTCCCGGGCGGGGCCGGCGCCCCTTAGACTGGGCCGGTTCGCAGGACGTCGGGGATCCGGGCGGGAGCCCTCGGCGTCGGGTCACGTCTGTCGAGGAGTACCGGCCCCGTGCGCAAGGCGCAGAAGAAGAGCCCCGGTCGCAGTAGCGGGCCGGGAGACAGTCCCGGCGACCATAGCGACCCGGAACCCGGGCGGTGGCCCCGGTGACCGGTCCCCTGATCAGCGTCCTCGGCCTGCTGGCCGTGTGCGCCCTGACGCTCGGCACCGCGCTGTTCGTGGCCGCCGAGTTCGCCCTGACCACGCTGGAGCGCAGCCAGGTCGACCACCACGCCGCGCAGGTCGGCGACCGGCGCGCGCTGGCCATCCAGAAGGCGCACCGGACGTTGTCGTTCCAGCTGTCCGGGGCGCAGTTGGGCATCACCATCACGACGCTGGTCACCGGGTACATCGCCGAGCCCGCGCTGGCGAACCTGATCGAGCCGGTGCTGGGCTGGACGGGCGTCCCGCACGCGGCGGCCTCGGTGATCGCGCTGGTGCTGGCGCTGCTGGTGGCCACGTCGCTGTCCATGGTGTTCGGCGAGCTGGTGCCGAAGAACCTGGCGATCGCCAGCCCGCTGCCCACGGCTCGCGCGGTGGCGGGTCCGCAGGCGGTGTTCTCGTCGGTGTTCCGGTGGCTGATCAACGGCCTCAACGGCTCGGCGAACTGGGCCGTGCGCAGGCTGGGCGTGGAGCCGCAGGAGGAACTGCGGTCGGCGCGGTCGCCGCAGGAGTTGGGCGGCCTGGTCCGGTCCAGCGCGGCGTCCGGCACCCTCGACACCGGTACCGCGACCCTGCTGAGCCGGTCCCTGCGCTTCGGCGACCGCACCGCCGAGGAGCTGATGACCCCGCGCGTGCAGGTCCAGGCCCTGCGCGCGGACGCGACCGTGGCCGACCTGATCGACCTGGCCCGCGGCACCGGCTTCTCCCGCTTCCCCGTGCACGGCGGCGACCTCGACGACGTGCGCGGCGTGGTGCACGTCAAGCAGGTGTTCGGCGTGCCCGCCGCCCAGCGCGCGACCACGCGCGTGGCGTCGCTGGCCCGCCCGGTGCCCTCCGTCCCGGAGACCCTCGACGGCGACGTGCTGCTGGAACGGCTGCGCGGCTCCGGCCTGCAGGTCGCGCTGGTGGTCGACGAGTACGGCGGCACGGCCGGACTGGTCACCCTCGAGGACCTGATCGAGGAGATCGTCGGCGACGTCCGCGACGAACACGACCGCGGCGAGGTCAGCCCGGTCCGCTCACTGGGCCGCGACAGCTGGATGGTGTCCGGCCTCCTGCGCGACGACGAACTCGCCGACGCCACCGGCTTCCGCATGCCGACCGGCGAGTACGAGACCGTGGCGGGCCTGGTCCTCACCCGACTGGGCCGCATCCCGGAAGTCAACGACGAGATCCGAGTAGCGGGCTGGCGGGTCACCGTCATGCGCATGGACCGCCACCGAGTAGCCGAACTACGCGTGGCGAAGCTGCCCGTGCGATCGGAGGCGGGCGCGTGAGCGACCTGCCACACCTGGGACTCCAGACGTCGACCAGCGGACACGACACCGCGACAGAGCAGCCGCCAAGCCGCGTCCCCGGGGTCGACGGCGAAGGCCGCGGGGCGGGCCGTCGGGTCACGGTGACGCGTGTCGGGCACCGGAGTGCCGGGCCGCGTGTGGCGGAGCCGCGATCGGGGGCGGGCGCGTGAGCGACGTGCTGGCGTTGGCCGCGACCGTGCTGTTGCTGCTCGGCAACGCGTTCTTCGTGGGGGCCGAGTTCGCGATCATCACGGCTCGGCGGGACCGGTTGGAGGCGTTGGCGCGGGAGGGGAAGACGCGGGCCGGGGTGGCGGTCGAGGCGAGTCGGAACCTGCCGCTGTTGATCGCGGGCGCGCAGCTGGGGATCACGATCTGCTCCCTCGGTCTCGGCGCGTTGGCCGAGCCGGTGTTGGCGCACCTGCTGGAGCGGCCGTTCGCGGCCATGGGGCTGCCCGAGGCCGTGGTCCACGGGGTGGCGTTCGCGCTGGCCCTGGGCATCGTGGTCACGCTGCACACGGTGCTCGGCGAGATGGTGCCGAAGAACCTCGCCATCGCGGGGCCGGAGCGCGCGGCGATGCTGCTCGTACCCGTGCACCTGGCGTTCTGCCGCCTGGTGCGGCCGGTCCTCGGCCTGTTCACGGCCGTGTCGACCGCCGTGCTGAAGCTGTTCGGCGTCAGCCCGCGCGACGAGCTGGAGAGTGCCTACACCCCCGACGAGCTGGCCACGCTCATCGCGGAGTCGCGGCGCGAGGGTCTGCTGGACGACTCCGAGCACCGCAGGCTGACCAACACCCTGTCCTCCGCCGAGCGGACGGTGGCCGAGGTGCTGGTACCGCTGGAACGGCTCAAGTCGGTACCGCACCCGCCCACCGTCGGCGCCGTCGCCGCGGCGGTCGCCGAGACCGGTTTCTCGCGGTTCCCGGTGCGCATGCCGGACGGCTCCCTCAACGGGTACGTGCACGTCAAGGACGTCCTCGACCAGGTCGACTCCGACCCCGCGACCCGCGTGCCGTGGTCCCGGGTGCGGGGTCTGCCGGAGCTGCCCGCCGACTCCCGCCTCGACGAGGCGCTGACCGCGCTGCGCCGGGCCCAGAGCCACCTGGCCAAGGCCGTGTCCGCCGACCGCGAGGTGCTCGGGGTCGTGGCGCTGGAGGACCTGGTGGAGGAGTACGTCGGCACCGTCCGGGACGGGACGCACATCGGCGACGGGTGAGCGTGGGGGACAATGGCCCGCGATGGCTCCCCTCACCGACTCCCAGGTCACCGTGCTGCCCGAGGCCGAGTGGCAGGCCCGCCGCGACGCGCACGCGCGGCGGGTCCGGCAGTGGACGGGGCCGCACCAGGAGCGGCGGCTGCGGCGCGAGAAGCACCCGGTCCTGGACTTCCTCTTCACCTACTACTCGCACCGGCCCGCCCACCTGGAGCGCTGGCACCCCGGCCACGGGGTCGTGCTGGCCGGTGCAAGTGCGCGTGAGTACCTGCGGTGGAAGGAGTACACCGCCGTCCCCGAGGGCGTGACGCCGCTGCCGTTGTCGCCGCAGCGGCGGTTCACCGCCGGGTTCGTGCGCGACCTGCTGGCCGCGACCGCGTCCCGGCCGCCGCGGCTGGGCTGCTTCGGGCTGCACGAGTGGGCCATGGTGTACCGCGCGGGCGAGGTCCGGCACGAGGCGTGGCCGCTGCGGCTGGGGTCGGCGGGCACGGACGCGGTGGTCGAGGCGTCGACGATCAAGTGCAGCCACTTCGACGCGTACCGGTTCTTCACCGAGCCCGCGCGGCCGCTCAACACCCTCGCGCCGAGCCGGGAGGGGCAGGTCGCGATGGAGCAGCCGGGGTGCCTGCACGCGACCATGGACCTGTTCAAGTGGGCCTACAAGCTCGCCCCGCACACCCCGTCGGAGCTGGTGGCCGACTGCTTCGAGCTGGCCGTGGACGTGCGCGCGCTGGACATGCGGGCCAGCCCGTACGACCTGTCCGCGCTGGGCTACGAGCCGGTGCGGATCGAGACCGAGCGGGGCCGCGCGGACTACGTGCGGGCGCAGGTCGCGTTCACCGAGCGGGCCGCGCCGCTGCGGACCAGTCTCGTTGCCCTGTGCGAGGCCCTGCTGGCGGATCACCCGGACGATCCCAGCTGAGTCCGCCGTCCAGGTGAATTTCTCCCGGCGTACGGTGACTTGACGCGTCCCGTTCCCCGAATAGAGTGCTGGACGCCCCGATGCGCGCCGTGAACCGGCACCGCGCCGCGCGAAAGGACGTGATGGGTTGTCATGCCTCGACACCACGGGGGACGTCGAAGGCGGTGGCCGTTGGTCGTCGTGGGACTGGTGTCGCTGCTGGTCCTCGGCTGGGCCGGGTGGGGCTGGCTGAGCGGCGGTCCCACCACCGGGCCCGCGCGCACCGAGGAGTGCGCCCGCACGGCGGTCCTGCGGGTCGCGGTCGGCCCGAGCGCGGACCTGCCGGTCCGGGAGGCCGCCAAGCGCTGGAACGCGCGGGGGCCGGTGGTCGACGGGACCTGCTACGAGGTCGTCGTGGCCACCGTCGACTCGGCGCGGGCCCTGGCCGGGCTGACCGGGCAGTGGGACGCGGGGCTCGGCGAGCGGCCGGACGCGTGGCTGCCGGAGTCGTCGCTGTGGACCGACCGGTTGAGCCGCTTCGACGAGAAGCTGCTGGCCAACGCGCCCGAGTCGGTCGCGCACAGCCCGGTCGTGCTGGCCACGCACGAGGCCGCGGCGGGGCTGCTGCGGGAGCGGGCCGGGTTCCGCTGGAACGACCTGACCGGCTTCACCGCGGACACCTCGGGGTGGGCGCGGTTCGGCCGGGCGGAGTGGGGCCGGATCACCGTCGCGCTGCCGGACCCGAAGAACAACGCGGCGAGCGCGCTGGCAGTGCAGGCCGCGCTGCTCGGCCCGGCGCAGGAGAGCCCGGTGACGCAGGCGGCCCTGGCCCGGCCACCGGTGGCGCAGGCGCTGGCGGCACTGGCGTCGTCGCAGCAGCGGGACGGGCTGGGCTCGACGTCCTCCGCGCTGGCCGTGCTGGCCGACGCCCCGGACCCGGGGGCGGCCCCGTACAGCGCGGTGGCGGCGCTGGAGGTGGACGTCTACCGGCGCAACTCGGCGTCCGACGGGAAACCGACGCCGCAGCGCCCGCTGTGGGAGGTCGTGGCGATCGGCCCCGGCCCGTCGGCGGACTTCCCGGTCGCGGCGCTCAACGCCCAGCGGGTCGAGGCCACCGACGCGTTCCGCCGGTTCCTCCAGGAACCGGACCAGCAGCGCGAGTTCGGCCGGGCGGGGCTGCGCACCGACACCGACAGCCGACCCGCCAACCAGGTCGGCCTGCTGTGGGACGACAAGGCCCAGGTCGGGTTCGTCGCGGCGGCCGCGGACACGGCGCAGCAGATCACGACGACCTGGGACAGCACCGTGACCGGCGGCGTCGCGGCGACGATCCTCGTGGACGTGTCCGAGAGCATGGGCACCGAGGGTGGCGGCGGTCGCAGCCGCCTCGACTGGGTGCGGGACGCGCTGAACAAGTACACGGACTACGCGACGGCCGGATCCCTCGGTGTCTGGCCGTTCTCGCACGAGCTGGCGCGCGGCAAGCCGTACCAGGTGGCGGTGCCGACCGGCCCGGTGGTCAACCGGCGCGACCGGGTGCACGAGGTGCTGAACGGCCTGGAACCCGCGGGGCGGACCGACTTCTACGAGTCGGTGGTGGCGGGGTACCGGGCGGCGGTGCAGGGATATGTCCCCGACCGGGCGAACCACCTGATCGTCATCACCGATGGGGGTGCGGACGGGTCGGTGGACCTGGCGCAGGCCAAGGCCGCGATCAAGCGGGCGGCGAACGAGCGCAAGCCGGTGACGGTCGACGTGATCGCGATCGGGCCGGACGTGGCGCGGGAGGAACTGCTCGACCTGACGGCGTCGACCGGGGGTCGGCTGGCGGTGCTGACGGACGCCCGGGGCGTGACCACGGCCTTGACCGAAGCGGTCACGCACCGTCGGTGAGCCCGCTTAGGATCGGCGCATGCGAACCGCCATCGCCCGTGCGCTGACCGTGCTGTTGCTGCTCGCCCCGGCCGCGTGTTCGGAGGCCACACCCGGGGTGGCCTCGCCGGAGGCGGCGAGTGGGCCGATCGAGGCGAAGGTGCCGGTGAAGTTCCGGCCGGTGGTGTCGCAGCGGGCGGGTACGGAGGCTTCCGGGCCGGGTGAGCTGGTGGGGTCGGACGGCAACGTGTACGCGCTCGGGGACCCGATCGGGGATTTCAGCCGGTTCAAGAACGTGAAGGCGGAGCTGACGTCGGGCGGGTCGTGGGGGGTGATCATCGATCTGGTGGCGGAGGACCAGGCGGCGTTCGGTCGGTGGACTACCGAGCACGTGGGTGAGTCGGTGGCGATCGTGGTGGGGGACAAGGTGATCTCGGCGCCGCAGATCGCGTCGCCGATCACTGAGGGGTCGGTGCAGATCACGGGGACGTACTCGGAGCAGGACGCCCGGAAGCTGGCGAACCAGATCACGGGGCGCAGCTGATCTCCGTCTGGGTTGTCCACAGGCTTGATCGTCTTCGGCTGGAACTGTCGGTCCTCCTCGCTAGAATGGATATTGGGGGCCGGAGGCATCGATTTGATCATCGCTCACTGTCTTCCTTCGTCGACACCACCCTCGCCGGGTTCGCGGCGGTGAGCGGGGCGGCCGGTCGGGATGACGCTGGTCGTCCCTCGGGTTGTCCACAGGCTCGCTGTTGATCTTCTGGTGGGGTGCCTCGAAGTCTCCGGACAGCGGCTAAACAACGGTCGGTATCGCTGACTTTCGAGCGTGGTATGCGTGGTGCACTTCTCGTGGCGTGCGGTATCCGAGTGCGGAGTGTCTCCGTCGCGAATTGTAGCGGAGTTCGATATAGCGGGCAATGTCTCGGCGGGCGTGTTCGCGGGTCGGGTATCGGGTGCGGTGAACGAGTTCGTTCTTGAGAGTGGCGAAGAACGATTCCGCCGGTGCGTTGTCGTAGCAGATACCGGTGCGGCCCACGGACTGTCGGATGTGTAGGGACGCGAGAGTGGCGGCGAAGGTGGCGGAGGTGTAGTTGCTGCCGCGATCGGAGTGGAATATCGCGTTGTCGGTGAGATGGCCGTTCCGAACGGCGCGATGGATGGCCGTCTCGATCAACGGTGTCTTGTAGTTGTCGTCCATCGCCCACCCGGTGACCGCCTTGGTGTGACAGTCGATCACGGTCGCGAGGTAGAGCCATCCCTCATCCGTCGGAATATAGGTGATGTCACCCACCGCTTTTCGACCGGGTTCGGCGGCGGTGAAATCGCGGCGGACGAGGTCGGGGACGTCATGGACCTGGCCGTCGCCGGCGGTGAGGACGAACCGCCACGGCCGGGGCTGACACGGACGCAGCCCCAGCTCACGCATGACCTGACGCACCAACTCCGGCCCGCACTCCACGCCCTGGGCGACGAGATCGGCGTGGATCCGCCGATACCCGTACGTGCCGTCGGACGCCTCGAAAAACCCGACAACCAACCGTGACAGCTCACCCCGCCGCGCCGCGGTGCCCGACATCGGGCGAGTCCTCCATTCGTAGAACCCCGATCGGGAGACATCGAGAATCCGGCACATCCGTGTCACCGGCAACGATGTCGAGACGTCCACGTCCTTATCTGCGGCAGCGTGCTGTGCGTCGATGAACTCGAACCGGTCGCTCACCGATGATCCTTGGCAAAGTACGCGGCAGCTTTTTTCAGGAACTCGTTCTCCAACCGCAGATCACGCGCTTCCCGCTCCAACTCACGCAGCCTCGCCCGCTCCGACACATCCAACGGCGACTCGTCGCCGCCCTGCGCCGCCCGATAATCCTTGACCCACTTCCCTAGACTCACCTCACCGACACCAAGTTCCTTCGCCACCTGAGCGATCGGACGCCCGGTCTCGATCACCAACTTCGCCGCTTCCTCCCGATACTCCCGAGAGAAACTCCTCCTTGATCCCGCCAAAACCGTCTCCTTCCAGAGAACCCAATTCTACTTGGTCCACTGTCCGGAAACTTCGAAGCACCTCATGGTTTTGTCGGTCCTCTTCGCTGGGATTGGTAGTGGGGGCCGGAGGCGTGCGTAGATCATCTTTGTGCTGCGGGGTGCCGGTTGGCGGCGTGGCCGGGTTGATCGGTCCGGCTGTTCGCGGAAAAAATGTGGGGCCTCGATCGAGTGAACTTGCTTTGCGCGGGGCCCCTACGAACCTGCGGTGGGGAAGAGCGGTGGGAGGGGCAAGCCCACCCCACCCGCGGGAGAGCTTGGCAGGCTCGTCCCCCCACGCAAAGCAAGTCCACCCAATCACGGCGCATGGCGGGGGCGCGTTGCGTTCTGTGCGGGTTGGGATCCTGCGGCGGTTTCCGGGATGGTCGGGAAGAAGCCGGAACAGCCGGAGCGATGTGGCAGGAGCACTTTGCGTTGGGTACGGGCTGGGCTCAAGCGGCGGTTTCCAGGGTGGCCGGGAAGAAGCCGCAACGGCCCGAACCATGTGACAGAAGCACATGCGTTGAGTGCGGGCTGGGCTCAAGCGGCGGTTTCCAGGGTGGCGGGGAGGAAGCCGGAACGGTCGGAGCGATGTGGTGGGAGCACGCCACGTTGAGCGGGCTGGACTCATGCGGTGGTTGTGGGGAAGACCGGTGTAGCCGCGTCATGTCAGGCATGGGCCGGGGACCGGGCGGCGGTTGAGAGGTAGGGCGGGCCGGGGAACCTTGCGCCGGCGGGCAAAGCGGGCAAGAGGTTGGGGCGCTTGCGCGGGGACCGTGCTCGTTGGTCTGCGGTCCGGCAAATCGCGGCGCGTTCGCGGTTGGCTGTGGCTTGCCCGCGCCCGGCGCGGGCAAGCCACTGCGGGACTAGCCGACGAAGTGGAAGGTTTCCGGGTCTGGGCCGACGCGCTTGGCGGTTTCCAGAGTGGCGATGGTGGCGAGGTCTTCGGTGTCCAGTTCGAAGTCGAAGATCTCGATGTTGCTCTTGATGCGTTCCGGGGTCACCGACTTCGGGATGACGATGTTCCCCAGCTGCACGTGCCACCGCAGGATCACCTGGGCCGCCGACTTCCCGTGCTTCTCCCCCACCTTCGCCAGCGACGCGTCGCCCAGCAGGTTGCCCTGGGCCAGGGGGCTCCAGGCTTCCGTGGCGATGCCGTGCTCCGCGTGGAACTCGCGCAGTTCCGGCTGGGGCAGTTGCGGGTGCAGCTCGATCTGGTTCACCGACGGCACGACGCCCGTCTCGTCCAGCAGGCGCTGGAGGTGGGCGACCGAGAAGTTGGAGACGCCGATGGAGCGGGCCTTGCCGTCGGCCTTGATCCGCTCCAGGGCACGCCAGGTGTCCACATAGGTGTCGTTGTTGGGCATGGGCCAGTGGATGAGGTACAGGTCCACGTGGTCCAAGCCGAGCTTCTCCAGGCTGGCGTCCACGGCGCGCAGCGTGGAGTCGTAGCCCTGGTCGGCGTTCCACAGCTTGGTCGTCACGTGCAGCGCCGACCGCTGGAGGCCCGCGGCCGCCACGGCGCGGCCGGTGCCGCGCTCGTTGCCGTAGATGGCTGCCGTGTCGATCGCGCGGTAGCCCGCCTCCAGCGCGGTGGCCACGGCCGCGGTGACCTCGTCGTCCGGGACCTGCCAGACACCGAAGCCCACCTGGGGGATCGTGGTGCCGTCGTTGAGCTTGACGTCGGGAACGGTAGACATGGGACAGACGCTACGCGTTGTGGCCCGTCCCCGAACATGAGGGACGGGCCACAACGGGGACTAGCTGTACGCCTCGAGCGGCGGGCAGGAGCAGACCAGGTTCCGGTCGCCCTTCGCGCCGTCGATGCGGCGCACCGGGGGCCAGATCTTCGGCGCGGACGTGCCCGCCGGGAACACCGCTTCCTCGCGGGAATACGGGTGGTCCCACTTGCCCGCGATGGACGCCGCCGTGTGCGGGGCGTTGACCAGCGGGTTGTCGTCCTTGGGCCACTCCCCCGCCGCGAGCCGGTCGATCTCGCCGCGGATGGCGACCATGGCCGCGACGAACCGGTCGATCTCGGCCAGGTCCTCGCTCTCGGTCGGCTCGACCATCAGCGTCCCGGCGACCGGGAACGACATGGTCGGTGCGTGCAGGCCGTAATCGGCGAGGCGCTTGGCCACGTCGTCGACGGTCACGCCCGTGGCCTTGGTGATGGGCCGCAGGTCCAGGATGCACTCGTGGGCGACGAAACCGCCCGCACCGGCGTAGAGCACCGGGAAGTGCTCATCCAGCCGCCGGGCGACGTAGTTGGCCGCCGCGACGGCGGTCAGCGTGGCGCGGCGCAGGCCGTCGGCCCCCATCATCCGCACGTACGCCCACGAGATCGGCAGGATCGATGCGCTGCCCCACGGCGCCGCGCTGATCGGGCCGACACCGGTCTCCGGGCCCGCCGCGGGCTGGAGCGGGTGGTTGGGCAGGAACGGCGCCAGGTGCGCGCGCACCCCGATCGGGCCGACGCCCGGGCCGCCGCCGCCGTGCGGGATGCAGAAGGTCTTGTGCAGGTTCAGGTGCGACACGTCCGACCCGAACTTGCCGTACCGGGCCAAGCCGATGAGCGCGTTGAGGTTCGCGCCGTCGACGTACACCTGGCCGCCCGCGTCGTGCACCAGCGCGCACACCTCGCGCACGGTGTCCTCGTAGACGCCGTGCGTGGACGGGTAGGTGATCATGATCGCGGCGAGGTCGTCGCGGTGCTCGTCGACCTTCTTGCGCAGGTCGGCCAGATCGATGTTGCCCGAGTCGTCGCACGCCACCACGAAGACCCGCATGCCCGCCATGACCGCGCTGGCCGCGTTCGTGCCGTGTGCGCTCGACGGGATCAGGCAGACGTCGCGCTCGCCGTGGCCCTGGGAGCGGTGGTAGGCGCGGATGGCCAGCAGACCGGCGAACTCGCCCTGGCTGCCCGCGTTCGGCTGGAGGCTGACCGCGTCGTACCCGGTCAGCTTCGCCAGCCACGACTCCAGGTCGCGGACGACGGTCAGGATGCCCTCGGCGTCCTCGACCGGCGCGAACGGGTGCAGGTCGGCGAAGGCGGGCCAGGTGATCGGCTCCATCTCCGCGGTCGCGTTGAGCTTCATCGTGCACGAGCCCAGCGGGATCATGCTGCGGTCCAGCGCGACGTCCTTGTCCGACAGGGACCGCAGGTAGCGCAGCAGCGCGGTCTCCGAGCGGTGCGTGGCGAACACCGGGTGGGTCATGAACTCCGAGGTCCGCACCAGGTCGGCGGGCAGCGCGTCGGCGGTCTCGGCGTCCAAGGCGTCGACGTCACCCGCCACCCCGAACGCCTGCCACACGGCGGCGAGGTGCGCGCGGACGGTGGTCTCGTCGGTCGCGATGCCCACGTGGTCGTCGTCGGCCAAGCGCAGGTTGACGCCCAGCTCGCGGGCCGCCGCCACGACCTCGCCGGCCCGGCCGGGGACGCGGGCGAGCACGGTGTCGAAGAACGCGGACCCCACCACCTCGACCCCGCCCCGGCGCAGCCCCTCGGCCAGCACGACGGCCATCCGGTGCGTGCGGGTCGCGATCGACCGCAGCCCCTCCGGGCCGTGGTAGACGCCGTACATCGACGCGACGACGGCCAGCAGCACCTGCGCGGTGCAGATGTTCGACGTGGCCTTCTCGCGGCGGATGTGCTGCTCGCGGGTCTGCAACGCCAACCGGTACGCGGGCTTGCCGTCGGCGTCGGTGCTGACCCCGACCAGGCGGCCCGGCAGCTGCCGCTCCAGGCCCTTGGCGACGGCCATGTACCCGGCGTGCGGGCCGCCGAAGCCCATCGGCACGCCGAAGCGCTGGGTGGTGCCGACGACGACGTCCGCGCCGATCTCGCCGGGCGCGCGCAGCAGCGTCAGCCCCAGCAGGTCGGCGGTGACCGCGACCTTGGCGTCACGGCCGTGCGCCTCGCGGATCAGCTCCGCGTGGTCGCGCACCGCGCCGGAGGCACCCGGGTAGGCCAGCAGGACGCCGAAGAAGTCGTCCAGCGGCAGGCCCTCGGCCAGGTCGGCCAGCACGACCTCGATGCCGAGCGGCTCGGCGCGGGTCTGGATGACGGCCACGGTCTGCGGGAAGGTGTCGGCGTCGACGACGAACCGGTTCGACTTGGACCGGCCCGCGCGGCGCAGCAGCGTCATCGCCTCGGCCGCGGCGGTGGACTCGTCCAGCATCGACGCGTTGGCCGTGGGCAACCCGGCCAGGTCGGCGACCATGGTCTGGAAGTTGAGCAGCGCCTCCAGCCTGCCCTGGCTGATCTCCGGCTGGTACGGGGTGTAGGCGGTGTACCAGGCGGGGCTCTCCAGCACGTTGCGCCGGATCACCGGCGGGGTGTGCGTGCCGTGGTAGCCCAGGCCGATCATCTGGGTCAGCACGCGGTTGCGGCCCGCCAGGTCGCGCAGCTCGGCGAGGGCCTCGACCTCGGTGGCCGGGGCGGGCAGGTCGATGGCCAGGTCGCGCTCGCGGATCGAGTCCGGGACGGCGTGCTGGGCCAGCTCCTCCAGCGACCCGACGCCGATGACGTCGAGGATCCGGGCCAGCTCGGCCGGGCGGGGGCCGACGTGCCGGTCGGCGAAGGGGGTGCCGTGCTCAAGGGCGGCGAGCGGGATGCGGTCAGCGGTCATCGGGCGGAGCTCCTCGGCGTCACAGGGGTCGGGCCGGGACGGACTCACGTCCGCCAGCCCTCCCCCTCTGTCCGTGCCCGACAACCCGGGCGCCTGAGAGCTTCGTCCGGGCGCGCCGGACTTGCACCTTCGGCGGGGCGCCCCGGCGGTGGCCGGCTTGCCCGCTTTCCAGAGGCGTCTCACCCGCGCGGTCCGTTTGCCTGAGAGGTTCCGGGGAGGATTTGCTCCTTCGGCGCCGTCCCGGTCCGGGTGGACCGGGCGGACTCTCCCGCGTGGGTTCAGCGACGCCCGGCGAGTCTAACCCGATCCGGTGATAACTCGATTGCGAGCGAGGTCGCACCCCGGGTGCACTCTGCAGATCATGGACACCACCGCCGTGCGCGCCGCCTTCGACGACCAGCTGCGGCGGCACCTGCCCGCCTCCGACGCGGGCACGGTCGTCCAGCTGACTGCCGCGCTCACCCGGCACCTCGGCTCGACACCGGACTACTTCTCCGGGGTGGTCTGGTCCGACCTGGACGAGCGGACCGCCGACGCGGCGATCGCGGACGCGGTGGCCTGGTTCCGGTCCCTGGACGACGGCGAGTGGAAGTACTACGGCCACGACACCCCCGTCGACCTGCCCGCGCGCCTGGTGGCCGCCGGTCTGCGGGCGGGGCCCGCCGAGGCGGTGATGGTGGCCGAGGCCGCCGAGGTGCCGGTGTTCGAGCCGCCCGCGGGAGTGCGGCTGGTCGACGTGCGCGACCCGGACGACGTGGACCGCGTGGTGGTGGCGCACAACCGGGCGTTCGGCGCGGAGTTCCCCCGGCTGGGGCGGCGGCTGCGGGAGGTGCTGGCGCAGACCCCGGAGTTGCTCGACCTGGTGGTGGCCGTCGCGGACGGCGAGCCGGTGTGCGGCGCCCGGACCGAGTACGTGCCGGGTACCGACTTCGCGACCCTGTGGGGCGGCGGGACCGTCCCCGAGTGGCGGGGACGCGGGATCTACCGGGCCCTGGTGAGCCACCGGGCGCGGCTGGCAGAGGCGCGGGGCGCCCGGTACCTCCAGGTCGACGCACTCCCGACCAGCGAACCGATCCTGCGCCGCGTCGGTTTCACCCGCATCACCACGACCACGCCTTACACGCTCTGACCAGGCGCTATCCCGCGACGCGCGGGGCCAGCCCGCCCACGATGAGCGACAGCCCCGCCTCGAAGGCCGACTCGTGATCGATGCTCGGCACATCGGCCGGTAGGTCCTGGCTCTCGCCGGGACTCGCCTGCTCCTCCAGGACGCTGCCGACCGTGAAGCGACTGGCGGTCAGCATCGCCAGCTGAGCCTCCCGCTCGGGCACGCCGGAGTCGACGAGGAATGCCATCTTGTGCCGGATCCGGTCGAGGTCGGCGGTGGGCGGGGCGCCCGCGTGCAGGCGCGCGCCGTCGCGGCGCAGGAGCAGGGTGCGCCGGAAGCCGCGGGTGTTCGCCAGGAACCAGTCGCGCCAGTCGTCCCCGGCCGTCGGCAGCGGTTCGGCGGCGTGGGGCGCCATCGCGGCCTGGGCCATGGCGGCCAAGAGGTCCTTCTTGGTGCGGAAGTGCCAGTACAGCGACGGCTGCTCCACCCCCAGCCGCTGCGCCAGCCGCCGGGTGCTGACGGCGTCCAGGCCGACCTCGTCGAGCAGGTCGAGCGCCTCGGCCACCACGACCTCGCGGTTCATCTTCGCCACGTTGACAACCTATCGCTGATAGGTGACCCTGGAGAAGAACCTTTCACTGATAGATTTTGGGGTGATGAGCATGCCGGGGGTTTCGGGTACGACATCTCTGCGGGTCCTCGTCGCGGGCGGCGGGATCGCGGGGCAGGCGGTGGCCTTCTGGCTCGCCCGGGGCGGGCACCGGGTGACCGCCGTCGAACGCTCCCCCGCGCTGCGGGCCACCGGCGCCCAGGTCGACCTGCGGGGTCAGGGCATCGAGGCCGTCCGGCGGATGGGGTTGCTCGACGACGTCCGGGCCAAGCTGGTGGACGAGAAGGGTGTCGCCTTCGTCGACGCCCGGGGCAAGGCCAAGGCGACGATCATGGCCAACACCTCCGGGCGGGGCCGCCAGACGCTGACGTCGGAGTACGAGATCATGCGCGGCGACCTGGTCCGCATCCTCAACGACGCGACCAGGCACGACGTCGAGTACGTCTTCGGCAAGGGCGTCGAGGGGTTCGAGCAGGACGAGCGCGAGGTCGTCGCGCGCTTCTCCGACGGCACGTCCGGCACCTTCGACCTGCTGATCGGCGCCGACGGGCAGGGCTCGCGCATCCGCCGGGCGATCCTGCCCGCGGGCTCGGACCCGTACCGGCGGCTCGGCATCCACATGGCGTACTGGTTCGTCCCGCGCGTCGAGTCCGACGGTGACATCCGGGACACCTACCTGGTGCCGGGCGGCCGCCAGATCATGCGCCGCAGCCACAGCCCGGCCGAGACCCAGGTCTACTTCGTGCTGCGCGAGGAGTCCGAGGCGGCGTCGGCGATCCACCGGGCGCCGGTCGAGCGGCAGCGGGAGTTCTGGGCGGGCAGGTTCCGCGGCGCCGGGTGGCAGACGGAGCGCTTCGTCGAGGGCATGCGGAGCAGCCCGTTCTTCTACTCCCAGGAGGTCGTGCAGGTGCGTACCGACACCTGGTCGCGGGGCCGCGTGGTCTTGGTCGGGGACGCCGCGCACTGCGCCTCCCCCTACAGCGGCATGGGGGTCTCCGGCGGCTTGGTCGGCGCCCACGTGCTGGCCGCCGAGATCAACCGGTGCCCGGACGACCTGCCGACCGCGCTGGCGAACTACGACACCGCGCTGCGGCCCTTCGTCGACGAGATCCAGGCCGAGGTGAATCCGCGCCTGCTGCGCCTGGGCTTGCCGGTGTCCCGGTTCGCGGTCAACGCCTTCCAGGCGGTCACCGCACTGGCGTGCTTCTTGCGCGTCCCCGACCTGGTCGCCCGCTGGTCGACGGACGATCGCGGTGGCGACTGGCGACTCCCCGCGAGCCCCGCCCCGCTGGGTGTCGGTCGTTCGACGGCGGGCTAGCCCGCGTTGCGGGCCTTGCGGCGCTGGGTGAGTTCGTCGTCGGCGGGCGGGGGGATCTCGACGCCGTCGGCGCGTTCGGCGGGGAACTCGTGGATGGTGCCGGTGATCTCGCGGATGGCGCCGCTGACGGCGATGCCGAACACGCCCTGGCCGCCCTGCAGCAGGTCGACGACCTCCTCCGGCGACGAGCACTCGTAGACCGTGGTGCCGTCGCTGAACAGGGTGATGTGCGCGAGGTCGCGGACGCCGCGTCTGCGCAGGTGGTCGACCGCGACGCGGATGTTCTGCAGCGACACCCCGGTGTCCAGCAGCCGCTTGACGACCTTGAGGACCAGGACGTCCTTGAACGAGTAGAGCCGCTGCGACCCCGAACCCTGGGCGCTGCGGACGGTGGGCACGACCAGCCCGGTGCGGGCCCAGTAGTCCAACTGCCGGTAGGTGATCCCGGCGATCTGGCACGCGGCGGGACCCCGGTAGCCGACGAGCTCGTCCGGCAGCGAGGCGTCCGGGAACAGCTCACCCTGCTCTGGAGTACCAGCCCCGACGGGACCTTCCTCGAACACGCCTGCCTCCCCTCGTCCGGCCACCCACAGGCCGGCGAACGAGACCGCCCGTTCCGCTCTGGGGAACCGTCGGCCGAGCGCACCGACCCCCCGCCGCTCCCGTCACGGGAGTGACGACCGGGCGATCCGCTCGTCCCTGACGGTAAGACGGGCGCGCGGGGAGGTCAACGCGACGCGCGGGTGGCGCGGGGCCGGTTACGTGTCCGCGCCGCGGAAGTCCTCCGGCGAGACCGAGTCCAGGAACTCCCGGAACTTCTCGACCTCGTCCTCCTGCTCGTCCGGGATGATCAACCCGGCCTCCTGCAGCACGGCGTCCTCGGCGTGGATGGGCACCCCGACGCGCAGCGCGAGCGCGACCGAGTCGCTGGGCCGGGCGGAGACCCGCACGTCGCCGTCGAAGACCAGCTCGGCGAAGAAGGTGCCCTCGCGCAGGTCGGTGATCCGGACCTGCTCCAGTTCGCGGCCGAGCGCGCCGATCACGTCCTTGAGCAGGTCGTGGGTCAGCGGTCGGGCGGGCCGCACGCCCTGTTGCTCGAGGGCGATGGCGGTCGCCTCCACCGATCCGATCCAGATCGGCAGGTACCGCTCTCCCTCGGTCTCACGCAGCAACAAGATCGGCTGGTTGCCGGGCAACTCCACCCGTACTCCCACGACGCGCATCTCGCTCATCGGGCTCGCCTCCCTCCGCTCGCTGGGGCCTCGGCGTCCCGTCCCCTCGAGGATCGCTCATCGCCTACATCGACGCTACCCGCCATCCGGCCCCCACGCCCGCCTATCCAGATCGTGATCAGATCACAATGGGCGCCCCGGCGACCACCGGACTAGCGGCCGGTGACCCCGCGCAGACCGGCGCGCACGAGTAGTGAGTGCAGGGTCAGCGCCAGGGCGGCCAGGTCGTCCGCGATCTCGTCGGCGCGGGCCCGGGCGGCGGGGTCGCGCTGCCGGTACAGGGGCGCCACGACCTGTTCGACCAGGCCGACCTCGCGGTCCGCGGCGGCCCGGAAGGCCCGCAGGTGCCGGGCCTCGATGCCGTACTCGGCCAGGCCCGCGGCGGTGCGCGCGACGGCGACCGCGTCCGGGTCGAACGCGCCGTCGGGGCGGGCCCGCAGGAGCCCGTACTGCTCCAGGTCGAGCAGGGTGTCCGCGCCGATGCCCGCGCGGTCGAGCAGGTCGGCGCGGCTGAGCGCGACCCGCCCGTCCGGGTCCGCAGGTGGTTCGGCGGGCACCGGGGGCAGGCCGCGCAGCGGGCGGGCCACCGCGGCGACCTCCCGCGGCGGGCCGCCCGGGCGGTCCAACTGCTCCTTGATCACCTTCAGCGGCAGGTAGTGGTCGCGCTGCGCCGCGAGTACGAAGCGCAGGCGCGCCACGTCCGCCTCGGTGAACCGCCGGTAGCCCGACGGCGTGCGATCCGGGCTGACCAGCCCCTCCGCCTCCAGGAAGCGGATCTTGGAGATGGTCACGTCCGGGAACTCCGGCCTCAGGTGCGCCAGCACCGCGCCGATGCTCAGCCCGGCACGCTCGGGCCGACCGGCAGCCGTCACGGCAGTCCCTAGGCCCCCGCGCCGGGGCCGGTGAGGAACACCAGGCGGAACTTGCCGATCTGCACCTCGTCGCCGCCCGCGAGCACGGCCTGGTCGACCGGCTCCCGGTTGACGTAGGTGCCGTTGAGGCTGCCCACGTCGATCACCACGAACTCCCCGCCCTCGCGGCGGAACTCCGCGTGGCGGCGGGAGACGGTGACGTCGTCGAGGAAGATGTCGCTGTCGGGGTGCCTGCCCGCGCTGGTGGTGTCGCGGTCGAGCAGGAAGCGCGACCCCGCGTTCGGGCCGCGCTTGACGACCAGCAGCGCCGATCCGGTCGGGAGGGCGTCGACGCCCGCGACCGCGGGTTCCGGGGCGGGGGCGGGTTCGCCGCCGCCCTCGGTGAGGAAGTCGGCCCGGAAGACCGAAGTCCGCTCCGGAGACTGCTCCGGCGGGACGCCGGGCCCGTCGTTGGTGCTCACCTGAGCTCTCCTCCTGCTGGTCATTTCCGCTGAACAGTTGCCAACGTACCGTGCGCGATCAGGCGCCGGACCGGTGGTCCCCCCTGCGGCGGACCGCGCGGGGCGGCGCGGAGGAAGATCGTCTCACGTTCGGCGCGGCGCGCTCACGCCGCGGTGATCGACTGGTATGCGTCCGCGTCGAGCAGGGCCTCCAGCGCGTCGGGGTCGTCGACCTCGACCTCGTAGAGCCAGCCCTCGCCGTACGGGTCGGAGTTGAGCAGGTCGGCCTGCTCGGCCACGGCGTCGTTGACGGCCACGACCTCGCCGGACACCGGCGCGTACAGGTCGGCGGTGTCGTCCGCGTCGACCTCGCCGACCGCGGCGCCGACCTCGACCCGGTCGCCGACCTCGGGTAGCCGCACGGCCGCGACCTCGCCGTACTGCTGCTGGGCGTACTCGGTGACGCCGACCCGGACGAGCACGTCGGTCTTGGTCGCCACCCACGCGTGCTCGTCGGTGTAGCGGAGTTCTTCGGGGATCACTCGCCTGCCCTCTTTCGCCGACCGGCGCCGATTGCGACCGGCCGGTGCCGATCACGGTGGCGCAGAGCTTAGGGGGCTCGACCTACCCCTGGACGGGCACCGGCGCGGGCAGTCGCAGAGCCGCCCGCGTCTGCACCACGTAGAGCAGTCCGGACCACAGGAACAGCAGTCCGCCCCAGACCACGAAGGCGTACGCGACGGGCCGCACGACGGTGGCGAAGTCGGATCCGCCCTGGGCGAAGAGCAGCAGCGGGAAGGCGTACATCAGGTTGAACGTGGCGGCCTTGCCGACGTAGGTGACCTCGGGCGGGGCGAACCCGGCCCGGCGCAGCCGCAGCAGGCACCCGGCGACCAGCAGGTCGCGGCCGATGAGCAGGGCGGCGACCCACCACGGCACTATGTCGCGCAGCACGAAGGCGACGATGGTGGCCAGCGTGTAGAGCCGGTCGGCGGCGGGGTCGAGCAGCGCGCCCAACCTGCTCATCTGGTTCAGCCAGCGGGCGATCTTGCCGTCGAGCCAGTCGCTGAGGCCGCTGAACATCAGCACGGCCAGTGCCCAGCCGTCGGCCTCGGGGCCCAGCAGCAGGTACAGGAACAGCGGCACACCGGCCAGGCGCAGGACGCTCAGCGCGTTGGGGATCGTCCACACGCGATCGGGCAGCTCTTCTACGCGCGCGGGGTCAGCCATGCCGGGAAGCCTAGGACACCCCAGGTCGCGGTCTTGCGGGCGCGGCGCCCCACTGTCCCCCAGTCGGGCGCCGCCACCCGGGTGACTAGCTCGCTAGGCGGTGCGTGGACCAGCCTTGGCGCTCCAGCGCGGCCGGGGTCATCGACCGGGGCCGCCCGAAGGCGTCGAAGCCGACCCAGTGCGCGCCGCCGCCGGTGTACTCGAGGACGAACGCGTGTCCCTGGCTCCACACCACGCTGCACGGGGCGGTGGGCAGGGTGGGGGTGGAGCCGGTGTCGTTTCTCACGGTTTCGGTGCTCATGGTCGTTACCTCCGATCCGGACGTCGGCGAGACGACGGGCCTCGTTAGCCGTTCCCCAGCGGGAAACGGGTGCGATTCCGTTGGAGGTCAGTGCGCGAACTCGTCGACCAAGGCCTCGCAGAACGCGGGCAGGTCGTCGGGCTTGCGGCTGGTGAGCAGGGTGGAAACGCCTTCGCCGCGGTCGACGACGAGCTGCTCGTCGACCCAGTCCGCGCCCGCGTTGCGCAGGTCGGTCCGCAGGCTGGGCCACGACGTGACGCGCCTGCTGCGGACCACGTCGGCCTCGACGAGGGTCCACGGGGCGTGGCAGATCGCGGCGACCGGCTTGGCGGCGTCGAAGAACGACTTGGCGAACGCGACGGCACCGGGGTCGGTGCGCAGGAAATCGGGGTTCGCCACGCCACCGGGCAGCACCAGCCCGTCGTAGTCGGCCGCGGACACCGCGTCGGCGACGCGGTCGACCGGGAAGGTGTCGGCGGGGTCGAGGTGGTTGAACGCCCGCACCTCGCCCTCCTCCGTCGACACCAGTTCCGGTTGCCCGCCCGCCTGCTCGACGGACTTCCACGGCTCGGTCAACTCGACCTGCTCGATGCCCTCCGGTGCGACCAAGAACGCGATCTTGCGGCCGGTGAGCGCTGCCATGTCGGATTCCTTCCACTCGGGTACTCCAGAGGTGTGCCCATCTCCACCGATCTCAATCACGGGCCGTGTCCCGACCCGGGCGATACCGTCGAAGTGCAGCAGGTGCCGCTGAAGGGAGACTGGCGTGGGACTGGTCGGTCGGTTGTCCGGGGTGGTGGGGGCGGCGCACGTGCTGACCGACCCGGACGTCGTCGCGGGCCACGCGGTGGACTGGACCGGTCGCTTCCGCGGCGCGGCGGGCCCGGTGGTCCGGCCCGCGAACGGCGACGAGGTCTCGCGGGTGTTGGCGGTGTGCCGCGAACTGGGTGCGGCCGTGGTGCCCCAGGGTGGCAACACGGGTCTGGTCGGCGGCGGGATCCCTTACCGCGGCGAGGTCGTGCTCAGCACGACCCGGCTGGCGGAGTTGGGGCCGGTCGACCCGGTGACCCGTCAGGTGACGGCGGGCGCGGGGGTCACGCTGGCGGCGCTGACGGCTCACGCGCGAGCGGCGGGCATGGACTTCGCCGTCGACATCGCGTCGCGGGACAGCGCGACCGTGGGCGGGATGGTGGCGACCAACGCGGGCGGGCTGAAGGTGTTGCGCTGGGGCGCGATGCGGGAGCAGGTGGTCGCGGTCGAGGCGCGGTTGGCCGACGGCCGGGTGGTCGGCCCGCACGGTCTGCCCAAGGACAGCACCGGCTACGACCTGGCGGGCGCGCTGGTGGGCAGCGAGGGCACGCTGGCGGTGATCACGTCGGCGCGGCTGCGGCTGGTGCCCGCGCTCGCCGAACGGGCCACCGCGACGCTGGCCTTCGACCGCACCGAGGACGCCGTCGCGGCCATCGGGGCGTTGCGCGCGCTGCCGTCGCTGACCTCGGTCGAGGTGTTCTTCGACGACGGCCTGCGCCTGGTGTGCGCGCACCGCCGGGTGGCGCCGCCGTTCGCGGTCGCGCACCCGGTGTACCTGCTGGTGGAGTGCGCGGCCGACGCGGACCCGACCGAGGCCCTGGGCGAGGTGGTGGCGGGCCTGGCCGGGCTGCGGGACTCGGCGTTGGCGGTGGACGAGGCGGCGCGGCGGGTGCTGTGGACGCACCGGGAGGCGCACGCGGAGGCGATCAACGCGCTGGGCCCGCCGGTCAAGCTGGACGTCGGCGTGCCGCCGGGGCGCGCGGCGGAGTTCGAGCGGGACGTGCGCGCGGTCGTGGCGGAGGCGGCGCCGGGCGCGCGGCTGGTGCTGTTCGGGCACCTCGCGGAGGGGAACTTCCACGTCAACGTCGTGGGGGTGGCGCCGGAGGCGGAGGCGGACCTGGTCGGGCGCGTGCTGGCGGCGGTCGCGCGGCGCGGCGGGACGATCTCGGCCGAGCACGGGATCGGGGTGGCCAAGGCGCCGTGGCTGGGGCTGACCCGGTCCGCGCCGGAGCGAGAGCTGTTCGCGGCGATCAAGCGGGCGTGGGACCCGACCGGGCTGCTGAACCCCGGGGTCCTGGTCGGTGTTGCCGATTCGGCAAGAGAACTCGCGCACCCGGCCGACCCGGTCGCATCATCGGTTCGTGACTGAAACCCACCCGCACCACCACGACCACTCGGCGCGGCGGCAGATGCCGGACACCGACCAGGGCACGACGGAGTTCTGGGAGGAGTTCTACGGCCAGCGCGACCAGGTCTGGTCCGGCAACCCCAACCGGCTGCTCGTGCGCGAGGTCGAGGACGAGCCCGCCGGTCGGGCGCTGGACATCGGCTGCGCCGAGGGCGGCGACGCGGTGTGGCTGGCCCGGCGCGGCTGGCGGGTGACCGCGGTGGACGTGTCCGCGACCGCGCTGGCCCGCGCCGCCCGGCACGCCGCGGAGGCGGGGGTGGCCGAGGCGATCCGGTTCGAGCGGCACGACCTGGCCGAGTCCTTCCCGGACGGTGCGTACGACCTGGTGTCCGCGCAGTACTTCCACTCCCCCGTCGCGCACGGCACCGAGCGCGCGGACGCTCTGCGCCGCGCCGCCGAGCTGGTCGCGCCGGGCGGGGTGCTGCTGATCGTCGGGCACGAGGGCTGGCCGTCGTGGCAGGAACCGCACGACTTCCACCTGCCGACGACGGCCGAGGTGCTGGAGTCGCTGGCACTGCCGGACGGCTGGCTGGTCGAGGTGCAGGAGACCGTCGAGTCGCCCGCGCACGGGCCCGACGGCGAGCACGGCACCCGCGCGGACAACGTGCTGAAGCTGCGCCGGTCAGCCCCGTAGGTCGGGGAAGTCCTCTTCGCGGTGCTCGCCGCCGGACGGTTCGGCCGCCCGGGCGCGCAGGTCGACGCGGCGGATCTTGCCGGAGATCGTCTTGGGCAACTCGGCGAACTCCAGGCGGCGGATCCGCTTGTAGGGGGCCAGGTGCGCGCGGGCGAAGGCGAGGATGTCGCGCGCGGTCGCGGCGGTCGGCTCGTGGCCCGCGGCGAGCACCACGTACGCCTTGGGCACGGCCAGCCGCAGCGGGTCGGGCGAGGGCACCACGGCGGCCTCGGCGACGGCCGGGTGCTCGAGGAGGACGCTCTCCAACTCGAACGGGGAGATGCGGTAGTCCGAGGCCTTGAAGACGTCGTCGGCGCGGCCCACGTAGGTGAGGTAGCCGTCGGCGTCGCGGGAGCCGACGTCGCCGGTGTGGTAGCGGCCGCCGCGGGTGACCTCGGCGGTGCGCTCCGGGTCGTCGGCGTAGCCGGTCAGCAGGCCGACGGGCTCGTCCGCCAGGTCGACGGCGATCTCGCCCTCGTCGGCGGGCTCGCCGGTGACCGGGTCGACCAGCACCACGGTGAACCCCGGCAGCGGCCTGCCCATCGAGCCGGGCCGCACGGGTTGGCCGGGGGTGTTGGCGACGAGCACGCTGGTCTCGGTCTGGCCGAAGCCGTCGCGGAGGGTCACGCCCCACCCCTCGGCGACGCGCTCGATCACCTCGGGGTTGAGCGGTTCGCCCGCGCCGACGGCGATCCGCGGCGGGGTCTTCAGCGCGCTCAGGTCGGACTGGATCAGCATCCGCCAGACCGTGGGCGGGGCGCAGAAGCTGGTGACGCCGCACCGGTCCATCACGGACATGAGCGCGGCGGCGTCGAAGCGCGCGTAGTTGTGGACGAAGACGGTCGCCTCGGCGTTCCAGGGGGCGAAGACGTTGCTCCACGCGTGTTTCGCCCAGCCGGGCGAGGAGATGTTGAGGTGGACGTCGCCGGGGCGCAGGCCGATCCAGTACATCGTGGACAGGTGGCCGACCGGGTAGGAGACGTGGGTGTGGCGCACCAGCTTGGGGCGGGCGGTGGTGCCGGAGGTGAAGTAGAGCAGCAGCGAGTCGCCCGCGTGGGTGACGGCGTCGGGGGTGTACTCGTCCGAGGCCTGGTCGGCGTCGGTGTAGGCGACCCAGCCGTCGACGGGGTCGCCGACGGCGACGCGCGTGTAGTCGCCGGGGACGTCGTCGAACTTGGCGGTGTCGGCGGAGCGGGCCACGACGTGCCGGGCGTTGCCGCGCTCGACCCGGTCCCGCAGGTCGGCGGGGGCGAGCAGGGTGGACGCCGGGATGATCACCGCGCCCAGCTTGATCGCGGCCAGGATCGTCTCCCACAGCTCGCCCTGGTTGCCCAGCATCAGGACCAGCCGGTCGCCGCGCGCCACGCCGAGACCGCGCAGCCAGTTGGCGACCCGCGCCGAGCGGCGGGACAACTCGGCGTAGGTCCAGCGCCGCTCGGCGCCGTCCTCCTCGACGATCCACAGCGCGACGCGCTCGGCCGTCGGCGACTCGGCGGCGACCGCGTCGAACCAGTCCAGCGCCCAGTTGAAGGTGGCGAACCGGGGCCACTCGAAGCCGTCGCGGGCGGCCCCGTAGTCGTCGCCGTACTCGACCAGGAAGTCGCGGGCGGCTCGGAAGGCGGCGGTGGCCTCGGCACTCACGTGCGGTCCCCCTCGTGGGTCGGCGGTGGTCCGAGCCTGCCCCACCGGCGATCACGCCGCCAGCCCCCCGCGCCTACCGGCCGCGGAACTCCGGCGGCCTGCGCTCCAGGAACGCCCGCACGGCCTCGCCGAGGTCGTCGCTGGGCAGGAAGGCGGCGTTCCACGCGGAGACGTAGCGCAGTCCCTCGGCGACCCGGCGCTCGCGCTCGTGGCCGAGGACGTCCTTGGTGCCCTGCACGACCAGCGGCGGGTTCACGGCGATCTCGGCGGCGGTGGCGCGCGCGGCGGCGAGGACCGCGTCCCGGTCCGGGTGCACGTCGTTGACGAGCCCGATGCGCAGGGCGCGCTCGGCGTCGATGTCGCGGCCGGTGAACGCCAGCTCGCGCAGGTGGCCCTCGCCGATGACGCCCGCGAGGCGCTGGAGGCTGCCGAGGTCGGCGACGATGGCGACCTTGACCTCGCGCAGGCTGAACTTGGCGTCGGCGCTCGCGTACCGGATGTCGGCGGCGGCGACCACGTCCAGGCCGCCGCCGATGCACCAGCCGCTGACCGCGGCGATCACGGGCTTGCGGCAGGCTGCCACGGCGGTGACGGCGTGTTGCAGTGCGCGGACCTGGTCGAGGAAGCGGGTGCGCGGGGCGGCGAGCGCGCGGTCCTCCAGCAGCTCACCCCAGGACGGCATCATGGCGGGCAGGTCGAGGCCGTACGAGAAGTGCGCGCCGCTGCCGGTCAGCACGATCGCGCGCACCTCCGGGTCGGCGTCGAGGTCGGCGAACACCTCCGGCAACTCGCGCCAGAAATCCGGGCCGAGCGCGTTGCCCTTGCCGGGGCCCAGCAGCGTCACCTCCGCCACGAAATCGGCGATCCGCACGTCCAGCGACACCAGTTCCTCGGTCATACCGTGATATTACTTGTGGGTAACCGATGGCCTGGTGCGGCCCGGTTCCCCCGATCGTGTGGCCCCGCGTTGCCCGGATCGGGCGGGTGACCGGGGTAGGTTCCTCGCCAGCCGGGTAGCAAGGGAGAGCAGATGGCGGACCAGAGCGTGATGTCCACGCCGATCTTCGACGAGTTGCTGCGCGAGATGACCGAGAGCGCGGCGGCCGAGGCCAAGGCGGAGGAGGCCGGGACGCCGACCCCGCCCGCACAGCCCAGCCAGGGCGGACGGCGCCGGGCCCGCGCCAACTGAGCCCGCCACGCCCCCGGCGTGCGGCAGCGCTCCCATCCCCGCGGCGTCCCCGCGCGCGGTGCCAAGCCATTTGACACGGTTGGTCCGCATTCAGAGACTCGCTGTATGGACATGGGGGATTCACGCTCGACCTTGCACGGGATGCGCGCGCTCGCGCACCCGCTGCGGATGCGAATTCTGTCCTTGGTCACCGATCGCGCGATGAGCGCGGCCGAGGTGGCCAGGGAGCTCGGCGACAGCCAACCCAACATCAGCTACCACCTGCGCAAGCTCGCTGATGCCGGGTTGGTCGGGATCGTCGAGGAGGTGGCGATCCGCGGCGGGATCGCCAAGCGCTACCGCCACGACCCGCCCGCGGTCGCCGCGCCGCGCGGCCCGGACGAGGAGACGATGCTGGCCAGGGCGCTGGCCGCCGGGCTCGGGACGCGGACCGCGCAGCGCAAGCGCGGGCCGTCCGAGACGTTGACCGACGCCGAGCTGTGGGTCGACCCGCAGGTGTGGCAGGACCTGGTGGAACACGTCCGGAGCCTGAGCCTGCGGTTGCACGACGCGGCCCAACCGCCGCGCACCCCGGGCACGGTCCGGGTCAGCACCACCATCTCGATGTTCGAGATGGACTGCCGGTGACCTCGGCCGGGATGTTCGTCCCGCTGCGCGAGCCCATGTTCCGCCGTCTCGTCCTCGGTCGGGTCACCACCTACACCGCCAACGCCGTCGCGCCGGTCGCGCTGGCGTTCGCGGTGCTGGACCTGACCGGCTCGGTCGCGATGCTCGGACTGGTGGTCGGCGCGCGCTCGATCACCAACGTGGCGCTCCTGCTGCTGGGCGGCGTCCTGGCCGACCGGCTGCCCCGCGGGGTCATCCTGCAGGGCGCGAGCCTGGCCGCGGCCGCCTCCCAGGCGGCCGCGGCGGCGGCGGTGCTCCTGGGGTTCGCCTCGGTGCCGCTGCTCATCGTGCTGAGCGTGGTCAACGGCGCGGTCTCGGCCGCGTCGTTGCCCGCCGCCTCGGCGCTGACACCGCAGACCGTGCCGCCGTCCCTGCTCCGCCAGGCCAACGCCCTGGCGCGAGTGGGGACCAACACGGCGATGATCGCGGGCGCCTCGCTGGGCGGCATGCTGGCGGCCTTGCGCGGCCCCGGCTGGGCCATGGTGGGCACGGCGGTGGTGTTCCTGCTCGCGGCGTTCTTCTACGCGCGGGTCGACGCGCCGGAGATCGCGGCGTCCGAGCCCACCCGGCCGCTGAAGGACCTGCGGGTCGGGTGGTCGGAGTTCGCGTCGCGCACGTGGCTGTGGTCGGTCGTGGTGGCGTTCATGGTCGTCAACGCGGCGGTGGTGGGCGGCATCCAGGTGCTCGGACCGTCCATCGCGGACGCCACGTTCGGCAGGCTGGCGTGGGGTTTCATCCTGGGCGCGCAGACCATCGGGGCGCTCGTCGGCGGGGTCGTGGCCAGCCGCTGGCAGCCGCGGCGGGCGCTGCTGTACGGGACGGCGCTGGTGGGCGTCGAGGCCGTCCCGCTGCTGGTCCTGGCGCACGCGCCGGAGGTCGTGCTGCTGCTGGTCATCATGTTCCTGGGCGGGATGGCGATCGAGCAGTTCGGCATCGCCTGGGACGTCTCGTTGCAGGAGAACATCCCCCAGGACCGCCTCGCCCGGGTCTACTCCTACGACGCGGTGGGGTCGTTCGTGGCCATCCCGATCGGGGAGATCGCGGTCGGACCGCTGGCCAACCACTTCGGCACGGCGGCAACGCTGACGGCACTGGCCATCCTGGTCGTGGTGGCCACCACGGGGGCTTCCGCGACCCCCAGCATCCGGGCTCTCCGCCGCCTGGACCAGCCGGTCACCGCGTAGTTCAGCAGGTCGCGTCCGGTTCCACGCAGACCGAGTCGGCGGGCGCGTTCGTCGCCAGCTTGCGCAACAACTCCCTGAGGGTCGCCCGCTCCCGCGCGGCCAAGGGCGCGAGAACCTCGTCCTCGACCCGCCGCAACGCCTCGACGACCTCCGCGTACCGCTCTCCCCCGTGCTCGGTGGCCGACAGGAGCCGGGCGCGCCGGTCGGCCGGATCGGGACGCCGCTCGACGAGCCCGGCGCGCTCGAGATCGTCGATCAGGTAGGTCATGACGGTCTTGTCCATGCCCAGGCGGTGCGCCAACGTCTGTTGACTGCGGGCCTCGCCGAGGACGGCGGAGGTCAGGACCTGGTACCCGCGGGGCCCACCGGGCACCCCGGCCAACACGCGCTCGGCGGCCCGCACGTAGCCCCGGAAGACAGCCCCCAGCGCCCAGCCGAGATCGGCTTCAACGGCGGCGGAAGGGTGCACCACCACAGTTTACGCCCGCGACCACCCACCCGACCCACCACGATGACACGCCTCGCACCCTGGCACTCACCCACCAGGCGGCGGAGCCCGCGGCACTACCGCCGCCTCCCGCGCTGCTTCGCGACCGGTTTCCCGCGGTCCGCGTGATCGCGGCCGAACCACCGGCCGACCTCATGCCGCAGGCGACGGAGTCGGCTCGGACTTCGCGGTCCTCGCTCACTTCCGGCTCTCCTTCCGGACGACGGTGCGGTACACGTCGAGCAGGGGTGAATCACGGAGCAGTTCGCGCGCAGGTGGAAGGCCTCTCGCTGGCGGGGTCGAGTGTCGACAGGATCCTCGTGACGTCGAGCCGGAGCACCGCCTCGCGCTCAACCCGGTCGGCGAGCCGGTCACCGAGTTGCCGGTCCAAGTGGTCCTGGACGGTCTCCGCCCCGGCACACTTTTCGGGGGGAGACTTGCGATACCAGTCGGCCACTCGACGGTTCACGATCGTGGCCAGCAGCGCGGCGGTTTCCGTGCCTCGATGTGGACGTCGTACCCGCGGAAGAACGCGGCCCATGCCTCCTGGGCGATGTCCTCGGCCGCCTTGGAGTCGGCGACCCGGTTGCGAATCATCTGTTTGACCAACCCGGCGTGCTCGTGGAAGAAGGCCCGGCGTGCCTGCGCCGGATCTCGCTTCGTCCGTTCCTCATCGGTCACCGCTCGACGTGCTCCGGGAGCGCGCCGATGGTGATCGACCACCGGCTGCCGTCGCGCTCGCTGACCGACACGTGGGCGATCCGATCGCCGACCGCGAACGTGGCGGCCACCGCCGACATCGTGTGGTGCCGCTGACGCGCGAGCGCCACCTGACCGTTGACCTGCACGATCACCCCGGGTAGTTGGCTCAGCCGAGCGCAGCTGGGCGCCGGATCGCTGGGGCGGGCGTTGTCCACCGACTCGTTCATCGAGTTCCTTCCTGCGGGCACGTTCGACAGGTATGTCGCGAGTCGACGCGGTTTCGTCCGGCCGCACCGCGGGTCCGGCGGGAACACCGGTCCAGGCCCTGGCGGGCGCGGTCGGCGGCGCGCCGGTGCCCGCCCCAAGCGATCACGGCCCGGTCAATCGACCGTTGACGTCGGCTCGAGATCCAGGGCCAGTGCGAGGGCGGTGGCGATGTGGTCGGCGTGGGCGGGCAGGTGGTGGGTGAGCCACTTCGCGGCCAAGGCGTGGAAGGCGGTGAGATCGCGCGCTACTTGGGTGAGCAGGTGGCGGCATTCGGCGATCGGTAGGTCGATCGTCGGGCTGTCGTCGGTTTCCGTGTCGGTGGTCAGGCGGATGAGGTCGCCGTGGCGTTCGGCGTGCGGGCTGGGGTCGTGGCCGAAGTCGGCCCAGCCGGTCCCCTCGACGACGTGGCGCAGGCCGCGCCAGGCGTCGGTGCTTGAGCAGCAGCCCGGGGTGAACACGACGCCGGTGGGGCTGACTGCCCGGAGGCCGCCTGGTGCCACGGCGGAGGCGGGGTTGAGGGCGAGGATGCCGTACAGGTACGACCCGAGTGGGTCAGAGGGGCGGGTGCGGCTGTCCTGGGGTTCGACGTCGTTGTAGCCGATGAACCGCATCATCGCCGTTCCGACCTCGGCGGGTGTCAGGTCGCCGCCGAGTTCCAGGTGTCCATCCTCGGACTTGACGACCGACCACAGATCGAAGCCGCCAGGTGGGTAAACCTGCAGGACAGGCCGCATTGTGGTCATGGCGGCGAGTGTTGTGCATCTCCCGGGACCCGCGCTGCCGGTTTTCCCCTGGACGGCGCGGTGGTCTGCGTGGAAGATAGTCTGTAGTACAGACGATCTGGATTGAAGACTTTCCTTGAGGGGATGCCATGACTTTGCTGCGCGTCGACAGCTCGATTCGCGTCGAAGGGTCGGTCAGCCGGGCGGTGGCGGACACCGTGGTCGACGGATGGCGGGGCGCGGTGCCCGGCGGCCGGGTGGTGCGCCGCGACCTCGCCGACGGCCACATCGGCGGCGGCGCCTGGGCCAACTCGCTGGCCGGGCGGGCGTTGGGTGAGCGGGAGCGGACCGGGGCCCAGCGGTCGGCCATCGCGCTGGCGACGGCGGTGGCGGACGAGCTGGCCGCGGCGGACTCGATCGTGGTCGCGACGTCGCTGTACAACTTCGGCGTGTCGCAGCACGTGAAGGCGTGGGTGGACCTGCTGATCACGGACCCGCGGTTCGCACCGGGCAGCGCGCCGCTGACGGGCAAGCCGCTGGCCCTGGTGATCGCCCGCGGCGGCGGCTACGGCCCCGGCACCCCGCGCGAGGGGTGGGACCACGCGACGCCGTGGCTGGTGCGGATCTTCCAGGACGTGCTGGGGGCGGAGGTGTCGGTGGTGGCCGCGGAGCTGACGCTGGCCGAGGTGAACCCGGCGATGGCGGACCTGGTCCCGCTGGCCAAGCAGTCGACGGCCGCCGCGCACGACCTGGCCGCCACCACCGGTCGCGCCTTCGCCGACCGCGCCAGGGTCGCCTGACCGCAGACCACCTGGCATGGCAAGGGTTTCGACATCCCCGGACGCGGACACAACGCGGCGGTCGGGAAGTCACCGCTGTCGCGCACTGCCGACGGAGCGGCACGGGTATGCGGGCCGCTGAACGATCGGCGGTATGCCGGGTGAGGTGCGCGGGTCGTCGGCGAGGAAACGGCCGGCGACGACGATTCCGCTGTTGATGTGCGCATGGCCGCGTCGGGCGGTGGTTGTCGCGACCAGACCTGTCCGGAAACGCCGCGCGCCTTGATCACCGGGTGCGGTCGACTGCGCGCCGATGCGTGTGTGGCGCGGTCGGGTCGCGCGGCCAGTCCTGTCCGCGATGCTCAGGATCCGGTGTGTGGTCGAGGGACTGAGCGGGCAGCAGGCCCAGCGGCGAGTCGACCGACCTGCCGTTCGACACGATTCGGACCGCCCAACGGGCAGGACGACCGCACCGCGAAGACCACGGTGTGGACTCCGGGCTTCCACCGAGCAGGCGCGGGGTCAGGGCGACGCGGGAGAACCGGGTGGCAGGACAGGAACATCAAGGCGAGGTGCCGTGTGCCAGGGTCTCGGGCACCGCGTCGACAGCGCGGCGCGATGCGGTAGCGCGGGTAGCGCGATGACTCCGGGCGTTGGTGGGCGGTTGCCCACCAACGCCCGGAGCGGTGTCGGTCAGCCGATCCCGGCGGCGTCCATGCCGCGCAGTTCGCGTTTGAGGTCGTGGATCTCGTCGCGGAGGCGGGCGGCCAGTTCGAACTGGAGGTCGCGGGCGGCGTTCATCATCTGGTCGGTCAGCTGCTGGACCAGGTCCGCCAGTTCGGCGCGCGGCATGGACTTGACGTCGCGGTCGGCGGCGACGACGCCCGCGCTGCGGCCCGGTTCGCCGGTGGCGCGCTTGCCCCGGGAGGTGTTGCGGCCCGAGCCGCCGATGGGGACCGCGTCGCCGCTGTCCTCGGCCTCGGTGTAGACGCGGTCGAGGATGTCGGCGATCTTCTTGCGCAGCGGCTGCGGGTCGATGCCGCGTTCGGTGTTGTACGCGGTCTGCTTGGCGCGCCGCCGGTCGGTCTCGTCGATGGCGTGCCGCATCGAGTCGGTGATCTTGTCCGCGTACATGTGGACCTGGCCGGACACGTTGCGGGCCGCGCGGCCGATGGTCTGGATCAGCGAGGTGCCGCTGCGCAGGAAGCCCTCCTTGTCCGCGTCGAGGATGGCGACGAGCGACACCTCCGGCAGGTCGAGGCCCTCGCGCAGCAGGTTGATGCCGATCAGCACGTCGTAGTCGCCCGCGCGCAGCTGGCGCAGCAGCTCGATGCGGCGCAGGGTGTCCACCTCGGAGTGCAGGTAGCGCACGCGGACGCCGAGTTCGAGCAGGTAGTCGGTGAGGTCCTCGGCCATCTTCTTGGTCAGCGTGGTGACCAGGACCCGCTCGTCGCGCTCGGCGCGGACGCGGATCTCGTGGACCAGGTCGTCGATCTGGCCCTCGGTCGGCTTGATGACGACCTCCGGGTCGATCAGGCCGGTGGGCCGGATGACCTGCTCGACGAACTCGCCGCCCGCCTGCCCCATCTCGTACGGGCCGGGGGTGGCCGACAGGTACACCGTCTGGCCGATGCGCTGGGTGAACTCCTCCCAGGTCAGCGGCCGGTTGTCGACCGCGCTGGGCAGCCGGAAGCCGTGCTCGACGAGGTTGCGCTTGCGGGACATGTCGCCCTCGTACATGCCGCCGATCTGCGGGACCGTCACGTGCGACTCGTCGATGACCAGCAGGAAGTCGTCCGGGAAGTAGTCGATCAGGGTGGCGGGGGCGGTGCCCGCGCCGCGGCCGTCGATGTGCCGGGAGTAGTTCTCGATGCCGGAGCAGAACCCGACCTGGCGCATCATCTCGATGTCGTACGCGGTGCGCATGCGCAGCCGCTGCGCCTCCAGCAGCTTGCCCTGCCGCTCCAGCTCGGCCAGCCGCTCCTCCAGCTCGGCCTCGATGCCGACGATGGCGCGTTCCATCCGCTCGGGCCCGGCCGTGTAGTGGGTGGCGGGGAAGATCCGCAGCTCCTGGCACTCGCGGACGATGTCGCCGGTGAGCGGGTGCAGGTAGTACAGCTTGTCGATCTCGTCGCCGAAGAACTCGATGCGGATGGCCAGTTCCTCGTACGCCGGGATGATCTCCACCGTGTCGCCGCGGACCCGGAAGGTGCCGCGCGCGAAGGCGATGTCGTTGCGCGCGTACTGCACGTCGACCAGGGCGCGCAGGAACAGGTCGCGGTCGAGCTCCTCGCCGGTCTTGAGGCCGATCGAGCGGTCCACGTAGGACTGCGGGGTGCCGAGGCCGTAGATGCAGGACACCGAGGCCACCACGATCACGTCGCGGCGGGAGAGCAGGCTCATCGTCGCCGAGTGGCGCAGCCGCTCGACGTCGTCGTTGATCGACGAGTCCTTCTCGATGTAGGTGTCGGTCTGCGGGATGTACGCCTCGGGCTGGTAGTAGTCGTAGTAGCTGACGAAGTACTCGACCGCGTTGTCGGGGAAGAAGTCGCGCAGCTCGTTGGCCAGCTGGGCGGCGAGGGTCTTGTTGGGCGCCATGACCAGCGTGGGGCGCTGGACCCGCTCGATCAGCCACGCGGTGGTGGCCGACTTGCCGGTGCCGGTGGCGCCGAGCAGGACGACGTCCTCCTCGCCCGCGCGGACCCGCCGCTCCAGCTCGTCGATGGCGGCGGGCTGGTCGCCCGCGGGCTGGTAGTCCGCGGCCATGCGGAACTTCCCGTCGGCACGGGGGATGTCGCCGACGGGACGGTGCTCGGAGTGCGCCAACACGGGGTGCTCGGTCGGAAAGGCCACGCCCTGAGGCTACGCCCGCCCCCCGACAATCCCGGACGAGCTGTCCACAGCCCCCTCGCGAGCCGGCAGCCCTGGCGGCCCACCCACCACAAGGCCCACCCACCACAAGGCCCACCCACCACAAGGCCCACCCACCACAAGGCCCACCCACCACAAGGCCCACCCACCACAAGGCCCACCCACCACAAGGCCCACCCACCACGGGGGCCTCCACTTTCGCCATTCTACCGGCTTGATCAGGGAAAAGGGCTTGAGTCGATCTTGCCTGTGGACAACTCCTGTCGCTCAGGCGGGTGAACCACAGGGCGTCAGCCGCAGTCGCAGCAACACCCGTCGCAGCAGCAGCCGTCGCAACCGTCGCAGCCGCTGCAGCAGTCGCAGCTGCCGCAGTCGCAGTTGCTGCACCAGCCGGACTTGGGTTCGCCGGTCCACGGGTCGTGGTAGGGGTCGGCGCAGCAGTACTGGCAGGTGCAGCAGAGGACGAGGGCCACACCGCAGCCGGCGGGGCCGCTGCGGCGCTTGCCCCAGCGGGGCGGTTCCGGCTTCGGCGGCTGGTTGGGGTTGGGGGGCTGCTGGTGCGGGGGCTGGCCGGGGTGGCGGTGGCCGTGGGGGGTGCCCGCCTGCCGGTGGCCGAAGGTGCGGGTGACCGCGGCGGACAACTCGTGGACGAGCAGCGCGTGCACTAGGCCGTCGTCGGCGAACTCGGCTTCCTTGAGGGCCAGCTTGACGCCGAACACGGCGTCGTCGCAGAGCCTGCGGGCCTCGGTGAGCGGGGTCGCGGTGGCCGCGAGCGGGTTCCACGCGCCCGCCGCGGCGTCGTCGTCGAGGTCCTCCACGGCGTCGAGCAGGTGCGCGACGCGACCGAAGAGGCGCCCGGCCTCGGTCAGCGGCGCGACGTTGCCCGGTCGACCGGAGAGCACCGCGGTGTGCGCGAAGGCGGCGGCGGTCGCGGTCTCCGTCGGCTCGGTGGCCAGCAGGACCGACGAGCCCGACGGCAGGCCGGACTCCAGCTCGGACTGGCGGTCGACGGCGTCGAGCAGGACCGCGGTGGCGAACCCGACGCCCTCCCCGGTGCGCGCGCCCTGGCCCGCCCAGCGCTTGGCGACCCGGCGGGCCACGCCCGCGATCGGGGCGCGGGCGAAGGCGCCGTCGCGGTCGGCGACGTGGTCGCGGACCTTGGCGGAGGCGAGCACCAGGGACACCGCGGCGGCCAGCTTGGCGCCCGCCCCCTCGGCGACCGGCGCGGACCGCATGCCGCGCAGCGGGCAGGGCCCGGCGATGCGGCGACCGCCGACCGTCGGGGACTGCGCCTCTACGAGCGCGGAGATGACCAGACCGTCGTAGTTGGTCACGGTGCGCGCGAGGTGGCCGTGGTCGTCGCGCAGCGCGAGGCAGAGCCCGCACAGGTGCGCCATCCACGACGTCTGCAGAGTGGGCGACAGGCGGTGGCGACAAGGCCTAATGATCCCGAACAACGCTGGCTGACCTTCCGACGACGCGTACCCCGACCGGGGCGGGAGCTTAGTCGCGCGTCACCCGTACGGGGGTAGAAAATCAGCCAAAAGGTCTGTGCTGTGACCGGGGGTCGTGGGCACGATGGCGGCATGCTGCCGAACCACGCCATCCCGGTGCCCCCGGCCCGCGGTCACGAGCTCGCGCACGAGGTCCACCCGCCCAAGGTGGAGCTGTTCGACCCGGCGGCGATGACGAACACGGACCCGAAGGGGTACGTGCGGCGGGTCGACGTGTTCCGGGTCCACGACCACGGCCTGTACATGTCCCGCCCGGTCGAGGGACACGCGCGGATCGCCCACTTCGAGTCGCTGGTGTTGCCGGACGCGGGCCTGCGGGTGTCGAAGTGGCGGGGCAGGCCGGGGGTCGACCTCGGGCACGACTACTACATCGACGTAGTGGACGTGAGCGGCGCGGGCGGCGGGGTGTGGATGACCGTCGACCTGTACCTGGACGTGCTCGTGCGCACCGGCCGCGACCTGCGGGTGGAGGACTCGGACGAGCTGCTGGCGGCGCTGCGCGCGGGACTGCTCGACGTCTCGGCGGCGCGGCGGGCGATGGAGCGCGCGTACGCGGTGGTGGACGCCGTGGCGCGCGCGGGGTACGACGTCGACGCGTGGCTGACCAGCGCGGGAATCCCCGTGCCGTGGGAAACCCACTAGTGGCGGACCGGGTGTGAGGTCAACTGTCCGTCAGGGGTTCGTGGCCGCGTTCGCCGGAAAGATATCGGAGAGCGCACGACTCGTTACATAACGAATCGACCCCGAAGATCACGGAGCGCACCTCCGCGACTACGCTCTGGCCGCGTGGGCACGACGATCACTCCCCAGCTGGTCGACATCGTCGACACGGTGACGGCGGTACGCAGCTACTCCTCCGGCATGACCCGCGCGTTGCGGACCTGCCAGGTGGAGCGGTGGGGGTTGCGCATGGAGTGCCCCACACCGGAGGACCCGTTCTACGACTCCGAGGTCACCTGGCTGCTCCCCCAGCTCAACCTGCGCCTGACCCAGTCGCGCCCCCGGTCGCGGCACGCGCGCGGCGGGCCGAGCGTGCTCACCGCGGTGCGGGTTCTGCGCGACGGCCGGACCTGGCGCACGACCGACCTGCTGCTCGGGCTCGCCGCCCCCGGCGGGACGACGGCGCGGATCGTGCGGTCGGAGGAGTTCGCGGCGGCGGTGGCCGGTCGGGTGCTGCGGGTCGGCGACGCGGACCTGGCGCTGTGCACGGTGCACCAGACGCTGGAGGAGCTGAGCCGCTTCCGGCACGACCTGTCGTCGTGGCTGGCGTACAAGCACGTGTTCGAGGTCTGGCCGCCGTTCTAGGAGGTCGGCGCGGTGCTCGCGCCGTCGGGGGTGACCAGGAAACGCTGGTCGGCCTGGTCGGCGCACGGCCGCAGGGTGATCCCGGCGCCGTTCCCGGTGCCGTCGACGGCGACGCAGTCCCCGCTGTCGGCTTGGCGCACCCGGTAGTCGTTCGACTCGACGGCGAAGCGCTCGACGCGGAACAGCTGCTCCCGCCGGTTGGCCGAGCAGGAGTCCTGGGGCTCCAGCAGTCGCCCGTCCTTGACGTTGATGACGGTCAAGCACCCCAACACCTTTTCGACGGGGTGCTCCCACTCGATGTGGACCAGGTCGCCGTGGGCGGGTTTCAGCAGCGTGCGCGGGCCGGGCGCGGCGCACGAGTCCTGGACCACGACCTCGCTCCCGTACCGCTGCGCGCGGTCGTGGCCCGCGGTGACGCATAGGTCCGGCGTGGAGAACGGGTGGATGACCACCCAGAAATCCGCCTGGGACACGGCCAACACGGGTTGGGTCGGCACCGGCCCCGCCGGTTTTCCCGTACCGCCTTCGGTTTCTCCCGGCGACAACGCGTAGATGGCCCCCGCCGCCAACACACACCCGACCCCGCCCAACGCGAAGAGGCGCTTGGCGCGCCCACGCGGCGCCTCGACGGGCAGAGGTTCCGGAGCGCTTTCCGGTTCCGCGGGGACCACTGGCAGCGGGCCGACCGCGAGGCGTTCGTAGGTCTTCATCCACGCCGCCAACCGCGGTTCCTCGCCGCACGCCCGCAGGAACGTGCCGACCTGTTCCGCCCGGGGCAGCACGGGACGCCGGAGCATGTCGGCCACGGTGCTGCGGGCGAGTACGGCTCCCCGCGCCCGAGCAGCGCTTTCCAGTTGCCTGAGGGTCAAACCAGAGCGTTGTCTCAGTTCCCGCATCGCCGCCATGAACTCCGCGACACTGCGGATGCCCTCGGGATCGAGAGGTGCCTGCTGCACGCGTACACAGCGGGCAAGGTGATCGAGGCCAAGTGGGGCGACCGGCAGGGCTGGGGCGTGTCCATCGACATGGGCGGCGGCTACAAGACCTACTACTTCCACATGACCGCCGAGCCGAAGGTCAAGGACGGCCAGAGGGTCAAGCAGGGGCAGTTGCTCGGCTACGTCGGTGACACCGGCCAGGCCAAGGGCAACCCGCACCTGCACTACACCGTCACCAAGGACGACAAGGGCATCAAGCCCGTCTTCAACGGCAAGACCCAATGCCGGTCGGTTAGGTGGTTTCGGCTGGTCGGCGGCGGTGTCGGGTCTTGCTGGGCGGGGTGAGGGTGATGTTCGAGTGAGGTGGTCGGCTGTTTCGGAGTTGTTGTCGGTGTCGTGCGCGTTTGACCGGGAAGTTGCTCATTTTCCGTTTGATCACCCGCGGGTAGCTCCGGTGGCGGCGTTCCGGGTTGATCTCGCTGCCGACCTCGATCAGCAACATCCGATAGTGGTCATCGCTGTGCGTGAGGGGGGAAAGATCCCGGCGCCCAGATACGGGACCGGATGACGCGTACCGTGTTTTTGTGTGAGATCCGATCAGGATCGAGCTTCGCGTGATCGGCGGCGTCGACCTGCACACACATCGTGGCGTAGTGCACCGCCAGATGCGCCCAGAACTCCTGCCGTACCCCGTCGGGCGATTTCGACCGGAAGATCTTCTCGGTATTGAGTTGGACACTCTTGATCTGTTTGAGGAAGCCCTCGATGTCCCACCGTTCGTGATAGAGCGCGGCCAGTTCCTTCGCGGGCGCCAGAAGCGGGTCCAGGATCGTGGTCACCAACCGATACACCTCCTCCGTCCACGGCAATCGGTACTCGATCAGCCGTAGCCGGAAAGATGGTTGGCCCGAACTCCTCGGCGGGGTGATCTCGGCGATACAGGAACCGTCCGATAGTCTCTCCACCGGCCGTGGGGCGAGGTTCGCGGTCACTCTCCACAGCAGGTCGGCGCCGGTATCCACGGCCTTGGCCCAGCGACGGGACGAGTAGATGTGCCGGTCGGCCAACACCAGCATGCCCGGCCGCAATGAAGAGAACATCTCCTCGATCAACATCGTTTCCGCGGCGGCATAGCCATCCATCCGGGCATCGAATACCGCGTGGGTTCCCAACTCGACCACACACGCCGCTTGAATCTGAGGATACGCCGTCTTTCCCTCGCCGCGCCCTGAACCGGGTCGCCCGAACTCGCGATCGTTCTCCTCGGTATCCGGCACCGTGAACGTCGTCCCGTCAACCGCTGTCAACAACCAATCCCCATACCACGCGCCTATCGTCTCCCGGCACGCTCTCGGTCGTATCACCGCCCGCACCGCGGTCTCCATCGGCTCCGAACCCAGACGACGACGAGCATCACCGATCGAACCGGTCGTCGGTACCCGATAGCCCTGCCCTCCACGACCGAACGCCGACATGAGAATCTTCATCGTCGACCGGTACGACTCATTCGGGAAAAGACACAAAGCAAGCGTGAAATAGAAGACCAACCGAGCAGGCAATGCGCGGGTCCGCTGTTCCCGACGCCAATACTGGTCAATGACCCGATCGACCAACTCCACCGGAAACATCCGAGTCAGCACACCAACCGCAGCCCGGTCGGCCAGACCGCCGCCCTCGCGCACACCCAACCCAAGATCCACCACAGCAGGCTACAGCCCCGCCATGACCTAACCGACCGGCATTGCGGCAAGACCCACAAGGCCGGTGACGTGGTCCGCAGCAAGAACAGTTGCTGAGACCGGGCGGTGGGGTGCGAGAGGGAGCGCGCCCCACCGCCGCTCAGGCGGGCGTCCAGCCCGTGGCGGCGGCCCAGGCGGTGGCGCGGGGGATGGCGCGGTCGAACCAGGGTTCCTTGTCCGTGCCGTACTCGGGGATGGTGTCGGCGCCGCCGACCAGGCCGCGCTTGAGGGCGGCGTACTCGGCGCGAGCGGCCTCGTCGGCGCGCAGCCAGGCCGGGAACAGCAGGGTGTAGCGGGCGAACGGGGAGTCCGCGGCGCGGACGTGCACGTTGGCCCAGCGGGCCGGGTCGGCCGAGGCGTGGGTGCGCTTGGGGGTTTCCGGGCCGCCGGGCGGGTGCGGGGAGTCGCGGTCGAAACCCGGTACGCGCGGGAAGCCCGCGGCGGCCAGCGGCTCGTCGAGCGAGTCGTCCAAGGTGGGGACGGTGACCTGGAAGTCGAGCACGTCCTTGGCGGCCAGCCCCGGCACCGACGTGGACCCGACGTGGTCGACGCGGACCGCCTTGTCGCCCACCGCGAGCCGCAGCCTGCCGAGCACCCGTTCCGCCTGGGACGGCCAGGTGAGGTCGTAGTCGACCAGGGTGGGGGCGCCGCGGTCGGTGTGGCGTCGCAGTCGGACGTTCGCCTCGAACGGCAGCAGCCGCCCGTCCCACAGCGCGTCGACGGCCTCGGCGGTCCGCTCCGGGGCGCCGCCGTTGTCGAGCCAGACGTCGGCGACCGCCCGGCGCGCGCACTCGGTGGCCTGCGCGGCGATCCGGGCGCGCGCGTCCGCCTCGGCCATGCCCCGGTGCTCGACCAGCCTGCGCACCCGCACGTCGACGGGGGTGTCGACGACGACCACCAGGTGGTAGAGCGGCGCCATCCCGTTCTCCACCAGCAGCGGCACGTCCTGCACCACTACGGCGTCGGCGGGCGCCGCGGCGGCGAGTTCGGCGGCGCGGTCGCGGACCCGGGGGTGCACGATCGCGTTGAGCCGCTGCCGGGCGGTCTCGTCGGAGAACACAATGGACGCCAGGGCCGGGCGGTCGAGGTCGCCCTCCGCGGTGCGGACGTCCGGTCCGAACGCGGCGACGACGTCGGCCAGCCCGTCGGTGCCCCGGGCGACGACCTCGCGGGCGACGCGGTCGGAGTCGATGACCACCGCCCCCCGCTCGGCCAGTCTCGTGGCGACCGTGGACTTGCCTGACCCGATCCCGCCTGTGAGGCCGACGCGCAGCATGGGGCCGCATTCTTCCAGGCGACCCCGGGCACCCGTGCCGGGAGTCGCCGGTAGCGGACCGGGACACGCCGACCACTTCCGGCGTTTTCGCACGTGAGCCGGTTACGGTGGGTCCAGCGAAGGTCACCCTTGCGGAGGAACTGATGCACGAGACGAGTCACGGAAGGCACCGGCTCGGCACGCCGGGGCTGGTGCACTGCGTCGAGCACCGCCCCGTCGCCGCCGCCCTCGCCGAACTCCGCCGGAACTGGTGGTCGACGATCGTGGTGCCCGCCCGGCACAGCCTGGCCGGTCTGCGCTGGCGCGCCGCCGAGGCCGCGCTGGAGCGGGTCTGGGCCCCCTCGGAGCGCGCCGCCTAGCCGCGCAGCGCCCGGTCGGCGAGCGCCCCGAGCACGTCGGCGGCCCGGTCTGCCGGAACGAGCGCGGCGGTCGCCGTGATCGAGACGGTCACCTTCCCGTGCGCGACGACGAGCGAGCGGGTCGTCCCGTCGAGCAGGAATCCCTTGTCCGCGCCCACGGCCACCTCGACGGGCGCGGTCCCCTTGTCGCGTTCGGCGTCGACGGTCTCCCGAACGCGCTTGAGGGCGGACGAGGAGTCCACATAGCCCGCCAGCCCGACGGTGAGCACGGCGGCGGAGTTGGGTTGTCCCTCGGGGACGCCGTAGTAGCAGTCGATGCGACCGGTGCGACCGATGCTCTGGAGCGCCACGCCGACGACGGCCTCGGTGCGCCCGGTGACCACGGAGTCGAGGGTCCGGTCGAGGTCGTCACGGGTGAGGACCTTGCCGCACGAATCGGGCACCGTCCGCTCACCACGGGGCGCCGGGGCGGTCGTAGTGGTGAACACCGGCAGCGCGGCGTTGCTCGGCGGTGGTTGGGCGGGCGGCGTGGAGGTGCACCCGGCCACGAGGACCGCTGCGAGCCCCACGGGCAGGATGACGCGCATCGCCACACGGTAGATCGGGCGGGGCCGAGGAGGAAGGCGGAAGCGGTGGCGTCACTGGGAATGGTCACGCTGGTGGTGCGCTCGTACGACGAGGCGCTGGGGTTCTTCGTGGGGGCGCTCGGGTTCACGGTGGTCCGGGACCACGACCTGGGCGACGGAAAGCGGTGGGTGGTGGTGGCGCCGCCTGGTGGTGGAGCGGCGTTGCTGTTGGCGCGGGCGGTGGGCGCGGAGCAGGAGGCGGCGGTGGGACGGCAGACGGGCGGCCGGGTGGGGTGGTTCCTGGAGACGGACTCGTTCGCGCGCGACCACGCCCGGATGCGGGCGGCGGGGGTGGTGTTCGAGGAGGAGCCGCGTCCGGAGCCGTACGGGGTGGTGGCGGTGTTCCGAGACCTGTACGGGAACCGGTGGGACCTGATCGAGCCCGCCTAGTCCCAATGCCGGTCGGTTAGGTGGTTTCGGCTGGTCGGCGGCGGTGTCGGGTCGTGCTGGGCGGGGTGAGGGTGATGTTCGAGTGGGGTGGTCGGCTGTTTCGGAGTTGTTGTCGGTGTCGTGCGCGTTTGACCGGGAAGTTGCTCATTTTCCGTTTGATCACCCGCGGGTAGCTCCGGTGGCGGCGTTCCGGGTTGATCTCGCTGCCGACCTCGATCGGCAACATCCGATAGTGGTCATCGCTGTGCGTGAGGGGGGAAAGATCCCGGCGCCCAGATACGGGACCGGATGACGCGTACCGTGTTTTTGTGTGAGATCCGATCAGGATCGAGCTTCGCGTGATCGGCGGCGTCGACCTGCACACACATCGTGGCGTAGTGCACCGCCAGATGCGCCCAGAACTCCTGCCGTACCCCGTCGGGCGATTTCGACCGGAAGATCTTCTCGGTATTGAGTTGGACACTCTTGATCTGTTTGAGGAAGCCCTCGATGTCCCACCGTTCGTGATAGAGCGCGGCCAGTTCCTTCGCGGGCGCCAGAAGCGGGTCCAGGATCGTGGTCACCAACCGATACACCTCCTCCGTCCACGGCAATCGGTACTCGATCAGCCGTAGCCGGAAAGATGGTTGGCCCGAACTCCTCGGCGGGGTGATCTCGGCGATACAGGAACCGTCCGATAGTCTCTCCACCGGCCGTGGGGCGAGGTTCGCGGTCACTCTCCACAGCAGGTCGGCTCCGGTATCCACGGCCTTGGCCCAGCGACGGGACGAGTAGATGTGCCGGTCGGCCAACACCAGCATACCCGGCCGCAATGAAGAGAACATCTCCTCGATCAACATCGTTTCCGCGGCGGCATAGCCATCCATCCGGGCATCGAATACCGCGTGGGTTCCCAACTCGACCACACACGCCGCTTGAATCTGAGGATACGCCGTCATTCCCTCGCCGCGCCCTGAACCGGGTCGCCCGAACTCGCGATCGTTCTCCTCGGTATCCGGCACCGTGAACGTCGTCCCGTCAACCGCTGTCAACAACCAATCCCCATACCACGCGCCTATTGTCTCCCGGCACGCTCTCGGTCGTATCACCGCCCGCACCGCGGTCTCCATCGGCTCCGAACCCAGACGACGACGAGCATCACCGATCGAACCGGTCGTCGGTACCCGATAGCCCTGCCCTCCACGACCGAACGCCGACATGAGAATCTTCATCGTCGACCGGTACGACTCATTCGGGAAAAGACACAAAGCAAGCGTGAAATAGAAGACCAACCGAGCAGGCAATGCGCGGGTCCGCTGTTCCCGACGCCAATACTGGTCAATGACCCGATCGACCAACTCCACCGGAAACATCCGAGTCAGCACACCAACCGCAGCTCGGTCGGCCAGACCGCCGCCCTCGCGCACACCCAACCCAAGATCCACCACCGCAGGCTACAGCCCCGCCATAACCTAACCGACCGGCATTGCGCCTAGTCCCACAGGCCGAGGATGTCCCCCAGGAACGCGCGCGCCTCCGGCAGCGTCGTGAACCGCCGACCCTGACGAACGCTCACCGGGACGCCGCGGTCGATCAGCACGGTCGCGTCCGGACGGCGGCAAGCGAACTTCACGAACATCGTCACCACCGGCACGCCGATGGGCACGACCCGGCGCGGCACCCGCGCGTCGGTCGCGTACCCGCTACCGCGGGCGACGCGGTACGCGCCGATCCCGCGCGCGGAGGCGGTGCCGACGTGGTCGAGCAGGTAGGGCTCGGCGAAGGTCGCGGGCAGGCGGTCGGTGTAGCGGTCCGCCGCCGTGCCCTGCACGATCTCGTACAGCTCGACCACCAGCGAGCCCGTGCACGACGGTGGAGACGAAGTCGAACCGGTGGTCGTGGATGTCCTCGCGCTCCCCCAGCGGCTCCGGCCAGTAGTTCATCCGGATCTGGAACGCCGCGTTCGACATGACCAGCACCTTCAGGAACCCGAGCGGGTGCCACTGCGACCGCCGCGCGCACCGGGCGAGCAACCGGTCGTCGGCCACCACCGCCTCGACCATGTCCCGCGCCGCGCCACGCACCGGGCCCTTGATCAGTTCGGTCAACTCGAATGCCCGTGGGAGCGGGTCATCGCCGAGGAACGGCTCGAGGAGGTCGCGCTGCGGGCCAGGGTCGCCTCGGCCGGCCAGGGCAGGGTCCGGGACCGGAAGTAGGAGGCCGTGTGGGCGCGGACGCGCCACTCGCGCGCGGTGGCCGCCTCGGCGCGGATCAACGGCTCGATCTCGCGCGGCTCCACGACGTCGGACTCCGGGACGCGGTCGTCCGCGGGCAGCAACCACACCAGCAGGGCAGCGATGAACGTCCCGGCCACCGTCGCGGCGATCAGCGACTCCAGGATCTGCGCGGTCACGCTCCGCGCCGGTGAGCCCGTACCCGGAACCACCACCTCACCGACCACGAAGAACCTCAGCACGAGCAGGAGCAGGAGCGCAGCGAGCAAACCCGGAAGTACCACCGCCGCAGGTAGCGCGTCTTCGCCGGGTGCGTGACCACTCCCTCACGTCCAACCGACCGGGCGTGTCGCCCTTGGCAGATCGGCGAGTGCGAACCAAGGGTGGATCACGCGGCCACCCCGCGACAGCCCGAAGGCCCCGCACGAGGTGTGCGGGGCCTTCGGGTGACTGCGTGCTAGGAGCTAGCCGACGATCAGACGCCGCCGGAGAGCTTCTCGCGGAGGGCGGCCAGCTGCTCGTCGCTGGCCAGGGTGCCACCGCTCTGGGCGGGCTTGTCGCCGCCGCCGGTGGACGAGTAGTTCTGCTCCCCGCCGCCCGCGGCACCGGCCGCGGCACCCTCGGCCTCGGCGGCCGCGTCGGCCTCCGCTGCCTTGGCGATCTGCTTCATGTGCTGCTCGTAGCGGGTGAGCGCCTCCGCGTACTGGCGCTCCCACTCCTCGCGCTGCTTCTCGAAGCCTTCCTGCCATTCCTGGGTGTCCGGGTCGAAGCCCTCGGGGTAGATGTAGTTCCCCTCGGTGTCGTACTCGGCGGCCATGCCGTACTGGGTCGGGTCGAACTCGGTCTCCGTGGTGAAGCCCTCGTTCGCCTGCTTCAGCGACAGCGAGATCCGGCGCCGGTCGAGGTCGATGTCGATGACCTTGACCATGACGTCGTTGCCGACCTGCACGACCTGCTCCGGGATCTCCACGTGGCGCTCGGCCAGCTCGGAGATGTGGACCAGGCCCTCGATGCCCTCGTCCACCCGGACGAACGCGCCGAACGGAACCAGCTTGGTGACCTTGCCCGGCACGATCTGGCCGATCGCGTGGGTGCGGGCGAACTGGCGCCACGGGTCTTCCTGGGTCGCCTTCAGCGACAGGGAGACGCGCTCGCGCTCCATGTCGACGTCGAGGACCTCGACCGTGACCTCCTGGCCGACCTCGACGACCTCGGAGGGGTGGTCGATGTGCTTCCAGGACAGCTCGGAGACGTGCACCAGGCCGTCGACGCCACCCAGGTCCACGAAGGCACCGAAGTTGACGATGGAGGACACGACGCCCTTGCGGACCTGGCCCTTCTGCAGCTGGTTGAGGAACTCGCTGCGGACCTCGGACTGGGTCTGCTCCAGCCAGGCGCGCCGGGAGAGAACCACGTTGTTGCGGTTCTTGTCCAGCTCTATGATCTTGGCCTCGAGCTCGCGGCCCACGTACGGCTGCAGGTCGCGCACGCGGCGCATCTCGACCAGCGAGGCGGGGAGGAAGCCGCGCAGACCGATGTCCAGGATGAGACCACCCTTGACAACCTCGATGACCGTGCCCTTGACCGGCTCGTCCGACTCCTTGAGTGCCTCGATCGTGCCCCAGGCCCGCTCGTACTGAGCGCGCTTCTTGGACAGGATCAGGCGGCCCTCCTTGTCCTCCTTCTGCAGGACGAGGGCCTCGACCTCGTCACCGACGCTGACCACGTCGGCGGGGTCGACATCGTGCTTGATCGACAGCTCACGCGAGGGGATGACGCCCTCGGTCTTGTAGCCGATGTCGAGCAGGACCTCGTCCCGGTCGACCTTGACGATCGTGCCCTCAACGATGTCACCGTCGTTGAAGTACTTGATCGTCGCGTCGATCGCGGCGAGGAACTCCTCCTCCGTCCCGATGTCGTTGATGGCGACCTGCTGCTTCGGCGCGGTTGCAGCCGGGACAATGGTGGTGTCGGTGGACATTAGGTAGGTGGCTCCGGTACGGATTGGGGGTCGTTGGGTTCAGTTCTCGGGCGCGGCGGGATCGTGTCGCCGACGGACACCCGAACGAACAGGAACCAACACCGCCAACGCCGCGCGGCCCCCGGGCATTCCCGGTGGTCAGAAACCTGGGGCAGCGCGATACCACTGCGCGGATGTATCCTACGCGGCCCCGCGAGAACCGGGCAAACCCGGGGGTACCCTCCCGGCGCCGGGCGCGCCACCGGGGCTGCCAGGATGGTCCGCGTGAGCGACAGCACGAGCGCTGAGCGGGTCCTCGGCGCGGCGGCGGTGGCGCGGGTCGAGGTCGGGTCCCGGGAGTCGGTGGCGGCGAACATCGCCTGGTGGGACGCCGACGCGGACGACTACCACCGCGAGCACGGCGACTTCCTGGGCGTCAGCGACTTCATGTGGTGCCCGGAGGCGCTGCGCGAGGCGGACGCCGGTCTGCTGGGCGAGGTGGCGGGCAAGGACGTCCTCGAGGTGGGCTGCGGGTCGGCGCCGTGCGCGCGCTGGCTGGCCGACCAAGGCGCGCGGGTCGTCGGGCTGGACCTGTCGACCGGGATGCTGCGGTACGCGGCGGCGGCCAACACCGCGACGGGCACGCCCGTGCCGCTGGTGCGGGCGAACGCGGAGCGGCTGCCGTTCGCGTCGGGCTCGTTCGACCTGGCCTGCTCGGCGTTCGGCGCGGTGCCGTTCGTGGCGGACGTCGGCGCGGTGTTCACCGAGGTGGCGCGGGTGCTGCGGCCGGGCGGGACGTGGACGTTCGCGGTGACCCACCCGATGCGCTGGATCTTCCCGGACGACCCGGGCCCGGACGGGCTGGTCGTGACGGGCTCGTACTTCGACCGGACCCCGTACGTGGAGGTCGACGCGGACGGGACTCCCACGTACGTGGAGCACCACCGCACCCTGGGTGACTACGTGCGCGCGCTGTCCACGGCCGGGTTCACCCTGTTCGACCTGGTGGAGCCGGAGTGGCCGGACGGCCACACGCAGGAGTGGGGGCAGTGGAGCCCGTTGCGCGGTGAGCGCTTCCCGGGCACCGCGATCTTCCGCTGCCGCCGGTGACGGGCCCGCTGGTCCGCGCCCAGTCGGCGCGGTTCGCGGAACTGGACCCCCTGCTGCCCGCCGCGGTGGCACCGCCCCCGGGCGAGGTGCTGGCCGCGGCGCTGCCCGACGGCGAGCGGGTCGCGGGCGTGCTGACGCGGTCGGTGCTGGACCCGGGGACGCCGCAGACGCTGTGGTCGGCGGCGGAGGTGTGGGAGCTGCACCCGCTGGTCGGCGCGACGGGCGGGCTGGGTGTGGAGGCCCTGCTGCGGCGGTGGGCGCGGGCCCGCGTGTCGCCGAGCCGGGACTCGGCGTGCCTGGTCCAGTGGCCCAGCCGGGACGCGGAGGCGTCGGCGGCGTTCCTGGCGCACGGGTTCGTACCGCTGGCGGTGCTGGCGGTGCGGACGACCCCGTTCACGGCGGGTGAGGTCGCGGGGACGCACGTGCGCCGTGCGGGGATGGGCGACCTGGACGCGCTGGTCGAGTCGGCGATGGCGGAGGTCGAGTACTCGGCCCTGGTGGGGGGCGCGATCGTGCGCGCGGGTGCGGCGGGCATCAAGCGGGACGCGCTGCGGCGGCACCTGGCCCAGGGCGACCCGGTGTGGCTGGCCGAGCGCGACGGCATCGCGGTGGGGCACGTCGAGGGGTGGCACACGGCGTCGGGCCCGGGGACGTGGGCGGAGACGCGGGTGCGGCACGGGCGGTGGGGGTATGTGAACTGCCTGTCGGTGCTGCCCTCGGCGCGCGGGGGTGGGGTGGGGCGGGCGTTGATGGAGGTGGCGCACGGAGCTCTGCTGGATCGGGGGACGGTGGGGTCTTTCCTCTACTACAACCCGCCGAACCCGCTTTCCCCTGTCTTCTGGGCCCGCCAGGGCTATCGCCCACTGTGGACGGTCTGGGAAATCCGCCCGGCCAGCGCCTTGCGCTGAAGATCACCTCTTCGCGGATCCCCCCGCCCCAGGACGGCCCTGCCCTTCCCTGCCGGTGGCACACGATCCCCGCCACCCACCCGAAGATCGTCTTTCGAAAACACCCCCGCCGCGCGCAGAGCAGGCCGCCGATGAGCAGTTTGAGCTGTCTGGTCGCGGTCACGGCTCTCGGATGGCGCCCGGTGCCGTCCGGTTCCCGCCGGTAAGACCGGATTCGCTCGATCGGGTTGTGGGGATCACTCCATGTCCCGTTGCGGGTCGACCCGAACAGGCGCACTATTTGAACTGACCAGTCAGTTCAAAGGAGGGCGCATGGAGGTCATGGCCGAGCAGGTCGCGGTGACGGGCGCGCACGGGCCGCTGCTGGCGCCGACCTCGCTGCGCGTGCGGGCGGGTGAGGTGGCCGTAGTGGCCGGTGAGCCCAACGACGGCCACACCGCGTTCGGGCTGGCCCTGACCGGCCGGATAACCCCCTCCGGCGGCACCATCTCCCCCACCGCCGCGCACCTGCGTGAGCACGCCGTCCTCGTCGACGCGCCCGCGGTGACCGCGCCTGAGCCGAACCTGCGGGTGGCCGACGTGCTGGCCGAGGAGTTGGCGCTCAGCGGGGCGCGGTTCCGCCGCGTCCGGGTCACCCGGCTCCTCGACGAGCACGGCTTGGCGCCGCGGACCCGGTTCGAGGACGTCGCGCCCGCGGCCCGCATCGCGCTGCTCACCGGGTTGGCCGCCGAGCGGCCCGGCGCCGAGTTGCTGGTCCTCGACACCCCCGACCGGCACACCTCCGACCCCGAGGACTGGCTGCCGACGGCACTCGCGCAGGCCCGCGAGGGTCGCGCGGTCGTCGTGCTGTGCGGCACCGCCACCGCGCTGCGCCTGCCGCTCACCCCGGCCCGGCTCGGCGAGTCGGACCAGCCCGCGCCGCTGGAGTCCGGGCTGTGAGCGCCCGCGCGGAAGCGAAAGCCCACTCCGAAGCCCCGGTCCGCGAGCCGGGCCCCACCGCCCCGTTGGAGTTCCTGCCGTGAGCGTCATCCGCCTCGCCCGCAACGAGCTGCGCCGGGTCAGCTCCGGCACGCTGCCCAAGCTCGCCGTGCTCGCCCTGGTCCTGGTGCCGCTGCTGTACGGCTCCCTCTACCTCTACGCCAACGCCGACCCCTACAACCGGCTCGACAAGATCCCGGCCGCGGTCGTGGTCGGCGACACCGGCGCCACCGAACCCGACGGCAGCAGGCTCGACGCGGGCCAGAAGGTCGCCGACGAGCTGAAGAGCTCCGGCAAGTTCGACTGGCACGAGGTGAGCGCGGTCGACGCGGAGAACGGCGTGCGCGCAGGCGAGTACACCTTCTCCATCACCCTGCCCGCCGACTTCTCGTCGTCCCTGGCGTCGTCCGCGCAGTTCGCGCCGCGCCAGGGGATGATCACCGTGACCACCAACGACGCCAACAACTACCTCGTCGGCACGATCGCCGACCGGGTCGTCGGCGAGGTGCGGCGGTCGGTGGCCAAGGCCGTCGGCGAGCAGGCGGCGGAGAAGTTCCTGGTCGGTTTCGGCACCGTCTACGACCGCACCCGCCAGGCCGCCGACGGCGCCACCAAGCTCGCCGACGGCGCGACGCAGGCCAACACCGGCGCGACCCAGCTGGCGAGCGGGCAGCGGCAGCTGCTCGACGGCGCCACCCGCCTCGCGGACGGCACGGTCGACGCGGCCGCGGGCGCCGGTCAGCTCTCGACGGGTCTGAACACGTTGCGGGACAAGACGAAGGGCCTGCCCGCGCAGACCGCGCAGCTGGCGCAGGGCGCGCGGCAGGTCGCCGACGGCAACGAGCAGGTCGCGGCGACGGCGGAGAAGCTGGCGAGCGCGACGTCCACCATGACCGGCCAGCTGGGCCAGCTCGACACGGGGCTGACCGAGAAGCTGCGCGAGGCGGGGCTGTCGGACCAGGCGGTCAACGACATCATGGCGCGGGTCCGGCAGCTGCGGACGCCGATCGAGCAGGCGAACACGCAGGTCGGCACGGCGGCGGCGCAGTTGCGGACGCTGGCCGACGGTGCCGACAAGGTCGCCGACGGCAACGCCGCGCTGGCCGCCGCGACCCCGGCGCTGGCCGACGGCATCGGCACCGCCGCGGCGGGCGCGAAAGACCTGGCGAGCGGGACGTCGCAGCTGCGGGACGGCGCGGCGACGCTGCGCGACGGCGAGAAGTCGGCCGTGGACGGCGCGGACCAGCTCGCCACCGGCACGAAGACGCTGGCCGACGGGACGGTGCAGCTGCGGGACGGCCTCACCGCCGGTCTCGACCAGATCCCGCACCCGGACGACGCGACCCGCAGCGCCACGGCGCAGACCATCGGCGACCCGGTGGCGGTGCGGACCGTCGGGGAGAACAGCGCGGGCAGCTACGGGGCCGGTCTGGCGCCGTTCTTCCTCGGCCTGGCCCTGTGGATCGGCGCGTTCGTGCTGTTCCTGCTGATCAAGCCGCTGTCCAACCGGGCACTGGCGGCCGGGCACCCGGCGGCGCGCACCGCGCTGGCCGGGTGGCTGACCCCGGCGATGCTGGGCGTGGCGCAGGTGGTGATCATGTTCGCGGCGGTGACCACGCTGATCGGCATCCACCCGGCCCGACCGCTGGCCACCCTCGGGTTCCTGGTGCTGACGTCGCTGACCTTCGTGTCGATCGTGCACGCGCTCAACGCGTTCCTCGGCCCGGTCGGCAAGTTCGTCGCGCTGGTCGTGCTGATCCTGCAGCTGATCAGCGCGGGCGGCACGTTCCCCTGGCAGACGCTGCCGGACGCGCTGATCCCGCTGCACCGGGCGCTGCCGATGGGGTACGTGGTCGACGGGCTGCGGCACCTGCTCTACGGTGGCCCGGCGTCCGGACTGGCCGCGGACATCGGCGTGCTGGCCGCCTACCTGATCGGAGGACTCGTGGTGTCGACGATCGCCGCGCGCAGGCAGCGGGTGTGGACCCCGGCGCGGCTCAAGCCGGAACTGGTGCTGTGACCGGCCGTCCCGCCCGCACCGGCGCCACCCGGCGCAAGCTGTTCGACGCGACCCTGCGCCTGGCGGGCACCCGCGGCATGGTCGGCCTGACGGTGGACGAGATCGCCGCCGAGGCCGGGGTGGCGAAGGGCACGGTGTACTACAACTTCGGCAGCAAGGACGGCCTGATCGACGCCCTGCTCCGCTTCGGGGTCGACCTGCTCGCCGACCACCTGCGGTCCGCCGACGAAGCGGTCGACGCGGCGGACGCCCTCTCCCGCATGGTCGACGGGATGCTCGTCTTCTTCGCCGAGTACCCGACGTTCGCGCAGCTGCTGGTGAGCGAGCTGTGGCGGACCCCGGGCCAGTGGCAACAGACCCTGACCCTGCTGCGGGAACAGGTGACGACGATCATCCGGGCCCAGCTGTCGAGGTTGGCGGACGCCGGGCAGCTGCCGGACGGGGTGCGGGTGACGACGGCGGCGTCGGCGTTGTTCGGGACGGTGTTGGTGGTCGCGCTGGACTGGCAGGTGTTCGCGCCGGAGCAGACGCGTGAAGAGGTTCGGGACGCGGTGCTGGCGTTGGTGCGGGGGCTGCGGTCAGGTGCCGTGCAGGAGGAAAGAAGGCAAGAGGGCGCCGATTGCGCCTATAGGCAGGGCGAGTAGCGCGTAGAGCGGGATGGGTTTGATACGTCGTCGCCAGAGAAATGCGGCCAGCGCGGCGATGGAGGCAACCGCGATGAGGGTGACCGGGGTAGGGGTGACGAGCACGTACCACCACGAGTCTCCCGCGGGCCCGTTGTGCCCCAACAGGTGCCAGGTCGGGGAGACCTCCTGCACCGCGGCGGCGACCACGCCGAACAGCACCCCCACCGCCAACGCGACTGGCGTCCAAGCCGGGGACAGGCGATCGGGCGTGGAGCGCGTCGCGGATCCGTTCTCGTGGAGGGCGGATCAGCTGTACCAACCGGACTCGCACGGCGGGCACGATCGGCGAAAGTCGCCCAGGACCCGGGTTCGGTGAGACTGAACCGGCTGGCACACCCTGGTCCAGCGCCCCGCACGGTGATCGCATCTCCACGTGATGAACGCAAGGGTTTGCCCGGCTGCTTCGGCTTGTCCACGATTGCGGACCTGGGCCGGGCCATTGCGGAGCAGCCAGGGTTCGAGACGTGCCGCGACGGGCGACCACCCGCCCGCAGGACTCGATTCCCGGGCAGCCCACCGGCTCCGTGAAATGGCGGGACACGGAACCCGGGCTGGTGAACCCGACCAGATCGCGGATCTCGGTGACCATCAGGTTTCGCGTGCGCGAGCAGGTCCATGGCCCACTCCACCCGGCGATGGCCGAGGTACGTGTGGTGCCCGCCGAGGCCGCCAAGTTCAGCGGCTCGGCGTGGTGGGCGTCCGTCAGTTCACGTGTGCGCCGTGGGTGGGCAAGGGCCTCGGCACGGCTTACGCGGTGGGACGACCGGCTCCGGGTCGGCGTCCGGGTCGGTCACTTCCAGGTCGGCGGGCCAGTACTTCTCGACGAACTCGTGGAACAGGTCGCCGGGCTCGGCCTCGAAGTAGTCCCAGGGGAAGCCGGTCAGGCGGTCGCGCATGCCGAGCAGGTGCAGCAGGGTGCGCTGTTCGTGACCGGCGAGACCGAAGACGACGGCGAAGTTGTTGTGCGCGGCGATGGCGCGCGGGTGCGGTTTCTCGGCGCGTAACCACTTGTCGGCGGCGCCCTCGACCATGCTCATCGACTTGGTCAGCGCCTCGCGCTGGAAGCGGCGGCGGTCGCGGCCCGCGTCGTGCTCGCGGCCCTCGTACATCAGGAACTCGGCGATGGCCATGGCGACGACGGCGGTGACCGGGTCGCCCGCCGGGGCCTCGTTGGCCGCTTGGTGGGCGAAGCGCAGCATCTCGTCGTGGGAACCGTTCCACTTCTCGCACAGCAGCCACATGCGGGTCTGGTTGGCGGTCCACAGGGTCGGGCAGCGGCGGTGGACCTCGCCCCACAGCTCGTCGTGCTGCTCGCGCTTGATGCCGAGCAGCACGGCCGTCGACATCAGCTCGGCCCACGGGATGGGGTCGTCGGGCAGTGCCTCGGCGGCGCCGTGCAGGAACGGCAGGGCCTTGCCCGCGGTGGCGCGGACCAGCTGGAACCGCTCCTCCCCCACGGTGCTCGCCCAGCCGCCGCCGCGGATGGCGCCCGCTTCCTGGGCGTAGCAGGAGCCCGCCAGCAGGGCCAGTTCCGGGTCGTGGTGCTCGACTGCCAGCTCGGCGATGTCGTCGGCGCGGCCCAGGGGGATCGCGTTGGTGAGCTTGTCCAGGCGGAGGTCGCGGGTCTCGGGGTCGTCGCGTACCTCGGCGAGGACGGTGATGGCGGCGCTGAGGTGGCCGTCGGTGACCTCGGCGATGGCGGCGTCGAGGATCGGGTCTATCCACGCGTGGCCGGTGATGGGCGTCCGTTTCGCGGGCGCGGTCGAGCGACGTCCCCAGAATTTCATGGTGCCAGGTTAGGGCGTGCTGCTTGGTTCCGGCCAGGAGGTCTTGATCGTCCATAGGGGACGTCGTGGGGTGCTGTCGCCTGCGGGTCGAGTTGGGTTTGTCCGGCTGTTCGCGGAAAAGCTGTGGGGCCTCGATTGGGCGAACTTGCTTTGCGCGGGGCCCCTACGAGCCTGCGGTGGGGAAGAGCGGTGGGGATGGGCAAGCCCACCCCACCCGCGGGCGAGCTTGGCAGGCTCGTCCCCCCACGCAAAGCAAGTCCACCCAATCACGGCGAATGGTGGGGGCGAGTCGCGTCAGGTGGGGGGCTGGACTCAAGCGGCGGTTGTGGGGTGGGTGCGGTGTGGCCAGGTCGCGTTGAGGTGGGGCGGGCACGCGGGCGGCGGTTACGGGGTGGGTGCGGAGAGGGTGAGGGAGGGCGGTGAGGTTGGGTCGGTTGGGAAGAGAGTGAGGCAGGGCGGGAGAAGGTGCTGTGGGGCGGCGGTGCTGGATCACGTGGCGGTCAGGTGGTGGAGTGCGGGGAAGAGGGATGTCACGGCGATCGCCCGCCGAGTCGAGGACTGTGCCGGATGAGTTGAGCACGTCGGGACCAGGCAGATGCCGCGACCGCCACCGGCCCGGAGAGGACGAAGTCGGGTGCGGAGAACGAGGCCAGGCGTGGAAACCGCGTGCCCTTCCCCGCCACGTTGGCGCGGAAGGGCGCGCGGCCATCACCTGCCGAGTCGGGGACGGTGTCAGGAGGGAGCGATGCTCAGTGCGCCGCCTGGTTCCAGGACTTGCCGAAGCCGACCGAGACGTCGAGGGGGACGCGGAGGGTGAAGGCGGCGGCCATCTGGGCTCGGACCAGTTCCTCGACCCGTTCCTGTTCGCCTTCGGCTACCTCCAGGACCAGTTCGTCGTGGACCTGGAGCAGGGTTCGGGTGCGGAGGTCGGCCGTGGTCAGTTCGCGGTGGACGTTGAGCATGGCGACCTTGATGATGTCCGCCGCGCTGCCCTGGATGGGGGCGTTGAGCGCCATCCGCTCCGCCATCTCGCGGCGCTGGCGGTTGTCGCTGGTCAGGTCCGGGAGGTAGCGGCGGCGGCCGAACAGGGTCTCGGTGTAGCCGTCCTTGCGGGCTTGGGCGACAACCTCGTGCAGGTAGTCGCGGACGCCGCCGAAGCCCTCGAAGTAGTCGTCCATCAGGGCGCGGGCTTCTTCGGTGGTGATCCGCAGCTGCTGGGACAGGCCGTAGGCGGAGAGGCCGTACGCCAGGCCGTAGTTCATCGCCTTGATCTTGGCGCGCTGCTCCTGGGTGACCGCGGTCGGCGCTACGGAGAAGACGCGGGCGGCGGTGGCGGCGTGGAAGTCGTGGCCCGAGTTGAACGCCTCGATCAGCGCCGCGTCCTCCGACAGGTGGGCCATGATCCGCATCTCGATCTGGCTGTAGTCGGCGGTGAGCAGGTCGACGAAGCCGTCGCCGACGACGAAGGCGTCGCGGATGGTGCGGCCCGCCTCGGTGCGGATCGGGATGTTCTGCAGGTTCGGCTCGGTGGACGAGAGCCTGCCCGTGGCCGCGATGGTCTGGTTGAACGTGGTGTGCACGCGGCCGTCGTCGGACACCGACTTGATCAGGCCCTCGACGGTGACCCGCAGCCGGGTGGCGTCGCGGTGCTCGAGCATGTGCGCCAGGAACGGGTGCTGGGTCTGCTCGAACAGCGTGGTCAGCGCCTCGGCGTCGGTGGTGTAGCCGGTCTTGGTGCGCTTGGTCTTCGGCATCTGGAGCTCGTCGAAGAGCACGACCTGCAGCTGCTTGGGCGAGCCGAGGTTGATCTCCTTGCCGATCACGTCGAACGCCGACCGCTCGGCGTCGCGGACCCGGGTGGCGAAGTCGGACTCCAGCTCGCCCAGCTTCTCGGTGTCCACGGCGATGCCGACGGACTCCACGTCGGCCAGCACGCGCAGCAGCGGCAGCTCCATGTCGACCAGCAGCGCCGCCTGGCCGGTCTCGGTGAGCGCGGTGTCGAGCGCGTCGGCCAGCTCGGCGATCGCGCGGGCGCGCAGGATCTCCCCCGCCGCGAGCTTGCGCTCGTCGTCGCCCTCGTCGTCGAGCAGGGACAGCTGCTGCTCGCCGTCGCCGTCCTCGACGCGCAGCTCGCGCTGGAGGTAGCGCAGGACGAGGTCGTCGAGGTTGAACGTGCGCTGGCCGGGGCGCACCAGGTACGCGGCGAGCGCGGTGTCGGTGGCCAGCCCGCCCAGCTCCCAGCCGCGGTGGCGCAGGGCGTGCAGGGACCGCTTGACGTCGTGCGCGAGCTTGGGCGCGTCCGGGTCGGCCAGCCAGGCGCGGAACGCGGTCTCGTCGGCCTCGGTCAGCGTGGTGACGTCGACGAACACGCCCTCGCCGCCCGCGGTGGCCAGGGCGACCGACCGCAGCTCGACGGCCTGCCCGGACACGCCGGTGGACACGTCGCGGAAGGACAACCCGATGCGGGTGCCCTTCGGCGCGTGCTCGGCCAGCCAGCCGGGCAACTCGCCCTCGGCGACGGCGCCGCCGCTGACCTCGAAGCCCTCCTCGGCCTCGGGCTCGGCGGTGGACAGGGTGGCGAACAGGCGGTCGCGCAGGACCCGGAACTCCAGCTCGTCGAAGAGCCGGTGCACGGCGTCGCGGTCCCAGTCGCGCACGGCCAGGTCGGTCGGCCCGACCGCCAGCGGCACGTCCCGGACCAGCTCGGTGAGCTGCCGGTTGAGCAGCACGTTGGCCAGGTTGGCGCGCAGCGAGTCGCCGACCTTGCCCTTGACCTCGTCGACCCGGTCGACCAGGTCGCCCAGCGAGCCGAACTGCTGGATCCACTTGGTGATCGTCTTCTCGCCGACCCCGGGGACCTTGGGCAGGTTGTCGCTGGGGTCGCCGCGCAGGGCCGCGAAGTCGGGGTACTGGGCCGCGGTGACGCCGTACTTCGCCAGCACCAGCTCGGGGGTGAAGCGGGCCAGCTCGGAGACGCCCTTGACCGGGTAGAGCACGGTGACGTCGTCGGTCACGAGCTGGAGCGCGTCGCGGTCGCCGGTGCAGATGGCGACCTGGAAGCCCGCGGCGGTGGCCTGCGTGGTGAGGGTGGCGATGAGGTCGTCGGCCTCGTAGTTGTCCAGGGCGAGCTTCTGGATGTTGAGCGTGCCCAGCACGTCCTCGATGAGGCTGACCTGCCCCTTGAACTCGTCGGGGCTGGCCGAGCGGTTGGCCTTGTACTCGGCGTACTGCTCGGTGCGGAAGGTCTTGCGGGAGACGTCGAAGCACACCGCCAGGTGCGTGGGGGCCTCGTCGCGCAGCAGGTTGATGAGCATCGAGGTGAAGCCGTAGACCGCGTTGGTGTGCTGGCCGGTGCCGGTCTGGAAGTTCTCCTTCGGCAGCGCGAAGAACGCCCGGTACGCCATGGAGTGGCCGTCGATGAGCAGCAGCCGCGGGGCAGCCCCGTGGTTTGCCGAGGTCGTGGCACGGGTCTCAGTCTTCGCAGGCACGGTCCGAGTCTAGGGTGGGGCACCGACACCGATCGGAGGACCCATGAGCGGGACGGAGCTGGGCGGCCTGCCCGGCGTGCGGAGCGAGTTCGCGGACGAGCTGCTGACGGACAAGCTCGGCATCCTGTTCACCGACTGGGACCCGAAGCGGCTGGTCGCGACCATGCCGGTGGCGGGCAACCGGCAGCCGTACGGCCTGCTGCACGGCGGCGCCAACGCGGCGCTGGCGGAGACCCTGGGGTCGGTGGCGGCGAGCCTGAACGCGCCGGAGGGGAAGCTGGTGGTGGGGCTGGAGCTGTCCTGCACGCACCACCGGGCGGCGCACGCCGGGCTGGTGACGGGGGTGTGCACGCCGCTGCACCTCGGGCGGAGCACGTCGACCTTCGAGATCGTGATCACCGACGAGGACGACCGCCGCACCTGCACCGCCCGCCTGACCTGCGTCGCGGTGAACCGCCCGCCGGGCCAGTAGTCCCGGGAACCCCGCGTTCCGCTGCCGCGGGCAGGTACGGCAGTCCGAACCCGTTCTCCGCTGCGCACCACCGCGCGACCGGTGTGGGGTTCCAGTGGGTGACGGGTGTGGTCCTCGACAGCGGACCGTGGGTGGATCCGCTTCTCCCACGCCCGGTGACCGCCCGACTGAGCGCATCGTCGTCGCGACCGTTTACGTGTCCACTGTGGCCGGATACCGTCGATTCCCAAGCCGGGTCCGGTCCCCATTCGACCTATGTCGGATACCAGCGCACAGGGACGGTGGAGCACGATGGCTAACAACGTGGCGGTCGACGGCAACGGGTACATGTGGTTCTTCTCGATCGGGGCGGACGGCCTGCCCTGGTACGCCCACCAGAGCCTGCCCGGCGGGCGGTTCAACGGGAGCTGGCACTGGCTCAGCCGCAACCGCACCTCGTTCACCAGCCTGGTCGCGGCCGCCAACGCCGATGGCAGGCTGGAGGTCTTCGGCGTCTCCGGGGACCAGCTGATGCACACCTACCAGGTCTGCGTCGGCGACGCGTTCAGCCCGCTGTCCCGGCTCGGTGACGACATCCAGGGGCGGCAGGACGCGATCCTCGACGGCAACGGGCACCTCCAGGTCGTCACCTGCACCGCCGCCGGTGTCTGCCAGGTCATCCACCAGGACCCCGACAGCGCGACCGGCACCGGTTGGACGGACTGGATCCCGCTGAACCCCGCCAACCCCATCGCGGGCATGACCGACCCGAAGATCTCCACCAACCAGAACGGCTGCCTGCAGGTCTTCGTCGTCGACCAGGCGCGCGGCCGGATCATGACCAGCAGGCAGAGCGCGCCGGGCAGCGACACGTGGACGGCGCTGGTCCAGCTGCCCGGTTTGGACACCGCGGTGCTCGGCGACCTCGCGGTGGCGGTCAACAACGGCAACCTGGCCACCGAGAACCAGTGGATGGAGCTGTTCTACCGGGGCGTCGACGGCCAGGTGAACCACATCCAGCAGGACGGCCCGAACTCCGAGGCCTGGTCGAGCGGGTACGGCATGGGCATCGTCCTGCCGACGGTGCCCGACACCGCCAACCTCCCCGACGGCAAGATCCAGCTCCTCGCGGTCTCGGCGGGCACCATCCACGCGAACCGGCAGTTCGGCTGCGGGTGCGACGGCTGGGTGGGCTGGCGGGCCTTCGACCCGCAACTGCCCGAGTCCAGCCCCGCCCTGGGAGCCGCGCACCTGGCCGTGAACGACGACGGGCGCCTGCAGGCCTTCGCGTTCTGCGACGACCTCCTCAACGCCACCCTCGCGCAGACGCCCCTCGACGGCGACTGGGGCTCGTCCTGGCACGGGTTCGGCATGGGCTGGGGCTACGACGCGACCGGCACCCTCATCCGGCTCCGCGAAGAGGTCACCCACTGACGACCGATGGGCCGCTCCCCTGCCGGGGGGCGGCCCATCGTGGTGGAAACGGTTACGCGTCGCCGAGGTAGGCGGCGCGCACTCGTGGCATCACGCGTCGCCGAGGTAGGCGGCGCGCACTCGTTCGTCGGCCAGCAGGTCGTGGCCGGGGCCCTCCAGGGTGGTGCGGCCCAGGTCGATCACGTAGCCGCGGTCGGACAGCGCCAGCGCGGCCAGCGCGTTCTGCTCGACCAGCAGGATCGTGGTTCCCTGGGACTGCAACTCCTTGATGGTGTCGAAGATCCGCTGCGTCATGATCGGTGACAGGCCCATCGACGGCTCGTCGAGCATCAGCAGGCGCGGCTTGGACATCATCGCCCGGCCGATCGCCAGCATCTGCTGCTCACCGCCGGAGAACAGGCCCGCCTTCTGGTTGCGCCGCTCGCCGAGGACCGGGAACAGCTCGTAGACCCGCTCCATGTCGGCCGCGACCCCCGCGTCCTTGCGGACGTAGGCGCCCAGCTGCAGGTTCTCGGCCACCGTCATGCGGCCGAAGAGCCTGCGGCCCTCGGGGCAGTGCGCGACGCCCAGCTCCAGGATGGTGTGCGCGGCCAGCGACTCGATGGGCTTGCCCTCGAACCGGATCGCACCGGTCAGCGGGCGCAGCAGCCCGGAGATCGTGCGCAGCGTCGTGGTCTTGCCCGCGCCGTTGCTGCCGATCAGGCTGACGATCTGGCCCTCGCCGACGGCGAACGAGATGTCGCGGACAGCCTCGATGGCGCCGTAGGCGACGCTGAGGTTCTCCACCTCCAGCAGAGCGGTCACCGCTTGTCTCCCTCGCTGCCGCCGTCCAACTCGATAACCTGGGTGTGGTCCGCGGTCTCGTCGGCGTAGTGGCGGACCTCGGCCTCCACCTCGTCCGGCGGCTTGCCCAGGTACGCCTCGATGACCCGGGGGTCGCCGCGCACCACGTCGGGCGTGCCCTCGACCAGCAGCTTGCCCTGCACCAGGACCGAGACGTGGTCGCACAACGAGAAGATGAACTTCGTGTCGTGCTCGATGACCACCACGGCCACCCCGGTCTCCCGGATGGCGAAGATGAGCTGCCGGGTCGCCTCGGTCTCCTGCGGGTTCATGCCCGCGGTCGGCTCGTCGAGCAGCAGCACCGACGGGTCGGTGGCCAGCGCCCGGGCGATCTCCAGCCTGCGCTGGTCGCCGTAGGGCAGGTTGCGGGACAGCTCGTCGTGCACGCGACCGAGGCCGACGAACTCCAGCAGCTCCAGGGACCGGTCGCGGGCCGCCTGCTCGCCGCGCCGGTAGGCGGGGCCGTGGAACAGCGAGGCGAGCGGGCCCTGCTTCATCCGCGAGTGCCGTCCCACCACGACGTTCTCCAGCGCGGTCATGCTGGGGAACAGCCGGATGTTCTGGAACGTGCGGGCCACACCGGCCACGGTGACCGCGGCCGGGTCGCTGGGCAGCCGGGTGCCGCGCAGCGTGACCGTGCCCCGGGTCGGGGTGTAGAGACCGGTGAGGCAGTTGAAGAAGGTCGTCTTACCGGCGCCGTTGGGTCCGATCAGGCCGAGGATCTGCCCCTCGTCGAGGGTCAGGTTGACCTCGGAGAGCGCGGTGAGGCCGCCGAAGACCATCGAGACGTCGCGCGCGGCGAGCACGGGGGTACCGGTCATCGGGTCACCGCCGCGCCGCCGCCGGGGGTGCTGTCAGCCACGTTGTGCTCCTGGGAGGGGGCTTCGACGACGCCTTCGTCGGCCAGTTCGGCCCGTCGGTGCCGGTCGGGGATCAGGCCCTGCGGCCGGAACCTCATGATGAGCACCAGCGCCAGGCCGAACAGGAACAACCGCAGGTCCTGGAAGTCGCGCAGCTTCTCCGGCAGCACGATCAGCAGCGCGGAGCCGAGCACCGCGCCGGGGATCGAGGCCATGCCGCCGAGGATGACCGCCGCGAGCAGCGTCACCGACTCGATGAACTGGAAGCTGTCGTAGGCCACCGTGGACGTCTTGTGCGCGAACACCGCGCCCGCCAGACCGGCCAGCGTGGCGCCGATGAGGAAGGCGAGGATCTTGGCCTGGCCGGTCTTGATGCCCATGGCCCGCGCGGCGTCCTCGTCCTCGCGGATGGCGATCCAGGCGCGGCCGATGCGCGAGTCCTTCAGGTTGGCGAAGACCAGCATGACGACCGCGACCAGCACCACGACGAGGATGTAGTACAGCACGCCGGAGGGCAGTTTCACGCCGCCGATCTCCAGCGGTGCGCTGAAGGACTGGCCGAACGCGGAGATCGGCGGGATGTCTGGGATGGCGTTGGCGCCACCGGTGAGCCCCCCGATGTCGTTCTGCGCCGCCTTGCGGAAGATCTCACCGAAGGCCAGCGTCACGATAGCCAGGTAGTCGCCGCGCACCCGCAGGGTCGGGGAGCCGACGATGGCGCCGAAGACGCCCGCCACCACCGCCGCGACGATCGCGGCGGCGAGGAACGGCAGCTTGATGCCGAACGCGGCGGCCGAGGCCTCGGAGAAGTTCGCCGCGACGTACGCGCCGATGCCGAGGAAGGCGATGTAGCCGAGGTCGAGCAGGCCCGCGAGGCCGACGACGATGTTGAGGCCGATGGCGGTCGCCGCGTAGACGCCGATGTTGACCGCGATCGTCATCCAGTAGTCGGTGCCCGCCTCGGTGAACGGCAGCGCGATGGAGCAGCCGAGCAGCACCACGACGCTCCACAGCCGGTGCTTGTCGGAGACGTCGGTCAGCCACTTGGTGAAGCCGAGTCCGTTGAGCGCCAGGATGACGCCGCTGATGAAGAACAGCAGCGAGAGGAAGATCGGGCCCGCGTAGGCGCGCGAGTCGCCGTCGGCGGTGGTGCCCGCGCGCAGCAGCATGGCGACCACCAGCAGCAGCGCGATGAACGCCAGCAGCAGGACCGGGTAGGCCACCGCGCGGGAGACCTTGCTGTTCCACAGCGGGACCTGCTCCAGCGGTCCGGACCGGTGCGCGAACCACACCACCGCGGCCGCGACCAGCCCGACCAGGCCACCGAAGGCGACCACACCGTCCGCGGCGGTGGCCGCACCGATGCCACCGCCGTAGTAGATGATGAAGCCGGTGTTGAACAGCGTGATGCCGAACAGCGCCAGGCCGATGGCGCGGTAGACGCGCCGCTTGGCGGGGATCGGGACGAACGCCAGGACGATCGAGGCGAGGCCGAGCAGCAGGATGAAGCCGCGGAAGCCCGTCACCCCCCAGGGTTCGTCGAAGAACTGCAGCGTCGACAGCTCGGGGTAGACGCCGTCGTTGAGTTCGAAGGTGACCCACGGCAGCAGCGCCGAGAGCAGCGCGAGGACACCGCCGAGCAGTGCCAGCGGGCGCAGGTACGCGGGGCGGTCGGCCAGGTAGGCGGTGCCCCGGCGCTCCCCGAGCCTGCAGAGCCAGATGACCAGGATGATCCCGGCGATGATCAACAGGGCTTGGCCGAGCCACGCCCATCCAGGTGGGATGTTCACGCTCGCACCCTTTCCGGCTCGCCGAACAAGCCCTGCGGGCGGAACACCAGGACCAGGATCAGCAGGACGAAGATCCACACCAGGTCGTAGGCGGTGCCACCGGGCAGGTACTGGCCACCGACGGTCTTGATGACGCCGATGATGAAGCCGCCGATGACGGCGCCCTTGATGCTGCCGACGCCGCCGAGCACCGCGGCGGTGAAGGCGAAGATGCCGGTGAGGAAGCCCGCGTCGGTGTCGACGTTGTTGAGGTGGACGCCGTACAGCACGCCCGCGACACCGGCGAGCGCGCCGCCGATGACGAAGGTCAGCACGATGGTGCGGTTGGGGTCGACGCCCATCAGCCGCGCGGTGTCCGGGTCCTGCGCGGTGGCGCGCATCGCGCGGCCCATGCGGGACCGGGAGATGTAGACCTGCAGCAGGACAGCGCCGACGATGGCGACCACGATGACCAGCAGCCCGGTCGAGCCGATGACCACGGTCCCGCCGGGCACCTTGAAGGTGATCGGCTCGTCCCAGAACGCCCGCGGCACGTGCACCGCGGCGGTCGCGCCGGGGAAGGAGAGCCGCACGATTTCCTTGAGCATCACCGAAACGCCCAGCGCCGTGATCAACGGCGCCAGTCGCGGGGCGTTGCGCAACGGCCGGTAGGCGAAGCGCTCCATGAGCACCGCGAGCACGACGGCGACGACCACGGCTCCCACGAGCATGGCCAGCAGCGCGAGCGGCCAGGTCTGCTGCCAGCTCTCGGGGATGAACCAATTGTAGGTGGCGAGCGCGCCGAACACGCTCACCATGAACACCTCGCCGTGCGCGAAGTTGATCAACTGGATGATGCCGTACACCATCGTGTAGCCGAGTGCGATGAGCGCGATCTGCCCACCGAGCACCAGGCCGCTTATGAGCTGCTGTAGCAGCGTGGCCACATCTGCCTCCAAGAGCAGCGGGGGCGGCCGTGATGCCCGCCCCCGCCACGTCCGATCAGTCGGGACTAGTCGATCCGGCTCAGCCGCCGAAGGTGCCGGTCTCGTCCGGGTTCCACTTGCCGCCGGACACCTTGTAGACGGTCATCAGCTTGTTGGTGCTGTCGCCGTACTGGTCGAACTTGAGCTCACCGGTGGCACCCGGCGCGGAGAAGGACCCGACGTTGGTGATCAGGGCCGCGCGCTGGCTCTCGCTCCAGTCGCCGCTCTTCACCGTCTGCGCGAGGGCGCCGATGATGACGTTGGCGGCGTCGTAGGAGAAGGCGCCGTACGCACCGAGCTCGTCCTTGTACTTCTTGGCCTTGTACGCGTCGACGAACGCCTTCGCGGTGTCGAGGCTGTCGACGGGGGCGCCGACCGAGGTGGCCAGGTCACCCTCCTTGCCGCCGAGCTCGATGAACTTCGGGTCGTAGACGCCGTCGCCGCCCATCACCGGGACGTTGAGGCCCAGGTCCTTGGCCTGCTTGGACAGCGGGCCCGCCTGCGGGTACTCGCCGCCGTAGTAGATGGCGTCCGGGTTGGCGCCGCGGACGGCGTTGATGACGGTGGAGAAGTCGGTGTCCTTCTCGCCGACCTTCTCGGTGGCGACGATCTTCGCGCCGTCCTTCTCGGCCTGCTTCTTGAACTCCGAGGCCAGGCCCTCACCGTAGGTCTTGCCGTCGGTGATGATGGCGATGCTCTTCTTGCCCGCCTTGCCCACGAGGTACTTGGCCGCGAACGGGCCCTGCACGTCGTCGGTGGCGCAGACGCGGAAGTAGTTGTCGTACTTGCGCTTCGGGTTGTTCAGGAAGTCGTCGCCGCGGGTGAGCGACGGGCTGGTGTTCGCGGGCGACACCTGCACGATCTTCTTGGCCTGCAGCACCGGCTGCACGCTCTGCGCGACCGACGAGTTCAGGGTGCCGATGACGCCGATGACCTTGGCGTTGGAGGAGAGCCGGGTCGCGGCCTGCGCTCCGACCTGCGGAGTCGCCTGGTCGTCCTCGGTCTGGACCTTGAGCTTGTAGCCCGGCACGGCGCACTTCTCGTTGGCCTGCTCGACCGCGAGCTCCGCCGAGTTGCGGATGCCGAGACCGAGCGCGGACAGACCACCGGACTGCGGCGCGATGACGCCGATGACAAGGGTGTCCTTGCTCTGGTCGCAACCCTGCTGGGTGTTGCTGCTGTTGTTACCCCCGCTGGAGCCCGACTCCGTCTTGTTCGTGCCACAGGCTGCGAGCAACAACGCGCTGGCGACCAGCACCGCGGCCTTCACCGTCTGGTTACGCACGTGATGTCCCTTCTCCGCTTTCGTCCGGACAATGCGTGTAAGCATGCCGAACCCCGCCCTCATACCTGTTGGAGGGTTGCGCCGGAACGTAGTGACCGATTGCGACGTAGTCACGTGCCTGGGCTCCTCGTGACCAGACTGCAACGAAAGGGCGCGGTGGTGTCCGCAGTCCGGACATCCGGTACCTGATCGGGATTACCGGGCGGCGTCTCAAGTTCACAACAACGGGTTACGGTGGGTCACGCCGGGCCGTAGGGTTTTCCCGGTGCGGGTTCGCAAACGGGCGCTGGCCTGGGGATCGTGCGTGCTCCTGATCGGTGTGGCGGTCGTGCTGCTCCGCGCTCCCGATGACTCTCCGCGTCCAGGCGAGGAGTCACCTCACCCGGCGCCTCCTCCGGAACGGGTGAACAGGTATGCGGCGGATGACGTTGTGCTCCCGGAGAAAGGACCGCCGCCGGATACTCCGCGCGACATTAGGGCCCGACCGGCGCCCGGCAGGCTCGTCGTCACGTGGAACGCGAGCGAACGGGCTACCGGATACCGGATCCGGTGGGCCGATCGGACCAGACTGGTCGCCACCCCGGACACCCAACTGGACGATTTGCGCGACGGCGAACAGTACCGGGTCGAGGTGCGCGCGGTGGACGCGTACGGCCAGGTGTCGGAACCCGGTCGGGCCGTCGGCACCCCCGGCCCCGAGCCGCGGTGGCAGGACGGCCTGACCGGCCTGCTCGACGAGTTCCCCGACGACCGCACCCTGCTCGCCGACCGCCCGGGCTCGCGCTGGCACCTGTCCGGCTACCGGGGCTGCGTGGGCCTGGGCAGAAGCGTCGAGGGGGAAGTGGGGCTGCCGATCGACCTGGGCTGCGGCGCCGACGAGGCCGTCCTGCGGGCACGCGCTCCCCTGCGCCTGGGCCCCGACGGCGTCCTGGGGCGCTTCGCGGTCCTGACCGACGCTGCGGGCCCGGGCGGGCGGCTGACGATGGACCTGGTGCCGGGCCCGGCGGACCGGATCGGGTCGGGGCGGCGGGACGACCCGGCGCTGCTGCCCGCGGGGACCGTGCGCACGGTGGTGGACGACGTCGGGGCGCGGGTGGTGGCGGGGTCGGGGCTGGACGTGCTGCCGGGGGCGCCGTCGGGGGTGCGGCCGGGTCCGCGCGGGGCGGGGGCGCTGCACCTGGTGGAGGTGCTCGTGACGACCGGCGGGGTGCGGGTGCGCCAGGACGGGGTGGAGGTGGCGTCGGCGCCGGTGGTGCCCCGGTGGCGGGAGGCGTACGCGCTTGTCGGGATACACGCGCCCCCGGGGCGGCGGGCGCGGGTGCACGTGGCGGGGGCGGGGTTCAGCGGCGCGGCGTCGGCGGACCCGCGGGTGCTGGAGACGCCGGTGAACCTGTCGACGAGGCAGGTCCTGGACCCGGCGGCGGAGGCGCCGTCGGTCGGGACCGTCCGGCGGCCGCTGGCGACGGCCGAGAGCGCCCGGTTCGTGGTGACGATGGTGATGTCGGCGGGGATGGACGTGGCGGGCGCCCGGGTGCAGGTGGGGACGTGGACGCTGCCCGCCCGGCAGGCGGTGCCGGGGCCGCCGCCCGCACCGGGCGCGGCGGTGACGGTGGTGGCGGACGTACCGCCGGAGTTGCTGGGTCCTTCCGGTCCGGATCCCTTGACCCCCTTGGTGGTCCGCGCGCCGGGTGCGGGTGAGGGGGCGCTGGTCCAGGAGAGCTACCTGGAGGTCGTCCCGATCCCCGCGGCCCCGACCCCCATGACCACAACGCAACCCGCCCGGACGGACCGCCCCCGCGCCACCACGGACGCGATGCCCACGGCCACCGTGACCCTGGGCGATTCGGTGGGGCGACCGTTACCCACAACGACGGTCACCCCACAGGGCCGTCTGCTACTTCTGGTGACCCTCAACGGATCCACGGCGCAGTGGGACACGGGTGGGTTGGAGGGGGTGCAGGGTTTCCAACTGTGGCTGGACGGCCGCCTGGCCGCGTCGCTGCCGACGTCGACCGCCACCGGGGCGCCTGGCGGCACCTACCCCATCCCGGTCGGGCTGACCGGACGCGCTAGAGGCGAACACACCGTGGAAGTGCGCGTTGTGGGGACGACGGGCACGACCTCGTCCACCCTCACCCACTTCACCACGGAGTAGCACTCCCCCGTCGGCGCCGGCCCGTGTCGCCGTCGGTCGACCCGCCCCGGCGGCGCACCGGGTGTTCGAGGTGCCGGGCACTGGCGCGCGACGCGTTCGAGAACGAACCCGCTGTGGTCAAACGACTCTTGTCACGGCTGACCGGTCCGCCAACCCATTCCGGTGTCACCGCTCATCAACCGCACCGCGAGCCGATCCGCCCTGCGCGCTCCACAGGCGGGTATGCCCGCACGACGCGCAGGGCCACGTGGTCTCCGGTCGACGCCGATCCGCGACCGAACCACCCGGTGCCCACAAGCCGGCCCGCGACACCGCCGACCAACCGCTCTCGAGAACCGTTCCTACCCGCCGGGAGCCACACGGCTCCACATCACCCACTCAGGTGATGTTCTCCACGACCGCCTCGGCCACGGCCTTCATCGTCGTCCGCCGGTCCATCGCCGTCCGCTGGATCCAGCGGAACGCCTCGGGCTCGGACAGCCCCTGCTTGGTCATCAGCAGCCCCTTGGCCCGCTCGATGACCTTGCGCGTCTCCAACCGCTCGGTCAGCCCGGCCACCTCGTTCTCCAGGGCCTGCAACTCCGAGAACCGGCTCACCGCCAACTCGATGGCGGGCACCAGGTCGTGCTTCGCGAACGGCTTGACCAGGTAGGCCATCGCCCCGGCGTCGCGCGCCCGCTCCACCAGTTCCCGCTGCGAGAACGCCGTCAGCATCACCACCGGCGCGATCCGCTCCCCCGCGATCATCGTCGCCGCGTCGATGCCGTCCATTTTGGGCATCTTGACGTCCAGGATCACCAGATCGGGCCGCAACTCCCCGGCCAGCCGAACGGCCTCCTCGCCGTCCCCGGCCTCCCCGGCGACCTCGTACCCCTCTTCCCGCAACATCTCGACCAGGTCGAGCCTGATCAACGCCTCGTCCTCAGCCACAAGCACACGCCGCGGGGTGGGCCGGGCCTCGGCAGCCGTACCGGTCACCGGGGTCCTCCTGTCAGTAGCCTGCGAAAACGGAGCCTGAAGCCTACCGCCGCCCCGCCCACCCCCACCTCCCCGACGCGCGTGATCGCGCTGACACCCCACCTCCGAACACACCCGACCACCTGATCGCGTACAGTTGCGCCCCGACGCCCCTGTAGCCCAACCGGCAGAGGCAACGGACTCAAAACCCGTCCAGTGTGCGTTCGAATCGCACCAGGGGCACGTCTCACCACCGCCAAGATCGGCCCATGACCTGCGGAAGCACGGTCGTGGGCCGATCTTGTACGGCACTCTCCGCCCGACGGCACCGACCTGCCCGGTTGGGCGCAACGGGCTCGTACTCGTTGATCCAGGCGCCGAGGACCGGCTGGCGACGAAGTGGACGGTGTCGGACTCGGTGGTGGCGGATCAGGGGTGTTGGCACGGGAAGGCGGCCAGTTCGCCTGCGTGGGAGACACCTCCGGTGCGGCACGCTCCGCGCGATCGCTCGGCCACGAGGTGCGCTGGTGGCGTTGGCACACTGGATCACATGACAGGGTTGACCGCCGCGCTCGTGGTCGAGGGTCGCGTCCCGCGGGCCCCTGCTCTCGCGCCGAACGGGCGCCTGCTCTGCTACGTCCTCGCTCCCACCGGTCGAATGGGCGACCACCTCGACACCGCGCTCTGGCTGGCCGACGTCGAGGGCGGCGGTGTGTGCAGACGGGTGACCGCCGACAGCGCGACGGAGTCCCGCGCCCGTTGGTCGGTGGACTCGCGTGCGTTGTATTTCCTGTCCGACCGCGCTGAGCGGGGCACTCCGCAGTTGCACCGCCTTGGTCTCGGCGATGGCGTGGTGGTCGCGGTGACCGGTTGGCGCGCGGGCATCATCGACCACCTGCCGCTGGCCGACCCCGACCTGGTCGCTCTGCTCGCCGAAGACGAGCCCACCGAGCGGGAGTCGCGCCGCGTCCGGGACCGCGACGACGCCATTGTCGTCGGTGAGCGTGAACCGCGGGCCCGGTTGCGGCTGCTCGACTCGCGTACCGGCCGGGTCGACACCCCGAGCGGGTTCGGTGACCGGCACGTCGTGGCACTGCGGCAGCGGCCCGACGGTGGTCCGCTCGCCGTGCTCACGCAGGCAAGCGCGGACGTGGACTACGGCCCCCGCACCTGCCGGTTGCACCTGTTCGACACCGCGACGGGAGCCGTGGAGGACCTCGGACCGGTCGAGGCCTGCGCGTCTTCTCCGGCCTGGTGGCCGGGCGAGGACGGGTGGCACCTCGGTTACGTCGCCCTCACCCCGCCGCTCCTCCAAGCCGGCACCGCGGTGTTCGACCTGGCCCTGAGCAGTCGCGTCCGCCGCAACCGCACGGCGGGCCTTCCGATGTGCCCCACCGAGTTGTGCCAGACCGGCGCTGCCCCTCTGGTGGCTTACCGCGCCGCCGACGGCCTCGAATTGGACGGTCTACTCGTATCGCCCGTCGGAGAATCCGCTTCGGACGGCCCGTTTCCACTAGTCACGCTCGTGCACGGCGGACCCTACGACCGGTACGCCGATCGACTCCAACTGTTCTGGTTCCCCAGCGCGCAGTGGCTGGCCACCGCGGGCTACGCCGTGTTCCTGCCCAACCCGCGCGGCGGCCAAGGCCACGGTCACGGGTTCGCCGCCCGCGTCGCGGGCAGGGTGGGCCGGGAGGAGTGGACCGACACCCTGACCGGGATCGACCTGCTCATCGCCGAGGGCGTCGCGGACCCCGATCGGCTGGGCATCGCCGGTGGGAGCCACGGCGGATTCATGGCCGCCTGGGCGATCGGGCAGACCGACCGGTTCCGGGCCGCGCTGGTCAGTTCCGGCGTCACGGATTGGGGGATGCTCGCCGCGATCGGGGAGAACGGCCAGTTCGAGGCCGCGCTCGGGGGCAGTACCGGATGGGACGGGATCGGCCCACACCCGCATGACGCGCTCAGCCCGGTTCCTTCGCCCGCCGCGTCCGCACCCCGGTGCTCATCCTGCACGGCGCGGAGGACACCAACGTCCCCCTCGGCCAAGCCGTGTACTTCCACCGGGCACTGCGCCACTTCGGCGCCGAGCACGAGTTCGTGGTCTACCCGCGGGAAAGCCACTCGATCCGGGAACGCAACCACCAACTCGACGTGCTGCGCCGCACGCGTGCCTGGTTCGACCGCTGGCTCCGGCCCTGACCGGGGATGCCTGTTGCGGCGTCGGCGTTCCCGGGCGTCGACGAGCGAACGCGTCCTTGAGCTGTGTCGCGAGGTGGCCTGCCGGTTGGTCGCCCAAGTCCCGGTCGAACGGTGAGACCGCGCGGGTGGGCGAGGCGGGAGCGGTGCTGGATGACCGGCGGGGATGACGACGAGGCGCTCGACGCGGGCTGCGGTTCCGTCGAGCGGTCCCCGGGCGGGACCGCCGGTAGCCGACCAGCCGGTCCGGAACGGCCACGCCCGCTGGATAGGGCGGCGGTTCGGGCGGCGTGACGACCGTCCACCAAAGAATTGCTTTGTGGAAATGTACGGCAAACGGACTCAGGTACCAATACCGGTACGCCCGCCGACAAACGGCTACCGCGAATCTCGATCACGTCACGCCATAGGTTGTGACCTGGGAATCTCTTCACCCGAACGGCGGTCTTGAATGCTTTCCCCAATTGATCCGAATGGATGTCGTTGACACCTTCGGCGCTTTATGCCAGCCTCGAAGAGATCGGTCGTCGCGTCCGGAATCGACGGATCCGGTCATCGGAAGCAGTCCACGATCAACACATGGGAGGCGTGGCATGTTCCAGGTCGAGACGCTCGAGGTGCGGCTGTCGGAGATCTCCGAAGAGGCCGTGATGTACGACTCCTCCGAGGCGATCGAGCTCGAGGACTAGGTGTTCCGGCGGCGGGCGCTCCTTTCCGGGCGTCCGCCGCCCCCTTTTTCCCACCCGCAGCGGACCGGACCCTGGGGAGCGCCACCCGTGCCCGAGCTCAAGCCACTGATCAAGCGGTCGCACCACGTCGTGGTGTCCGACGCCGGGCACGTCGCCATCGGCGAGATCCCGGGCCTGTCCAGCATTCTGCGCGACCCGCCGCCGTGGGTCCCGGTGGCGTTGCGGCGGTTCGACGGCGCGCACACCGTGCAGCGCGTGTTGAAGGAAGTGCACATCACGCACCCCGACGTGCGCATCGAGGAGGTCGAGGCGCTCGCGGCGGCGCTCGACGCGGCCCACCTGCTGGAGCGGATCGACGACGACCTCACCGAACTCACCCCCCGCGAGCAGGAGCGCTACGACCGGCAGATGCTCCAGTACACGCTCTTCGACCGGGCGGGCGTGCCCGGCACCGGCTACCAGACCCGGCTCAAGCGGACCACGGCCACCGTGTTCGGCATGGGCGGCTGGGGCACCTGGCTGTCGCTGCACCTGGCCCTCAACGGGTTCGGCGGGCTGCGGGTCGTCGACGGCGACACCGTCGAGCGCTCCAACCTCAACCGGCAGGTGCTCTACAGCGAGGACCAGCTCGGCCACTACAAGGTGGACGCGGCGCGGGAGGCGCTCGCGCGGATCAACCCGCACGTCGCGGTCGACGGTTTCCCCGAGTTCGCCACCAACGACGAGGCGCGGCTGCGCGAGTTCATCACCGGCGCGGGCATCGTGTTCATCGCGTGGGCGAGCCTCGGTTTCTACCGCAAGGACACGATCGCCGAGAAGATCCACCTGATCGCCGAGGAACTGCGCGTGCCGGTGTGCGAACTCGGCGGCGACCCGCTGGAGATCTCCGTCGGCCCCATTTTCCCGTACGACCGGGGAACGGTCGCGTACGCGACGGTCAAGGCGAAGAACCGCGGCCAGATCTACGACGGCGACGACGTCGTGCGCGACCTGCAACGGGCGCGGATGAAGAACCAGTTCGACAACGGGAACCGCACGGTCAACGCGTGGCAGAGCTCGCCGTCGTTGTCCGTGATGGCGGGGCTGCTGGTCGACCAGGCGGTCAAGTACGTGACCGGGTACGGTGAGTCGACGCTCGTCGGCCGCAAGTTCGTGCTGGACATGGGAACGCTGCGGACCCGGACCGTGGAGGTGTTGTGAGCGCGCCGTTCGCCGCCACCGGGCACGCCCAGGTGCGCGACGAGACCACCGTCGCCCTGTGCGCCGAGGTCGCCGACCTGGTCGACGCCTGCCCCGACGAGGCGTGGACGCAGGTCGTGCGCTGCCGGGGCGAACTGGCGGACTACCCGCTCTTCCCCCGCGACCCGCGGCTGGACGAGGTGCACCGGGAGACGCGCGCGGAGAAGGAGCGCGGTCTGTTCTGCTACTCGTTCGCCCGCGTCGCCGACAGCGCGGAGAACGCCGACCGGGTGCCGTGGGACCGGATCAAGGCGCTGCTGCTGGCCCCCGACATCGTCGGCCTCATCGCCGAGCGCACCGGGCGGACCGTGACGTCAGTCGACCTGGCGTACGTCAACTGCTTCCGCCGCGGCGACTTCCTCACCACGCACACCGACAAGGCCGAACCGTCCACGATCGCGGCCGCGTTCAGCCTGACCCCGAACTGGGACGCGGGGGACGGCGGCTGCACGTACGTGCTGGACCGGGACCGGGAGACCGTGGTCGACCAGGTCAGCCCGCGGTTGGGGGCGTTGCTGCTGCTGGACACGCTGGCGGTCGAGGTGCCGCACTACGTGTCCGAGGTGACCGGCGACGTCGGCGACGGGTTCGTCCGCAAGTCCCTCATCGCGAGGTATTCGTGACCGTTCCCGGCACAGCCGTGCCACCCTGGTGGCGGCGGCTGGCGCTCGGCCTGTACGGACCGGCGCCCACGGGCCCGGTGCGCGCGGTCGTGGTGATCACCCTGGTCTCCTACATCGGGCTGGGGTTGTGGTTCGGCTCGTTCGTGCTGTTCCTGACCCGTTCGGTGGGGCTGCCCGCGCCGCAGGTCGGTGTGGGGGCGCTCATCGCGGGGCTCGCCGCCGTGCTCGCGGCCACGCCCGCCGGGGTGCTGGCGGACCGGTTCGGGTACCGGGGGGTGCTGTTCGCGCTGTACACGGCCGGGGCGGTCGCCACGGTGGGGTACGCGTTCGTGCGCGGGTTCTGGCCGTTCGTGCTGGCCGCGTGCGTGGTGGCGGTGGCGATGGAGAGCAGCGGCGGGGTGCGGACCGCGCTGACGACCGTGCTGGCCGACGACGACGAACGCCTGCGCTGCCTCGCCCAGTGCCGGGTGATGTCCCAGCTGGGCCTGGCGCTCGGGGCGGCGGGGTCCGCGGTCGTCATCCAGCTCGACACCCGCCCGGCGTACCTGGCGATGCTGGGCGTGACCGCGTCGGCGTACTTCGCGTGCGCGTGGCTGGTGACGCGCCTGCCCGCGACCGAGGTGCCCGCCCGGGAACGGGTCGGCCGCGCGTCCGTGCTGCGGGACCGGCCGTACCTGCTGATCACCGCGCTGATCGCCGTGCTGACGGTGAACTGGGGCATGCTCACCACCGGCATCCCGCTCTGGATCGCGCACCACACGACCGCTCCCCGCTGGGTGTCCGCGGCCATCCTCGTGCTGAACACCGTCTGCATCGCCCTGTTGCAGGTCCGGTTCTCCGCCAAGGCCGAGACCACCGTCGACGCGACCCGCGCCGCTCGCCGCGCGGGCCTGCTGCTGGCGGCGTCCTGCCTCATCCTGGCGACCACCGCGGGCTCCGGCGGCGCCCTCGTGATCGCCGTCCTGCTGAGTGGCGCCTTGGTCCACACCTTCGGCGAACTCCTCTACGTGGCCGCGGGATGGGGGTTGTCGATCTCCCTCATGTCGCCCACCGCCCGCGGCGAGTACCAGGGCATGAGCGCGGCGGGGCTCGCGGTGGCCCAGGCGGTGACACCCCTGGTCATGACGACCCTGATCGCCGAGTGGGGCACGCCGGGGTGGCTGGTGTTGGGGGTGGCGTTCGCCGGGGCGGGGTTGTGCCTGACGCCCGCTTCGCGGTGGGCGGAGCGGAACCGCCCTTGGGCCACCACCTGAGTGGTGGTTCCGCGTGGGCGTGCCGTGGTTGGGGATGTGCGGTGAGGCCGCGGAGTCGATGGTGGGGGCCGCTTCGCGAGCGGTCGCTTCGCGGATCGGCTTGGCCTCGCCGAAGGCGGCGACGCGTGCGGTCACCCCTAGACGCGGAGGCGGGCGAGGAAGCGGTAGAGGGCCTCGGTGCCTTGGCGGAGGGCATCGGTGTTGACGCGTTCGTTGTTGCCGTGCATGCGGGTGGCGGTGTCGCCGTCCACGGCGTAGGGGTACAGGCCGTAGACGGGGATGCCCTTCTCCCGCCACGGGCGGGCGCTGGTGCTGGCCTCGAACTGGGACGGGGCGGTGCGCAGGCCCGGGTAGACCTCGCGCGTGGCCGCGTCCCAGTGGCGGTACACATCGGTGTCCACTGAGGACGCCGGGAGGGACAGGTCCGACGTCAACCTGGCCAGGATCTGGGTGTCGGTGTCGCCTTCGCGGCCGATGAGGCGGAGGGTGGCGCCCTGGGCGGACAGCAGGGTGCGGACGTCGTCGATGAACCGGGTCGGGTCGTCGCCGTCGGGGACGAAGCCGATGCGGACCTCGGCGACGGCCGTGGACGGCACGATGCTCGAGTAGTACCCGCCGCGCTGGCCGACGAAGGAGAAGGTCGTGCGCAGCAACGAGTTGTGGATCCACGGGTGGTCGCTGAGGCGGACGACCACGGCGCCCCAGTGGTCCCGGTCGGCCTGCGCCTCGGCGCGCAGGAGGTGGCGGATGGCGGTGGCGAAGCGGGTGTCGGGGGTGGCTTGGCCGAGTGCGGTGAAGTAGTCGCGGACCAGCGCGGGCAGGCGCACGGCGGGCTTGTAGCGGGACAGCGCGGTCAGGGCCGCGCCGAGCCGGGTGATGGCCGGGCCGTCGTCGGGGTGCGAGGAGTGGGTGGCCGCCCCCGTGGCGCTCACCTCGGTCAGGATGGACGTCCTGTCCCGAGTGGACAGTGAGGCGAGCATCGGCGCCATACCGTCGGGACCGGTGAGCAGCCAGCCGCCCTCGGTGATGGCGGCGCCGGCGGCGACCTTGTCGTAGTGGTTGTCGACCAGCCAGCGCGCGCCGTACGCGCCGCCCTCCTCGTCGGCGTCGGCGAGGTAGAGGATGTCGCGGTCGAACGTGGCGCCTTCCTTGACGTGCCGCAGGATCGCGGCCATGAACGCCGCGCCCGCGCCCTTCATGTCGATGGCGCCGCGGCCGTGCAGCCAGCCGTCGACGATGGCGCCGCCGTACGGGTCCTGCTGCCAGTTCTCCCGTTCCACGGTGACGACGTCCGAGTGCGACATGAACAGCAGCGGCGGTTTCCCGCCCTGGCCCGGCACCCGGGCGACCAGGTGGGCGTTGTCGGCCTTGGGCGTCGGGATGATCTGCGTCGACACCCCCGCCGCGGTCCACTTCGCCCGCAGCGCCTCGGCGAACGGCAGCGTGACGCCGCCCTGGCCGGTGTGCGAGGTGTCGAACCGCAGCATCTCCTGCGCCAGCACCACGGGATCGGTGCCGTCACCGCCCTCGGCGACCGCGGGGCGCACCACCCCCGCCGCCGCCGCGATCCCCGTCACTGCGGCACCGGCACGCAGAACTCCCCGTCGAGAAACCGAACCCATCGCGCGTCGAACCTCCCCAGACCCAGTTCGCGTTCTCCGCACGCTACCAGCGACCCCATACGCCGTACCACTGTCAAACGGGGGAACCGGGGTCCCGGTCCGCGCACACATTCCGCCACGGTCGCCCGCGCGTGCCGCCCCGGACTCGGCGGTGGCGCTCAGTCCGGGGTCGCCGTCGAGCGGGGGTATGGCGTGGTCGAGCCACGGCTGGGCCGCCTGGCGCGCGGGCCGGCCCGTGCCGTGTGGCGGATGCCAGGCGCGCACGGCTGGTTGGTCGCCCGCGGGCGACGCGGCGGAAGCCCGCGATCACCTTGTTCGGCAACCGCTGACCGGCCGCCGAAAGAGGCGGACCTCACCGGCGTGGAAACCGACCACGCGGGTCGTCGATCGGCAACCGCGATGACCGGGACAAGTCCACAAAGGTCTCCCGGTACCCGTCGCGCGAGTCCCGTGTGGATGTGGCAGGCGTGGCGCGGGATCACATTTCTGGTCATCGGGTGCTCGTGGTCCCCTGCGGCAGGAATCGGCGGACGAGGGCGGCGACGGCGGTGGGTTGGGTCGCGACCATGTCGTGGGCGCCGTCGACCTCTGTGACGGTGAGGTTCGGGTTCGCCGCGGCCGCGGCCAGCAGGTCACGTTCCACGCCACGGCGGCCGGCGGCCATCAGGTCTTCGAAGCCCTGTGCCTGCTGGAGGTTCCTCGTCGCCAGCAGCACCAGGGTCGGGCATCTCGCCTTGGCGAAGGCGTCGATGGTGTCGTCGGCGCGGAAGGCGTCGAGCACGGTGGACAGGAACGGGGTCTGGGCCTGTGCCGCGAACGCCGCCCGCGGTGCGGCCAGGTCCGCGTCGAGGCGGGCGGGTGCCATGCCCGGGTAGTTGTCCGCCCGTCTGGTGAGGGCGCCGCGGTGGCCGTCGACGCTGACCGCGGCGGGGCACTCCGGGTGTCGAGCCGCCCAGCGGCCCGCGATCATGCCGCCGAAGGACATGCCGACCACGGCCGGGTTGTCCAGGCCGAGTGCCTCGATGTCCGCCAGGGCGATGTCCCACGACCAGGGCAGGTCCGCGCGCAGGTCGACGGCGAGCACGTGGTGGGTGTCGGTCAGGTGGTCGGCGAACTCGCGCCATTCCCGCGCGTTGCCGCCCAAGCCGTGCAGCAGGAGCAACTGCGGTCCCGATCCGCCGAAGTCGATCACAACAAGCTCCTCATCCGGTTGCCGATGGATTCCGTCGTGACGCCGCCGTCCGGGTGGCGGTCGAGCTTTCCCCTGGTCACGAGGTCGTGCACGCCCTGCCGGGTGACGCCGAGCATGGCGCCCGCGACGCTGTAGGAGACGTGGTCCACGCCCGGGTAGCCCGCGCGCAGTGCGACGACCCGCCCGAACGGCGTGCCCCACCAGCCCGCGGGGGGCGCGAAGTGGTCGCCCGGGTAGAGCGCGGCGATCAGGCGGGCGACGCACCCCACCGCGGCGGCTTGGTCCGCGCCGAGCAGCCGCGCCGCCCACTCCTCGGCCGCCGCTCGAACCCGATCGGTCGGCTGGTCGATACCCAGCAGGATCTCCAGCGGGTCGAGCAATCGCTGCCGCACCACCGCGACCAACTGCTCGACCAGAGCTGCGTGCGAAACCGGCACCCGGCCACCTCCTTGACGCCAAGTGCCAAGTACTTGACAGGTGGTGTCAAGTAGCGGTCGCCGGGAGCGGGCGGGCGTCCTTTTGCGACTCACGGAACCGTCCGCGTGCGTCATTTCCATTACAACCGTTTGACGGTGCCCAGCCCGGCAAACGCGCGTCCGTGCTCCGGACTTCCATTCCGAGCAGTTTCAACCATATTTGAAAACCTGGCAGCGACCTGCCGGTCGATCGTACTTTTGAGAGGCGGGGGTGATACCCGTCATCCTCAGCAGAACAGTGCGCGACTGGAGGAACCAGAATGCCCGTCACCACCTTGGCCCACGCGGAAAACGACTTGACGCTCGTCGAGTTGACGGACCTCGAGGTCACCCGTTTCGTCGAGGACAGCTCCGTCGTCGGCGCGCCGACCTCGTTCGAGGCGCGTCCGACGGTCCGGCCCATCCGCCGGACGTCGCCGGGCGTCAAGCACACCGCCTGATCCCCGCCCGGCTGGTGTGAGGACTCCATGCGGATCTTCGACGTCGACCACTCGGCGGCCAAGCACTTCCAGCACGGAACCCATCGAACCCGTTCGCCACGCGCGACGCTCGACGCTTTCGTGCCCAGGATGCGCGAGTTCGGGATCACCCGGCTCGCCGACGTGACCGGACTCGACCACATCGGGATCCCGGTGTACATGGCGGTGCGGCCGAACGCGCGCAGCCTGGCGGTCGCCCAGGGGAAAGGCATCGACCACGACTCTGCCAAGGCCTCCGCGCTGATGGAGGCGATCGAGTCGTGGCACGCGGAGAACATCGAGGCACCACTGCGTTACGAGTCCTTCGCCAGGCTGCACCGGTCGGCGCGCGTCATCGACGTGACGCGGCTGCCGGTGCGGCGCGGTGGGGCGCTGGAACCGAACTCGCCGTGCCTGTGGATCGAGGGGTACGACCTGATCCGGGGCGAGTCGACGTGGGTGCCGTTCGAGTCCGTCATGACCAACTTCGTCCGCCCCGAGCGGGCGATGACCGCGTTCGTCACCGGCTCGAACGGGCTGGCCTCCGGCAACCACCTGCTGGAGGCCGTGGAACACGCGCTGTGCGAGGTGATCGAGCGCGATGCCTGCACGGTGTGGAACAGCAGGGGCGGACGCTCGCTCGTGGACACCCGGGTCGACCTCGACACGGTCACCGATCCCGCGGTGCGGCGCGTGCTGGAGCGGCTGGCGGGGGCCGGATTCGTGGTCGGGGCGTGGGAAGTCACGTCCGACACCGGGATCCCCGCGTACGACGCCCTCATCCTGGAGGACCCGGACCAGCCGCGGTGGGCGTTGAAGGGCACCTTCGGTGGGCACGGTTGCCACCTCGACCCGGGCGTCGCGCTGCTGCGAGCGGTGACGGAGGCCGTGCAGTCCCGGCTCACGCTCATCGCGGGCAGCCGCGACGACATGTACGAGTACGCGACCGAGGCGAACCCGGACGACCTGCGGATCATCATGGACCTGGTCACCGGTTCGCCCGGCGGGCGCGCCTTCCCGTCCGGCCGATCCCAGGCGACGGACACCTTCGAGGGCGACATCGCGGTGCTGCTCGCCGCGCTGCGGGGCATCGGCGTCGAGAACGCGGTGGTCGTCGACCTCACCCGGCCGGACATCGGTGTGCCGGTGGTCAAGGTCGTCGTCCCCGTCCTCGAACCGGACGACGCGCACTTCGACTACCTACCGGGACCACGCGCCCGGGCCGCGGCGGTGACCCGGACATGAGCGTCTACATCTTCCTCGGCCCCAGTCTCCCGCTCGATCGGGCGCGCCACGAGTTCGACGCGGCCGTCTACCTCCCGCCCGTGCGCCGTGGTGACGTCTACCGGCTCGTGGCGGCGGAGCGACCGCGTGTGATCGGGATCGTCGACGGCCTCTTCGACACCGTCCCGGCCGTGGTGCATAAGGAAATCCTGTTCGCCATCTCGCGGGGCGTGCGGGTGCTCGGCGCGGCGAGCATGGGGGCGTTGCGCGCGGCCGAGCTGTGGGAGTTCGGCATGGAGGGGGTCGGGCGGGTCTTCGAGAAGTACCGGTCCGGCGAGTGGGAGGCCGACGACGAGGTCGCGGTGCTGCACGGACCCGCGGAGGTGGGGTTCCGGGCCGCCTCGGTCGCCCTGGCGACGATCCGCTTCGGTCTCGCCGAGGCGCGCGACCGCGGCATCGTCAGCGCGCGCACGGCCGACGTGCTGGTCTCCGCGGCCAGGGAGCAGTTCTACCCCAACCGGTCCTGGCAGTTCCTGTACGAGGCCGGTGCGCGGGCCGGGCTGCCGCCGGTCGAGCTGACCGCGTTGCGCGCCTTCGTCGACGCCGAGCAGCCTGACGCCAAGCGGGATGACGCCTTGGCGCTGCTACGCCGTGTTCGGTACACGCACACCACCGATGGACCGCCACCGCACGATTTCGACTTCGAGGAGAACATCTTCTGGGAGCGGCTGACCGCCGAGACCGGGTCTGTCACAACGGCGCGGCCCGAGGAACAGGCTGTGACGAACAGCGATGTGCTCCGGCACCTGTGGGTGCAGCGGGACGGGCAGGACCGGTTGCGCGGCACCGCTCTGCTGCACCTGCTCGACCACTACGCCGCCACACTCCACCTGCGACCGTCCGATCAGGACATCAAGGCGGCCCTCGCCAGGTTCCGACGCCGCCGCGGACTGCTGTCGGCGGAGCAAACCCGGCAGTGGCTCACCACCAACGACATCACCGAGGACCAACTGCTGACGCTGCTCCGGCTCGAGGTCGTCCTCGACGTGGTACTCGCCAGGAACGACCAGGCCATCGGCACCCTGCTGCCCCTGGAACTCAAACGGCGCGGCGAGTTCGGCGGGACCGTCCGCGCCGTCGAGCGGAAGGCGCGGGTGCTCCGGGATCGCGGTGTCCGCAACCTGTCGCTGGAGGACGCGGGCGTCGGCTTCACCGAACTCATGGACTGGTACCAGTCCGACCGCGAGTCGCTGAACGGCACCGTCAAGGAGCACGCGGAGGCGCTGGGCTTTGAGTCCCCCCGGGAGTTCCTCTCCGAGGTCCTGCTGGAGTACGCGATCGCCGAGACGGGTCGGGAGCGACCGTGACCGAACCCGTGATCGGCGACGCCCTCGGCGAGGTCCTCCACGCCTGCTGGGCGGGCGGGGGCGCGCCCGGTGTCGCGTACGAGGTGGTCGAGCGGGACGACGGGTACGTCTTCGCCAGGGACGCGTACCACTACTTCGGCCTGCCCGGCGAATGGACCGAACTGGAGCGGCTGGCGTGCCGCCGGGCGGGCGGGCGGGTGCTGGACGTCGGTTGCGGTGCGGGTCGGCACGCGGTCGTCCTCGCCGCCGAGGGGACCGCCGTCGTGGGGATCGACATCTCCCCCGGCGCCGTCGCGGTCACCCGGGAACGCGGCGTCCAGGCGGAGTGCGGTGACGTCGCGCGACTCGGCGGCGACCTCGGCCGCTTCGACACCTTTCTCCTGCTGGACAACAACCTCGGTCTGCTCGGCTCGGCGGAGCACGCTCCCGTGGTGCTCGCGGAACTGGCCCGGCACGCGGCACCCGGCGCGCGCCTGTACGGGACCGGCGCGGATCCGTACGTCGCGATCCCCTCCGAGATCGCGTACCAGGACCGGAACCGGCGCCTGGGACGCATGCCCGGGCAAGCCCGACTGCGGGTCCGCGCGGGGCACCTGGCGACCGGCTGGTTCGACTACCTCGGCATGACGCCGGACGAGCTGGCACAGGTGATCGACGGAACGGGGTGGGCACTCACCGACGTCACCACCGAGGACATGTCCTACTTGGCCGAACTGACCTTCACCGCACGGATTTGAGCACCCCGGCGCACGTCCCCACCGACTCCACGCTCATCGACTCGGCGTGTTGGGCCAAGGGGTTGTTGTCCTGCCTCGGACGGGTTCGCGCGTAACGGGTTCCCGTTCGTTACGCCGCCAAACAAGACCTGCGCGGACGCACTCCGTGGTGTGGTGCGCGAGTGTGGCCGGGATCGCGGATCCGCTGGTCGGGAGGGACTGCCGGGTCGGCGGGGTCGCGAAACCAGGTGATACGCCGCCCCTGACTGGTATCGCGTGGTGCGGTGGTGTTCGGCTGGAGTCAGAGCCGGGATCCATCCATCCCGGCGTGGCGGAAGGGGATCGTGATGCGTGGCTTGGTGATCCGCGCCTGCGGACTGGTCGCGGCGGCGCTGCTGGCTCAGGCGGGCGTGGCCCGAGCGCGGACTGGCGCGGAAGCCGACGTCGCGTACTTCGAACTGCAGGCGCCCCCGGGCGCCTCCGGGTTCGTCGTCAACTCACCGACGCGGAGCAGATCGACGACGCCCGCGCGGCGGTGGCGGGCGAGTCCGACAAGACCACGCTCGTCGGACGGATCGTGAAGAACACCGCAGACTACAACCCTAGGTGACCGTTCCACTACGACGCGGACACCGTCCACCTCGTCGAGGTAGCCATCGAGGTCTGTGCCGCCGACATCGACTACGTCGAGGGCCACCTGGACGAAGCCGGGTGGCGCGTTCCTGCCCGGTCTCGTCTGGTGCCCGTGGAACGGCAAACTGACCAATGAGATCCGGCAGCCGTGACCTGGTAGGCGGTTCGCGCACCTCGGCCGGAAGGCGGACCTCCCCTCACCGGCGCCGCGACACCGACGACGTCGAGCGACGCGGGCGCAGTCGTCGGACAGCACCCGGCTCAAGTGGCGCACGGCCAGTTCGCCCGGACGTTCCTTTGCGACGAGCCCGGCGGCGCCGCCTACGGCCCCGCGCTCATCTCGCCGTACCCGTTGACCCAGGTCGGCGACTAACGCTACAAGGTCAACGACGGCGAGGGCCGCGGCTTCACCGTGGTCACCATCGACGTGAGCCGGATCGGCAACATCCTCGTGTACATCACCCACCTGGGTCTCGGCGACGACGTGCAGCGCGCCGAGGTCAAGCGGTCGATGGAGTTCTACGAGGCCGGCGCGCGGAAGCACGAGGCGCAGGGCGCCCTCATCTTCGGCGACTGCAACGCCAAACCTGGCAGCGAGGCCCTGGATCCCATCTGGGCCGCTGGTTTCCGCGATGTCGACGCGAACTGCTACAAGAAGGAATCCATGGCTGCGAGTACACCCACACCAACGAGGACGCCGGCAAGAAGAGCAAGCTCGACTCCATCTAACACAAGGACCTGCGCGTCACCGACCGCCACCTGTCTCGGACGGACCACTCCGACCACGACATCTGACAGATGGTCATCTCCGGCTGACCTGATCCCCGGCAACGGTCGTGGGACGTTCCGGTGACGCCCTGATGCGATCCTGGGCCCGATCACATCCGCACCGGAGGTGCCCAGCCCGCATGCCGCCGCCGCTCGACCGCGCGAAGCGACCCGCGACGACGCCCCAGGCTCCCGCACCGGTGCGGGAGCGGGTGATCCAGCGCAGGCCGTCGACGCCGGTCCCGCGGTCGAACGCGGCCGTGGTGGCCGCCGCGCGGGCGGGTGGACGGGGGCCGGGGGGCGACCCGGCGGCGAGGGAGTTGCAGGACAAGGTCGGCAACGCCGCGGTGGCGGACGGTTTGCGACGAGGTCCGGCGGGAGACCCGAAGTTCGCCGTGTTGAAGCGGGATGTCGCGCAGAAGAAGCGAACCGTCGCGACATCGCACCCTCCGCCGCGCGAGGAGGCCGTTTCCGCGCAGGACGCGGCCGTGCCGCCGAAGGATGACGCGGTGGCGCAGGGCAAGGCGGCCAATGCCGAGAAGATGAACGAGGCCGAGCCCAAGGGGTTCGACAAGGCCGCGTTCATCGAGGCGGTGGCGAAGGCCGTCGCCGACCGGGCCCCGAAGAACCTCAAGGAAGCCGAGAAGTTCCCCGACTCCGAGAAGCCCGCCGAGATCAACACCGAGGTTCGGGGTCGGGTCGGGGAAGGCAAGGCGGAGTCCGCAGAGCAGATCGCCACCACCACGGCGGCCCCGCCCGACACCTCCGCCGCCGTGCCGAAGCAGGTCGTGCCCATGGCGGCCGACCGGCCACCGGGCAGGCCCGGCACCCCCGACCCGAAGCAGGCGGCGCCGGACACACTGCCGCTCGCGGCCACGGACATGTCGGCGGGCCCGGCCGCGGTCGACCGGCAGATGGCCGACGCGCAGGTCACCGAGACCCAGCTGAAGAAGTCGAACGAGCCGACCTTCGCCAACGCCCTCTCCAGCAAGAAGGCGGCCGAACAGCACTCCGATACCGCCCCCGAGCAACTCCGCCGACACGAGGCCGCCCAGCTGCGGCGCACCACCGCGCAGGCCCGACAACTCGGCGCGGCCTCGATGGGCGCCATGGCCGGGGCGCGGGTGCGCACCGGGCAGCTGGTCGGCACGGGCAAGACGGGCGCCAAGACCCGTGACGAGGAGAAGCGCGCCGAGGTCACGGCGCTGTTGCAGAAGGTCTTCGACAAGATGAAGGCCGACGTCGAAGGCATCCTCAGCGGCCTGGACCGGCTGGTGGACGAGCAGTTCACCCGCGAGGAGAAGGCCGCGCGGGACGCGTTCACCGCGGAGCACAAGCGCAAGCTGGCGGACTACAAGGACCGCCGGTACTCCGGCATCAACCGGCTCAAGTGGTTCAAGGACTGGCTGGTCGGTCTGCCGGACGAGGTCAACGCCTTCCTGGAGGAGGCCCGCGCCAACTACGTCCGCCGCATGCGCGGTGTCGTCTCGAACATCGCCGACACCATCGCCCGGGAACTGGCCCGGGCGAAGCGGCGCATCGCCGACGGTCGCGCGGAACTGCGCGCCGCGGTCGAGAAGCTCCCCGAGGACCTGCGGGCCATCGGCCGCGAGGCGGTGTCCGAGTTCGCGGACAAGTTCGACGAGCTCACCCGATCCGTGGACGACAAGGGCACCGAACTGGTCGACGCCCTCGCCACCAAGTACACCGACGCGGTGCGGGCGGTCGACCAGGAGATCGCGGAGCAGAAGGAGGAGAACAAGGGCGCGGTCGACAAGGCCAAGGACGCGATCAAGGGCGTCATCGACGCCATCATGGAGATGAAGCGGCTGCTGCTCGGTGTGCTGCGCAAGGCGGCGACGGCGATCGGCGCGATCCTCGGTGACCCGATCGGCTTCCTGGGCAACCTGGTCACCGGGGTCGGCGGCGGCCTGAAGTTGTTCCTGCGCAACGCCGGGCTACACCTGCGGCAGGGCGTCCTGGCCTGGTTGCTCGGAACCGCCGGGGGCGTCGGGCTCCAGTTGCCCGCGACGTTCGACGTGGTCGGCATCCTCGTGATGATCGCCGGGCTGCTGGGCCTGTCCTGGCCCAACATCCGGTCGCGGCTCACCCGGCGGGTGCCCGAGCAGGCGGTCGCGGCCGCGGAGACCGCGGTCCCGCTGGTGGTGGAGACCAGGAAACGCGGCGTGGCGGGCATGTGGTCCGAGCTGAAGGCCCGGGTCGGGGACCTGAAGGAGACCCTCGTCAAGGACCTGGTGTCCTACCTGCTGCCGACGATCATCATCGCCGGGATCACCTGGATCGTCTCGCTGCTCAACCCCGCGTCGGCGTTCCTGCGCGCCTGCAAGCTGATCGTCGACATCATCCGGTTCATCGTCACCCAGGGCCGCCGGCTCATCGAGTTCGTCAACGCCGTGCTCGACGCGGTGATCGCGATCGCGCGGGGCGGCACCGGCGGCGTGCCCGCGCTCGTCGAACGCGCGCTGGCCAGGTCGATCCCGGTGCTGATCGGGGCGCTGGCGGCGATCCTCGGCATCGGCGGCATCGCGGGCAAGGTCCGGCAGATCTTCCAGAAGCTGGCGGCGCCGGTCAACCGGGCGGTGGACTGGGTGATCGACAAGATCGTCGACCTGGTCAAGAAGCTGTGGGCCAAGCTGAAGGCCGCGCTGGACACACGGCGGCCGAAGGGCAGGCGCGAGCCTGGAGGCACGCGCAGGCCCGTGGCCGGACGGCGTCCGGATCGGAAGCGGCCGGACGACAAGCAGCCGGACGACAAGCAGCCGGACGAGAAGCGGCCGGACGCGGATACCGCGCGCCGCGAGGAGAAGGACCGGGCGGACCGGCTCGACAAGGTCATGGCGGCTGCTCGGCGGGTCATGGCGCGCTACGCCCGCAAGCCCGTCGGTCCGGAGGAGGTGACCGGCCGGTTGGCGGCCGTCCGCCGGAAGTTCCGGGCCCGTCGGGTCGACCTGGTCGACACGGGCCGGGTGTGGGCCGTCGATGCCGAGGTCAACCCGAAGAAGAACGAGAAGACCGACGCACTTGTCGCCGGACCGAAGCGCGGTGACCACATCTTCGCCTTGGCCTTAGGGAAACAGCTCGGACAAGCGCACACGGGGTCGGCGGTCGCCGTCCGGTCGCTCGACCTGAACCGCTCGCCCGCGGCGCGGATCCTGGTCGACGGTCTCGCGTTGGCTCGCGCCAAGGCCGCGGCGATCCCGGAACTGGTCGTGCGCAAGCCGCGGCAGGCGAGTGGTTCGGACGCCCATTCCACGACCTACGGCAACGCCTCGCGCGACGCGTTGCTGGCCATCAACGCCGTCGCCGTCACCGTGGCCCGGTACTACGAGCACCGGGCCGACGCCGATCTGCTGGCGCGGCACCTCGCCGTCAGCGCCGCGCAGGCCCGCCTTGCCGTCAACCACTGGATCGACGCGGTGATCGACCGGGAGTCGGTGCCGTTCGTCCAGGACAAGGGCCGCGAACTGGCGCTGGGGCAACGACTCCTGGAGCAGATCCGCGCCGACCTCGACGCCGTGTTCGCCCGGTTGGCGGGCCGCGTGGTCAACCAATCCGGCGCCGCGGACGACCACGACCTGAACCGCCTGGACGCCGCGCTCCGCGACGCCGGAGCCCTGGTCGCGACCGGTATGCCGGTCGACGAGATCAGGGCCCGCCTGCCCGCTGTCCAACGCCGCCACGGGTTGACCGCGCTGTCCCTTGTCGTGGAACGACTGGCGGGCGACCACTACGTGATCCACTTCGTGGCCACCATCAACCCGTCGAAGACGAGCCGCGCGGAGAACTCGCCGTTGAGCCGGAAGAAGGCGCAAGCGGACTACGGGGTCCTGGTCAAGAACAGCCTGAAGTTCCAGCGCTACGCCGACCAGCACAACCTGATCATCGAGGTGCGGCCCACCAACCCGGACTCGATCCGCCACCTCACGCGCGGCGCCTGGTACAAACCGGTGGACATCAAGGCCAAGACCATCAACTACGCCGACACGTTCCTCAGCGTCGAGCCGGAGAAGAAGGGCCTGGTCGGCTTCTTCCTCAACGCGGTTCCCCTACCGAAGCGCAGGAACCTCGGGAAGAAGGACATCGAAGCGGGTCGGAACCGCTACCGCATGCGGGTCGCGGAGCACCACGAATACGTGGGGAAGATGCGGAAACTCGCGCGCAACCCCGAGGGCCCCGGCCGGTTCGAGGTGATCGGCTACGTCGTCCACGGCTACGACGAGCACAAGGTCCGCCACCCCATCGCGGGCGACCACGACCTCTACGACATCCGGCGGCCGGACGGGACCGAGATCCCGCTGGACGAGTACAATCTCATCATCCAGGACATGGCGAGCCGCAGGTTCGGCGTGATGCACGGGGCCGTCGTGCACTGGGACCCGGACGACCCCCACGAGCGGGAGATGCGCGACAGGCTCGTGCGACAGCACCAGCGGGGAGGCGGTGAGGGCCTGGTGCGGTTCACACCCGGTCAGCCCATGCGGTTCGTGGCGGCGGAGACTCCACTGTGGACAGACCAGCGCGCGTGGGTGCCACCCGCGGGGAGGGCGGACCAGTGAGGTCGAAGGACCCCGCCGCCGTGCGGGCGCGGGTGGTGGAACTGAGCTGGCGGTTGCGCGGCGAGACCTCGCCGGACCCCAACCTCGTCACCGACGTCAACCGCCGGTACCGGGCCCTGCTGCCCGACGTCGGCGTGGCGCGGTGCCCGGACAGCGGCGAACCGGTGCGCTGGCCGATCGACGTGGTCGGCTTCGACGGGCGGTTTTGGGACTACCTGACGTCGATCCGCCGCACACCGGAGGAGATGCCCCCCGGCTGGCTGGCGATGACCGGCGCGGTACGGCTGGCGGGCAAACCGGAGCACCCGCCGTTCGCGGTCGTCCCAGGGCCGGACGTGCCGTTCGTGGTGCCCCGGATCCTCGACAACCCGGGCGTGCGGGCCGTGATCGCCGAGGTGCGCATCGGCGCGCACACCGGGTGGGCGATCAGCTACTTCGGCCCCAAGCCCGAAGGCGTCACGCTGGTGAACCTCTGGGGTGAGAACACGTACCCGGTGCGCAGGCAGGGCGGCGGCTGGGGTTGGGCCCAGGACCGGCCGAGGGTGTCGCAGTACGACTTCGACCTCGCGCCGTGGCTCCGGTCGGGCAAGGTGCTGTGGCTCGAACCCGGCGACGAGTCGCTCACCCTGCGGGAGGGCGCGGAGGACTGCCCGTTCGTCGGACTGGACGGTCGTCGGCAGATCACGATCATCTCGACCGGCGAGGTCCGCTGGGTCAACTCGTTCGCCGGCTACGGCGCGGGCTGACGACCGCCGCGCGCGGGCTGTCGAACACCTCGGTGTCCGAGAGCCCGCGCGAGGGTGGGCGGAGCTGCTACTCGATGTCTCGGGAGCGGCTCAGCGGCGCGTCGCCGGTGCACGTGGCTTGGTCGCGGACGGTCAGGGTGCCCGCGTCGGTCATCGCGAAGGAGTACACGCAGCCCTTTCGGTCGACGCCGGTCGCGGGTTGGCCGATCTGCACCGCGCCGAGGTCCGACCAGGTGCCCTGGTAGACGCCGTCCGGGTTGTTCTGCCTGCTCGTGCTCTGGCCGCCGGTCCCGTTGCCGGTGAAGGCCATGATGCGCGCGTCCACGACCGCGGCGGAGTCGGTCCAGGGACCGGGCGAGCCTCGAACAGCTGCGGTTGGTGGTCGTCGCCCAGGCGCCGAGCTCGACCAGGGCGATAGGCCCCTTCACCGCCCGGCACGGGGCGCGCCTCCCCCTGGTCGACATCATCGAGTGCCACCCGTCGGAGGTGTACGACACGCTGCGCGACGAGGCCGCCGACCTCGCCGTCGCCACGATCGCGCCGCCCAGCGGACTGGCGTCGAGGAAGCTGTGCGACATCGGGCTCACGGTGCAGGTGCCCCGGGGCACGAGCTCGACGGGCGGGACGTCGTGGAGGTCCGGGAGCTGGTCCACCACCCGTTGATCCTGATGGACCGGACGTTCTCGGCGCGCACCGCCTTCGACAAGGCCGTCGCCCGCGCGGGCGCGCGCGTCACCGACCCGATCGTGCTGCGCTCGACGGTGCTGGCCCAGGCGCACGCGGTGTCCGGCCGCGGCGCGGCGGTGCTGACCGACACGCCGATCGCGGGCCTGCACGCGGCCAAGGTGACCGTCGACGGCGCGCAGGTCCCGCTGACCCTGTACGGGGCCTGGGAGCGGACGCACTTCGCCGGTGACGCGATCGAGGAGTGGGTCGACCGGTTCGCCACGTGGTTGTCCCACCTGCCGGCTGTCGAGGAACTCAGGAACTCCACGCGCGCCTGAGGAACCCTTGGCGTTGCGGGACTCCGGCCGCTACGCCGTCAGGCCGTCGTGCGGCGGATCCACGCGGACGACGGCCGTCGGGGCTTATCGGCGGATGAAGCCGAGGTCCGTCGCGGTGGCCACGGCGGCGGTGCGGGAGTCGACGCCGAGTTTGGTGTAGCAGCGCGCCAAGTGGGATTTCACGGTGCCTTCGGTGAGGTGCAGGCGCGCGGCGATCGCCCGGTTGGACAGGCCGTCGGCGACCAGGGCGAGGACCTCGACCTCCCGTCGGGTCAACGCGGTGTCGGGCGTCCGCATCCGGTCGAGGAGCCGGTCGGCGACGGTGGGCGCGAGGGTGGTCCGTCCCGCGGCGGCGGTGCGCACGGCGGCCGCGAGGTCCTCGGGGTGCGCGTCCTTGAGGAGGTAGCCGGTGGCGCCCGCCTCGATGGCGGGCAGGGTGTCGGCGTCGGTGTCGTAGGTGGTGACGATCAGGACGCGGGGCGCGCCCGGGCGCGCGGTGATCGCCGCGGTGGCCTCTGCCCCGGTCATCCCGGCGCCGAACCGCAGGTCCATCAGGACGACGTCGATGTCGCCCCGGGCGGCCCGGGCCACGGCGGCCTCGGCGGTGGCGGCCTCGGCGACCACGACGAGCCCGGGTTCGGTCTCCAGCACGGCGCGCAGGCCCGCGCGCACCACGGGGTGGTCGTCGGCCAGCAGCAGGCGGATGTCGGTCACGGGCGGGCCTCGGGTCGGGTGGCGGTGGGCGGCAGCGGGAGTCGGGCGGCCAGCGCGGTGCCGTGGCCGGGGGCCGACTCGATGGTGAGGGAGCCGCCCAGTGCCCGGGCGCGGCTGCGCATGGCGGCCAGTCCGAACCCGCCTTCGCCGGGATCGGGCGCGGGCAGCGTCGCGGGGTCGAAGCCGGTTCCGTCGTCGACGACGTCGAGCGCGACCTCGTCGCCGAGGTGGCTCAGGGTGACCTCGACGGTGGTGGCGCCCGCGTGGCGGACGGTGTTGGCGAGGGCGGCCTGGGCGATGCGCAGCAGGGCGACCTCGTGGGCGGTCGGCAGCGGCACCGGGTCGCCGGTGAGGTGGAAGCGCGCGGTGATCCGGTGGCGGGTGGCGGTGGTGGCGCACAGGCGTTCCAACGCGCCCGCCGGCGTGGTGTCGTCGAGGGCGGGCGGGGTGAGGGCGGCGACGAAGCGGCGGGCCTCGGCGAGGTTGTCCGCGGCGGCTTGGCGGGCCTGGTCCACGTGGCGGGCCGCGGTGCCGGGGGTGTCGGGCAGGGACCGCTCGGCGGCGCGCAGCAGCAGCAGGATGCTGGACAGCCCCTGGGCGAGGGTGTCGTGGATCTCGCGGGCCAGGCGTTCCCGCTCGGCCAGCACCCCGGCCGTGTGCTGGGCCTCGGCCAGGTCGGCACGGGTGGCGGTGAGTTCCTCGATCAGGTGCCTGCGCCGCTCGCTCTCCCGGTACAGGGCCTGGTAGCCCCACACCACCGCGACCGCGACGGCCGCGCCGAGCGCGGGGCCGATGGCGGCGACCGGGCTGAAGGACCCCTGGTGGGCGGCGAAGGCGGCGATCGCGGCCAGCGCGGTGGCGGTCACCGCGGCCAGGCCCGCTCGGCGTGGCAGCAGGTGGAGTTGGAGGAAGTACAGCGGGAAGGCGACCCATACCCCGTCGGCGGTCAACACCACCAGGACCAGCCACACGGCGCCGACGGCGCCCAGCCACCCCGCGGCGACCCGCCGGGACGCGCGGACGCGCGGCAGCAGCGGTCCGGCCGCGTACACCGCCCCGCACAGCACCGCCACCGCGACGACCGCTCCGGCCCGGGCCTGTCCCCCGGCCACCGACCGCGCCGCGGCCAGCACGAGCAGGGCGATGAGCAGCAGGTGCAGGCACCAGGTCAGCACCCGGTTGGTCGGTGTCAGGGCGGGAGCGGCGGCGTTCACAGTGCGTCCAGGCTACGCAGCGCGGGCCGGGCGTCGCCTCTATCGAAAGGTGGAACCGGCGCGCCGCCTTCCGGCTCGTGAAGTGCCATCCCCGGTCGGATGCCCCGCAGGGGTGCGGGCGGTGATCGTGGAGACGTCCCCCGCACCCTCCGGATAGGAGTGATCGAGGCCGTGTTCGTCGCCTGGAGAGACCTGAGATTCGCCAAGGGGCGCTTCGCCGTGATGGGCGCCGTCATCGTGCTGATCACCCTGCTGGTCGGTCTGCTGTCCGGGCTGACCGCCGGGCTCGGCAGGCAGAACACCTCCGCCATCACCGGCCTGCCCGCCGACCGGATCGCCTTCGCCGCGCCCGGCGGGGACCGGGGCCCGTCGTACGCCGACTCGACCGTCACCGAGGCGCAGTGGCGGCGGTGGGCCGCCACACCGGGGGTCACCAGCGCCGAACCGCTGGGCATCACCACCACCAAGGCGACCGCGGGTGATCGGAGCGCCGGGGTCTCGGCCTTCGGCGTCCGGGCCGGGTCCGCCCTCGCCCCGGACAGCGGCGACCTCACCGAGCACACCGTGGTGCTGTCCACCACGGCCGCCGACGAACTGGACGTCCGAGCGGGAGACAGCGTCACCCTGGCCGGGCGACAGCTGACCGTGGCCGCCGTGGCAGGCGAGGCCTCCTTCAGCCACACCCCGGTCATCTGGACCACCCTCGACGTCTGGCGCGCGACCGCGCACTCCACTAGCGACAGTCCTATCGCGACCGTAATCGCGTTGTCCACCACCACCTTCGACGCCACCACCGATCAGGCCATCGGCACCAGGACGGTCACCAAGGACGACTCGCTGTCCGCGATCGGCTCTTACACAGCCGAGAACGGCTCCCTGCAACTGATGCGCGGCTTCCTGTTCGCCATCTCCGCACTCGTCGTCGGCGCCTTCTTCACCGTCTGGACCATCCAGCGCAGCGGTGACATCGCCGTCCTCAAAGCCCTGGGGGCCACCACGGCCGGGTTGCTCAAGGATGCCCTGGGTCAGGCCGTCGTCCTGCTCACCGGCGGGACCCTGATCGGGACCGGACTCGCCGCCGCCCTGGGCGCCGCGCTCGCGGGCTCGGCGATCCCGTTCGTCCTCACGCCCACCACCGTGCTCGCCCCGGCCGCCGTGATGATCCTGCTCGGCGCGTTGGGCGCCGCGCTCGCCATCCGCCGCGTCACGTCCGTCGACCCGCTGACCGCCCTGGGGAGCGCCCGATGAGCCTCAGCCTGACCGATGTCACCCTCACCTACCCCGACGGCGACTCCCGCCTCACCGCGCTCGACCGGGTCACCCTGGAGGTCCCCCGAGGCTGCCTGACCGCCGTGGTCGGCCCTTCCGGCTCCGGCAAATCCAGTCTGCTCGCCGTCGCCGCCACCCTCGTGACCCCCGACCACGGCACCGTCGCCATCGACGGCACACCGACCACCGGCATGACTCGAGGCGAACTCGCCGACCTGCGCCGCCGCGAGATCGGCATCGTCTTCCAACAACCCAACCTGCTGCCCGCCCTGACCGCCGCGGAACAGCTCCAGGTCATGGCCCGGATCGACGGCCGCTCCCCCGCCGAGGCCCGCGACCGCGCCCTGGCACTGCTCGACGCCGTCGACCTCACCCCCCAAGCCGGGCGGCGCCCGCACCAGCTCTCCGGCGGTCAGCGCCAACGCGTCAACATCGCCCGTGCCCTGATGAACGACCCCACCGTCCTCTTGGTCGACGAACCGACCAGCGCCCTCGACCGCGAACGCGGAGCCGCGATCATCGACCTCATCACCCGCCTCACCCACCAGCGGGCCACCGCCACGGTCCTGGTCACCCACGACCCCACCCACCTCACCGCCGCCGACCGGACCGTCGAAGTCCACGACGGCCGCCTGCGCTGAGTTCCCGCAACCACTCACGGAAACGGGCGTCGGACCAAGCCATCCCGGCGCGGATTCCGGTGACCGGCGGGCCACGGTACGGCGTGGGAGCCGTACCGGTCTGCCCGCGACGGGGGGCCGAGCGCGACTGCGCGGCGTGGGCAAGCGGTACGGCAAAGGCGCCCAGGAACTGTCCGATGTGGACGACGGCACGCCTGCACCGCGGTGACCCTTCGCGACCGGTTGATCGCGCGTGGTCCAGTGGACCGGTGAAGGACGCGGTGGACAACGGGCAACCGAGGTCGTCCGGGTACCTGTCGGTGGTCGTGGACGGCGCCGCCGCGCTGGCCGTGGTCATGGCGTTCTGGTTACCGGGGCTGACGACGGCGGGCGGCTGGGCGTGGGTCGGGGTGCTCCCGGTCGCCGTCGTCGCCTGCTCGATGGTCACGCGCTGGCGGTGGCCCGCCGCGGCGACGGCGGGCGCGGCGGCGGTTCCTGCCGCACGAGGCCGGGCTGAGCCTGGTCGGCCTGCCCGCCGACGCCGGGCTGTCCCCCGGTGCCGCCACCGTCGTCCTCGTCTCCTGGGCCGGGTTGGCGCTCGCCTCGGCCGCCCGCGCGCTGTCCCGCCGGGACGGCTGACCCGATCGCGGGGAGGAGTCCCCCACACCGGGACCGCGTTCAGTGTCCAATGGCAGCTGAGCACCCCGCACCCCGGGCCGCACTGGCGGGCAACCGTGCTGGAGGTCCCCGGAGGTCCGGAGGGGGACGTCCGGCTCGGCGGCCGCAGGCAGGCACGCCTCCGTGCCGCGCCAGGCGGGCCTGACCGCCACGCGCCGCGACCGCGACGCGGTGCCGCGCACCCCGACGTCCTTGGGCGTGGCCCTGCCGGACGGGATCGCCGACCCCGTCCCGGCCTGATGGCCGGACGCGCGGACCCCGTGGGCAGGCGGCGGTCGGCGGAACACCGTGGTGGGTCAGCAGTCTTTGCCCGCGTTCGGGTCGTCTGTGGTGGGTAGGCCCGTGAAGACGGTGGTGGCCTTGCCGGATTTGCCGATGTCCATGATGGGGAGGACCACGCCCACCGGGTCGCCGTGGGAGTCCTTTCCGAAGCGGATCGGGCCGGACGCGCCTGGGATCAGGCCGTTCGCGCAGCGGACCTGTTGGAGGATGCCGCGTTGGGAGGAGAAGGGGTCGGCGAGGACGCCCTTGCCCGCGCGGCGGGCGGCGAGGACGGCCAGGGCGACGGCGTCGTGGGCGATCATCGACTGGCCGGTCGCCAGGTCGTCGACCGGGAAGTCCAGAGGGGCGGCGCCGTCGGCCGGGACCGGCTTGTCGGCGTCGCAGTTGGCCTTGCCGGTGAACGCCGCCTCGAAATCGGCGTAGACCTTGCGTTCGTCGCTCGCTTTCCGGTCCGGTCGTGGTGTGGTGTCGCCGTCGGGGCAGGAGCCCCACTTGTCCGGGCTGGCCAGGGCGGTGTACTGGACCTTGACCTGGCCGGTGGCCACCGCTTCGAGCACGCGGTGGTCGACGGTCGCCTCCAGGGCGTCGTCGCCGGTCAGCAGGTGCAGCGGTTTGTTCGCGCAGGTGCCGGAGTGGGCCCAGCTGGTCACGAAGGTGCCGATGTCCGCGCCGCGACCCGCGAAGTACACCAGCCGCGGTGGTTGCTTGCACAGGAGCGTGTCCATGTAGCCGAACTGGCCCTTGAGGCTGTCGTCCCGCCGCTGGACCGGGTCGGACGCGGCGGGCGAGGTGAATGGGTAGGGCGTGGCGCCGGGCATCCGGCTGTGCGCGGCCTTGATGAGCGTCGCGATGTAGTCGTCGTCCGCCGTGTTGTCCTCGACGATGGCCACGTCCTTGAAGTCGATGCGCAGCTGGTTGGCGATGTAGGAGGTGGCGGCCACGACGGTCCCGGTGTTCGTCGGCGCGATCCGGTAGAAGCCGTCGAGGTAGCGGCTCTCGTCGCGCACGTCGAGGTTCATCCGGTCCCCGGTGACCGACGCGCCGATCACCGGGATGCCGGTGCCGGTGATCAGCTTCGCGACGGCCTGCCGGGTCGGCGTGGTGCTCTGGCTCAGCCCGGTGACGGCCGTGATGTGGTTGTCCTCCTTGGCTTTGGCGATCTGGTCCACCGTGGCCTCCCAGTCCGCGTTCTCGCTGCCGGTGTTGGCCAGCAGCAGCTTGATCGCGGGTACCGGGTCGGTGTCGCCCGGCAGGGTCTGGCTGAAGGTCGACATGTGGTTGGCGCGCCACACGGCGGTGAGCGCGCCCTCGACGTTGCGGTAGACGTCGTCGACGGTGGCGGTGTCCACACCGGCCACCGGCGACATGTTCAGCATCAGGACGATGGACACGTAGTTGTCGCCGGTCACCGCGTCGTTGTTCGCCTGGACGCGGTTCACCAGGCCGGTCAACCGTTCTGGCTGGTCGTCGCTGAACCGGTCGCCGGACAGGTTCACGCCGACGCAGGCATCGGTCTTGTCACCGCCGACCATCCCGTCACCGCAACTGAGCGAGCGCACCAGGAACACCACCCCGACCACCACCGACGCGATGATGACCACCACCGCGACACCGGTCAGCACCGGGTGTCGACGGTTCCAGGGCGCGACATCGACTGGGGACACGGTGCTCCTCCACGAGTAGGGGTCGGGCTCAGAACCGGCGGGCCGCTTCCTCCAGCGCGTCGGTGTCGGCACGCGCCGAGTTGTTGCCCAACCGGCGGAAGTCGGCGCGTACGCGGGCGTACCAGCGTTCGTCGACCGCGGTGCGCGGGTCGCGCAGTAGCCAGAGCAGCGCGGTCAGGTCCGCCACCGCGACCTCGGTCGGGCCGCGGTCGGCCACGTACTCGGGGACCAGCCGCCGGTACGAGTCGGCGAGGGCCTCGGTCTCGGGCAGCCTGCACGGCGCGCCCGTGGCGGCGTCGAGCAGCCGGACCCACGACCCGTGGTCGATCTTGTCGAACCGGTCGACCAGGCTCGCCACGACGTCGTCGAACCGGCCCAGGGCGAGGTCGTGGTACAGCAGGTCACCGGGTTCGCGGTCGTCCCTGGCGCCGAGCACGTCCGCGAACAGCTTGTCCCACAAGGCGGGGTCCTCTTGGGACAGACCGGCGAGCAGGCAGCGCGCCAGCCACGGGTGCATGGCCGCCGGACGTGGTGCCTGCTCCTGGCCGATCCCCCACAGCGGCGACGGCGGAGCCGAGAACGTGCTGATCCACAGGTTGTGCCGCAGACCGCGCAGCGTCTGGGCGGCGATCGGGAACAGGGCGGGATCCAGGTCTTCCGCGTCGGCGCGTCCGTCGAGGCGCACCGCGAGCGCCACCGCGGCCGGGACGGACGGCCAGGGACGAACCGGTGGCACCAGGTTCTCCGGTCGGCAGGCGCGCAAGACCTTCTCCCACAACGGCGCGTCGCCGTCGACCGGGGCCGTCAGCACCGAGACCGGCGCGCCGCCGCGGCCGTCGGGCAACTCGGCGACCCGGGCCCGGATGTCCGACTCGGCCCGCGGGTGGCCCGCCGCCAACCTGGACACCAGCGCGCGCGTCTCGTCGCCGTCCCAGCTCGCGGCGATGGGGCCCAGCAGGCGGTCGTCGACCGGTGTGTCCAGCCAGACCGGGTACCAGCTCGGCTCGTCCACACGGGCGACGTGCGCGAGCCAGTCCCCGCGGGTCGCCCGCGACCACGTCGGGATGGTCGGTCGCCCCAACGCGGCCGGGCCGCTGTGCCAGGGTTCGCACCAGCCGGTCCACGAGGTGTCCCACCGGTCCGCGGCGGACACGACGAGCAGCGGGTCGCGGCCGGGCTTCCCGTCCTGACCGTCGTCCACGCGCTCCCGCCGGGCCCTGACCAGCGCGGCGAGGAACTGCGCGGCCACCTCGGTGCGCGGGTGGTCGACCAGCAGGACCCAGGCGTGGTCGTGCCGGTCGCGCAGCGCCCGCGGGGCCCGGCAGTCGCACTTGCCCCGGGCGGCGGGGTGCTGCCGGTCGAAGGCGTCGATGTCGGCCAGCAGGGCCTTCACCACGTGGACCAGGGCCTGCCCCCGGTCGCGGGTGCTCAACCGGACCAACCAGTCCACCGCGCCCGCCGCCTCGGCCTCGGGCAGCGCGCTGTGCCAGCGTTTCGCCTTGCGCAGCGAGAGACCGGACAGTCCGCGCAGCAGGGCGCCGATGACCGGTTTGCTCTGCTGGTTGAGCACCTCGGTGGTCCGCGTGTCCGCGATGCCGCCGACGGCGGCGGCCACCTGGGCGGCGTTGAACAGCAGGTCCGGCACACCGCCGGTCGCCCGGCCCACCCGGGTTCGCTTGGCGTACTCGGTGATCCGCGCCTGGATCTGCTCCTCGGCGACGCGGCGGTCGTGGTCGAGCGGCTCGTTGAGCGCGAGCAGGGCCAGGCCGAGCCGGTGGAACGTCGGTCGCACCCGCAGGTTCGTCCAGTCCCGCATCAACAGGAAGGCCGCGAACGCCGCCGCGGCGATCGGGTCGGCCAGGTCCCGTTCGGCGAAGTCCAGCGTGGCGTGCACGACCGTGCCGCCGCATTCGCGCGAGACCGCGGTGAGCACCGTGCTCTTGCCCGCGCCTCGCGGGCCGAGGAGCGCCACCACCGGTTCCGGCTGGTCCGCGTCCCGTTCGCGCCACAGCATGTTCCCCAGGAAGAGCCGGGCGCCCGAGGCCGGGCCGGTCGCGGCCATGCGCGCTCCTCCTCGCGATCGACGATGCCTGTACGTCGACCGCGTGGCCGTACATGTTACGTCACTCGATCGTGTCAGCCGCCGGCGATCGCGCCCGCCCCGCGCCGCGGCACGGGGCGGGCGCGGCGGTTCGTGGTCATGGACCGAACCAGGTGAGGCACCACCTGTCGTTCTCCCTGGCCAGCCCCATCTGGGTCTGCCGCGACGAGTCGGTGAACCTGATGGTGACGTCCGCGACCGCCTCGTCGGGGCTCGCCAGCCGCACGTCACCCAGGTCGGCGCCCACCATCGGGGACGGCGCGGGCAACTCCAGCGGGTGCGCGGCGCCGGGACACGAAACGGCGGCGAGCGCCTGCTTGTCCTTGTCGCCGAACGCTTCGACGATCGCCTCGGCCGCGCCCTTCGGCGTACTGGTGTCCGGTGCTCTGGTGAGCACGAGAACGAGGGTCACGACCGCGGCGAGCACGACGACGACAGCACCCGAGAGCAACCACATCTTCTTCGTCACGGCGAAGATCGTCCCAGCTCGCCCGCCCGAGCCGGGGCAGCCGAACGGAATTCGGCCGGTTGGCCGACGCCGACCGGGTTTCGCCTGGCGGGAGACGAGTGCCGCTCACCGGGTGTCGCACCCGGGGTAGCTCGTGGGGCATGCCGTGTAGCGGATGGGGTGGGTGTCGACCATCGCGGCGATGGTGGGCCAGTTGTTCGTCGGCCTGCCGACCAGGTAGGTCCACATGAGGTGGCTGGCGTGCAGGTAGTCCTCGCCGTTGTGGTAGATGTCGAGCGGGGTGAAGGGCGCGCCCGCGCCCTGGAACTGGGTGCCGAGCAGCTCGGGTTCGTCGACGTTCTGGATCACGGCGATGCTGCCGGTCAGGTTGGCGCACCCCGTCCCGGGGTAGCCCGTGACGCACTGCTGTCCCCAGGTCAGTTCCTTGGGCGGCGAGGTCTTGTCGGCCGCCGTCTTGCCCAACAGGTCCGGCCCGCTCTCCGCGACCCGGTGCGAGTTCTGGAACAGGACCAGCGCGCTGGTGTTGGGCTGGTTGCCCAGGAAGTTGTTCTCGATGACGACGTTGGTGTTGGGGAACGCGGCCGTGGCGGCGGTCAGGGTGCGTTCCAGTTGGCTCAGCAGGGTGTTGTCGTTGTAGCCGCCGCCTTCGCCCACCTGGGAAGCGGTTTCGGTCAACACGACGCCCTCGACGTCGGGGTTGCTGTTGTAGCGCGCGCCCAGTGCCTGGAGCAGTGCGATGACGCGGTCGGTCACCGCCTGGCGCCAGACGGCGGCGGTGATGGCGAACCCGCTGCCGCCGTACCACCAGCCGTTGGTGCCTGCTTTCGGGGCGGAACCGTAGGTGGTGTCGGTGGTCAGGTAGCTCGGGAGCACGGCGTTGAGGAAGCCGCCGGGGTCCTGGTCGTGCGTGCGCAGGAAGCCGCTGGAGGAGAGCCCGATGATGAGCTTCTTGCGGGGCACCGGGTTCCCCTGGTTGAGCCGCGCCAACTCCGCGTCGATGACCGAGAAGTCGTACACCCCTTTGCCGGTCTCGAGCGCGGCCCAGTAGTAGTTGCCCTTCCAGCCCCTCAGGTTCGGCGAGGTGTTGACCACCTGCAACTCGCTGCTCGCCATGCTCGCCGGAGTACCGGCGTTGTGCCACCAGTCGCTCGTGATGTAGTGCCCTGGGTGCCATTTCACCGCCGAACCGGCGGCGGTGGCGGTGGCGGTGGCGGTGGCGGAGGAGGTTGTGCTCGCGAGGAGACAACCAACGGCCAGGATGACCGCGGAAACGGTGAAGCGCCCCACTCTCGCTCTGCGACTCATCGCAATATCCCTTCCCGGAGGTAGGCCGACACCCGCGGTTCGGACGACACCGCGGGGCTCGCCACGGGGATACGCGCCGGGGTTACACCCAACGGCGCCGTTTTACGCGATGCTCCAACGTTCGGCGCAACGGACAGGTGCAATCAGTCGGGGCGTCCCGGGAGCAAACGCCTGCCAAACCGCCTTGAACCGCGTTCGCCTGAGATGTGTTGGCGCGAGCGGAGGAGTCCGGTGATCGCGACGGATACCATCCGTCCCGCCATACCCGCTCGCACATAGGTGGACTCATGAGACTTTTCGCTGCCTGCACCGCGGAGTTCGCACACGGTCTCGTCATCGCGCGCGCCCCAGGCAGCTCGGACACCCACGACGACTGAAACCCTGGAACCCAAGCAGTGCACGGCGGACGCGACTCATTGCACGTCCTGGTCCGTCAAGCCGCCTGCGGTCTCGCGACGGTGCGGTGCGTGCAGGGGCCCTACCGGCCGGAGGGCAAGGTGCTCATGTACTCCGACCGGCTCACGCTACCCGCTGCTTCCCTTGTTATCGCGGACCCCGACGAAACGGTACGCCTGATCATCCCGGTCCCCAATGTCGAGAACGAGGTCGAGGTCTTCGGAGACGGCTCCAGGGAGCCCGATGACGTGACCATCGTCCTGCAAGGCGATGAATCCTGGTGACTCCGGAGGTCACCAGGCGTCCGTGGTCGGGTCGCGCGGCTGCCGCGGAGGTAGGCAGAGCAGGGGTTCTCTCGACAGTGACGACACCGAAGCGAGCTCAACCGGTGTGAAGACTGGTTGGTGGTGAAGCGGATCGCGGTTGGTCCCGGATAACGATCGGCCTACCTCGCCGCCGACTCCCGACGCCGGGGCGCGGGAGCGGTCATCCTGGTGGGGTGACCGCTGAGACACGGCCGGAGCAGCGTTTCGACTGGCTGCCGTTGGTGTGGGTGTTGCTGTTCTTCGCCTGGCTGTTCGGTGTCCCGCTGCTGTTCTTGCGGGCGGTGTTCGCCATGCCGTTCACCGGGATGGCCAGTGCGGCCGAGGTCGCCCGACGCGACTCGATGGTGATGTGGACCGAGATCGTCGCTGTCGCGCTTCCGTTGGTGGGTGTGCTGTTGGCCGCGGTCACCCGGCGGAAGGTGCCCGCGGTTGTCTTCGGGATCGCCTTGTTCCTGAGCGTGTCCGTTGTCGGGTACGAAAGGACGCTCAACGCCCGTCACCACCCGCCGCCGGAGCCCACGAGCGACTGGCCGGTCTGCCAGGAACACAGCGGTGGCGATAACGAATGCCCTGGCGGTTAGTTTACGCGGGCTCCAAGGCTTTCTCCGGTACGCTGTGGAAGCCGCCAGGCACGGCGCCTGGTTGCCGGCCCGCGACGCGGTCCTCGACGACCCGGATCGGGTGTCCCTTGTGGACGAGTCGGCAGTAGACCGAGTCAGGCCCGCCCGGTTCCCCGGAGGGCGATCCGTTCGGTCACCCACGATCCCAGCTCGTGCTGGGCGCCGCCGCCGAGGACCCAGACCCGGGTCTCCCCCGCCCTCGCGACATGGAACGACAACGCGACGAGCGCCATCCTCAGCTCGAAGTCACCGATGGCGGAGAACGGCGCGCACCACCGGTGGAAGGGGGTGCCCGGCGCGGGCGACCAGCACTTGTCCCGAATGGACGCGAAAGGCTCCGCACCGCTCATCACCAGCGCCGCGCCGACCTCGCCCGCGATGAGAGCGTCCACGAACCCGGGGACGTCGGTCACGGTGTCCACCGTCGCCGCCTCCGGGGTCAGGACCGCCCGCAGCCTCCCGACGAGGTCACCGGGCACCGCGGTGAGCGGCGGGGCGCCCAGGAACCGCTCGGCGATCGTCGTGAGGAGGTCGAGCCGGGGGGCGCCGAGCAGGTTCTCCGCGTGGTCGATCCCCATGAGGATCTCAAGGCCGTCCCGACTGGCGTACTGCGGGGTGAGGGTGAAGTACGGCGCCGCCAGCACATCCGCCATGAACACCTCGAACGGGTCGTCCGCACCGGACCGGGCGTCCCGGCACTCGGCCGCCGCGATGACCGGGATGACGAAGTTCGCCCGCCGAGGGTCGAAGTCCTGCGGATCGATCCCCAGGGTCCAGGCCGGGAGGTGGTCACCGAGGTGGGCCAGGCGTTCGACGGGCGTCGGGTGGCTGGCCGCCGGGACCACGAAAAAGGCGTCCTGGTAGAGGTCCAGCAGGAGCAGCTGGCAGTAGAGCACCTCGCCGAGCGCGTCGTCGACCGCCCGCCCGGTGCCCGCGAACCGGTCGGCCACCAGTCTCGCCAGCACCGTCACCCCGTAGACGTCGGCGGCGTATTCGAGGGTGTGGTCCAGGTCCACCAACGGCGCCTCGTGCCCGCCGACGTGGAGGCCGCGGGTGCTCGTCCGCAGGTGGCCCAGCGCGATGTGCCCGGCCTCGTGCGCCAGGACGGACGCCTGGATGAACTCGGTCAGCTGAGCCGCCGCCCTCGTCAGGTCCAGCGGGCAGCTCACGCGGACGGCGAGGGTGAACTCGCCGTTCCAGCGCAGGAGGCCGAGCATGAGCCGCAGGAGCCTGCCGATGACGTCGTACCGGGCGCCGGACGGCCCCCGCCGCCACGTGGGGTCGGCCACGCCGTCGGCGGGCCGCGGGTCGGAGCCGATCGCGGCGAGCTTCGCGAAGTTGTAGACGACGTCGTGGAACGTGCTGTTGACCACGATCAGGTGCTCGTCCCCGGCCGAGGTCGCGAACGCGTCGGCGGAGCGCAGGTCCAGCGTGCGGACGATGGTCCGCTCGGTGAGCGGCTCGACATCGGCCGCCTCGATGAACTCGAGGACACTGTCCCAGAGGCCCTGTTGCATCGACTGCGCGACCGGCTCCTCGAACGTGAAGGTGATGTCCCGCGCGCCCTCGGGCAGGCCCCACTCGGCCGACGACCAGACCTTGGACAGCAGATTCGCCTCGACCCGCCTGCCGAGTTCGCGCGCGGCCACCTCGTCGCCGCCGACGGTGCCCGGGGGTTCCAGACCCTCCTTGAGAGCCGAGTAGAGCTCCTCGGCCTCACTCATCGCCACCCGCGCACAGTCGGGTCAGCCCCACGCGCACCGACAGGGCGGCGATGGTGAAGACGACCGGACCGGAGAAGTGCGCGGCCAACAGGTCGGCGACCGCCCCGACCAACGCCGACTTGTCCCCGGCGTCGTCCAGCCCGGCGAGTTTGCTCTTGCCGTCCGCGCAGAGGACACCGCGGATCTGACGTTTGCGGTTCTCGAACCACACCTCGGCGAACTTGCGACGCCGTTCCGGCTCACCGGGGGTGACCTGCGGACTGACCTGGCTCGCCAACAGCTCCAAGAGACCGTCCGTGTCCATCTGGGCCAGGCGGCTGAGGTGCGAACTCTCCATGGCACCATCCTGCCAGAGCCGAGAACGTGCTTATGGCGTCGGTTTTCCGCGTCACGGCGACACCGCGGGCGGACGCGGCGCGTTCCGGTCGGGTCGATCGAGACCCGGCGGCGGTCGGGAGGCGGCACACCGGGCGGTCGCGGCGAAAGCGACCGCGCGGTCCGGCGAGCCGGGCGTACGTCATCCCTCGGGCAGCGTTCGCATGGTGCGAACGGGAGAAAGACGACCCAAGGGGCGCCGAGGGTGGCGATCCAGAGCGCGGGGCGGACGCCGGTGGCGGCGCCCGGGGTTCCGCCGATGAGGGCGCCGATTGGTCGGATGCCGTAGTTGACGGTGCGGGCGAGTGCGGTGGTTGCGGCGAGCATTGTCGTTGGGGTTGCGGCGATGTGGACTGAGCCCGCGGGGCCACGTCGTCGGAGTCGTCGTCCCAGGACGTGCTCCGCGCGGTGGCCCGCCAGGGCCGTTCCCGGGCGTCGGCCCCGGGGGCACGGTTCGGCGAAGCCGTACTTGGCGAGCTGCCGGAGGTGGAACGAGCAGTTGGGCACGGTGTCGCCGAGCCGGGCCGCGGCCTGGGTGGCGGTCATCGGCCCGTCGCCGCGCAGCGGCCCGATGAGCCGCGTGCGCAGCGGGTGCGCGTACGCCCGCGGGGTGCGCGGGTCGGTGAGCTTGATCGAACGCCCGGGTACCGGCCGGCGCGGGCGCGATGGGTTGATCAGGTTATCGTCACCCGCGATCGAGGGGAGTTGAGGACGGAGTGGCACGTCTGCACGTCGGGTGCGCGATGTGGACCCACAAGACGTGGCCGGGCCGGTTCCTGCCGCCGTCGTTGCCCGCCAAGGAGCGGCTGCGCGCCTATGCCGGTTGGTGCAACGCGGTCGAGGGCAACACGACCTTCTACGCGACGCCCGCGCGGGAGACCGTCGTGGCTTGGGCGCGGCAGACCGATCCCGGGTTTCGGTTCGTGGTCAAGCTGCCCAAGGTCGTCACGCACGAGCGCCGGTTGGTCGGGGTCGAGGTCGAGATGCGGGCGTTCCTGGACGCGATCGAACCCCTGGGCGAGCGGGCGGTGCTGTGGACCCAGTTGCCCGGGTCGTTCGGGCCCTCGGACGTCGACACCCTCGGCCGCTTCCTGCGCAGGCTCCCCGCCGCCCGCCGGCGGGCCGTGGAGGTCCGCCATCCCGGGTTCTTCACCGACGCGGGTTCGACGTCGACGCTGGAGGCCGCGCTCGCCCACGCGGACGCCGAGTGGGTTCCCTTCGACACCACGGTCTTCTTCCAACGGCCGCCGACCAGCGCGGCCGAAGAGGACGCCTGGGCCAAGAAACCCCGACTGCCGCGGCGGACGCGGGCGCTGACCGACCGGCCGGTCGTCCGGTACCTGGGCCGGGACTCGGTCGAGGAGACCGTCGAGGGGTGGCGGCCGTGGACCGAGGTGGTCGCCGAGTGGCTGCGCGAGGGCCGGTCGCCGACCGTCTTCCTGCACACCCCCGACAACGACGAGGCACCCGCCCTCGCCCGCCGGTTCCACGACGACGTGCGCGCGCTCGTGCCCGACCTCGACCCGTTGCCCGAGCCCGAGCCGCTGGAACCCGCGACCCTGTTCTGAGCGGTGTCTAGTCCGCGGGCGCGGTGATGCCCGCGGACCGCAGCAAAGCCGCGAACGTCGCGTAGGTGCGGTCGAGGTCCACGGCCCCGGGGGCGACGCGCCACTGCTGGTGGATGCCGATCACGGCACCCAGGAGCACGGTGCCCAGTTCCTCGGCGGCGACGCCTTCGGGGAGCGGGAGGCGGGCGACCCACGCGCGGACCTGGACGCGGAGCGCGTCGTGCAGGCCGGCGTACGTCTCGCGCAAGGGCGACTCCGGGTCGTCCGCCTCGACCATGAGCTTGGCGAACAGGCCGGTCGACGGTGCCCGGGTGAACGCCGTGAGGGTGTCCAGCACCTGGTCGACCGTGCCGGGGTCGAGGGATCCCGCCACGGCCGCGAGGTGCACGACGATGTCGTCCACCACCGCCGCCAAGAGGCCCTCCTTGCTGCCGAAGTGCCACGGGATCGACCCCCGGCTGACACCGGACCGCGCGGCGATGTCCTCGAAGGTCGTCCGCCGGTAGCCGCGCTCGGCGAACAGCGCGGTGGCGGCTTCGAGCAGCAGCCTGCGGCTCTCCCTGGTCGTCTCGGCGCGTCGGGTGCTTCGGGTCACAACGGCCATCCTACCGTTCGTCTGCTGGATAGCATCTTCTGTGTTGGTCAACATAGAAAGTGGGGGCGATGACCCGACTCGACACAGCCGACCACGTGGCGCAGCCGTGGCGGATCCACGAGATGACCGCCGACTTCCGCGTCGAGGACACCTGGGCGTTCCGCACGCCCGGCGCCGGTCCCGACGACTTCCCGACGATGCTGGCGGCGTTGCGCGCTCTGGATTTCGACGGACCGCCGCTGGTGCGGCTGCTGTTCAAGGCGCGCTGGAAGCTCGGGGCGGTGTTCGGCTGGGACCGGGAGTCGCACGGCGTCGGCGGCCGGGTCACCTCGCTGCGGGACCGGATGCCCGGCGACCTGCGGGACGCCCCGCGCGGGCAGGACCGCGCGTCGATGCCGCTGAAGGCGGTGTACGAGCTCGACAACGAGTGCGCGCGGGAACTGGCGAACAAGACCGTGCACACGGTGATGCACCTCGGCTGGGTCCGGCGGCCGGACGGCGAGTACGAGCTGCGGATGGCGGTGCTGGTCAAGCCCAACGGGTGGTGGGGCCGCGCCTACATGACCGCCATCGCGCCGTTCCGGTACCTCGTGGTGTACCCGGCGATGACCCGGCAGTGGGAGCGCGCGTGGCTGAGCAGGTGAAGGCGGGCCGGACCGCGGCCGGTCGGTACGCGGTCGCGGGCGGGATCCTCGTGGCGCTCGGGATCGGGCACGCGGCGCTGGTGCCGGTCCTGGCGTGGCCCAGCGTGCGCGGGTGGGTGCGGGACGGGCTGTGGTCGGTGGTGCCGTTCCCGGGCGGGGGCGGGGGCGGGGCGGAGACGGCGACCTTCTGGTCCGGACCGGGCGGGTTCGCGGTGCCGCTGGTCTTGCTCGGCGGACTGATCTGGCACCTGGGGCGGATCGGCGCGCGGGTGCCCGCGGTGGTCGGGTGGGTGTTGACCGGGTGGGGTCTGGTCGCGGGGATTCTGCTGGGACCGTCACCGTTCTTCGTCATCTCGGTGGCGGGTTTCCTGGTGACCCCCAAAGGTGGGCGGCCGCGTTCCCGGTGATCCCCAAAGGTCCGTGGTGCCGAGAATTGGGGCGTCGCCAGCGAAAATCGATGTGGCCGGTCGACCTCCCGATGACGGCGGTCGGGTGTTTGCGGGTGTGCCGATTCCGGTGCTCGACCGGTGTGGTCGGTCAATGATGTGACCTATCGGCGGCGCTGGGGTTCCGGCTCGACGTAACGGCTGGTCCGGGGCCGATGATGGGACGGCGAACTCTCACGATCGGGGCGCCGCAGCAGGCTTTCGTCACTTTGGGTGCCAGTCGATACACCCAACGCCAGGCGCCATTACTCTTCCGCGTGGTTGCGCTCCGTCATATGGGTGACCGATGATGGGTGGCTCGTCCTGTGATCATTTTGTTGGGCGGGTCGGAATTCCGTTCGCCGCGCGTTCCCTTAGGCTGTGCCCCCCACCGGCAAGACTTGACATGGGGAACCAATGGGAGCGGAGACACACCAGGGCCCGGAAGCCGCGGTCAGGTCCGCTGCGGTGGGTGTACCGAGGGAACGCGGTTTTCGGACCGACATCCAGGCGCTGCGGGCGGTCGCGGTCATGGTGGTGGTCGTCAACCACCTGCGGCCCTCTGCGTTGACCGGTGGGTACGTCGGCGTCGACGTGTTCTTCGTGATCTCCGGGTTCCTGATCACCTCCCACCTCGACCGGGAGATCCTGCGCACCGGGCGGGTTCGGCTGGGGCGCTTCTACGCCCGGCGCGTGCGTCGACTGCTGCCCGCCGCGCTCCTGGTGCTCGTGGTCAGCCTCATCGCGGCGTACTTCCTCCTGCCCTACCTGCGGTGGAAGACCAACGCGCACGAGGCGCTGGCCAGCGCCCTGTACGTGGAGAACTGGCTGCTGGCGGTCAACTCGGTCGACTACTCCGCGTTCACCGCCGTGGCCAGCCTGGCGCAGCACTACTGGTCGCTGTCGGTCGAGGAGCAGTTCTACCTGTGCTGGCCGCTGCTGCTCCTGCTGCTGTTCAAGGTCCGGCGGCGCCGGGCCCAGGTCGTCGGGATCACCGCGATCGGGTTGGCGTCGCTGGCCTTCTGCGTGTTCTTCACGGAGGTGTCGAAGAGCCAGGCGTACTTCGTCACGCCGACCCGGGTGTGGGAGTTCGCCCTCGGCGCGCTCATCGCGCTCGGCGGCACCCGGCTCGTCCTCCCCCGGGTCACGGCGGGCCTCGCCGCGTTCGCCGGACTGGCGATGATCTGCGGGGCGGCGGCGCTGTTCGACCACTCGACGCCGTTCCCCGGGTACGCGGCCCTGCTGCCGACCGTCGGGACGGGGCTGGTGATCCTCGCGGGCAACGGCGGCGAACGCCAGTGGCACACCGCGTTGAGCGCGTCCGCGCCGGTCCAGTTCCTCGGCGGCATCAGCTACTCGCTGTACCTGTGGCACTGGCCGCTCGTCGTCCTCGCGCCCTTCGCCCTGGCGGACACGCTGGACAAGGGCGCGCTGCGCGGCTTCCACCAGGTGGGGATCCTGGTGGTCGCGATCGTGCTGGCCTGGCTGTCCAAGGTCCTCGTCGAGGACCGGGGCATCGCGCTGGGCGCGAAACTGCGGACGGGGGCCAACTTCGCCGCCATGGTCGCCGGGATGGCCGCGGTCGCCCTGGTGGCTGGCCTGCTGGTGTGGACGTACGACCGGCACGTCACGCAGGCGTCCGAGGAGCGGCGGGTGGAGCCGACGCACTGCGCGGGCGCGGCGGCGATGGCGGCGGGGTGCGAGAACCCGTACGGCCCGGCCCGGCTGCCGATCGGTGTGGACGACGCCCCGTGGCGCGCGGGGCTGGGTGTCTGCGACTACAAGAGGATCCTCCCGACCGACGGGGAGACCGCGACCACCGCCGTGTGCGACTTCAGCGGCCCCACACCGGATCCGACCGTCGTGTGGCTGGTCGGCGACTCGCACGCCGAGCAGTGGCTGGGCGCCCTGCTGCCCATCGCCCGCGCGCAGAAGTGGAAGCTCATGCTGGGGCGGTTGGGCGGCTGCCCGTTCGCCAAGATCCCGTACGTCGGCTTCGAGGGCGGCGACGACCGTCGGTTCGCCGAGGGCTGCATGCAGTGGGTCGACGACATCAACGGGCTGATCCGCGCGGACCGGCCCGAGCGGGTGTTCGTGTCGTTCTACGCCCGCAGGCAACTGGCCCACGACAAGCGGAACCTCTCCCAGGTGGACTACTACCGCGAGGGCACGGCCCCCTTCTGGCGCGAGTGGACCGGCTTCGGCGCGAAGGTCCACGTGCTGGCGGACCCCCCGCTCAACGGCGCGGTCCGCGCGCCGGACTGCGTCGCCCTCAACCCGCGCGACCCGCTCACCTGCGCGGTCGACCGCGCCGACGCCCAACCCGCCGACCCCCTCACCGAGGTAGCCCGAACAACCCCCGACCCGGACGTCTCGCTCATCGACACGACCGACAGCTTCTGCGACCCCACCAAGTGCTACGCGGTCATCGGCGGCGTCCCCGTGTACTACGACGCGAACCACATCAGCCTGCCGTTCGGGCGGTCGCTCAGCCCGGTGGTCGCGGCGAGACTGGGCCTCTCGACCGACTAGCGCGTCGAGCTCGCACTCCCCCGCGTCCTGGACCACCGCCCGCGGGGTTCGCTGGGAGTGGGGCTCGGGCTCAGTCGTCGGGTTCGCGGGGTGGTGGCTCGTCGGGTGGCTGGTTCGTGATGGTGATGGACGCGATGGGGTGGCGGGCCACCAGTTCGGCGGCGATCGCCAGCCAGCGTTCGTTGTGCATGGCTTTGGCGACCGTTTCGAGTTGGCGGGTGGTGTCGGCCAGTTCCGGCCAGTGTCGGCGGCGGGCGTGGAACTCGCCGAGGTGGTGCAGGACCCAGGCTTGGCGGTTCAGGTCGCCCAGGGTTCGACCCAGCTCCAGCGAGCGGCGCAGCGCCGCCTCCGCTTCCGCCCAGCGTTCCACGTCGGCGAGGGCGTCGGCCAGGTAGACCAGGATCCAGCCGATCTCGCGGTCGCCGTGGTCGGCGCGGTCGTGGTCGAGGGCGCCTTGGAGCAGGGCCACCGCCTCGGTGGGGCGGCCCGCCGCGCGGTAGGCGTTGCCGAGGTGGGTCGAGGCCCAGGCCTCACCCGTCCCGTCCGCGCGGGATGTGGTGGCGGCCAACGCTTCCGAGATTCTGGTGATCGCCTCGTCCGGGTGGCCCATGCGGGTCAGGGCGATGCCGTAGTGGGTGAGGGTCCAGCACCGTTCGACGTCACTGCCGGGCAGGGCCAGGGCGCGTTCGTACAGGGCCGGGGTCTCCGCCGTCCGGCCGTCCTCGACCAGCACCATACCGAGGTATACCAGCGCGAAGCGCTCGTCATCGGGTTCGCCCGCTCCGCGTGCCGCGTCCGCCGCGCGGCCGAGCACGTGGGCGGCCTCCCGCAGGAGACCCCGGTAGCGGAGGAAGTCCTGCACCGCCATGGCGAGTCGGAACGCGGGAGTCCAGGCCTGGAGCCGGAAGGCCGATTCCAGGGCTTCCAGGACGTTCGCCGACTCGACGTCGAACCACCTCAGTCCCGCGGCGGTGGGGCACTCCTCGTTCAGCGCGTTGTCGCGGTGTTCTTGCGCGCGGGCCCGGCACCACTCGACGTGCCGGAGCGCTACCTCGTCCCATACCTCCGGGGGCTCGGACCGCTCGGCCTCCTCGCGCGCGTAGAGGCGGAGCAGGTCGTGGAACCGCAGTCGGTCGGGTGTCGTCCACTCCAGCAGTTGCTGTTCGGCCAGTTCCCGCACGGCCTCGGTCAACTCGGGGCCCGCCATGCCGAGCGCGGCCGCCGCCGCGTCCTCGGCGAAGTCGGCTCCCGGGATCAGGCTCAGCAGGCGGAAGCAGCGCTTCAGCGGTTCCGGCAGCGGGCCGTGGCTCACGGCTATGCTCGCTCTCACGCTCAGGTCACCCGCGCGCAGGACAGCGAGTCGTCTGCTCGCGTCGGCGAGGTCGCGGCGGACCGCGGTGGTCGATCCGAGCCTAAGCTTCACGCCGACGATCCGCAGGGCGAGCGGGAGGTGGCCGCACAGCCCGGCGAGGTCGTCGAGGGCGTCGGCGGTTCTGCTGGTGCGCCGCAACAGTTCCGTGGCGGAGGCCGGGTCGAACTCCTTGAGTTCCACGAACTCCGTGCCCGCGAGGCCCTGCATCGGTTGCCTGCTGGTGACCAGCACGCGTGCTGTGCCGGTTCCGGGCAGCAGTGGGCGGACCTGCCGCTCGGAATGCGCGTTGTCCAGGACTACGAGCGCCGGTTTGTCCCAGAGTGCCGCTCGGTACAGGTCTTCCCGCGCGCCGAGGTCGGACGGGATGTCGCGGGCCGAGACACCGAGCACCAGCAGGAACCGGCCTAGTACGGCCGCGGGGTCGACCGGGTGCGCGTCGGCGCCGCGGAGGTCGACGTAGAGCTGGGCGTACGGGAACCGCTCGCGCACCAGGTGCCCGATGCGCACGGCGAGGGTCGACTTCCCCGTTCCGCCGGTCCCCCACACGCAGACGACGTTGCTTCCGTTGTCCAGCAAGGCGGTCAACTCGGCGACTTCGCGCGTGCGGTCGGTGAAGTCGGGGATGTCGGAGCGCAGCTGGGAGCGGCTCGCCCGGACGTAGCCGTCCATGGCGTGGATGTGCACGTCGCCGTAGATGTCCCGGGCCTGGAAGACGACGTCGGCGGTACCGACGAAGCTGTTGGCCAAGCGCCCTGGTTCCTCGGCTCCCGGCTCGACGCTCATGCCTGGTGATCGCCCCGGCGGCTGATCGCGCTACACCCGTCCGTCGGGTAGGTGGTTTCGCGGTCGAGCCCGGTGTAGGCGGCGATGGTGAGGGCGGCGAGGGCCCGGACGAGGGCTTGGAGGGTCCAGAGGAGGTGCGGGACAGAAGGTGGACAACCCGGTCGGAACCTTTCCGACACCGGTGTGCCCATTGCTAGACTTCTTCGGCACTTGAGCCTAACTCCGGGGCGTGCCCATGGCGCTGTACAGCGAGTTGTCCGGGGCGATCGAGCGCGGTGAGGCCGAGCGGGTTGTCGGCTGGGCGCGTTCGGCGCTGGGTGGGGTCATCGCGGGTGATCTGGCGGTCGACGCGGTTCGGCACCCACTGGGGTTTCTGTGCTTGCCCGTCTACCGGCACGGGGACGCGGGGGTGTGCGTGCACCTCTGGCAGCCGGGGCGGGGGCACGAGCGGCCCACGACCTCCCCGACCCACTGCCACAGCTGGGAGTTGTCCAGCTGGGTGCTGGTCGGCGGCTTGCGCAACCAGACCCTGGTCCTCGACGACGCCGGGCCCGTCACGCACCGGGTGTTCCGGGTGCTCAGCGGCCGCGACGGCGACTCGATCGAGGCCACGGACCGGTTGGTGCGGGCCGAAGTCGTCACGGACACGACGCACCGGGCGGGTGAGCGGTACTCGTTGGCCGCCGGGGTGTTCCACGAGACCGTGGTCCCCGACTCCGCGAGCCTGGTGGCCACGGTGGCCCTCGGCCGGACCGCGCCCGGTGCCGCCGACCTCTCCCTCGGCGGGCTGCGGACCACCAGCCACCGGGTGCGCAGGCAGCTCTGCGGGCGCGCGGAGACCGTTTCGGCCGCCACCGCCGTGGTCACCTCGCTGGCGCACCGGGTGTGACTAGGTCACCAGGAGGGTGGCGACGGTCGCGGCCAGGGCGACGACGGCGAGGCACGCGCTCGTCCACACGAACCGGCCCATGGGGACCCGCACGCCCGCGGCGGTGCAGCGCTCGTACCACAGCAGCGTCGCGAGCGAGGCCCACGGCGTGATGATCGGCCCCACGTTGGTGCCGACCAGCAGGGCCAGCAGCTGGTTGTGGTTGTCCACCGGCACAACCGATTCCCCGGCGACGTACGCGGGCAGGTTGTTCACCAGGTTCGACAGCGCCGCCCCCGTCCCGGCGGCCCTCGCCGCGCCCTCCGCGCCGTCGGACGACCCGATGAGCGAGTGCACGATGTCGGACAGGCCGTGCCGGTTGACGGTCTCCACCACCAGGAACAGCCCGATCACGAACACCAGCAGCCGCCACGGCAGCAGGGCAGGCCGCAGCGCGGAGCGGCGGCGCGCGGCGAACGCGACCACCAGGATGCCCGCCGCCACCGACGACGCGATCCCGATCGGCACGCCGACCAGGATCCCGGCCACGAACAGCAGCACCGCGGCCCCGGCCACCCGGAACAGCACCGGGTCGGCGGGCACGTGCCGCGCGGGCACCCGGTAGCCGGGTTCGGCGCGCCGCCAGTAGCAGATCCAGAGGAACGCGGCCGTCACGACGATCGACGCCAGCTGCGGCAACCACATGCGGGCCGCGAACTCGGCGGGCGCGAGCGCGACCCGGTTGGCGGCCAGCAGGTTGGTCAGGTTCGACACCGGCAGCAGCAGGCTCGCCGTGTTCGCCAGCCACACCGTCGTCATGGCCAGCGGCAGCGGCGCCACCGCCAGCTTCCCGGCCAGCGCCAGCAGCACCGGGGTCAGCAGCACCGCCGTGGTGTCCAGGTTGAGGCCCATGGTGGTGCCCGCCGCGAGCGCGACGCACAGCAGGAACAGCAGCGGGTAGTGGCCCCGGGCGAGGATGGACAACCGGGTCGCGACGACGTCGAACACCTCGGCGGTCGCGGTCAGCTCGGCGAGGATGATCACGCTGCCGAGGAACAGCAGCAGCGGCACCAACCTGGTGACCGTGGCCGTCGCGTCGTCGTACGGCAGTGCCCCGGTGAGCACGCAGACCACACCCACCAGCAGCAACCCCAGTGCGATCCAGTCCAACACGTGGAGTCTGCGCAAACCGTTGGACATGCGCGTCATGCTGCCACACGGTGCGCGGTGTCACCGGAAAGGGCTATCCCTTTCCACGGATGTACCAATTTGTATCCCGCGTTAACACGAATGTGGCAACACGACCTCCCGGGAAGCGGTGCCCACCGGAGTTCCGGCCCACTACCCTGACCCGCGTTTCCCCTCCGGCGGAGAGAGAGCCCATGGAGACAGTGGATATCGTCGCGGTCCTGCCCCCCGAGCTCAACCGCGCCGCCATAGACCTCAGCGGCATGCTGACCGCGCGGATGCGCGAGCAGGGCCACCCGTCGTGGTTCCGGCTCGGCGACCCGCTCGACACCGGTGGTCCGTGCGAGCCGCACGTGTCGCTGTTCATGCTCGCCGTTGACCGCGCCGAGATCCCCGAGGTGGTGGCCGCCACGCAGTGCCTCGCGGCCGAGCTGCCGCTGCTCGCGGCCCAAGGCGAGTACTACCGGCACAACCCCGTGGGCGCGCCGGAGCTGTACTTCCGCAAGAGCCGCGAGTGGATCGACCTGCAGCGCGCGGTGGTCGCGCGCGTGGAGCCGTTGCGGCGCGGCAGGCTCCGGGAGACCGACCCGGCGGGCGAGCGGATCACCGGGTTGATCGCCGACCCCGGGCAGGACCGGGTGCGCCGCGACCAGCTCACCCGCTACGGCTACGACGAGATCACCGACGTGTGGGACGGCGGCGCGGCCGACCGGTTCAACCCGCACGTCACCCTCGCCTGGCCGATCGATCCCGATTTCCGCGTCGATCTCGCCGAACTCCCGCCGGCAGCGGAGTTCGCCGGTGTGTTGCCCGGTTTGGCGGTATACGGGATGAGTCCGCACGGGACGTGCACCGCTTTGTTCGGCACCGCCCCTTTCGGTGTTTCCCCGATCGGGGGATCTAGCGGCGGGAATACGACAGGTAGGCTCAACAGCCATTCTTCGCGCGCGAGCGGCGGAGAATAACCGGGCAGGGGCGGCGCGGCACCCCTGCCGCTGTCCGCCGACCTGTGGGAGGCCCGGTGCGCGAGGTCGAGTCGGAACCGGCGGCGCGGATCGGGCGGGCCCGCGAGCGTCGCGGGTGGACGGTCGCCGAGCTGGCCGCGGCGTGCGCGGGCCTCGGCTCCCCGCTGGACGCCGAAGCGCTGGCGGACCTGGAGTCGGGTGCCCGGGCGGCCACGCCGGACGACCTCACCGCGCTCGCCGCGGCGCTGGGTGTCCCGGTCGCGGAGCTGACCGGCACCGCCGTGCCCGCGCAGCGCGCGCCGGTGCGGGGGCCGCGCCCGCCGCGGTCGGGGCCGGTCGACTTCTTCATCAGCTACTCGCTGCTGGACGAGGAGTGGGCCACCTGGATCGCGCACGAGCTGGAGGCCGCCGGGTACGCCGTGATGATCCAGACCTGGGACTTCGTCCCGGGCACGCACTTCCTGGACTTCATCGACCGGGGCATCCGCGAGTCGTCCGCGGTGCTCGCCGTGCTGTCCCGCAACTACCTGGAGTCCCGCTACGGCCGGTTGGAGTGGATGGCGGCGCTGCAGGCCATGCACGACCGGCCGGAGACCAAGCTGCTGGTGCCCGTGCGGGTGGAGAACGTGTTCCCGCAGGGCCTGCTCGCCCCGATCACCTTCGTCGACCTGGTCGGCATCGACGACCCGGCGGCGGCCCGGGCCCGGCTGCTGCACCGGCTGGAGAACGCGCTCACCGGCCGCGCCAAGGCGGGCAGCCCGCGGTTCCCCGGCGCGCCGCCGTCGTCGGAGCGGATCCCCGAACCCCGTCGGGGGACCACGTTCCCGCCCGCCGCCGCGCAGGCCACGCGCCACGAGCTGTCGGTGTTGCAGGTGGCGGCGCCGAGGTTCGGGCTGGACGGCGGTGCCGACCCGGTGGCGCGCCTCGCCGCGCTCGACGCCGGTCTGGCCCGGCTCGGCGCGGCGGACCTGCCCGCGCCGGACCTGGTCGTGGTCAGCGGCAGCCTCACCGAGTCCGGGACGCGGGAGCAGTTCGAGCAGGCGTTGAGCTTCCTCACCGGGCTGCGGTCGCTGGTCGGCGTCGAGGCGAACCGGCTGGTCATCGTGCCCGGCGCGGGCGACATCACGGTGCCCGCGTGCGAGGCGTACTTCGCCGACTGCCGGGCCGACGGCCTGACCCCGGAACCGCCGTACTTCCGCAAGTGGCGGCACTACCAGCGGCTGCACGGCGAGCTGTACGCGGGCGTGGACGCCCCGGTGTTCGACGCGAGCCAGCCGTGGTCGCTGGTCGAACTGCCCGACCTGCGGGTCGTCGTCGCCGCGCTCACCTCGACCATCACCCACACCCACCTGACCCCGGGCGCGCCCGGTGAGGTCGGCGCCGAGCAGCTGGACTGGTTCGCGGGCGCGCTCGCCCCCTTCGTGGAATCCGGGTACCTGCGGATCGGGGTCGTCGCGCACGCGCCCGCCACCGAGCCCGCCGGGTGGGCGCTCGCCGACACCGCGGCGCTCGACTCGACCATCGGCGGACAGCTCAACCTGCTGCTGTCCGGCCGGGGCCCCACGAACCACGACAGCGCCCCGCTGCCGTCCGGTCTCACGGTCGTGTCCCCGGCGGAGGGCGCCTGCCTGGCGCGCCTGACCCGTACCGGCCTCGACAACTGGACCCTGCCCCGCGACGGCGGCCCCGAGCGCGTCGAGCGGATCGAGCGGACCTGGCACGCGGCGGACCGGACCTTCGCCGCCGACCAGGACTCGGGCCCGCGGCTGGGGCGCGAGCTCGTCGTGGAGGAACCGGCGGAGAGCCCGGCCGACCGGTTGTTGCGCCGCGTCGCCGAGGTCGTCGAGGTGCGCTACCCCGGCGCGCGCACCCGGCGGCTCCCCGGTCGACCGCCGGTGCTGCGCGTCAGCTACCGCGACGGCGACCTGGTGCCGCAGTTCCTGGTCGCCGTGCTGGTGGGGCAACCGACCGCCGACGACGTGGCCGAACTCGTGCGCGTCCGGCAGCGCAACAACGAGGAACTGACCTCCGAACTGGTCTACCAGGGCAGGCACCCCGGCGTGACGCTGCGCGCGGAGGCGGCGCGCGACGGCGTCCGGGTCCGCAGCTTCACCGAGTTCCAGGGCCTGCTCGACCTGCGCGACTACGTGGCCGCGCAGACCGAGCGCCTCCGGCAGGACCGGGTGTACCCGCCCGACCTGTACGTCCAGCAACGGTTCCGCGAGACCGCGGGCACCGCGGCCTCGGACGCCGCCGTGCGCGACAACGTGGTGGCCGAGCTGGTGGACCTGCTGGCGGGCGACGAGGGCCGGTTCGTGCTGCTGATGGGCGACTTCGGCCGGGGCAAGACGTTCGCCATGCGCAGGCTCGCGATGACGCTGCCCACCGCGCTGCCCGGCGTCACCCCGATCCTCATCGAGCTGCACGCGCTGGACAAGGCGCACAGCGTCGACGGGCTGGTGGCCGCGCACCTGGCCAACCACGGCGAGTCCCGGATCGACCTGCGCGCGTTCCGCTACCTGCTGCGCCAAGGCCGGATCGTGCTGCTGTTCGACGGGTTCGACGAGCTGGCCAGCCGGGTCAGCTACGACCGCGCCGCCGACCACCTGACCACGCTGCTCGCCGCCGCCGAGGACCGCGCCAAGATCGTGGTCACCAGCCGCACCCAGCACTTCCAGAACGACGCGCAGGTCCGGACCGCGCTGGGCGAGCGGGTCGGGGTGCTGGCCCAGCGGCGGATCCTGCTGCTGGAGGAGTTCACCCAGCGGCAGATCGGCGACTTCCTGCTCAACCGGTTCGACGGCGACGCCGACCGGGCGCGCGAGCGGGTCGACCTGATCGGCCGCGTCGACGACCTCGGTGGCCTGTCCCGCAACCCGCGGATGCTCAGCTTCGTCGCCGGGTTGGCGCCCGAGCGGTTGGCCGCCGTCGCCGCGCGCGACTCGATCAGCGCCGCCGGGCTCTACCAGGAGATCCTGACCTCGTGGCTGCGCTTCGAGCACGACCGCGCGCACGCGGAGGGCGCCCCGCCCTCGCTGTCGGTCGACGAGCTGTGGTCGGCGGTGACCACGCTGGCGCTGCGCGTCTGGGAGTCCCACGACGTGCTGCTGCGCCTCGACGACGTGGCCGAGGTCGCCGAGGCGCTGAGCGGGTTGGCCGACGCGCCGCTGACGCCACCGCAGGCCGCGCACGCCCTCGGCGCCGGGAGCCTGCTGGTCCGCACCGACGACGACATGTTCGGCTTCATCCACAGCTCGGTGATGGAGTGGCTGGTCGCCAAGGAGATCGCCCGCGTGCTGGCCGAGACCGGCCGCTGCGCGCTGCTGGGCAGGCGCAAGCTCTCCCAGCTGGTCGTCGACTTCCTCTGCGACCTCGGCGACGCCCGGTCGCTGGGCGCGTGGGCCGCGCGACCGGCGGGCGACCCGGTGTCGGAGGCCAACGCCCTGCGGATCGGCAACCGGCTGCGCATCCCGGCGAAGTCCGACATGCGCGGCGCCCCGCTGCGCGGCGAGGACCTGTCCCACCGCGACTTCAGCGGCGTCGACCTCACCGACGCCGACCTCACCGACGCGCTGCTGATCGGCACCAAGCTCAGCCGGGCCACGCTGCGCGGCGCCCGGCTGCGCGGCGCCCGGCTCGACCGGGCGGTGCTGCGGGACGCGGACCTGACCGGCGCCGACCTCACCGGCGCCCGGCTGCTGGAGACCGACCTGCGCGGCGTGGTGGTCACCGGTGGCCGGTGGGCCCGGGCCGCGCTGATCAACGTGGCCGCCGACCCGGGGCTGTTCGCCGCGCCGGAGCTGCGCGGGGCCGCGGCGGCGCCCGGTCGACCGGTGCTGACCGGGCTGCGGCCCGCGGGCGTCGGCGTGCAGTTCGGCTTCGAGGACGGCCGGTTGCCGCGCCCGCTGGCCTACCACCCGGACGGCTCGCTGCTCGCCGTGGGCAGCGGCGACGGCGGCGTGCTGGTGTGCGACCCGGAGAAGGGGCTGCCGCTGCGCACCCTGAAGGGGCACCTGGACCGGGTGTACGCGGTCGACTTCGGGGTGGCCGCGCTGGTCACCGGTTCCGCGGACGGGTCGGTCCGGTACTGGGACCCGGCCTCCGGCGCGCCCGGCGCGGTGCTCACCGACCACGCGGCGCCGGTCTGGCCGCTGCGGCTCTCGCCGGACGGCGCGCTGGTCGCGTACGGGGACGGCGCGGGCGTGGTCCACGTGCGGGACGTGCCCTCCGGGGAACCCCGCCACCGGCTCGCCGGGCACGGCGAGCGGGTCTGGACGCTCGCCTTCCACCCCGACGGCGGGCTGCTGGCGACCGGCGACGAGCACGGCGTCGTGCGCGTCTGGGACCTCGCCTCGGGTGCGCAGCGGTACCGGCTGGAGACGCCCGGCTCCGTCTACACGGTCGCGTTCAGCCCGGACGGTCGCCTGCTCGCCGCGGGCGGTCGCCCCACCGGGGTGTTGCTGTGGGACGTCGAGACCGGTGAGCGGGCGCACCGCCTCGAGGGTCACTCCGGGTCCGTCTACTCCGTCGCGTTCCACCCCGATGGCGAACTCCTCGCCAGCGGCGACACGGTCGGCTCCGTGCGGCTGTGGCGGCTGACCGGCGCGGGCGCCCCCACCTCCGAGGCGCTGCGGTACCGGCACGGGCCCGCCGTGTACCACCTGGCGTTCAGCCCGGACGGTCGGCTGGTGGCGGGTGGCGACAGCGACGGGACGCTGCGGGTCTGGGACACCGGGACCCGGCAGGAGCTGCACGAGGCGCACGCGCACCGCGGCGCCGTGTGGCCGTTGGCGTTCCGGGCGGACTCGACGCAGCTGGCGACCACGGGCCGCGACAGCGCCGTGCGCGTCTGGGACCCGGTGAGCGGCAGGCAGCGGTACGAGATCCACGGCCACGGTCGCCGGGTGACCCGGGTCGACTTCAACCCGGCGGGCGACCTGCTCGCCGCCGCGGGCAACGACGGCGTGGTCCGGCTGTGGGACCCGCGCACCGGCAGGCAGGTCAAGACGCTCACCGGTCTCGACGACCAGCTCACCGGTGCCGTGTTCAACCCCGTCAAACCGCTGCTGGCCACGGCGAGCAACGACGGCGGCGTGCACGTGTGGCAGCTGAACAGCTGGCGCGCCGACCAGGAGCTGGAGGTCGAGACCGACTACGTGTGGGCCAGCGCGTTCGCCCCCGACGGCGACGTCCTGGCCACCGCGAACGACGACGACACCGTGCGGCTGTGGTGGCAGGCCACCGGCCGCGAGGTGCTGTCGCTGGGGGAACACCGGGGCCGCGTGCGGGCCATCGCGTTCAGCCCGGACGGCACGAGGGTCGCCACCGGCTGCGACGACAGCAAGGTCCGCCTGTTCGAGCGCGCCACCGGCAGGCTCCGCACCGTCTTCGACGGCCACCACGACCGCGTCTACGACGTGCGGTTCAGCCCCGACGGCGAGATCCTCGCCAGCGTCAGCAACGACGGCAAAGCGGTGCTGTGGCGGGTGTCCGACGGCGCGCGGCTGCGCGGGTTCGCCGCGCAGCGCGGGCGGCTGTGGGCGGGCGCGTTCAGCCCGGACGGGCGGGTCCTCGCCGCCGCGGGCGACGACGCCGTCATCTACCTGTGGAGCGTCACCGGTGAGTCGCTGGGCACCCTGGCGGGCCACACCCGCCGGGTGCTGTCGCTGGCGTTCAGCCCCGACGGCGCGACCCTGGCCAGCGGCGCCGCCGACGGCACCACCCGGCTGTGGGACGTGCCCGCCGGAGCGCTGCGGCTGACCATGATCGGCCTGCCGGAGGCGTGGGCGGCGGTCACCCCGGACGGCCGGTACAAGGTCGAGGGCACCACCGGCGGCGAGTTCTGGCACGCCGTCGGCCTGTGCCGGTTCGAGGTCGGCGAACTCGACGCGGTGCTGCGCGACGTGCGGTCCGTACCGCTCGAGGAGCCGTTCTGAGCGGGCGGGACCGGTCAGGACGGCCGGACCGCCGCGACCACGAGGGACCCGCCCAGGGTTGGCAGCACCCGCGCCAGCCACGTCGACCGCGCCTCGCCGAACCGCGTCCGCCACACGACCTGGTTCGACCGCGGCGGGCCGGGGACCAGGCCGACCGACCGCATCCCGGTCGCCAGCAGCGGGTAGGTGAACGGGCGGATGTGCAGGCGCAGGTACTCGTGGAACGGGTCGACCTGGCGGGGCGCACGGCCGAGCAGGAACCGCAGCCGGTCCTGGGCGGGCGCCAGGTTCGGCGTCGTCACCACGAGCACGCCGCCGGGCCGCAGCACCCGGTGGCACTCCCCCAGCAGCAGCGCCGGGTCGTAGACGTGCTCGATGATCTCCCCGGCGAAGATCCCGGCCACGGCGCGGTCGCGGAACGGCAGCACCTCGCCGACGTCGAGGCGGACCGCCGGGAATCCACTGTGGAGCGCGGCGGGCACGGCGTCGCAGGCGACCGGTCGCAACCCGCGCCCGGCGAGCAGCGCGCAGACCTCGCCGCCGCCCGCGCCGAGGTCGAGCACGGTGGCGGCCGCGGGCAGGTGCTCGGTGAGCAGGTCGAGCGCGAGGGTGACGCGCAACCGGTGGTAGCGGTCGCGGAGGTAGCCCGCCACCTCGTCGCCCGCGTACCCGCGGGTGTTCGCGGCGGTCGCCCTGGCCTGGGGTCGGCGCACCCGGCCATGATCGCAGAAGGCTGAGGGGGACGGATGCGCGTCGACCACATCGTGTGGGACTGGAACGGGACGCTGCTCGACGACGGCGACGCCATGGTCCGCGCGACCATCGCCGCGTTCGCCCGCGCGGGGCTGCCCGCGATCACCCTGGCCGGGTACCAGGAGCACTTCACCCGGCCGATCCCGGACTTCTATGATCGACTGGCGGGGAAGGTGCTCACCGCACGGGAACAAGGAGACGTCGCCGCGCACTTCCACCACGCCTACGCCGACCTGCTCGACCGCGCCGCGCTGCACTCGCTGGCGGTGGCGGCGCTGACGGCGTGGCGGGACGCGGGGCGCACCCAGTCGCTGCTGTCGATGTTCCCGCACGACCGGCTGGTGGCCCTGCCGCAGTTCGCCGCGGTCGCCGGGTTCTTCGACAGAGTGGACGGTATGCGGTCGGACGAGTCGCCACGCAAGGAACCCCACCTGCGCGGGCACCTGCGGGAGCTGGGTGAGCGCTCGGTGCTCGTCGTCGGCGACAGCGTCGACGACGTGGCCGCCGCCGAGGCCTGCGGCGTGCCCGCGCTGCTCTACCACCCGGTCGACCAGCCGCTGGTGAGCCCGGCCCGGCTCGCCGACCTCGGCGCGCCCGTGGTGAACTCGCTGCCCGCCGCCGTCGACTGGGCGCTGGGGGCGCGGTGACCCACGACCGCCGGTCCGCGCGATCCCTGCGCCGCACCCTGGTGCGCTACTCGTTCATCACGGCGTGCCTGGTGGGCCTGCTGATCAGCGTCATACTCACCATGCAGGACAAGGGGCTCACCGCGGCCCAGATCTACTCGGCGGTCGGCCTCAACCTGTTCGCCAGCGTGGTGTTCGCGCTGATGTTCGCGGCGCTGACCAGCTGGACCCAGGACCGCAACACCCAGGAGACCATCGCGGAGGGCTTCGAGGAGCTCGGCCAGCGGGTCACCCAGAGCATGGTCCGCTCCAACCACCTCTTCCTGCCCAACCGCCAGTACGACGCCCTCAACCCCACCAACACCTTCGGCGACTCGTACAACGGGGACATGACGGTCGACCTGGAGGCGACCGGGTTCTTCGCCTTCTACGGCCCCAGCGCCCGCTACGTCGCCGCCCGGCTGCTCGCCGCCCGCCACCACCCCCAGCAGATCCGCGTCGCCATGATCAACCCGGCGAACCACCGCGCGATCAGCCGCCGCGCCGCCGACCGCGCCTCCTGGCTCAAACCCCAGGGCCAGCCCATCGACCGGATCGAACGGGACCTCGAGGAAGAGCTCCTGATGAACCTCGTGTCCCTGTTCGACTGCCGCAAGATCTGCCCCATCGAGATCCTCTACAACGACGACACAGCCGTGTACCGGTACGTCATGTTCGACCAGTCCGTGTACGTGTCCTGGTACCACAGCCCCCGCTCGGCCCAGATGGAACTCCCCGAGTCCTACCGGTTCGGCAAGGAGTCCTTCATCTACTCCACCCTGCGCATGGACCTCATGCGGAAGTTCGAGATCTCCGAGCACAAAACCGTGTTCGACGCCGCCCACACCGACGCCCACCTCATCGCCCACCTGACCGAACTCACCGGCCGCGCCACCACCCCCGCCGACCTCGCGCGCTGGCGCACCGCGCAGATCCACGACAGCGCCGAGTTCCGCGCCTACCTCACGTCCCTCCGCCGGGAACTCGACTACCGGCAGCCGCAACCGAAGTCGGACGACAACTCCGGTTGACATCGCCGCGACGGCCCGGAACCCGTGGGCTCGCGTCGCGATCTCCGCGACGGCGGTCTAAGGGATGTCTCCTAACTGATCTTGTGGGTTGTGCCCCTGGTTGGGCTTTGGTCAGTTGGTGATGGTGGGGTTGTGGAGGAAGGCGGTGCCTGCCGCGGTGGTGACCAGGGTGTGTCCGGCGCGGCGGTAGTCGCGGGGGATTTCCGGTTCTTCAGGCGGGCGAGAGTGTGTTCGACCCGGGCGCGGACGCCGCGGTGGATGGTGTCGAGGTCGTCCTTCCACCGCGGCAGCGCGGTGCCGTCGCGGGGCGCGCGGTAGGGCGTGATTACGCCCTTGTTGCCCTGGTAGCCGCCGTCGGCCATGACCGGTCCGCCGGCAAGGGTGTCGGCGATGCCGGACTCGCGGTAGACGGTGCAGTCGTTGCGGTTGCCCGGTTGCGGGTCGCCGGTGGCGATCACCAGACGCGTGTCGGCGTCGATGGCCACCCGCGGGTTCGTCGAGTAGCGGTAGTTCTTCGACCGCTCGGCGATCCGGTGGTCGCGGGTGGGCACCAGGGTGCCGTCGACGATGGCGACTTGGTCGACGCGGCGTTCGCGCACCGGTGCCAACGCCAACAACGGTACGAGACGACCCTTAGTGGCTGTGGTCGGCTTTTCAGAAGGGCGAAGGCGGGAGCGGTTACCGGGGTCGGTAGCCGATGCCGAGGTTGGTGACGCGCTCGTCCTGGGTGACGTTGGTGCGGGCGTGCACGACCGCGGCTGCCCAGAACAAGACCAGTTCGCCGGGGCGCTGGTGGATCCGCAGGGGGTCGTCCGGGCCGTGCGGGAACAGGACCAAAGTGGAGCGTTGCCACCGGGTGTGCCGGTGTTCCAGTGTCATGAGGACGTTGATCTGGAAGTCGTGGTCGTCGGTGTGGGGGTCGATACCCTGGCCTTCCGCCTCGTAGTACAGGTAGTTCGCGCGTCGCGCGGGGGTGACGGGGCAGGCGTCGCTCTCGATGAGGGCGTGGAGCTCAGGGGAGTCGGCGAGAGCCGAGGCGATCGGGCCGGTCGGGGTGTGGAACTGCCTGCGCAGCAGGACCGCTTTCGCGCGTTCGGCCGCGGCTTCGGCGCACAGGGCGGCGAGCAGGTCGTCGGTCAGCCACTGCGGCCTCCCGTAGTAGAAGTAGCCCGTCTCCGGGACGGCGACCGGATCCCCAGCGACAACCACGACATCACCTCGTCCTCGAACCGCGTGCGTTTCCCACACTGTCCCCGCGGTCGGATACCCGCGGCAACCGCCTGGCGACCACTCGCCAGACGGGGTCGACGGCGCTCTCGGCTCCCTAGCATCGGTGGGGTGACAACCGATACCGGCGAGATCGTGTCGTTCTACGAGCAGAACGCGGACGCGCAGTGGTCGCGGTTCGACCAGACGGCGCGGGTGGAGGAGTACGTGCTGCACCGGGTGCTGGACGACCACTTCCCGGCCGAGCCCGCGGTGGTCGCGGACATCGGTGGCGGGAACGGCAGGCAGGCGTTCCGGTTGGCCGAGTACGGGTACGAGGTGCACCTGTGCGACCTGACGCCCGCGCTGGTCGCCGACGCGCGCACGCGCGGGGCGCGGCGCCAGGTCGAGCTCGCCTCGGCGGTCGTCGCGGACGCCAGGAGCCTGCCGTGGCCCGATTCCCTCGCCGACGCCGCGCTGCTGCTCGGCCCGCTGTACTGCCTGACCGACGCGGCGGACCGCCTCGCGGTCCTGCGCGAGGCCCTGCGCGTGGTGCGACCGGGCGGTGTGGTCGTGTGCCAGTTCTTCACCCGGGTGGGCGGGTTGCGGTGGATCCTCGAGGCCGCGCCCGCGGTGGCGCGGAACTTCGACTGGCGGGGCTTCCTGCGCACCGGGGTCTTCGGCGACGCGCACATCCCCGACGGCATCCGCGCCCACTACTACTCGACCCCCGACGAGGCGGTGGCGCAGACGCGCGAAGCGGGGTGGGAAGTCGTGCGCCTGCAGGGCATGGACGCCCCCGCCCCCGGTACGGGGCAGTCGAACCTGGCGCGGGCGCCGCGGCGGATCGTCGCGCAGTGGGGCGAGGTCGCGCTCTGCCTCGGCGCGCTGCCCGCCAACCTCAGCGCGGGCACGCACCTGTTGCTGGTCGCCCGCAGGCCCGGGTAAGCCCGCGACCGGCGGCCGGTGGGGCCGCGCCCGCGGCCCCACCGGGTCAGACCCAGCGGCGGCGGGCGGCCTCCACACCCGCTTGGAACCTGCTGCGCGCGTCCAACATCGCCAGCAGCTCCGACGTGCGCCGGTTGAACGTCCGCGACGACATCGCCAGCTGCCGTTGCGCGGCCTGGTCCGTGGCCCCGTCGGCCAGCGACTCCAGCACCGGTCGCAGGTGCCGCGGCGGAACCCGCGTGTCCGCGTCGAATGCCACCCGCGGCAGCGCGGCCCAGAGGGCGTCGTGCAGCAGCGTCACCGTGTTGGTCAGTTCGCGGGCCCCGGTGACGACCCGGAACAGGCCCGCCGCCTCGTCGCGGACCACCATCAGGGAGTCCCGGACGGCCAACACCGACCAGGGGAACGCGTGGCCCACGACCCGTGTGGCATCCGGGAGGGCCGGGTCGACGCCGCTCGCAACGACCCCCGGGTTGCCGGTGAACACGATCCGCCGCCGCTGCACCCCGGCACCACGCGGCAGGTCGAGACCCCGGTCCCCGGCCCGCCGGGTGGGGACCAGCTCCCACGTCCGGGCCGGGTCACCGCCGGTTCCGAGGTGCCTGCCCACCACCTCGGCCACCTCGGCCCACCCGGCGCAGGTGTCCGGGACCGTCGTGGGCGGTCCACTGCGCGCGGTCGTGATCACCACGTTGCGCAGCGCCTCGATGACCGCCACCACCTGCGCACCACTGTCCCCCGCCGTGCCGCCCAGCCCCAACCCGAACAAGTCGTACCTCCATTCCGCTGGTGTCCGGGCGCGCCGAATCGGTCGCGCGGACCCGGATGCCGTCCAGCGAATCGGTCCTCCCGCGCGAGTGGATCGCGAGAAGCGCTATTTCCCCAGTTGTGAACACCTCGGCCCGCCGCGCGGTTCGCCAAGCGCATTCCGAGTTCAAGCTAGCTCATCAAACTCGTCGGTGACCACTACCAAATGCTCGCTTACCGACCGGCCGCGCCCCCGCGGCCCGCAACCCGGGTGCCAGTGGCACCCGCGGCTAGGGCGATGACCACCGGCCGACCCCCCGAAAGCGATTTCACCGCAGGTGGAGCGCCATGACCGGGGACTCGGGCCGACCACGCGCACCACGACCGGCCCCCAAGCCGCCCAGCCCACAAATCCGGACAAGCACCGGCCTCCCCCCGCGTTGATTAATAATTAATCGCCACGGCCATGACCAGCGCGGACACGAAGAACTGCGACGCGGATTTATTACATTCGACCCTTTCGCATTAGACTCGGGAACGGCCAGGGGGAACGTTCACTGACGCGGGGGCAACTGGTGGGAATGCCGGATGGCGAAGGGGGCAGCGAGCCCCTGCTCGCGGTGGAGCGCCTCAGCGTCCCGGAGTGGGCGCGGCTGGGCGAGGAGGTCGCCGCGACCGGGTTCTGGCGCTCGACGCGCGCCGTCCCCGCCGTGGTGGCCCGCGTCGCGGTGCTCGCCTGGCGCGCGTCTCGCGCCCTCACCGCCGCGGCGTTCGCGGCCCACGTGCTGGTGGGTTTCCTGGCCGCGTTCGGTCTCCTGGCGACCGCGGAGCTGTTCACCGCGCTGCTGGCGGCGGGCTCCACCGAGCACCGCCTGGCGGCGGCGTCGCCCGCGGTGGCCGCCGTCGTGGCGTGCTACGCGGGCAAGGCGCTGCTGGGCGCGGCGGCCTCGGCCGTCGAGGGGTCGCTCCGCCCGCTGGTCACCCGGGCGGCGGAGCGGGCGGTGGCGGAGAGCGCGGTCCACGCGCCGCTGGTCGCCGCGGAGGACGCCGACTTCCAGGAGTTGGCCCGGCGCGCGGGGACCGACGGCGTGGAGTCGGTGGACAACGGCGTCCGCCAGGTCACCGGCCTCGCCACCGGGCTGGTCTCGCTGGTCGCCGCCCTGGTCAGCACGGCGGTGCTGCACCCCCTGCTCGCCGCGGCGCTGCTGCTCGCGGCGGGCGCGGACGGCTGGGCCGCGCACCGGGTGGCCCGGCTCAACCGGCGGCACTTCCTCGACACCGTGACCCGGCAGCTGGTGAAGGGTGTGGTCCGGGAGGCGGCGACCGCCCGCCCGTTCGCCTTGGAGCGGCACGCGCTGGTGCTGCAGGACCGGCTCATGGCCGAGTACGACCGGGTCACCGGCGAACTCGTGGTGCTGGAGACCCGGCTCGCCCGCCGCAGCGCGCTCGTGCGCCTGGTCGGCAGGTGCGTCGCGGGCCTGGGCACGGCGGCGTCCTTCGGTGTGCTGGCGCTGCTGCTGTGGACCGGTGTGCTGCCGCTGGCCGTGGCGGGCACCGCGGTGATCGCCATGCGCTCGGCGTCGGCGGCACTCGCCGAGTCGCTGCGCGCGGTGAACCTGCTCCACGAGGACTCCCACCACCTGGACCTGTACCGGGGGTTCCTCGCCGAGGCCGCGGCGCGCCGGACGCGGGTGCGCCCGGCGCCCGCCCCGGCGGATCCCGGGGTCATCCGGCTCGCGGGCGTCTCGTTCACCTACCCCGGCCAGGACCGGCCCGCGGTGGCCGAGGTGGACCTGACCATCCGGCGCGGCGAGGTCGTGGCCCTGGTCGGCGAGAACGGCTCGGGCAAGACCACCCTGGGCAAGCTCATCACGGGCCTGTACCCGGTATCGGCGGGCTCGGTGACCTGGGACGGCGTCGACCTGGCGACGGCGGACCCGCGCAGCGTGCACGAGCGGGTCGCGGTGATCGCGCAGACGCCCGCGGAGTGGCCGGTCACCGCGGCGCTCGCCGTGCGCATGGGCCGGTTGGACCACGTGGACCGGGACGGCGCGCGGTGGCGGCGCGCGCTGCTGCTGTCCGGCGCCGACGAGGTGGTCGACGCCTTGCCGCACGGGGCGCGGACGCTGCTCTCCCGGCGGTTCCGCGAGGGCCGGGACCTCTCGGGTGGGCAGTGGCAGCGGCTGGGCATCGCCCGCGGCATCTACCGCGACGCGCCGGTGCTCGTGGCCGACGAGCCGACGGCCGCGTTGGACGCCAAGGCCGAGGCGCGGGTGTTCGAGGCGTTGCGCAACGCCTGCGCGGACGGAGCCGGGACGACCCGGACCACGATCCTGGTGACCCACCGGTTGGCCAACGTGCGCACCGCCGACCGCGTCGTGGTGCTCGCGGGCGGGCGGATCGTGGCGCAGGGCACCCACGACGAGCTGATCACGGCGGGCGGTCTGTACCGGGAGATGTACGAGACGCAGGCGTCTGCCTACCGGGACTCGGGCACCTGAGCGGGCGGCGCGGACGGGGCGGTGTCGCGCAGCGACCGCGACAGCAGGGGGAGCAGTCCCAGCGCGGCGTAGCCACCCGCCATGGCCAGGATGACCGGTCCGACGTCGGCGTGGGCGAACAGCCAGCCCGCGGTCAGGCTGCCGAGCGGGAACCCCACCGAGGTGACGGCCGTGCGGGCGCCCATGACCCGGCCCCGCACGCCGTCCGGGGTCAGCCGCTGGGCCAGCGACCGCTCGAAGACGTAGTACGGTCCCCAGAGGAAAGTCGCGAGTCCTATGAGGACAACCCCGGCCACCAGGCTGTCCACGAGGGCGAGGGCGGCGAACAGCGGCGCGCCAACGACCAGGACGGCGGACATCCGCAGGTGCGGGCGCAACTTCCCGTACACCGACGGTCCGAACAGCACCCCCAGCAGGGCGCCCGCGCCCGCCGCGCCGACCAGCACGCCGTAGCCCCCCGGCCCGGCGGTCAGGCCCGTGCGGCTGTAGACCGGGAAGAACACCTCCGACATGCCCTGCAGGAACAGGAACCCCACGGTCGACGCGGTCAGCACGAGCACGGCGGGGAGGCGGACCAGCGCGCCGACGCCGAGCCACTTGCCGAGCAGCCCCCGCGAGTCGCCGTCCGCCGCGTCCGCGCCCCGCGCGTTCTCCGGGAGACCGAAGCAGAGCGCGCTCATCAGGCCGAAGGACAACGCGTCGACGACCAGCGCGGTGGGCGCCCCGATCCAGGCCACCAGCAGCCCGGACAGCGGCGGACCGGCGATGTAGGCGATCTCCCAGTTCATCCCCAGCAGCGAGTTGGCCGCCTCCAGTTCGCCGTCGGCGACCAGCCTGGGCACCAACGCGCCCTCGGCCACCTCGGTCAACGCGGACAGCACCGCGGCGCAGGCCGCGATCACGCAGATGAACGGGACGCGCAGGACCCCCGTGGCGTGCAGCAACGGGACAAGTCCTATGAGGACACCGCGGAGCGCGTTGTCCCACCCCAGCAGCACCCGGGGTTGGGCGCGGTCGAGGAGCCTGCCCGCGATCGGGGCGCTGAGCACCCTCGGCAGGCCGAAGCAGAGCAGCACGACACCGAGGTCGGCCGGGCTCGCCACGGTGAGCACGAGCCAGGACAGGGCGACCGTGGTGAACGCGTCCCCGGTGCGGGAGATGAGCATGCCCAACCAGAACCGGCGGAACACCCGGTCCCGGCGGACGAGACCGAGGTTGTGCAGGGTTTCACGCACCGGAGCACTCCCTTCCCGCGGCGAGCACGGCCGCCACGATCGCGGTGTACCCGGTGCACCGGCAGACGTTCCCGGACAGCGCGCGGCGCGCGCCCGCCTCGTCCGGCGCGGCGCCGCCGCACTCGTCGAGGTATGCGCGCGCGGCGACGAGCATTCCCGCCGTGCAGTAACCGCATTGCGCGGCACCGTGTTCGACGAAGCTCCGCAACAACGGGTCCTGCCGTGCCGCCAGTCCCTCCACCGTGGTGATCCGACCGTCCTCGTGCACGACGGCCGGGGTACTGCACGACAGCACCGGTCGCCCGTCGAGCAGCACCGAGCAACCACCGCAATGCCCGCTGCCGCAGGGGATCTTGGTCCCGGTCAGGCCGAGGTCGTCGCGGATCCAGTCGGCCAGGCAGCGCCCGTCCTCCGGTAGGTCCCGTGGTCTGCCGTTGACCTCGGCCGTGGTCATCCGCCCTCCTCGATCGTGGTGATCAGCCGTCGCACCAGCGTTTCCACCGCGGCGCGCCGGTACCGCGCGGTCGCCGTCACGTCGTCGGCCACCAAGGCCCCGACGGCGGCGGCACGCGCGACATCGGCCGCCGAAGCGCCTTCGCCCCAATCGGATTCGGCCGCGGCGACGCGGTGCGGTCGAGTGCCCGGACCGCCGATCGCGATCGCCCGGGTGTCCGCGGTCCGTCCTATCGCGACACTGACCACGTTCGGCCCACCGGCCGATCTGACGGCCAGCTTGGCGAACGCGGATTCGGTGGTGGACTGCCAGTGCGTCGAAAGTAGCAGACGATCGGTCGAGTCAAATAAATCATCGAGGGAGAAAGTCGCGGATTCACCCGGCGCGCCGCGGTCGCGCCCCTCCCCCACCGCGCCCACGGCGAGCAGCGCGACGGCGACGCAGCCGGGTCGCACCGCGACGACGTTCCCGCCGACGGTCGCCATCGCCCGCACCGCGGGCCCGCCGACCGAGGCCGCGGCTTGGCGCAGCGCGGTGGGCACGCGCGCGTCGCGGGTCAGCTCGTCGAGCGTCACGAGCGCACCGCACTCGCGCGACCCGAGGCGGCGCGGTTCCACGACGGCCCCGAGGTGCACCGCGAACTCCGGCGCGCCGCGGCGGCGCCAGTCCGGCAGCGCCACGGTTCCCCCGCCCAGCACCTCGGCCGCCGGGAGGTCGGCCAGGACCGCCGCGGCCTCCTCGACGGACCTGGGGCGCAGGACCCGCCGCGGCGCGGCGCGGCTCAGCACCCCCGGGTCCCGGCCAGCGCGGACCACAGGACCTCGGGCCGCATCGGCATCGTGGTCGGGACGACACCGGTGGCGTCCGCGACCGCACCGGCGATGGCCGCCGGGACCGGGACGATGGGGAGCTCACCCAGCCCCAGCCCGCCGTAGGGCGCCCCGGGCGCGGGGTCCCCGACGAACAGCGCGCGAACCGACGGCACGTCCGTGGCCAGCGGAACCCCGTGTTCCTGGATGGTGGTGACGCCCGTCGAGGGGCAGCGGTCGATCAGCGCCAGGCCGATGCCCTGGACCACCCCGCCCTGCACCTGCCCGGCCGCGCCCAACGGGTTGAGCACCCGTCCGCAGTCGGTGACGACCAGGCACTCCTCGACCGCGACCACACCGAGTTCGACGTCCACGGCCACCGTGACGAAGCAGGCGCAGAAGCTGGCGGGTGCGCGACCGGCCCGGAACGTGACGCGCTCACCGGGCGCGCGCCGGGCGGCGCGTGCCGCGTCCCGCGCCGCCCCCGCGCCGAGGAGCACGCTGCGCTGCGCGGCGCTGCCCACGTCGGCGGGTGTGGTCGCGGTGTCGCCCTCCAGCACCCGGACGGACTCGACGGGCAGGCCCAACTCCTCGGCCACGACCTGGGCGAGCACCGTGGACGAGCCGGTGCCGCTGTCGCAGGTCCCGGTGAACAGGGTCGCGCGGTCGCCGTCGAGTTCGACCCAGGCGGTGCTGAACTCGGACTCCTCGCCGGTCACCGTCGCCTTGACCGCGGTGGCGACACCGTGCCCGACGCGCGTCTCGCCGCGCCGCTCGGCCCGCCGGGGCCACCCGAACTCCGCGCTCCCGACCCGCAAGCAGTGCGCGAGCCGCGCGGGCGCGTTGCGCAGGCGCACCAGGACGGGATCGAGGTCGAGCCGCGCCGCGGCGGCGGTCACGGCCGTCTCGATGGCGAAGTTGGCCTGGGCCACGCCGTAGCCGCGGTAGGCGCCGCCGGGCAGGGTGTTGGTGCGCTTGACCTCCCCGACGAACCGGTGGTGGGCGGCGGGGAGCATGGTCTTCGCGGTCAGGGCGACGGCGCCCGCGACGTACGGCGCGTGCGACGTACGGCGCGTGCGAGCCGTACGCGCCGGAGTCCAGCACCGCGCGCACGTCGACCGCGCGAACCAGACCGTCCGCGGCGACCCCGAGGCGGACCCGGGCTCGGAGCCCGTGCCTGCGCCTGGTGGCGGTGAACTCCTCGGTGCGGTCGTAGGTCAGGCGCACCGGTCGGGCCAAGGCGATGGCGGCCCAGGCCACCAGCGCTTCCTCGTACATGTCCTGCCTGCAGCCGAAACCGCCGCCCTCGTCGACCTTCCTGATCCGGACCTCGGCCTCGGGCAGGTCGAGCACCCCGGCCACCAGCACCCGCAGTTCGCCGGGCGACTGGGTGTTGGACCAGATGTCGATCCCCGCCCCCCGCGGTTCCGCCCGGCAGCAGTGGGTTTCCAGGCACACGTGCTGCGCGCCCGCGACCTCGAAGGTCTCGGCCACGACGAGGTCCGACCCGGCCACAGAACTTCGGCACCAAGGCGACCCTGTTCGCCGCCGTGGTCGGGCGCGCGGCCGACCGGGTGTGCGGGGTGCTCGACCGGTTGACGGCGAGCCCGGTGCCGGTCCCGACCCTGCTGCGCGACCTGCTGGCCCCGGACCACCTCGCCGACGTGCACGGCGCGGGCCGCGTCGGCGCCATCTTCGCCGACGCGGCGGGCATCGCCGACGAGCCGGTGATCGAGGCCGCCGCCCGCGACTCCACCCGGCGCTTCGCCACCGCCATCACCGCGCTCCTGCGCCGCGGCCAGGCCGACGGCCACCTGCGCGCCACCCTCGACACCGAGGCCGCCGCCTGGTGGCTGCTCTCGCTGCTGGCCTCCCAGCGATTCCGGCACGCCACGGCACCGGCGGCGGTCGAGGCCAAGGTCGCGGCCACCCTCCTGGACTTCCTGGTCCAGCCATGAGGGCAGGCACGCGACCGATCTCGCGCTCGGGTCGAGCGTTCTCGGTCAGCCGGTGACGGTGGGGTGCGCGGACGACGGGGGCGGGGGTGGTCGCGAGGGATCGCCCGGTTCTTCCTCCGGGTCGGGAGTGTTCGGCGCGGGCGAGGATCGACCGGTGACCGGTGTCGGGCCCGTCCTGCCGTTCGGCGGGCCTGCCGCCGCCGGCCATGTCGGTTCGGCCGTCGAGCGCGTCGGCGAGGCAGGCGGCGCGGTCGTCGCGGCTGCCCGGTTGTGACCACCGGTCGCGATCACCAGGTGGGTATCGGAGTCGACGGCGACCGACGGGGTGGTGGAGCGCCCGCGGTTCGTCGACCGCGTCGCGCGTCGGCGTGCGAGCCACCCGCCAGCGGCCCGAGCAGGCGCGTGGTGGGGTCGGCGCGCCGGTGGTCGGCCACCGGCGGAGCCCGGTCGGCCGGATCCGACTGCCACCGCCTGCCTGGGCGGCCGTCGGCGACGCCACCGCCACCAGCTCGCGAAGCCGCCCGGGCCGCGAGCCCGCGCGGGGGTCGGTCCACTCCGACCGGGCCCCGGGATCACCCGCACTCGATGACCGGGGCCGAGAACCACCCCGGCGACCGGTCATGGAGTCGCGCGCCGCCCTGGGCGGGTCCGGTCAGTTCGGCAGGCGGAAGCTCTTGCTGACCTGCTCCAACCGCTCGACGGCGTTGGCCAGGTCGTCGGCCAGGCCGAGGCTGGCCTGGACGTTGGTCTCCGTGCGGGCGGCGACGTTCGCGACGTGGCCGATGCTCTCCCGGACCGCGAGCGAGGCTGCCGACTGCTCCTCGACCGCGGCGACGATGGTGCCCTGCATCAGCGCCATGTCGCGGATCGACGTGCTGATCTGCTCGATCACCTGGACGGTGCCGTCCACGTCGGACTGGATCGCGGCGATGCGCTCGGTGACGCTCACCGTCGCGGTGGTGGTCGACTCGGCGAGGCCCTTGACCTCGGTGGCCACGACCGCGAAGCCGCGCCCGGCCTCGCCCGCCCTGGACGCCTCGATGGTGGCGTTGAGGGCGAGCAGGTGGGTCTGGGCGGCGATCCGGGTGATCACGTCGACCACGCCCGCGATGGCGGCCGAGGACCCGGCGAGGCTCTGCAACTGCCCGGCCATGACGGCGGCGGCCTGCTCGGCGTCGTCGGCGAGCGCCGACCCGCGGGTGACCGACGAGGCGATCTCCCCGACGCTGGCGCTGAACTCGGACGCGCCCATGCTGGCCGCCTCCGACTGGGTGTGCGTCACGGTCGCGCTGTCGCGCAGCTCGTCGGCCTGGTCGCGCAGCGCCTCGGCCGACCCGGAGAGGACCTCGGCGGTCTCCACCACGGCCCGCACCGACGCGGTCAGCCCGCGCTGCATCTCCACCAGCGCGGTGCCGAGCTCGTCGTCGGGACCGAGCGGCTCGACCGGGGCGGCCAGGTCCCCGTCGGCGATCCGGCGCAGGTGCCCGGCGGTGCCGCGCAGGGTCGTCACCATCTCGCCGAAGGCCCCCGACAGCTCACCCAGCTCGTCGCGCCCGGCGCGCGGCAGGGTGACGTCCAGGCGACCGCGGGCGATGTCGAGCGCGGCGGCGCGCAGCACGGGCATCCGGGCGGTCAGCCTGCGGGTGGTGAACCAGACGGTCGCGAGCAGCACGAGGGCGATGCCGAGCGCGAAGCCGATCAGCTTGGTCCGCAGCGCGCTCACCGGGGCGAGGACGTCGCTCATCGGGGTCACGGTGGCCAGCGTCCAGCCGGTGCCCTCGACGGGCGCCCAGGTCAGCACGGCGTCGTCGGCGTCGCCCCCGAACGGGTTCTTGCCGTCCATGGTGCCGCTGCCGCTCTTGGCCAACGCGCCCAGGAAGGACGTCGCCGTCGCGCGGGCGGGCTCGGACGCGGCCTGCTCCAGCGTCTTGGACCCCACGACCGAGGCGTCGGGGGCGGCGAGCAGGGTGCCCGCGCCGGAGAGCAGGATCGCGTAGCCGTGGTCGGACACCTTCGCGGCGCTGACCTTCTTGGACAGCTGGTCGAGGGTGACGTCGACGCCCGCGACCCCGATCGTCCGCCCGTCCCGCACCATCGGCGCCGTCACCGAGGTCATCAGCGCCTTGAGGTTCTCGTCGTAGTACGGCTCGACGACGCTCTCCTTGCCGGTCCGCTTCGGCTCGGTGTACCACGAGTAGGTGATGGCCTCGGCGTTCGCCGCGTCGTCCAGCTCCTGGCGGACGGGGTTGCCGTTGGTGTCCTTGATCCAGAGGTACTGGTAGACGCCCGCGAGCGGGTAGCGCGGGTCGCCGGGGGCGTCGAAACACAGGTACATGTCGTAGATCTCGGAGGTGGCGGCGAGCGTCCCCCGGATGACGTCGTCGAGCAGCGGGTGGTTCGCCGTCGGCAGGGCGCCACCGGTGGCGACGATCGCGCGCTCGGCGGTGCGCGCCGCCGCGATCTGGGTCTCGACCTGCCGGGCGAGGCTCTCGGCGACGTCGCGGCCGTGCCCCCGCTGGGCGTCCTCCTCCAGCGAGGTCGCGCTGAGGACGACGAAGGTGGACAGCACGGCCAGGCCGATGACCACGACCGGTACGAGCACGACGAGCAGACGGCCCCGGAAACTCGACATGCGCGTGCTCTCCCTCTAGGTGGACACCACCGGCGGTTCAGCCCTGGTATCGGCCGGACCGCGGCGGCCATGAGGTAGTCCCGCACGAGGGTGCTACCCGGTCAGCGCTCGCACGTGGCCCAGGTGTTCGGCGGCGAGCCGCTCCACCGTCGCCGCGTCGTGGGCGGACGGGGAGTACCCCCAGGTGACGAGCAGTTCGCCTGCGCACACGCCCGCCTCGACGTCGAGCGGGTGCGGTGAGCATCAGCGCGAGCGCGGCCAGCAGGACCTCTTGGACGCCGGACCGCACCAGGCCCTCGGTCAGCGCACCTCCACCGCGCGCGGTGACGGTGCGGACGCGGTGGGCACAGGGTGCTCCCCGATCAAGTCGCCTTGACGGTCGGTGCCGTACGTACTACTCGTAGGAACGCGGGCGCCACAGGGACAGCCGGTCCGGCAACACCGATCGCCACCGTCGCCAGAGGTCTTGATCGCACACCAGGATTTCGGCGCGTCCAACGGAAAGCGCTGACAAGTCACAAGTCGCGGGCGCGTTGCGTATGCGCAGGGTGTGCAAACCGCTCATCTCGGCCAGCGCGCCCAGGTCCGTTATCCCACCGCAGTCCAGACCGAGGACCCGCAGGTGGTTCAACGAGCGGATCGGTCGAGCGCCTGCGGGTTCCCCAGCAGCGCGACAGCCTCGATCATCGCGCTCGCCGCTTCGGCGGAGAAGGCGACGAGGTCGCGGGGCGCGTGCACCAGCAACGCCGGTCCCGCGGACGCGAGGGACCGGGCCTCCTCACCGCGCCGTGGCGGGATCAGGCGCCGGAGGCACGGCTCCACGCGAGCACGCAGGTCCGGGTCCAGCGGGCCCACGGTCTCCAGGCAGGCCGCGGCGAGCAGCCGCAGGGCTCGACCGTGCCGGGGCTCGGCGGACGCCCGGAGCAGCAGGCCGTCGAGCAGCGCGTGGCTCGTTGGCGTGCCCCGCCGCCATGATCACCGTCTCCCGCCAGTTGTCCCGGTGGGCGTGGTCGAGCAGCAACCCCACGTCGCCGTGTTCGGCGGCCTCGCGGGCCGTCAGGTACTCCTGGAACGTGCGGTGCACGAAGTCGATTCGCCCCCCGGCGGGCTCCCGGATCACACCGCTGCGCTGGAGCAGGTGGTCGAGCACGGCAGCCGCGTCGGCCGCGAGAAGCGGCATGCTGCCGAGTCGGTCACCGAGGCGGAGCACCGCGTCGTCACGCGCGAACTCGCTGCGACCGTTGATCGACAAACGCCAAGCCAGGTACTGGAGCAGGTACGTCTTGTCGCGCGCCGACAGGCTCTGCGAACCGTCGGCGGGGATCTGCCGCTCCACATCACGCCTCTCCAGGAGCATGTCCAGGGCGGCGGCGTAGATGCCCATGCGGTCCGGGGGCAACGTGCTGTGGCGGTCCAGGTTGATCGCGCACAGCACCGCGCACAACAGCGGGTTCGTGACCAACCCCTGCAGGTGCGGGCTCGAGTCCAGCTGGGCCAGCAGGGCCCGCTCGTACACCGGCACTTCCTCGACAGCGCAGGGCAAGTCGGGAACACCGCGGATCGCGTCGTGCCAGTGGGTGACCAGTTCCCGGATGTCGGCCACACTCACCCGTTGCAGGACGGCCGAGCCGAACTGCTCGGCGAGCAGCCACCGAGCCGTGGCGGCGTGTGGGCGCGCGGTGATCACCACGCGGTTGTCCGAGTCCACGCGGACCAGTTGTCGGACCCAGTCCCGAACCGACCGGCGGTCCTCCGCCGCGAGTTCGTCGACCCCGTCGACGAGCAGCAGGGCGCGCCCCGCCGCCAACTGGCGGTGCGCCCAGCCCGCGGGCATCAGCGCGACGAGCGGGTCGGCCACACCGTCCAGGAACTGCTCCGGGGCGGGCAGGCGGCGTCCGGCGTAGCTGCGGAGTTTGATGAAGAACGGCACGCGCTCGTTGCAGTCCGCCAGGTCGGATCCGAAAGCGCGCCGGGCCGTGGTCACCGCCAGCCAGTGCAGCAGCGTGGTCTTCCCGGAACCCGCCTCGCCGCGGAGCAGGAATCGCGAGGTGCCGTTGAGCGCTTGCTCGACCTGGACGTTCGCCGCGTCCGCGACCCCACCGGCCAGCGAGGCGAGCCTGCCCCACGGCGAGTTCCGCTCGAGCTGCGCCGGGTGAACCGAACGAGCCGGAGTCGCGTCGGGTGCGACCGTCAGGCTGATGCAGGCGACGCTGAGCGGAGTCGACGGGTGGTACGTCCGAACGTTCACCCCGAACAGCTCAACGGTATCCAGCGTTCTCCCCACGTGTTCGAGATACCGTCGTAGGAACTCCTCGTCGCGATCCGCCCCATCGGGCGCGTCCAGCGTGGCGACCGGCATCCGGTGCAGGATCTGTTCGACTGTCACGCCGAGTGAGGAGGTTCGATTGAGTAGTTCGACGATCCCCCGCGGCGCGAACGGCGCGGTCTGCACGGCCAGCTGGGTGAAGATCGAACAACACTCGTCCAGGAGCCTGTCGTAGAAGCGCGTCCCGCCTTCACCGAGGCCTGCCACGAGCGCGGCCCGCGGCCGCTGGGCTCTCAGGTACGCCGCCAACCGCCGCGGATCGGCGTCGACCCCGGAGAAGGCCGAGTCGGACAGGTCGGATCCGCCGCTGGTGTTCGCCGAGCAGGCGCCGGACGAGCGGATCCAAAACCGAGCAGGCCTCCGAGAGTGCCGCGCGCTCAGCAGAAGCCGTGCGGCCTCACCAGGTGACCGGTAGCCGGTGCAGGCCGCGGGCCATGCGGCCCGGGCGCCAGGTCAACGACTCCCGGTCCACCGCGAGGGTCAAGGTGGGGAGGCGGTCGAGGAGGGTGCCGATGCCGACGCGGAGTTCGGCCTTGGCCAGTTGGGCCGCGACGCAGTAGTGCGGGCCGAAGCCGAACGCCAGGTGGGGGTTGGGGGCGCGGGTCGGGTCGAGGTGGTCCGGGTCGGGGAAGACGCGGGGGTCGCGGTTGGCGACGTCGAGGTGGACCATGACCGCGTCGCCCGCTCGGATGGTCACGCCGCCGAGTTCCACGTCCGCCAGGGCGACGCGGGTGAAGCCCGCCGACGTGACCAGGGGGTTGAACCGGAGGAGTTCGTCCACCGCGCGGTCGAGGGTGGACGGGTCGGCGCGCAGGGCCGCCAACTGCTCGGGGTGGGTGAGCAGGGTGTGGATGCCGTTGCCGAGTTCGCTGGTGGTGGTCTCCAGTCCCGCGTAGAGCAGCGTCACGCCCAGGGCGACGAGTTCCTCCTCGCTGAGCCGGCCCCCGGTGTCGCGCGCCTCGACGAGCGCACCGAGCAAGTCATCGGTGGGAGTGCGGCGGCGATCGGCGACCAAAGCCGCGATGTAGTCGTTGAGCCGGGTGAAGGCGGCGTGGATCTCGTCGGCGGGGTAGGCGGTGGTGGCGAGGGCGACGTCGATCCACGCCGCGAACCGCTCGCGGTCGGCGACGGGGACGCCGAGCATCTGGCAGATGACGGCGACGGGGAGGGGCACCGCGAGGTCGGCGATGAGGTCGGCGGGTGGGCCTTGGGCCTCGACCCGGTCGAGCAGGCCGTCGGCGACGCGCTGGGCGTGGGTGGTCAGTTCGGCGACGCGCCGGGGGCTGAAGGCGGTGGCGACCAGGCGGCGGAGGCGGGTGTGTTCGGGTGGGTCGACGGTGTGCAGGGTGGGGTCGGTGAGGCGGCGCGGGGACGTGCGCGGGACGTCGCGGTCGAGGAGGGCGGCGCGGCTGAAGCGGGGGTCGCTCAGCACGGCGCGGACGTCGGCGTGCCGGACGGCGAGCCAGGCGTCGCCGCCGTGCGGCAGGGAGACGCGGCTGAGGGGCTCGTGGGCGAGCAGGTCGGTGTACTCGGGTTCCAGTTCCAGTGCGGACGGCTCGCGGAACGGGTACGGCCGGGCGGGTCGCATCGGTTTCCCCCAGTCAGGTTTCCGGGTCGGTGGAGTGGTCGTACGGGCACGCGGCGGGGTTCCGGATGAGCGGTGGATTCCGGGCGGGCGAGGGTGCCGGGCGGTCGGCGGACGCGAAACCGGCGGCGGTGCCGGGCAGGCAGGTCCGAACGGGCAGGGGTGCCTTGCGGGGCAACGGGTTCCGGCGGGCCGCGAGAGCACGGGACGGGGACCGGGAGTTCCGAAGTCGGACGGGGGTCGGTTTCGGGTGGCCGGCGGGTTCGCGGCTGGGGGTGAGGAGCACGGGAACCGGACGAACCTCGCCGACGACCACTGGGCGGAGGCGATCCACGAGGGAGCGGGCGATGAACTGGTACGAGGACGACGACCTGTGGGTGGGGTTCGCGGACGTGATGTTCCCGCCCCGCCGTGAGGCCGAGGCCGAGCGGTTGGTCGGTGAGTCTCCGTTGTTCGGGCTGGTGGCTGGGCAAAGGGTGCTGGATCTCGGGTGTGGGCCCGGGACGCACGTCGTGCCGTTGGCCCGGGCGGGCGCGGTGGTCACCGGGGTGGACCTGAGCGCGGCGATGCTCGCGCGCGCCCGGGAAGCCTGTTCGCGGGCCGGGGTCGAGGTCACGCTGGTGCGCGCGGACATGCGCGAACCCGTCGCGCCAGGCGGGTTCGACCTGGTGATCAGCATGTACACCTCGTTCGGCTACTTCACCGACCCCGGCGACAACCTGGCCGTGCTGCGCAACGCCCACGCGGCTCTCGCGCCGGGCGGGCGACTGCTGGTCGACCTGATGGGCAAGGAGGTGTTCGCGGGCTGGGTCGGCCGCCCCCAGGCCGTGGATGTCCAGGGCGGCACCGTGTTCATGCGCGACACCGTCCTGGACGGCTGGACCCGGTTGCGCAGCGACTGGACCTACGTGCGCGGTGCCGAGGTGCGGCACGCCTCCCTCCACTCCACCCTCTACAGCGCCGCCGAACTGCGGGCGTTGTTCGCCGAAGCCGGGTTCACCGACGTCGAGTGCTTCGGCGACTTCGACGGCTCGCCCTACGACAACCACGCGCGGAGGCTGATCGTGCGGGGAACGCGCGCCTAGGGGCGGACGAAGCACGTGGCCTTGGCGCCCGGGAAGAGGTCCGGGGCCAGGCCGATGGCGATGTCGCGGGTGAGCAGGTCCACGTCCAGGTAGGTCTTGGCCCGGCACTCCTGGAAGTTCGCGTCCGCGCCCACCAGGTACGCGCCGTCGCGGATGGGGCGGAAGCGGGTCATCCTGGGGTCCGCGTCGATGGTGGCGCGGGCCTGGGCGGCCGGGTCGTAGACGATGAAGAAGTCGGCGTCGGCGGCGGCGCCGATGGCCTGTTCGAAGTCGTAGTGCTTGCCGTTGGGGGCGTTGTTGTCGCGGGCGAAGACGTTGGTCACGCCGAAGCCGGACAGCAGGCGGCCGACCAGGGTCTGTTCGCCGTGGCCGTGCATGAAGTCGCAGCTCTTCTCCGGGCACACGCTGACGTACCCGACTCTGCGGTTGTTCACCTTGCCGGACACGGCGGCCACCACCTCGGTGAACCTGGACTTGATCGCCGCGAACTCGGTGTTGGCGGCGGCTTCCGCGTTGTAGAACGCGCCGACCATCTTGATCCATTCGGCGGACGCGAGGGCGGTGCGCTCCAGGCGGTTGGACACGCTGACGCCCGGTAAGCCCGCCGCGCGGGCGTTGCTGATGTCGTCGAAGCCCGGTCCGAAGCCGGACATGAGAATCACCTGGTTGCCCAGTCCCAGCACGGCTTCGCGGTTGAGGTCGGTGTACTCGCCGATCGAGAGGGGGTTGCCCGCCTGCTGGACGACGCCCGCGTACCACTTGTCCTTCTTCGCGTTGCCAAGGAGTTGCCCGCTGAGCCCCTTGACGCTGCCGTTCTTCCCCAGCCGATCCACCATCGCGAGCGCGTTGAACGACGTGACCGCCACAGTGGTCACCGGCACCTGCACGAACAGCGCGCCCGCGAGGTCACCGGCCGCCTCGGGACGCGGTGTGCCGCACTGGTAGAGCACGTACCGCAGCTCCCCACCCGCCGCGTTCTCCGTGTCCTTCAAGGTGATCGTCTTGTAGGACCCGTGGTACGCGATGTCCCACAGCTCCGACTCCTCGACGGCGCTCTTGTCCGGGAAGTAGTCCTTCCCCTGCGCGTACTCGGTGACGCAACCCGGCGCGCTCCCCCGCGCCCCCGCGGGAGCCGTGCCCCCGCAGCCCGCGAGGACCAACGCCAAGGCGGACAAGCCCGCGGCCAGTCGGATGACTCTGTTCACTGTGCTGCTCCTGCGTTTCCGTGGGGCTGGAGTGCGGCGGTCGCGGTCTGGTCGCGCAGATGTGTGACGAGGGAACCGAATCCGACCCCGTCGGCGCGCACCGGTCCCTCGGCGCGCCAACGACACGGCGTGCCGTCCTCGACGCGGAGCACGTGCTCGGCGGACGAACCGGGAGACCACCCCGCCCGCCGCACCGCGTGCTCGGCCCACTGCCGCGTCCGCCCGTCGGCGTCGACCCGCACGGTCGCGCCGGGCACGGTGTGATCAGCGACGACCACGGTGGCCGCGGCGTCGTCGAAGGACATGTTCTCCCCCGCGAAAACCCGGGCCACGGCGTGGCCGTGCGCGAGGTCCTCGGGGGCACCGGCGGTCACCGTCGCGTCGTCGCCGACGAGCCACACCTGGTCGGCGCGGCGCAGCGCGAAGCCGAGGTCGTGGGTGGACAGGATGATCGCGGCGCCGGTGGTCGCGGTCAGACGGGTCAGCATCGCCGCCAACTCGATGCGGCGGGCCACGTCGAGGAAGGCCGTCGGCTCGTCCAGCACCAGCACCGCGGGTTCCTGCGCCAGCGCGCGGGCCACCATGACGCGCTGGCGCTCGCCGTCGGACAGGTCGGTCAGCGGCCGGTTCCGCAGGTCCTCGACCCCGGCGTCGACCAGCGCCCGGTCCACCGCCGCGCGGTCCCGGTCGGCCGCGCGGCCGAGCCACGACCGGTACGGCAGCCTGCCGAGCGCGACGACCTCCTCGGCGCTCATCTGCCCCACGTCGACCGGCTCCGTCAGCGTGACCGCGAGCCGCCGGGCCCGTTGCCGGGGGGACAGCGACGCGAGGTCGTGCCCGTCCAGCAGGACATGGCCCGCCAGCGGGGGTTGCGCGCCGACGAGGGTGCGCAGCAGGGTCGACTTGCCCGCGCCGTTCGGGCCGATCAACGCGATCAGCTCGCCGGGCCGCGCGGCCAGGTGGACGTCGCGCAGCACCGTCGTCGTGGGGCGGCGGCGACGCCGGTAGCCCGCCGACAGCGCCACGGCCCGCAACGCGGGGGCGTTCACCGCGCGCTCCGCTTGGCCCGGCCGGAGAGCAGCACCCACAGGATGACCGGCGCGCCGACGAACGCGGTCACCGAGTTCAGCGGCAACGACGTCGCGGTCAGCCCGTTGCCGCCCGCGACGTACTCCGCGACCAGCACGATGATCGAGCCGATGAGCGCCGAGGCGGGCAGCACGAGCCGGTGGTCGGAGGTGCGCAGCAGCCCCCGGGCGAGGTGCGGCGCGGCCAAGCCGACGAACCCGATGGCACCGCAGTAGGCGGTGGTGATCCCGGACAGCACCGCGACGCTGGCCAGGCACAGGAAGTGCACCCGGCGGACGTTGACCCCGAGGCTGCCCGCGTAGCGCTCGCCGAGCAGCAGGGCGTTGAGCGGCTGGGCGAGGAAGACCGACAGGACGAGCACCACCCCGCAGGACGCGGCGATGACGCCCAACTCGTCCCAGGTCACGTTGCGCACCGAGCCCCGGGTGAACCCGGCGAGGGCCTGCAACCGGTCCGGGTCGGTGTAGTAGACGAGCATGTCGACCAGGGCACCGGCCAGGTAGCCGAGCATCACGCCGACGACCAGCACCACGACCGGGTCACCGACGCGCCGGGCGATGCCGAGCGCGATCAGCAGCACCCCGGCCGCGCCCGCGACGGCGGCCCCGGTGACCCCGAGCTGGCTGACCACGCCGAGACCGGCCAGCCACCCCACGCCGCTGGTGCCGAGGATGACGACCGCCGCGCCGAGCACCGCGCCGGAGCTGACGCCGAGCACGAACGGGTCGGCCAGCGGGTTGCGGAACAGGGTCTGCATCTGCGCCCCACCGACCGCGAGCGCCGCGCCCGCCAGCAGCCCGGTGACCACCTTGGGCAGCCGGGCGTCGAGCACGATCGTCCGGCTGAGGTCGGACTCCGTACCCTGGCCGGTCAGCGCGCGCAGCACCTCGCCGATCGGGATCGCGATCGACCCCTGGGCCAGCAGCACCACGGACGCGACCGCCACCAACGCCACCAACAGGGCGAACAGCCCGCTCACATACCCGGCTCTCCGGGTTCTCGGCGGCGCGGTCACCTGTTCGTCTGCCACGCCGCTACTCGTCACCGCGCACCCTGTTCCTCCCCGCCGCTTCCCCCACAGGGGTCGGACCGGTCCACCTTCCGGTTCCCATGATCGCGATCAGCACCGGATCGGGAACTCCACCGATCGGTCGACCGATACGCACCAGGTCGGGAACTCCACCGATCGGTCGACCGACCAGTGGGGCGGACCACCGCGGGGAGGACTTCATGGAGCACGGGCCGGGGACCTACGGCGACCTGAACGCCGACGTCTACGACGACTGGCACGCCGCGCACGACCCGGCGGACGCCGTGCGGGGCTTGGTGGAACTGGTCGGGGAAGCGCCGCCGGGGCCGGTGTTCGAACTGGCCGTCGGTACCGGACGGGTGACGATCCCGCTCGCCGCGCGGGGCGTCGACGTGCGCGGTGTGGACGCCTCCGAGGCGATGGTGGCGCGGATGCGGGCCAAGCCGGGCGGGGCGCGGATCCCGGTGGTCATCGGCGACATGGCCGATGTCGACCCGGGCACCGATGAGCGGTTCGCGGTGGTGTTCGTCGTGTTCTCCACGTTCTTCTTCCTGACGACGCAGGAGGAGCAGGTGCGCTGCTTCGCCAACGCCGCGCGGCGCCTGCTGCCCGGCGGCCTGTTCGTGCTGGAGACGCCCATGCCGGACGTGGCCCGCTACGTGCGCGACCAGACGCTGGAGACCCACCAGGTCGGGCTGGACCGGGTGCGGCTCGTCGCCGTGCGGCACGACCCGGTGGCCCAGCGGCTCGACGGGCACCACGTGCTGATCACCGGCGACGGCATCCGGCTGGCACCGGCGTTCATGCGCTACGCCTGGCCGACCGAACTGGACCTGATGGCCCGGCTCGCCGGTTTGGACCGCGCGTACCGCTGGGGTGGTTGGCAGCGCGAACCGTTCCGCGGCGAGGGCAACTACGTCACCGTCTACCGCAAGCCCACGGCGGACTCCTGACGGGCCCGGCGCGCGACCAGCGGCAACGGCAGCAGCACGCACTGAGCCGCCACGGCCAGCCAGAACCCCGGCAGCCACACGGTTTCGAACACCCCGTAGACGGCGCCCCCGACCACACCGCTGAGCAGCGCGCCGATCCCGGCCGCGAGCCGCTGCTGCCCGAAGGTCACCGTGGCCGACCGCGACGAGCCCTCAAGCGCCGCCAGGTCGTTCTTGAGGAACAGCACCGCCGTACCCGCGCTCATCGCCGCCGCGCCGAACGCGACACCGACCACGTGGCCGGTGGTGAAGGCCGACATACCCAAGGCCATGCAGGCGAAGCCGACCACCGCGACCACGGGGTAGCGCACGCCGCCGACCCATTTCGCCGCCATCGGCTGAACCGCGACCAGGCCGAGGGAGTAGCCCATCATGACCAGCCCGTAAGCCATCGCGGGCAGCCGGTCCTCGGTGAACGGCGCGAGGTAGTGGTAGAACTGCATGTACAGGTAGTGGGTCAGCACCGTGACCGCGAATGGCTTGACGGCCAAGCCACGCAGGACGCGGCGGAACGGCTCGACCCGCGTCTCGGCGGGGGTTTCCCGTTCCAGGAACAGGTGTCCGACCACCAACGCGCCGTAGAGCGCGGCGTTGAGCGTGAACAGCCGGGCCGGTTCGTGCAGGAGAACCGCGCCGAGAACGGGTCCCAGCGCGATGCCGAGGCTGCCCGCGGCGTTGCCCGCCGACAGGGCGCGCGGACGCTGCTCAGGGGTCGCCGAGTGCACGAGATAACCGCGGTAGGCAGGCGAATAGAGCGCACCCGCGCCGCACGCGGTGAACAGGGCGAGCACCGTCAGCACCGGGCTGCTCGCGCCGACCAGGTACAGCACGGCGGCGGCGCCGTAGAGCAGGGTCGCGGCGAGCAGACATCGCTTGAGCCCCACGCGTTCGGCGACGGCCGCGGTGAACGGCGCGCCCGCGAACTGGACCAGCGTGGCCGCGCCGAGCACGACGCCGACCTGGGCCATCCCGGCGCCCAACCGGTCGCTCAGCACCACGGCCAGGTACGGGTAGACCGCGAAGGTGCCGACGTTGACCAGGCACCCGTAGACCATCAGCGCGGTCCGCCCACCCATCCACAGCCTCCCGCTCCGCCAGTCCTCGTCCGGTCAGAGGTCGAGCCACGGTCGTGTGAAGTTCCCGCTGTGCGCGACCGGTTCGTCACTCCCGGGAACCCCAGGGGGTCGGTCGACGACCAGATAGGACTGATCCACTGGGAGGTGCGAACCGTGCGCGACCACATCACCGCTCCGGCCCCGCCGGTCCACGAACACGTCACGGACGCCATCAAAGCGCCCGCGCTCATCCGGCTCACGCCGAACACCGTGCTGGTCCGCTTCGAGACCCTGAAGGTGTACTCCGCGCTCGGCGCGGTGCGGCACCTGCTGGAGACCGGGGTGCTGCGCCGGGGGCAGACGGTGGTGGACAGCTCCAGCGGCATCTACGCGCTCGCCCTGGCGATGGCCTGCCACCGCTACGGGCTGCGCTGCCGCATCGTCGCGTCCACCACGGTCAGCGACGCCATGCGCGCCCAGCTGGAGATCCTCGGCGTGACGGTGGACCGGATGCCGCCGACCGACGACCTGCTGCTGGACCAGCACCGGCGCGTGCGGCTGGTCCAGGAGTTGCTGGCGCGCGACCCGGACCTGCACTGGATGCGCCAGTACCACGACCCGCTGCACCACCTGGGTTACGCCGACCTCGCCGACCTGCTGCGGCGCGCGCTGCCGGGGGAACCGCTGACGGTGGTGGGCAGCGTCGGCACCGGCGCGTCCACCGGCGGGCTGACCAGGTCGCTGCGCGCGCACGACCCGCGGGTGCGGCTGGTGGGCGTGCAGCCGTTCGGCAGCGTCAGCTTCGGCAGCGAGCGGTTCACCGACCCGGACGCGATCATCGCCGGGATCGGCAGCGCGATCCCGTTCGACAACGTGCACCACGAGCTGTACGACCGGATCCACTGGCTGGACTTCCAGCACGCCATGGCCGCCACGGTCGGCCTGATGCGGGAGCACGCCGTGTTCGCGGGCCTGTCGACCGGCGCGGCGCACCTGGTCGCCGCGTGGGAGGCCGGGCGGGAACCGGCGCGCACGCACGTGGTCATCGGCGCCGACACCGGGCACCGCTACACCGAGCGCGTCTTCACCCGCCACCGCGAGGCCCTCGACCCCGCGCGGCTCGCGCCCGCCGAGATCACGTCGCTGACCGACCTGGCCCCGCCGTGGGCCACCCTGGACTGGGCGCGCCGCCCGGCCGTCCCCGTGCCAGGCCCCCGGAAGGACCCCGTGCCGTGACCATCGCCCTGTTGGAAGCCCTCACCTTCGGCCTCGGTCGGCTCGCCGACGCCGCCGACTCCGCCGGGCACGACCTGGTGCTGCTGACCGGCGACCGGTCGGTGTACCGGCACGAGCTGGCGTCGGTGGGCGACCGGGTGCGGGTCGTGGACATCGACACGACCGACGTCGACGCGTGCGAACGCGCGCTGCGCGCCGAACCCGGTCTCGCCGGGCTGATCGGCTCCACCGACACGTGGGCGATCCCCGGGGCGGACCTCGCGCGCCGCCTCGGTCTGCCCGGCCCGGCGCCGGAAGCGGTGCGCGCGTTGCGGGACAAGGGGGTGGTGCGGGCGCGGCTGCGCGAGCACGGGCTCAGCCGCAGCGGCCCGCTCGACCCGGTGACCGCGTCGGTGTTCCCCTTGATCGTCAAGGACTCCGCGGGCACGTCGTCGCGGGCGGTGTGGCTGTGCCGTACTCCGGCGGAGCGCGACGCCGCGCTGCTGGCGGCCGTCGGGGTTCCGCTCAAGGGGCACCTGGTGGCCGAGCCGTACTTCGAGGGTCCGCTCTACAGCGCCGAGACGATCACCTGGGCGGGCCGGACGCGGCTGCTCGGGATGCTCAGCAGGCACCTGTCCCCCGAGCCCGTGCGGCGGGAGGAGGCGTCCGCGTTCCCGGTGGCGTTCCCGGCGGAGGAGGCGGCGGAGCTGGCGGCGTGGATCGGTCGGGTGCTGGCGGCGGCCGGGCACGAGCGGGGGTTCGCGCACACCGAGTTCGTGCTGACGGCGGGTGGTCCGGAGGTGGTGGAGGTCAACGCGCGGATCGGCGGGGCGCTCGTCGGCGAGGCGCTGTGCCGGGGGTTGGGCACGAACGTCTACGACGCGATGGCTCAGGTGGCGCTGGGCGTTCGGCCGGGGCTGCTGGACGACGCGGTGGGGCCGGGTGTCGCGTCGGCGTTCGTGGCGCTGTACCCGCGCGTGGCCGGGGTGCTGGAGGGCTGGACCGGGCTCGACCGACTCCCCCACCTGCCCGGCGCGCCGCGCTGGTACCCGACGGCGAGCCCGGGTGACGTGCTGGAGCACTTGGCCGACCAGCGCTCGTGCACCGGCCTGGTCTTCGCGGAGGGACCGACCGCCGAACTGGCCCTGCACCGCGCGTTCGCCGCGGCGGGCGGAGTGACCCCAGTGGTGATGGCCCGGGAACCCAGCGCGGCGGTGTCGTGACCGGGGGTCAGCCCGCCTCGCTGGCCGAGTCGGCGGCGACGGCGCGGACGAGGTCCTCGCGGGCGCGGGCGACCCGGGAGCGGATGGTGCCGACCGGGCAGCCCGCGACCTCGGCGGACTCGGCGTAGCTCAGGCCCAGGACCTGGGTGAGCACGATGGCCTCGCGGCGGTCGGGGTCGAGGGCGTCGAGGAGCAGGGTCAGCTCCACCGCGCCCTCGAAACCGGTCACCGCCGAGCGGCGGTCGACCTCCTGCTCCCACACCGCGCCCGCGGTCACCCGCGGCCGGGACCGCGCCATCCGGACCTGGTCGACGACCACGCGGCGGGCGATGGAGAGCAGCCAGGTCTTGGCCGACGCGCGGGCGGCGAACCCGCGCAGGCTGCCCAGCGCCCGGGCGTAGGTCTCCTGGGTGAGGTCGTCGGCGACGTCGGCGTCGGCGAGGAAGGCGACGAACCGCCACACGTCGCGCTGGGTGGCGCGCACGAAGCGCTCGAGCGCGGCGCGGTCTCCGGAGCGGGCGGCCAGCGCCCAGCGCGTCACCTCGTCGTCGGGGGAGATCGTCACAGGATCGGATCGTAACCGCACCTGATCGGGAACTACTACGGGGTGAGAGGCGACAATTCCTCATGTGGAATGCGATACCTGCCGTGAATCGCTCTCGGCGCGCCTCGACGGCGAGGTCGAGCCCCGGCCCGCCGAGGCCGTCGACGCGCACCTCGCGCAGTGCGCCGCCTGCGCGACCTGGCACGCCCAGGCCCAGGCGGTGACCAGGATGATCCGGGTCCGCCCCGCCGAACCGGTCCCCGATCTGGTGGCGTCGGTGCTGTCCCCGCCCCGCGCCCTCCCGGTCGCCCTCCCCCAGCGGCTGGCCCTGATGGTGGTCGCGCTGGTGCAGCTCGGCCTGGCCCTGTCCCAGCTGCTCACCGGCGCGTCCGGCGGCCACGCGGGCCACGACCTCGCCGGCCACCTGTTCAACGAGGGCGCCGCCTGGAACCTCGCCCTGGGCGTCGGCCTGCTGGTCGCGTCGCTGCGCGCCGACCGGGCCGCCGGGCTGCTGCCGACGCTGATCGGGTTCGTGGGCGTCCTGGTCGCGTTCTCGGTCCGGGACCTGGTCGCGGGCACCGCCACGGTCGAACGGGTGGCGTCGCACCTGCCGGTGGTCACGGGGCTGGTCCTGCTGTTCCTGGTGTCGCGCGCGGTCCGCGCCGAACCGACCCCGGGGGCGAGGGTGCCGGGGTCGGACGAGGGCGCGGCGGGCGAACCGGCCGCGGGCGAGCCGACCCGCCGAACCGGCCGCGACGGCAAACCCCGACACCTGCGCCCCACCGCCAAGCGAGCCGCCTGACAACAACCGGGCGGCCCCTGGCAAGGCCGCCGTGACATCGCCCAGGTCCAACGACCGGCTCGGCCGTGCCCGCGGCGGGCTCCGCACCGGACCGAGCACGCGGTGACGGCCGAGTCGACGCCGGACTTGGCCCGCGCGCTGTCAGGCCCGGCCGGGGACGCGCGCGCCTGCGTGCGCGCGCTGAAGGCGGATGCCCGGGAACGCGCTGGTTCGAGCCGCCCTCGACCTGCGCGCGGTCCTCGGCTCGCACGACGAGGACCGGCGCCGCGGTCTCGGTGTCGACCGCTCCACCGGCGCGGCCCTGGCCCGTGCCCTGCTCACCGCGGCGAAGCCCGACTACGGCCCCGAACCGGCACTCCTGCCCGGCGGCGAACGGCACCGCGGGTTCCCGGCGCCCCGGGAGCACCGGCCGGAGCCGTGGCTCCCGCGCTGCCCGCCGGACGCCACGAGCGCTGACCGCCCAGTCCGGTCGGGTGGGATCCGCCCGGTATCCCGAGGTTCGGGCGGTACCGGGGGCGGGAACGAAGCGGGAACGAACGGGGAGTGGGCGGCGGGAGAGTTGGTCTCAGCGACCACGCACGTCCCGCATCTGGAGTCCACCTGATGAACACTCCCCTGATCTCGCTCAGGACCGCCCTCGGACCGGCCATCGGCGGCACCCTCTTCTTCGTCGCGGCGCACTTCCTGCCGCCCACCCCCTACTGGGACGGGTTCTTCCGGGTGCTGCCCGCGGGCCTGCTCCTGCTGGCGATCAAGCCCGCCCTGCCCCGTGGGCGGTGGTGGTGGCGTTCGTTCGTGCTCGGCGCGCTCACCACGGGCCTGTTCACCGTCCTGCTGCTGATCTCCGCGCAGCGGCTGCCCGGCGGTGTCGCCAGGCCGTGGTCGTCGCACTGCTCGACGGCCGCGAGCAGCGCGGCCAGTTCCGCGTCGCGGCCCGCGCAGTCGGGGACGTCGTAGGGCAGCGTCTCCGGCCGCGCGGTCGCGGCGGGCTCCCGGCTCGCGGGCGCGGGCTCGACCCGCGGCGGGTCCAGTTCGGGGTCGTTGCGCAGGATCTGCTCGAACCGCTCGGCCATCATCGGACCGGGGTTGATGCCCAGCTCCTCCACCAGCAGCGACCGGCCGTCGGCGTAGACCCGCATCGCCTCGGCCTGGCGGCCGGACTGGTGGAGCGCGACCATCAGCCGCGCCCACAGCGCCTCCCGCAGCGGGTGCTCGGCGACCAGCGCGCGCAGCGGTCCGACCAGGTCGGCGGCCTCGCCCAGTTCCAGCCGCAGCTGCGCCAGGCGCTCGGTGGCGGCCAGCCCGCGCTCCTCCAGCTCCGCCGCGGTGGCCCGCAGCACGGGCACGTCCATTCCGCTCAGCGGCGCGCCCCGCCACAGCCGCAAGTCTAGCGCCTCGTCGGGGACGGTGAGCCGGTAGCCGGGGCCGTCGGTGCGGATCAGCCGGTCGCCGTCGGGCGGCCTGCGCCGCAGGTCGCCGACCGTCTCGCGGATCTGGTGCGCCGCCGTGGACGGCAGGTCCTCCCAGGCGGCGTCGACCAACCGGGACAACGGGATCACGCGCCCCGGCTCGACCAGCAGCGCGGCGAGCACCCGCTCCTGCCGGGGCCCGCCCAGGCCGAGTCTTCGGCCGTGGTGCCAGACCTCCAGGTTCCCCAATATCCGGAACGCGGGCTCCCCACCGGACCCGATCTCCGCCCCACCCAACTCGACCCCCACCGGACAGTCACCCCAGACGCGCGAATGGATCAAGGCAGCACAACCCGATTCCGCTCCCCCGGTCCCGACAACCCGTGACGGTTCCCGAGGGCCGGCCACCACTACCGTCGGGAAGACGGACCCCGTCCACTCCCCGGCAATGCGGGACACCCTGACGGTCGCGCGCATTCACCCGGTCGGCCCCGCATGCGCGCCGCCGCTTCGCGAGAGCGCGGAACCAGACCGCCGTTGTCCACAGTGGATAGTCGACACCCGGACCGACGAAGGCCTGATTGGCGGTCGGCGAACATTCGCGTTTCGGACTTCGCGGGCCATTGTTCGAACGCCGAAATACGGCCGGTTTCGATTCGCCTCGTCAACGCCCGGCACGACCGGTCCACAGTCGACAGACGCGCTATCGGCGAAAAGTGAGCACGATTCACGGCGGCGCGTTGTTCAGCGGCGAGTTTCACTCAATGGAGTGGCCAATCCCGCGCGGTATACCCGGGAACCGCGCCCCGTCCATACCCTGACCCGCATGACGCCCCACACCACCCGCGCCCTGGGCGCGACGGTGCTCGCCGCGGCCCTCCTGCTGGGCACCACCACCCCGGCCACGGCGACACCCAGGCCGGTCAAGGCATCCGTGCGGCTCAAGTGCGCCCCGGGCACCTGGCGGGTGGAGTACACGGCGAGCACCCGCGGCCACGCTCCCGCCACAACCATCACCACGCGCGTCGACATCGGCGTCGTCGACGAGTACGGCCCCGACAAGGTCACCGGAGAACCCCCGTACGGCCTCGGCGCGGCGGCCACGACGGGCGATATCCCACACACCGTCGACGCGAGAGGAAAGTGGACCACGCACGAGGTTCTCGGCACAGGCCCCCGCCCGTCGGGATTCCCGCGCGCCAGGAAACAAACCACCACCGTCACCCTGCACGTGGACGGCGGCACGGGCCTGACCACCGCCACGGACACCTGCACCCTGCGCGTCCGCTGATTTTCCCATTACCAAAAGGATTCCGGGCGGTCCGGGGGTCAGCGGTCGCGCCGCCAGGCGATCTCGACCGATCCTCCGGCGCAGGCGAGCCCGTGACCTCGTGCCCGCGTCAGCGGTCGCCCTCCGAGAGATCCGGTTCTACCCGGCCAGTTCGTCCAGCAGGAACTCGGTGAACGACGGCCACTCGCGCACGGCGTCTCTGCCTTCGACGTACAGGTGCACTCGAGGGTTGTCGGTGGGGTTCGGGTCGAACCAGTAGGCCATGTAGCCCTGGTGCAGCGCGAACACCACGGCGCCGTCGGGCAGCAGGTGGCTCTCGTCGTTCTCGGCCAGCAGCTCGCGGGCGCCTTCCGGCACTTCCAGGATCCTCGGGTGGAAGATGTCCGTCCCGACCAGGAACGCGCCCGCTTCTCGACCCATCCTCCGGAGGAACCCGATGTAGTACGCCGGCAGCGCGGACACGCCCTGGGCCGCCCGGACGGCCTCGATCTCCGCGTCGGTCAGCCCGGCGAACGCGCCGTCGGGCCGCCACTGCCGGATCTTGGCCTCGAACAGGTCGAAGAAGTCATCGACGTCGTCCCGCACGGTGGATCTCCCCTCCCGGTCTGTGCGGAGGATGGTGCCGGCACCGGACGGCGGACGTCCGCTCCTTTTACCGCCGCGTGGCGCTCTTCCTCGTGTGCGCACCGGAGACGGTGGCGCCGGGTTCTGGGCACGGCGGCGGAGAGATCCCCGTAAAGAACGTACCTGTCCCCGCGCACGCGCGGTGCTCGACTGTGGACGTGACGATTGAGTACATCCGCTACCGGGTGTCCGCCGACCGGGCGGCGGCGTTCGAGGACGCCTACCGCCGCGCCGTCGCCCACCTGGCCGCGGCACCCGAGTTCCGGGACGTCGAGCTGAGCCGCTGCGAGGAGGACCCGGAGAGCTACGTCATCCGGTTGACCTGGACGTCCACTCGCGACCACCTGGAGGGGTTCCGGAAAGGGCCGCACTTCCCGCCGTTCTTCGCGGAGGTCCGGGAGTTCGTCGACGACATCGAGGAGATGCGCCACTACGCGCCGGTGGACATCGCCGACCCCGTGCCGACGCTGTACGAGTGGGCGGGCAGCGCGGAGGCGTTGACCAAGCTGTTCGACGCGTTCTACCGGCGCGTCCCCGACGACGAGGTCCTGGCCCCCGTGTTCGCGGGCATGCACCCCCACCACGCCGAGCACGTCGCGGCGTGGCTCGGCGAGGTGTTCGGCGGTCCCCGCGCGTACTCCGAGCACCACGGCGCCACGCGCACATGGTGGCCAAGCACCTGGGCCGGGGCATCACCGAGCGGCAGCGCGGGCGGTGGGTCGAGCTCCTGCAGGACACCGCCGACGTCGTCGGCCTGCCGGACGACCCCGAGTTCCGCTCGGCGTTCGCCGGCTACCTGGAGTGGGGCACCCGGATGGCCGTCGTCCTCTCCGCGCCGGGCGCCGAGACCAACCTCGACGAACCCGTGCCGACCTGGGGCTGGGGCAACGTCCGCCCCTGGCCGGGCTGACCCGATCAGGCGTTGGGGATGCGGGCGAGCTTGCGGCCGACCTTGAGGTACAGGTCGCCGGTCCGGCCGTCGAGCTTGGCCTTGACCAGCGCGTCCAGCGGCTCGCGGGTGTCGTCCGCGTCCAGTGGCACCTGCTCCTGCTCGCCGTCGGTCTCGACCACGAGGCGCAGCCCGTTCTGCTGGGCCACGCGCCGCACGTCGCCGTTGCTCTTGGCGAAGCCGAGCGCCTTGACCACCTCGGTCACCGGCTGCCCCAGGTCCTCGACCGCGGGCAGGTCGTCGACCTCGCCGAAGGCGCGCTTGGAGAAGCGGGCCACGAACTCGTCGCGGGCCTTCATCGCGGCGTCGACGCCGTGGATGGCGGCGGTGACCTCGCCCGCGAGGATCTTCTTCAGGTCCATGGGGTGCAGCGTGCCCGCCGCCACCCGCTCCGCCGCGACCGCGAGCTCGGAGTCGAGCCACTCCGACAGCGCCCGGAAGTACGGCTCGACCAGCCGGTCGGGGACCGACATGAGCTTGCCGTAGATCTCCCCGGGCGGGGCGGTCAGCGGGACGTAGTTGCCCTTCGACTTGCTCATCTTGGCGCCGGTGCCGTCGGTGCCCTCGATCAGCGAGGTGGCGACCACGACCTCGGCCTGCTGCCCCTGGATGTCCATGACCTTGCGGCACATCTGCATGTTGAGGAACTGGTCGACACCGCCGACCTCGAGGTCGCACTCCGTCTCCACCGAGTCCAGGGCCATCACGACCGAGTACATCAGCTCGGCCAGCGACAGGCCCTGCCCCAGCTCCAGGCGCTTGCGGAAGTCCTCGCGCTGCAGCGGCATGGACACCGGGATCTGCGCGACGATCTCGATGATCTTCGGCAGGGTGATCGCGCCGAGCCACTCGCTGTTGCGCCGGAACTGGGCCCGCTCGAAGTCGAAGAACGGGGTGACCTGCTCGCGGTAGGTGGCGAGGTTGCGCGCGATGTCCTCGTCGGTCAGCGCGGGGCGGTCGTCGGAGCGGCCGGACGGGTCGCCGATCTTGGCGGTCATGTCGCCGACGATGAACACCACGTCGTGGCCCATCCGCTGGAAGCGGCTGAGGATGAGCATCGGCACCGAGTGGCCCAGGTGCACCTCGGCGCCGGTCGGGTCGATGCCGAACTTCGCCACGAACGGGCGGCCCTTGGCGGCGGCGTCGACGATCCGCGCGGCCAGCGAGTCGGTGGAGGGCTGCAACTCCTGCGACCGGGCGCCGATCAGCGCGGCCTGCTCGGCCGGGGACAGGTCCGACAGGTCCAGGCCGCGGCGCCCCGCGGTCTCCGCCAGCAGCGCGCGCACGGTGGCGTCCGCCGCGAGGTCGCCGTCGGTGAGCAGGGCGGTGGCGCGGTCGACGGACTGGCTCAGTCGGGTCATCAGAGGTCTCCAGGGCAGGGGGCTTGCCGCCCATCGTATCGACCGGCGGCACGCCGATTTCGCGGTGGCCGGGCGGGGTCACCCGGCGCGCGAGGCCGCCCAGGCCGCGTCGACCATCCGGAAGACCTCGTCCACGGCGGCGTCCGGGTCGGGCGCGGCGCGGGCCAGCGCGTGGGCGTCGACGACGAACCGCGCGATCGCCCTGGCCGCCGTCGGGGTGCGCGCCAGGGCGGTGTCGGCGGCGATGGCGGCGGCGAGGGACTCGGCGTGGCGCAGCCGCATCGCCCCCTCGTACTCCCGCAGGGCGGGCGAGGAGTCGATCAGGCGCCAGACCGGGGCCGCGCCGGGGGCGGCGCAGTGCCGGACCAGGTCCCGGATCGTCAAGCGCAGGGCGGGGATGAGCGGTTCGTCCGGCGCGCGGTCGGTGACCGCGCGGACGAGGCGCTGTTCGAAGTCCTCGTCGCGCTCGAAGACCAGGGCCTCCTTCGAGGCGAAGTGCGCGAAGAGCGTGGTGACGGCGACGTCGGCCTCGGCGGCCACGTCGCGGATGCCCACGGCGTCGTAGCCGCGCGCCAGGAAGAGCCGCAGGGCGGTGTCGGCGATCTTCTGGCGGGTCGCGGCCTTCTTGCGCTCGCGACGCCCGGGCGGCGAGGTCACGGCAGGATGCTATCAGCTCCAAAAACGGAACGGGTACAAAACCCTAACCGTTAGTGTTACGGTCGGCGGTATGCGGAAAGTGAGCTTCGCCGAGTTCGGCGGTCCGGACGTCCTGCGGCTGGTGGACGCCGAGGAGCCCCACGCGGGGCCCGGTCAGGTGCGTGTCGCGGTGCGGGCGGCGGGGGTGAATCCCGCCGACTGGCGGGTCCGGGAGGGGCAGGTGCTCAAGGCCCACCCGACCGTCCTGCCCGCCGGGGTCGGGCAGGACGCCGCCGGGGTGGTCGACGAGGTCGGGGCGGGCACCGAGGGGGTGGCGGTCGGCGACCGGGTGTTCGGCCGGGGTTCGAGCACCTACGCCGAGTTCGCGGTGCTGTCGGCCTGGGCGCGGATTCCCGACGGGCTGTCGTTCGAGGAGGCGGCCGGGTACCCGTCCGTGGTGGAGACCGCGCTGCGGATCATCCGGGAGGTGGGGGTGCGGCCGGAGCAGACGCTGCTGGTCAGCGGAGCGTCGGGGGGTGTCGGGTCGGCGGTGCTGCAGATCGCGCGTGACCGCGGCATCGCGGTGATCGGCACGGCCGGGGCGGCGAACCAGGACTACCTGCGCGGTCTGGGTGCCGTGGCCACGACGTACGGGGCGGGCTGGGTCGAGCGGGTGCGGGCCCTGGGGCGGGTCGACGCGGCGCTCGACCTGGCGGGGTCGGGGGTGATCCGGGAGTTGGTCGAGCTGACCGGGGACCCGCGCGCGGTCGTGTCGATCGCCGACCTCGGCGCGCCGGGGCACGGTGTCCGGTTCTCCGGCACGACCGGGGACGTGCCCGCCGCGCTCGTCGAAGCCGTCGACCTCATCACCCGGGGGCGGCTCCACATCCCGGTCGAAAAGACGTATCCGCTGGCCGAGGCCGCGGCGGCACACGTCGACAGCCAGGCGGGCCACACCCGCGGCCGCCGGGTGGTGGTCGTCGGACCGGACCAGGACTAGCGCCTCACCTGGACACCGACCACGTCCCTGGCCGCGTCACCGAATCGCTCCCGCCGCCCAGGCGCCTCGCCTGCCACGCCGAAGCGCGACTGCCCCCGGGGCGAGCGAAGGCCAAGCGCTGGCCGGCACGTCCGGCAGACGCTATCCGCGCCCGCGCGATCCCCGACCGCACGAGCGGAAAGCACAAGGAAACCCGGTACGCGCGGCTCCCCACCAACCCGCCCGGAGACCGGGCGGATCACGAATCCCGCCGGACCGCGGCTAGGTCGCCTTGATCCGGACCGCGTCGCCCCAGCCGCTGTAGGCGCAGGAGACCTCGAGGAGTCCGGCCGCGTTGCGGATGCGGGCGTTGTAGTAGGTGAGCCGGTCGCTCTGGTCGATCCAGGCGTCCAGCTCGGCCTTGTCGATCGGGTAGGCCGTCGGGCGGGTGTCGGCGGCGGGCGCGCCGAGCACCTGGCCGCTCAGGCGGGAGAGGTCGAGGTCGACCGAGTACTGCTCCTCACCGGCGGGGCGGGGCTTGCGGCTGTGGTCGCCGAGCTTGCCCGCCTCGGCGATCCGGGCGACGACCCGGCGGGGGTCGACCTCGCTGAGCCCGCCGAGCATCTGGGCGAGCAGGGACACCGACTCGTCGGTGTCCGCCGGGTCCAGCCTGATCCAGTCTTCCTCGCCGGCGCCGTGGGCCAGGACGCGGCCGTCGAGCACGACCAGGTCCCAGGTCTCGTTGGGCATCTTGACCGTGCCGCGCAGGTCCTCGGTGCCGAGGTTCACGGTCCCCTCGGCGGTGTAGCCCCAGCTCCGGCCACGCACGTCGGCGCTGAACCTGACCGACCCGCCCGCGTTGCCCGCGTCCAGCGCGCGTATGAGGGCGGTCATGTCGGCGTACCGCTTCGGTGGTGCGGTTGTGGTTGCCGTGGTCGGCGTTGTCGATGTGGTGGTGGTCGCCGCCGGAGGCCGTGACGACACCGGCGCGGATCGCGGCGGCGGCGCCGTCGAGCACCCGACCACCAAGCCCACCACGGCGGCACCCGCGATCAACAGTCCACTTCGCACTGTCCACTCTCCCCAGTCCTGCGGCGCCGGACCATACCAGGGAAGTCGCGCGCGAACCCGGGCCTAGCGGTTCAAGCGCTTGCGGTACAGGACATCGGCGGTGAGGAGCGCCAGGACGGCGAACTCGGCGATGACACTCAGCAACGCCTCGGGCGCGGGTTGTAGACCGCTCTCGGTGAAGCCGAACAGACCCACGGTCCGCGACAGCACGAACCCCACGAGGGCCCCGCCCGCCGCGCCCGCGGCGGCGAGGCGCAGCAGCAGGAGGTCCGTGCAGGGGAGCAGAACGGCCAGCGCGAGGGACGCGGCGGCCTGGAGGAGGAAGGCGGGGCCGATCACGGCCAGCGCCCGGTAGCCGTGGAGGTAGAGGTCGGCGTGGACGAGTCCGGCGCCGAGCAGGGCGACCGCGGCGGCGACGCGCAGGATGAAGGAGGTCATGCGAGCCTCACGTCCTTGACCGCGAGCGGCTGCGGGCCCTGCCGGTAGGTGACCTCGCGGATGCCGAGCGCGTCGGCGAGTTGGCCCGCGGGCAGGGTCACCGGCGCGGGCGCGGGCGCGGTGCCGGGTTTGGGCAGCGGGTAGGCGGTGGTGGTGGCGCTGTGGAAGGTCACGTTGCCCTCGGTCTTGGTGAACAGCTGGTGCACGTGCCCGTTGAGGCAGGTGACCGACGCGAACCGGCGCAGCAGGTTCAGCACCTGACCGGCGTCGTCGGTGCCCCAGCCCCACTGCGGGTACATCGCGAACAGCGGGATGTGGCTGAACACGACGATCGGGGTGTCCGACGACAGGCCCGCGACGTCCTTGCGGACGAACTCGACCTGGTCGACGCCGAGGTGCCCGAGCTTCTCCAGGTTCAGCGTGTTGACCAGGGCGATGAAGTGCGCGCCCTTCAGGTCGAAGCTGTACCAGCCGTCGCCGGTCGAGCCCTTCCCGAAGGCCGCGCGGTACTTCTGGCCCGCGTCGTCGACGGAGTCGTGCTCGCCGGGGACGGTGAACAGCCCGCCCGCGCGGATGCCGCCCATCATCTGCCGCACCTGGTCGAACTGGGCGGGCGTGGACAGGTGGGTCAGGTCCCCGGTGTGGATGACGAAGTCCGGCCGGTACGGCAGCGCGTTGACCTGGTCGACGGCGCGGTGGAACGAGTCGGTCACCGCGGTGTTGGCCGCGCCGGTGAAGCCGATGTGGCTGTCGCTGACCTGGACGAACCGCAGCGCGTTCGGGTCGTCGGGGACGGGCGCGTCGGGGGTGTGGATGTGGCTGATCACCTCACCGGCCGCGACGGTGAGCACGACCGCGGCGCCGAACCACGCGGTGTGCCGCAGGAGTTGCCGCCGGGTCATGCCGTCCGGGTCCGGCTCGTTCACGGCGTCACCTCGACGGTGCCGGTCATGAACGGGTGGATCGTGCACAGGTAGTCGAAGTGGCCCGGGGTGGTGAAGGTGTAGCGGAAGGTGTCGCCGCTGTTCATGGTCGGCGACTTGAGCGGCCCGCCGCCGTTGCTGGTGACGGTGTGCGGCTCGGTGTCGCCGTTGGTCCAGGTGACGGTGGTACCCGCCTTGACCGTCACCAGCGGGGGCGCGAACGCGAAGTCCTTGATGGACACCGTGTTCGTGGCGACCGGGGCCGCGGGTGCCGCCGGCGTGCTCGGCATGTCCATTCCGGACGGTTGGGCCGGTGTCCCGCAGGCGGTCAGGGCCAGCGCGGCGCAGGCCATCAGCGAGAGGCGTTGCGCGGCAACCAATGTCTTCATGCCAAGGGGTACGGGAGCGGGTTACACGGGTCAGGCGGGCGTCGTCGGGATGAAGACCTCGACCTGACCGCCGGACTCGCGCACCAGCAGCTTGGGCAGCGGCCGCGGCTGGGCGGGGAGTTGGTGGCGCAGCACCACGCCGTCGACGGCGAACGACGTGCGGTGGCACGGGCAGTCCAGTTCCCGGGTCGCCGCGGCGAGCTTGAGCTTGCAGCCCAGGTGCGTGCACACCCCGGACACGCCGCGCACCTGTCCGCCCACGCGCTCGACGAAACCCGACAGCACGCCGACGTCGAACGGGCGCACCCCGCCCTCGGGCAGGTCGCGGCCCGCGACGACCGCGCGCCACTCCCCCGTCTCCGGCACGACAGTCGCGGGGGTCTCGGCGGTGGGGGCGGTGTCGACGACCAGCCGGTCGACCGCGACCCCGACCGCGGCCGACGCCGCGGCGACGGAGGTGAACTGGACGAACCGCCGCCGCCCCCGGTCGGCCTCGGGTTCGAGCTCCCGACCCAGCCGAGCGCGCAACGCCTCGACGAACTTCTCGTCGGGCGGGCCTTGGTCGACGCCCGCGGCGCGCAACAGCACCTCGGCGCGCTTGTCCGCCGCCTCCTGGTCGCCCACGGGCCCGCGGCGGCGACCGCGGGCGAATCGACCGGACATCACGTCTCCACTCCGCCCGCGACCTCGCCCGCTCGCCGGACCGCCCGGTGCTGCAACACCTTCGCGTTCGCCACCGTCACACCCAACCGCGCCGCGACCTCCTTGAGCGAGCAGCCTTGCAGGAACCGCAGCCGCAGCACCAGCGCGTACCGCTCGGGGAGCGCGGCGAGGATGCGCTCGGCCCGCTCGCCCGCGCGGGCGTCGACCAGGTCGGGCACCGCCTCGGCCACGTCCCGCTCGTCGTCGAAGGTGGTGATCTCCCGGCCCAGCGTCCGGCGCCAGTGCTCGGCCAGCACCGTCCGCGACGTGGCCACCAGGTACGTCCGCACCTCGCCGACACTGGCCGACAACCGCAACGGCCGCAACGCGCGCAGGAACACCTCCCCGGTCAGGTCCTCCGCGTCGGCCCGGTTGCCGACCCGGGAGAAGATCAGCCGGAACACCCGGTCGACGTTGTCCCGGTACACCGACTCCCAGTCCGGGTACGGCTCGGCGGACACCACCCGCAGCCGCGCCCGACCCCCGTCCGAACCGCCTGGCCCCCGCCGGGCGGGCAAGCGCCGCCCCATCCCGCTCCCCTCTCCCCGGTGGACTCCCTCCGGCAAGGGATAGGGGCAAGGGTTACACCGGCGGGTCGAGACCAGGCGGGCAAGGCGGATACCCGCGCGACGAGCCCTATTCCGAGGGCTCGTCCGCGGACAGCAGCGCCGCGCTGAGGCCCGCGCTCGCGCCGATCACCTCGATCCCGGCGATCCTGCCGTCCGCGTCGAGGTCGAAGACGACGTCGAACGCCCCAGGCGGGTTCTGGACCAAGACCTGGCGGAGGTACGGTCCCTCGCCACCGGAACCGGACAGATCGAGATAGCTCGCGTCGGCCACCGGGTCGTAGGTGAACGGGACGAGCTTCGCCACCATCCCGTCGTCAGGCACCGCGTCCGCCACGGATCAACCCCCTCGATCTCGACTCGCGGCGAAGGCTAGTGCCGCGAAGCTCCGCCACGAACCGAATTCCCGAGCGCGGGCGTCACATCCCCGATCCGGGGCGCGCGGCGGCGATCGTGTCGCGGAAGGCGCGGTCGAGGTCGCCGCCCGGGACGCCCAGGGCTCGGCACGGTGACTCGTCCAGGTACAGCTCCGACATCAGCAGATCGGGCACCCAGGTCGCGCCAAGGCCGGGTTCGCGGCCCGCCAGGCGGTAGCGCAGGCCGGTGGCGCGCAGTACCGCGCGCAGCACGGCGGGTGGGAGGCGGCGCACGGTCGGCGATCCGCGCCTGCCCGCCGCGACGGCGAGGCGGGCGACCAGGTCCCGCCACGTGAGGTTCGCGTCCACCACCGGGTACGGGCCCTCCGCCGCGCGCTCGAGGGCGGCGACGGCGGCTCGACCGACGGTCGTCGCCGAGACGACGGCCGTGCCCCCGGGGTGGGCCACCAGCGGCAACCGGGACCGCAGCCACGGGACGGCGGGCGCCCACATCGAGCGGCGGCCGTCGGCCGAACCGAACACCAGCGGGATCTCCAGCACCGCGCCCGAGTACCGCGCCGCGAGGTCGATCTGGCCCAACCGGCTGCGGACGTACGGGTGGTGCTCGGCGAGCCGCCAGTCCGGGTGGGCGCGGTGCAGTGCCGTGAAGTAGGAACCGCAGATGACCACCCGGCGGCACTCGGCCACCCGCGCCGCCACCAGGAAGCGGCGCAGGGGCTCGACGTTGGCGTCGTGGTAGAAGCGGTCGGCCGGGGCTCGGGGGATCTCGCGGTCGTCGGCGCCGGTGGCCCAGACCACCCCGTCGACCCCGTCGAGCCTCGGGGCCCACTCGCTCACGGACAGTCGCCGGACGTCACCGGGAACCGACGCATTCCCGCGCGCCAGGGTGTCCGCCTCGTGACCGCGCCTCCCCAACTCCGCGACGACGTGCTGCCCGAGCAAACCGGTGCCACCCACAACGAGTACGCGCATCGTCACCCGCCCACTCTCACAGCGGTTCGCGGCGCGGGCAATCCGCCGGACGATGATGTCGAACCGGACTATGTGGACATCGACCCCGGGTGTGAACGGGCAGTCGAGATGCCCGAAGAGGCACACTTCGGTCGCGGGAATATCCGCCATTCAACGATCTGCCGAAGTGAACCCGTTGTCCCACAACAGATCCAGCACCTCATACGACCGAATGGCGCCCGAGGTTGCCCGGTGTGGGCTGATCGACGACAGCCATCCACAGTGAACCCGAGGCGTCTTATATCCGTGTCAGCAGTGAGGTTGACGCAACGGTGACGGACTGGGGAGTCGGAGATGGTGCGGCTGTTCGCCTCCGCCAGGACCGCGAGAGCGGACGAGGCGCTGGTCCGCGCGCTGCACGGGGAACACGGCCCGTCACTGCTCGCCTACGCCACGCGGCTCACCGGTGACCGCGCGGCGGCGGAGGACGTGGTCCAGGAGGCCTTCGTGCGGGCGTGGCGCAACGCGGGCGCCCTGGCCGCGGCGCCGGACACGGTGCGTGCCTGGCTGTTCACCGTGGCCCGCAACCTCGTCGTCGACCGGGCCCGCGCGCTCGCCGCCCGACCCGCCGAGGTGACCGAACTCGCCCCCGCCGACCCGGTCCTGCACGACCACGCCCAGCGCGTGGTCGACTCGATGAGCGTGCTCGCGGCCATCGACCGGCTCTCGGCGGACCACCGCCGCGTGCTGGTCGAGATCTACTTCCACGACCGCAGCGTCGCCGACGCCGCGCGGGCACTGGGGGTCGCGCCGGGCACCGTCAAGTCACGCTCGCACTACGCGGTCCGGGCGTTGCGCGCGGTGCTGGCGGGCCAACCCGAGTGGGCGGCGACGTGAGCGCGCCGCGCGACGGCGAGGAGCCGCGCGCCGACGACCTCCTCTGGCAGCGGACGCTGCGGCAGATCCGCGCGGAGGCCGCCGCCCGTCGCACCCGGAACCTGGCGGTGGCCGCCGCGGTCGTGGTGCTGGCGGGTGTCGCCGTGCTCGTGAGCCGGGTGGGCGGCGCGCCCGTCGAGGCGCGGCGGACACCGGTTCCCGAGTACGCGACCTCCGCCCCGGCGGTCGGGGACCTCGCGGTCCGCTCGACCACGTGGACGATCGTCCCGTCGAGAACTCCGGGCGCCACCACGAAGCCCGTCACCACCGCGCAGGCACCCACCGGGAGACCGGTGTCGGAGGTACGCGCGGAAGCCACCGCCACTCCCGTTCAGGGCGATTCGGGAGTGGGGGTGCGCGTGTCCGGGGTGGTGCCCGGCACGCCAAGCCGGTTGTCCGTCGTCGGACCCGACGACAACCGGTCCGAGGCCGCGCGGTGGGTGTCTTCCACGGCCACCGCGCGGCCCTCGGGTCCCGCCTGCCCCGCATCGTCCACTTCGGAGGGACCGTGACGGCACCCGCCCACCGACCGAGGAGAACCGTGAGCACCCCGGAACATCCCGACAGCCCGCTGGCGCGGGCCCCCGGCGACGGCACGGCGATGCGCGCGGCGATCACCGGCGTCGTCAAGCTGATCGACCACGTCCGCGCCGACCGGACCGCCATCGACCCGGGGTCCGGCGCCCGGCTGCTGGTCGCGCTGCGCGAACTGCGGGACGAGGCCGTCGGCTGGCAGACCCGCGCCGTCCCGGTGGGCGCCGACGACGCGGGTCGCCGCGCGGAGAACGACGACCTGACCTTCGCGGTCGTGCTCGACGGTTACGTCGACGCGCTGGGCACCGCGATCGACACGGTGTCCGCGGCGATGGCCGCCCACCGGAGCGCGGGCCCGCGCTGAGCGCCCCGCACCCCGACCACGGGGCGACGCCCTCGCCGCCCCCTCCCCGCCGAACCGGGGGAGGACGACGAAGTCGCCCCCCGGCAAGGCTCCGGGACGGATAGCCCCATCCGTCCCGGTCGGCGCGGCCGTCGCGGCACTCCCCCCTTCCGCGGCGGCCGCGCCCCTTTCGACGTCAGGGGAACTCGATGACGAACGGGATCGAGTCGGGCCCGCACAACGGGTGGTCGATCGGGAGGTGTTCGACGTGCTGGTGGTGGTTGTCGAGCGCCTCCTGGGCGACGTGCTCGAACGTGGCCGCGATGGTGTCGAACGCCCACGGCCCACCGGTGAAGCGGACGACCCGGCGGTCGGCGGACTCGCTCACCACCAGGGGCCCGTCGGTGACGGCGTGTTCGAGGCGGTCCACGACGTAGTCGTACGGATCCGGGTCTCCCGACGCGAGATCGAGGCTTCCGCTCGCGGTCCGCAGGTGCCCACCGAGCCACTCCAGCGCCGCTCGGGAACCCGAGATCGACAGGAACGGTGCCGACGCCTCCCCGACAACCCGAATCTCCACCGGACCCCCTCGCAAAACCGGGCGATTCCCCCGTAAAACAGTCAGTACAGGACCGGACGTCGACAGCTCACCGCGACCGCACGTAGTCGTTGAACATGTCGATCATGGCCTGGGGCACGTCGTCGCCGAACAGGCTCGCCAGGATGACGGCGTCCTCGACGGGCGTCGCGAGGCGGGTGAACATGGCCCGCTCGTGCTCGGTGATGGCGGCCTCGACGTCGCCGGGGTGGGCGGCCACGGCCGCGCCGAGTTCCGCGCCGTCGAGCATGGCCAGGTTGGCGCCCTCGCCGTCCGGGACCGCGAGGTGGGCGGCGTCACCGACGAGGGTCACCCCCGGCACCCGGTTCCACCGGTGGCGGGCGGGCAACGCGTAGCTCGGCCGCCACAGCGGCGCCGTGTCGGCGTCGGTGATCAGCGCGGTCAGCTCCGGCGCCCACCCGTCGAACTCCCCCGCCACGCGCGCGGCGGCCTCGGCGGGGTCGGTGAAGTCGATGGCCTCGAACCACTCCAGCGGGCGGTCGAGCGAGATGTAGGCGTGCAGGGTGTCGCCGCGTTCGCGGTGGACGTGGATCCCCTTGTCCGGCGCGGGAACCATCAGCGACCCACCCCCGACCACCTTCGCGGCCAGGGGATGCCGCGTGTCGGCGGCGAAGAGGTACGTCTCGACGAACGAGGTACCGGAGTACTCGGGCGCAGCGGGCGAGAGCAGGGGGCGGACCCGCGACCAGGCGCCGTCCGCGCCGACGAGCAGGTTCGTGGTGGCGGTGGTGCCGTCGGCGAAGGTCACCTCGTGGCGACCGCCGCCCAGCGGGTTCGCGCCGGTGACTTTGCGCCCCCAGCGGACCGTGCCGTCGGGGAGGGAGTCGAGCAGCATCCGCCGCAGTTCACCGCGCTGCACCTCGGGACGCCCACCGGTGCCGTCGTCGGCCTTGTCGAGCAGCAAGGTCCCGTCCTGCTGAAGAACCCGCATGGCTTGGCGGCCATCGAGGATGAGGCCACGGAACTCGTCCATCAATCCGGCCGCGGCCACGGCGAGTTGACCGTTGTAGTCGTGGATGTCGAGCATCCCACCCTGCGCACGCGCGGACGGGGACTCCTCGGCCTCGTACACCGCGGCCGGGATGCCGTGCACGCACAGCACTCGGGCCAGCGTGAGGCCGCCGAGCCCAGCGCCGATGATCGTAACGGGTTCGCGCATGTCGCCACTCCAGGTTTGGTCGAAGTCGTGAACTCCACCAACCTTGACGCCCACCGCCGGCACCCCGCGCACACGACGCCGGCAGGGCTCTGACAGCCCCTGTCCGCCACTGTCAGAGCCGCGCCTTACGCACATTTCCGTCCATCAAAGACAAGCTCGGCTCCCGATTCCCCGGCGACGACCGGACAACCGCGGCCAAGCGCCGCGGCGTGAGCCGCCACCAAGTCGCCTCCCGACTCAACACCGCCACCCGCCACCTCGTCGACTACCTGGTGGACGACTCCCTACGGCAAGCGGCCTGACCGGTAGGGCGCCTGGCCTTGCCGCTGCTCACAGCGATCAGGGCGCAGGCGGCGGTGAGGAGTGCGAGCAGGTAGGCGTTGCCGAAGACGGCCCGCGGGAGGTCCCAGGCCCGCTCGTCGCCCGCCGGGACCGCGTTGATCGTCCATCCGGTGAAGAGGAAGGCCGTGGCCAAGGCCAGGGTGTGTTTTCGCCGCTGCCAGAGGAGGCCGATGGCGGGGACGACCCAGACCCAGTGGTGGGTCCAGGAAATCGGGCTGATCAGGAGCGAGCACCCCGCGGTGGCCAGGAGGGCGACGCGGTCGTCGGGCAGGCGTCGCACCAGCCAGGCGGTTGTGAGGACGAAGGCGGCAGTGGCGCCGATGACCAGGAAGGTCGCTTGTGGACCGTCGGGGAAGGTGCGCGCGACGAAGGCCTGCCAGGATTGGTTCCCCACCCAGCCCTTCGCGTCGGCGAAGTGGCGGTTGAACATCGCGGTCGTCATGTAGTGGATCGAGTCCGCGGGTAAGACGAGGAAGCCGAGACCCGTGGCGACGACGAACGCGGCCAGGGCACGAGCAGCGTCGGCGACACGCCTGGTCAACAGCAGGTGGGCGATGAAGATGAGCGGGATCAGCTTGATGGCGGCCACGATACCGATCGCGACACCGCAGTAGCGCGAGCCTCCGAGGAGGAGTACATCGGCCACCACGGCGGCCATCAAGATGAGGTTCACCTGTCCCAATCCGATGCTCTGCCACACCGGTTGCAGCGCGAACGCGGCGATGAGCGGGAGAGGGCTGGTGGTGAAGGGGCGGAGCGAGACGTGGAGGGCGGGTGCGGCGGCCAGCGAGAGGACACCCCAGCACAGTTGCGGGGGCAGAGCGGAGAACGGGGCGAAAACCATTGCCGCGAAAGGCGTATAGGTGAAGGGAAGATCCGGCGACCAAGCGGGAATCGCGGATAGGTGGGCGTAGAGGGATTGCCCGTGGAGTACGGCATAACCACCCGCGCGGTACACCGCCGAGTCGATGCCCAGCGGGGTGTCGGCAAGCCAGCAGAAGACGGCGAGCGCGGTCGTGACGGCGCCGACGGTGATCGTCGTGGCGTGGACGCGCAGGGCGGTAGACCAGTCCATGCGGCCACAATGCTCGGCGCGCCTCAGGAAAACATCGCGCGGTGGTGCGCATTCGGCGGGACTACCCCGGTACGCCCACCCCTACCCCGGTACTAGTCGACACCGGGCACCACCAGACCCGCCTCGTACGCGACCACCACGGCCTGCGCGCGGTCCCGGACGCCGAGCTTGGTGAAGATCCGGCTGACGTGGGACTTCACGGTCTGCTCGGCGATCACCAGGGACGCGGCGATCTCGCCGTTGGACAGGCCGCGGGCCACGAGGCGCAGGACGTCGGTCTCGCGGGCGGTCAGGTCGGCCAGCCGGGCGGCACTGACCGGGGTCGACGCGCGGGCGAACTCGCCGATGAGGCGGCGGGTGATGGTCGGGGCGAAGAGGGCGTTGCCCGCGGCGACCATCCGGACGGCGGTGACCAGGTCGTCGAGGGGCGCGTCCTTGAGCAGGAACCCGCTGGCGCCCGCGCGCAGCCCGCCGAAGACGTACTCGTCGATGTCGAAGGTGGTGAGCATCAGGACCCTGGTGTCGTGGTCGGCGACCACCCGTCGGGTCGCCTCCAGGCCGTCGAGCACGGGCATCCGCACGTCCATCAGGACCACGTCCGGCGCGAGGTCCGCGCACAGCGCGACGGCGACGGCCCCGTCCGGCGCCTCGCCGACGACCCGCATGTCGGGTTGGGCGTCGAGCACGGCGCGGAAGCTCTGCCGGACCATGGTCTGGTCGTCGGCGATGACCACCGAGATCACTGCTCGTCCTCCAGTGGCACGGTCAGGGCGACCCGGAAACCGCCGTCCGGCCGGGGCCGCGCCTCGAGGTCCGCGGCGAGCACAGCGGCCCGTTCGCGCATGCCGACCAGGCCGTGACCGGCGCCGTCCTGGCGCGGACCCGACCCGTCACCGGGACCGTTGTCGACGACCAAGCGGACCGCACCGGGTTCGGTGACCAGCTCGACGGTCACCGGCGCGCCGGGCGCGTGCCGGATCGCGTTGCTCAGCGCCTCTTGGGCTATCCGGCACACCGACAGCGCGACCCCGGTCGGCACGGCCGCCAAGTCTCCGCGAACGTCGAGGTCACAAGAAGTACCCGCGGTCCGGACGCGGTCGACCAGGTCGCCGATCGCGGTCAATCCCGGCTGCGGGACCAGGAGGGTGTCGTGGTCGTCGGAGCGCAGGACGCCGAGGAGCCTGCGCAGTTCGGTGAGGCCCTCGCGGGCCGTGCCCGCCAGGTCGGCGAACTCGCGGCGCGCGTCGTCGTCGAGGCCGGGGAACCGGTACCGGGCCGAGTCCGCGCGGACGGCGAGGACGGACATGTGGTGGGCGACGACGTCGTGCAGCTCGCGGGCGATGCCGGTCCGCGCCGCCACCAGCGCGGCCCGCGCCTCCTCGGCGAGCCCGCGCTCCCGGTCCGCCGCCCTGGCCCGCTCGGCCACCCGGCGCTGGCGGACGGCGTTGCCGAGGAAGAACGGGATCGCGCCGAGCACCACGGCGAACGCGGCGTCGCGCCAGTCGGTCGGGAACGGGATGACGGCGGCGGCGGAGAAGAGACCCGCGCAAGCCACCGCGAGCTGGTCGTTGTTGGCGCCGACGAGCGCGAAGACGAGCGCGGCGACCATGGCCAGCCCCGGAGGCCACGGCCAACCCCAGAAGCCGACCAGGGTGGACGGGAGCAGCGGCGTCACGACGATGCCCACGACCAGAGCGCGCCAAGCCCACAGCGACGAGCGCGTGGCGAGCAGGCACGGGACCAGGGTGAGGAGGCCGTTGACGACGAGGGTGCCGCGCGGCGCGGACCCGGCGGCCATCGACACGAAAGCCGCCCAGAGTCCGTAGCCGAGGACGGCGAGCACGCGCAGCCGGTGCAACGCGGTGGATCGGCTCGTGGCGCGACCGGTTCCGGTGAGGACGGTGTGCCGCAACACACCCAACCACACCCGTGCGCGCTGCTCGATCATCCGACCACCCCTCCCCCACCATACGGTTCGCGGACGAGACGGCTCAGGCGCGCCGGTCGAGTCGAAGCCGGAACGCGCGCACACCGGCGGACGAGGGCGGTCGAGAACCTGGTCGACTCACGGATCCGCATGCGAGCGGGGCCGACCCGGTCACCTCACCGGTCGGGTGGGCGGGGCGTGCGGATCCCGCGTTCGTAGGCGGTCGCCACGGCGGCGGCGCGGTCGGTGACCTCCAGTTTCGCGTAGAGGTGGGTCAGGTGCGTCTTGACCGTGGCCTCACTGATGAACAGGGTCCTGGCGATCTCCCGGTTCGTCGTTCCCCGCGCCACCAGCGCCGGCACGTCGAGTTCGCGCGCGCTCAGGGGGCGGTGCCCGACCGGGGCGCGGATCCCCTCGACCAGGCGCGCGGCGATGGCCGGGGAGAGCACGGTCCGGTTCTCCGCCGCGGCCCGGACGGCCTCGAACAGCTCGTCGCGGTGGGCGGCTTCGCGCAGGTAGCCGGTGGCGCCCGCCTTGATCGCCGGGATCACGTCGGCATCGGTGTCGTAGGTGGTCAGGACCAGGCCCCGGCACCGGAGGCCGCGCGCGGTCAGCTCGCGGATCGCCGCCACCCCACCGCCTTCCGGCATCCGCGGGTCCATCAGCACGACGTCCGGGTCGAGCCGCTGGGCCATGGCCACCGCCTCCGCGCCGCCCGCGGCCGCCCCGAGCACCTCGAAGTCCGGGGCGGCGGCGAACATGCCGTGCGGGCCGTTGCGGACGACGGGGTGGTCGTCGACCAGCAGCAGGGTGATCATCGGCGGACCGCGGGGACCCGGCCGAGACCGCGGTGCCCGCGCCCGGTTCGGACTCGATGTCGACCACACCGCCGACCCGGGAGGCGCGCAGCCGCATGCCTGCCAGGCCGAAGCCGCCGCCGTCGCCGGGGTGGGGCGGGGTGGTCGGGTCGAACCCGCTGCCGTTGTCGCGGACGTCCAGGGTGACCTCGTCGTCGCCGTAGGAGAGGGTGACGCCGACGCGTTCGGCCCGCGCGTGCTCGGCGACGTTGTTCAGGGCTTCCTCCGTGATCCGCAACAGGGTCGACTCGATCTCCTCGTGCAGGGGCTCCCCGGTGCCCACGACCGTGAGGTCCAGGCGGGCCGCGGCGGTGGTGGACCAGCGGTCGACCGTTTCCCGCAGCGCCTCGGGCAGGGTGCGGTTCTCCAGCGCGCCCGGGGTGAGGTCGTGCACCGACCGGCGGGCCTCGCCGAGGCTGTGGACGGCCAGGCCGAGCGCCCTCTCCGTGTGCGCGCGCGAGGTGGGGCCGTCGGTGTCGAGGGCGGCTTGGAGCTGGGTGACGACACCGACCACGCCCTGGACCATGGTGTCGTGCAGGTCGGCCGCCAGACGGCGGCGCTCCGCGGTGACACCGGCTTCGCGCGCCCGCGCGACGAGCCTGGCCTGGAGCGCGGAGTTCTCGTCGAGGGCCCGCGCCAGGGCGAACGCGAGCGCGGTCCGCACCGCGAAGTACACGACCGGCCCGGGCCGCGCCAGCTGCCAGCACACCGCCGCCGCGACCAGCGCCGCGGCGACGTAGACCTCCGTCGGGGACATCAGCGTGCGCGCCGTCGCGCCGTCGCGGCGGCGGCGACGGCGCTCAGGGCGAGCAGCGCGTACGGCCCCCACCGGAGGAACCGGGTCCACCCCGCCTCGGCTGTCACGCGTCCACCATGCCCGATCACTCCCAGCGGAACCAGCGGATCGCGGCGGCGAGCAGCACGACTGTCCACAGTGTCAGGACGACCAACGGCGACCACGGCCGGTCGCCGAGCGCGGTGTCGGTCAGGGCCTGCGCGGCGGCGCCGAACGGGGTCAGGGCGACGACGTCAGGGAGGTGGTGGACCCGGAACGTAGACGCCCGCAGTGAACTGCGTAGGGTGGCGGGCCGGGCCGGGGTCATCCGCAGCCCGCGCAGGACGCCGCGTTCGCGGTAGCCGGTCAGGGGTGCTCGGGAGGGTCAGCAGGCCCGCCGCGCCGAGGGCCACGAGGACGATTCCGGGCATGGCGAACCCGATCGCCTCCCGATAGCCCGGGATCAGGCCGAACCCGAGGAGCAGCAGCGATGGGAAGGCGAGCACCCAGAACAACGCCCCGGGCTCGCGCAGGAACAGCCTGGCCTCGACCTTGAACACGGACACCACGACATCGTGGCGCCCCGCGCGGACCGGGACCATCGTCAGACGCGCTCAACCCGCCATCGGCCAGTCGGATGATGGTCAGTACGGGCGGCCGCGGTAGAAGGACTCCCTGCGAGGGCGGGGGTGGACGTCGTGCGCGTGCGCGGCGGCGGAGCGATCCGCGGGCATCGACCTGTCCGCCAACTCCTGGAGCTTCGCCAAACCCGCGAGAACCTCATCGCGGTGGGCGGCGACCTTCATCCACCGCGGCAGGCGGGCGAACAGGGACATGGTCGGGCGGAGCGCGCCGCGTTCCCGGTGCCGGGCGGCGAGGTACTCGGCGAGTTCGGTGACGTGCTCGGCGTTGTACGCCCACAGGATCCGGCCCGCGCAGCGGACCTGGAGCCACAGCGGCTGCCCGAAGAACGGGTCCTCCGTGCCGCCGAGCGTCGCGCCGTACAGCGCGCCACCCCTGAACTCGGCCTCCCACTCGGCGACGACACCGCAGCCCGCGCAGACCAGGCGGCGCGGGCGGTACTGGTATTCGGTGTAGTAGCGGAGTTCCGGCAGCCCGGGCCGGGTCACCGCCGACGCGCGGCCACCGCAGCGCGGGCAGACGACCAGGATGGTGCCCGCGAACCGGGACAGCCGCCAGCCGCGGTCGCGGTGACGGGCCGGGTCATCGTGCACAGTGGACACTGTGCCACCCCGGACCGGTCGCGGAAAGTCAGTTCTCGACCGAAGGCGAGATGTAACCGCGCGCGATGGCCGTGGTCACGGCCGAAGTGCGGTCGTTGACGCCCAGTTTCGAGTAGACGTGCAGCAGGTGGGTCTTGACGGTGGCCTCGCTGATGAACAGCTGCCTGGCGGCCTCGCGGTTCGTCGAGCCGCGGGCGATGAGTTCGAGCACCTCGAGTTCGCGCTGGGAGAGCGGTTCCGCGGCCGGGCGGCGGATCTGCCCCATGAGGCGGGTGGCCACGGTGGGCGCGAGGATCGCCTCACCCCGGGCGGCGGCCTCCACGGCGCGGAAGAGCTCTTCGCGGGGCGCGTCCTTGAGCAGGTAGCCGGTGGCGCCCGCCTCGATGGCGGCGAGGACGTCGGCGTCGGTGTCGTAGGTGGTCAGGACCAGGACCCGCGCCGGGACGCCGCGCTCGGTCAGCTCCTTGATGGCGGTGACGCCGTCGGTGTTGGGCATGCGCAGGTCCATGAGGATCACGTCCGGCCGCAGCGCCGCGCCCGCGGCGATGGCCTCGGCGCCGTCGGCCGCCTCGCCCAGGACGGTGAAGCGGGGGTCGGCGCTGAACATGCCGCGCAGGCCGTCGCGCACGACGGGGTGGTCGTCGACGATCAACAGCGAGATCACCGCGCGCCCTCCACCCCGATGGCGGGCACGGTCGCCGACACGGCGGTACCGCCGCCCGGCTCGGACTCGATGTCCAGCCTGCCCGCGAGCCGCTGGACGCGGTGGCGCATCCCGGCGATGCCGAACCCGCCGTCGGTGGAACCGTTGGCGCGCCTGGTGTTCGGCTCGAAACCCACTCCGTCGTCGCGCACGTCGAGCGTCACCAGGTCCTCCATGTAGGACAGGGTGAGCCCGACCCGGCCCGCCTTGGCGTGCTTGGCGACGTTCGCCAGGGCTTCCTGCGCGGTCCGCAGCAGCGCCACCTCGATGTCGGCGCGCAGCGGGCGGGCGTGGCCGGTGGTGGTCAGCACCGCGGCGACGTGGTTGACCTCCGCCCAGCGCTTGGTCACCTCGCTGATCGCGTCGGGCAACCGGGCCTCGGCGAGCACCGAGGGCTCGACCGCGTGCACGGTGCGGCGGGCCTCGGTGAGGCTCTCGCGGGCCAGGTTCGTCGCGGCCGTGAGGTGCCTGCGCGAGGTCGGCCGGTCGCCCAGGGTCTGCTCGGCGGCCTGGAGCTGGGTGAGGACGCCCGCCAGGCCCTGGGCCAGGGTGTCGTGGATCTCCCTGGCCATCCGCTGCCGCTCGTCGAGCACCCCGGCCTCGCGGGCCTGGACCAGCAGCTGGGCGTGCAGGGCCGCGTTCTCCGCGAGCGCGGCCTCCAGCTTGGCGTTGGCCACGTGCAGCTCGGCCAGCGCCCGCTTCTGCCGGACGTTGCGCACCAGCGCCATCTCGGTGAAGTGCGCGAACACCCCGGCCAGCACCATGGTGATCAGGCCGAGGACCAGCCACGCCCACCAGTCGTCCGGGCCGACCCGGCCACCGAGGTACGACGCCGCCGCGATCAGCGCCGTGCCCGCGACCCCGGCGTAGCGCCAGTGGCCCACCAGGTACCGGAAGGCGTGGGCGTAGCCGATGAGGTTGAAGAAGGCGTACCAGGGCGCGATCACGACCAGGTTCGCCGACAGCACCAGCAGGCCGACGTAGTAGACGACCATGAGCGGGCGGTTGTCGTGCCACCGCGGGTTCAGGGTGTGGAACCACAGCAGCCAGAGCGCGGCCGCCGCGCTGAGCGCGAGCACGGGCACGACCGGCACCGGCACCCGCCAGACCTGCTGGACCAGCGTGATCAGGGCGCTGACGGCCAGCAGGAAGTACGGCAGGACGCCGTAGACCCTGGCCTGGTCCCGTTCCCAGCGGTCGTACTCCGCCCGCAACTCGGCCTCGATGCTCACCATCCCACCCTCCCCGTCCTGACCGACGCCATCATTCCCAGCGGAAGTACCGCCCGGCCAACCCACCCGCCACGATCGTCCACCCCAGCATGACCGCCAGGTGCAGCGGCTGCGGCCAGTGACCGAGCGCGGCGTCGCGCAGCGCCTGCACGCCCGCGCCGAGCGGGGTCAGGTCGCTGATCCGGCGCAGCACCGCCCCCATCGCCTCGCGCGGCACCCACAGGCCCGCGAAGAACAGGATGGGGAAGAACAGCACGGTGCCGATGGCGCCCGCGCTCTTGCCCGTCGGCGCCAGCGCGGCCACGAGCAGGCCGATGGCGAACATCGCGAGCGCGGCCAGCGCGTACCCGACGAGGTAGCCGAGCGGCTGCTGGGGCAGCCGGACGTCGAACGCCAGCCTGCCGACGGCCAGCACGACGGCCGTGGTGGCGGCGGACAGGATCGTGGCCATGAGCAGCTGCGCGCCGAGCAGGACGACCGGTTTGACCGGTGTGGTCCGCATGCGCCGCAGCGCGCCCTTCTCTCGGTAGGTGGTGAACTGCTGGGGCAGGCCGCTGATCGCGAACATGGTGATGGCCATGGCGATGAGGATCGGCGCGTAGAGGTCGATGCCCCGCGCGCCGCCGAGCGCCGGGTCGGCCTGGCGCATCGACGGGATGGACCCGAGGATCACCAGCAGCACGGGCGGGAAGGCCAGCGCGAAGAACACGGCCATGGGTTCGCGGAAGAACAGCTTGGTCTCGGTGGCGGTCAGCCGGACGAGCGCGGACAAGGTCATCTCCTCGAAATCGGGTCGGACGCGGTGGCAGCCCGATCGGGCGTGGTGCCTCGCGAGCCCGCGACAACGCGCGCCCGCTCCCCCTTCAGGGCACCGCGCCCGATCGGGCGGGCAAGGGGTGTCAGGGTTCGATGGGACGGCCGGTGAGGGCCACGAAGGCGTCGTCGAGAGTGGTCTGTTCCACCCGCAGGTCGGCGGCGATGACGTGCTCGCGCGCCAGGACGGTGGTGATCGCCAGCAGCAGGTTCCCGGTGCCGGTGACGACGAGTTGGCTGCCCGCGCGTTCGACGGCGGTGACCTCGGGCAGGGCCGTCAGCACCGCGTGGTCCAGCGGGCCGGAGGGGCGGAAGCGGATCCGCTGCCGGTCGTCGACCTTGGCGACCAGGCCCGCCGGGGTGTCGATGGCGACGAGACGGCCCGCGTCGATCACGGCGAGCCGGTCGCAGAGCCGCTCCGCCTCCTCCATGAAGTGCGTGACCAGCAGGATCGTGACGCCGCGCGCCCGGACGCGCTCGATCAGGTCCCACACGTCGCGGCGGGCCTGGGGGTCGAGTCCGGTGGTCAGCTCGTCGAGCACCGCGACCCGGGGGTCGCCGACCAGGGCCAGGGCGATGGACAGGCGCTGCTTCTGGCCGCCGGAGAGCTGCTTGAAGCGGGTGCCGAGCTTGTCGGTGAGGTTGAGGGTGTCCGCCAGTTCGCGCCAGTCGACGGGGGCGCGGTAGAAGGAGCTGTAGAGCTCCAGCGCCTCGTCGACGCGGAGCTTGTCCGGCAGCTCGCTCTCCTGCAGCTGCGCGCCGAGCACCTGCCGCAGGTCGGCCTCGTCGCGGCGCGGGTCCAGGCCGCACACCCGGATGACGCCGTCGTCGGGGGTGCGCAGCCCCTCGACGCACTCGACGGTCGTGGTCTTGCCCGCGCCGTTGGGGCCGAGGATGCCGAAGATCTCGCCCTCGTCGACGGTGAAGCCGACACCGTCCACGGCCGTGTGGTCGCCGTAGCGCTTGACGAGGTTGTCGACCTGGATGATTGCCATGCCACCAGCGTGGCGCGCGGCACGGGGTCGGCGGATCGACCGCGGAGCGGTGCTTCCGAGATCATCGGGTGGAGGCGCGCATCAACCGATCGGTTGATGCGCGCCTCCACCCCGCCGACGCGGAACCGCCCGCCCACCGTCCTCAGTGGACGACGAGCGGGCGGTTCGGTGGGCACTCAGGGGCAGGGCGGCTGGTAGCCGTCGATGCTCAGACCGCGGAAGGAGATCTTGTTCGCGGTCTTGCCGACGAACACGAAACCGCGCGCCTCGCTCAGCGCCGAGGCGAACGAGTAGGACGGCTGGCCGAGCTCCGGCAGCCAGGTCCAGTTGTCGGCGGCGAAGCTGAAGAACTTCTGCACGACCTGGCCGCCCGTCGAGGGCAGCTTGGTCAGCCACTTGTCGCCGCCGCTCCAGTGCGAGGCGGGGCGCAACTGGACGTACAGGTCGTCGGTGGCGCTGTAGGTCAGCCAGAAGCCGGACGAGCGGGAGAGGTTCGCCTGCGCGTCGAACTTGTTGCCCAGCCAGAGAACGGCGACGTGCCACTCGGCGCCGACGAAGGTCACCTTCGCCGCGTAGCCGCGGCCCTCGCGCACCAGCAGGCTGCCGGTGGCCGGGATCGTCTGGCCCTCACCGGAGGCGATCCACTGCTGGTAGCGGTCGATCGAGGGACCCGTGCACGCACAGATCCGCTTGGCCTCCTGGGACACGTCCGCGTGGGCGACCGCGCCGGACCCCACCAGGGCCACCACGGAAGCCAACGCCGCGAACGTCTTGGCTAATGCGACGGTCACACGACCGCGTGTCGAAGATGCGCGCATTCTCAGGAAGGTAGCACGGACTTCGCGGGAAACGCTGTGCTGCCAACGTTCTCTCGATTGCCATGCGATTCACCGATAGCCGCCGGAGCCCCGGTCGTTCGTCCCTTTCGCGTCATACGGGCGAAGTAGCCGCGGCGGACGTAGTGCGCGGATCTTCGGCGGGCGCCCCCTCGTCGCACTCGGCGTCCTCGGGCGCGGCGTCGACGGGCGGCACCCGGACGCCGGGCGGGTACACGCACATCAGGACGCCGCCGCGACGGTCGTGCCCCAGGTGAAACCGTCCGGGTCGGTGAAGGCGTCGGTGCCGCCGAGGGCGATGCGGTGGGAGCCGGTGCCCTCGGGCGCCACACCGGCGTCCTTGGCGAGGGCCTTGCGGCGGTACAGGGCGAGCTTGACCGGAGCGGTGTCGAACTCGACGTACATCCGGGCGAAGCTCTTGCCCGCGGTCAACCCGTGGTCGAGGTAGAGCTTCTTGCTGGCGACCACATCGGCCACACCGAGCAGCAGCACGACGCTGTCGATCTCGCCGGTGGCCGGGCCGTTCTCCTTCTTCGCCGACGTCGCGACCTTCCAGATGGTGCCGTCCGGGGCCCGCACCACGCCGCCGTGGCCCCACATGGACCTGGTGACGGGCTTGACGACCGTGGCGCCCGCCGCGGCGGCGGCGTCGACCAAGGCGCGGACGTCGGCGGGCCGCGACACCACCAGGGAGAGGGTGAAGCCGCGGAAGCCGGCGGTCGGCGCGTCCGAGGCCCGCAGGCGGAGGCGGTCGCCGAGCCCGAAGGCGGCGTAGAAGCGCTCCGCGGCGGTGACGTCGGTGACTTCCAGGGTGATGTGCTCGAGTGCGTTCGTCATGCCCCAAACGCTAGGCGCGGGCCGGTGACCTGCGCTTCTCCATTCCTGACCGTCTTATCGTTACCTAAACACCCCCAAACAGGGTTGCATGAGGTTGTTAAGGTACTTATATGACCATCTACAAGTCGGAGGCGGGGCAGCGGGAGATCCTGCGCCGCTACGAGCAGACCCTCGCCCACTGGCCGGTCCCGGCGTCCCGAGTCCGGGTACCGACCCGGGAGGGCGAGACGTTCGTGCTGGTGAGCGGCCCGGAGGACGCGCCGCCACTCCTACTCCTGCACGGCTCGGGCTCGAACGCGGCGATGTGGAGGGGCGACGTGGCAGCGTGGTCGGCGCACTTCCGCGTGCACGCCGTCGACATGATCGGTGAACCCGGCCTCTCCTCCCCCGCCCGCCCCCCACTGGACTCGCCCGCCCACGCCCTGTGGCTCGACAACGTCCTCGACCACCTGGGCCTCGACCGGACCGCCATCACCGGCACCTCCCTAGGCGGCTGGCTGGCCCTGGACTACGCGACCCGACGACCGGAGCGGGTGGACCGCCTCGCCCTGCTGTGCCCGGGCGGCCTGGGGCGGCAGAAGGTGGGCTTCCTGTTCAAAGCGTTGCTGTACAAGCCTTTCGGCCGGTGGGGCATGAACCGGTCGTTGAAGGCGGTGGCGGGTGTGGACGTCCGGGAGACACCGGAGGTGGCGGACTACCTGGCCCTGATCTTCACCCACTTCCAGCCGCGCCGGGACCGCCTCCCGGTATTCCCGGACGAGTCCCTGCGCCGACTGACCATGCCGGTACTGGTGATCGTCGGCGCCCACGACGCCATGTTCGACTCCCACGACACCGCACGCCGGACCCGCGGCGCGGTACCGCACGCGGAGGTCCGGATCCTGCCGGACGTCGCGCACTCGATCATCGGCCAGACCGAACCGATCCTGGAGTTCCTGCGCTCCTGAAGGTCCGCGTCCCAGGTGGACCCTCATGGAACCGACCGTCGAACCGCGGCGCCTGTCCGGCAACCTGTCGCCACCACGAACGGGCGGACGTGCACGCGGGTCCGGCCGACGACCCCCTCACCTGGCGCGCCGCGCGTTGCGCCACTTCGGCGTCGAATACGAGCATGTGGTCTACCAGGGGGAAGTCCACCGCCTCAAGGAACACGAGCACCACTCGACCCGCACGACCGAACCAGGACCTGGCTCGACCACCTACTCGGATAAGCCTGCCGGGAATCGCGTGTCCGATATTTGTCCTCGTTGTGCCAAATGCGCAGCACTGCGGATTCCCGACCCTCGGGTTAGGCCCGATGGGTGAAGTGGTTGCTGCCCGTCCCACCACCCGCGAACACAACCGTAACGTGACCGCGCAGACGTACGACATCCCGCGCGACGCGCTATCGGTCCGGTGGCGGCGCGCACCGGGACCAGGAGGTGAACCCCGCGATGACCGCACCCGTCCACATCGTGTTCGTACACGGCTTGTTCTCCTCCCCGGCGGTCTGGAACCGGTTCACCGAGCTTCTCGAGACGGACGAGGAGTTACGCGGGAAAGTCCGGGTCTCCACCTTCGAATACGTGTCGAAGAAATACTCGTTCCGGCCGAGCAGACGAATCCCCAACCTCGACGACGTCGCCGACAAGCTACGCACCACCTACACGACGAAACTCGCCGATGCCGAACGTGTTGTCATCGTCGGCCACAGCCAGGGCGGCTTGGTGGTTCAGCGGTTCGTCACCCGCACACTCAACGACCGACAGGGAACCCAACTCGCCCGGATAAAACACATCGTGTTGTACGCGTGCCCCAACAACGGCTCCCAGTTCATGCTCACGATCCGCAAACTGCTGCTTTTCCGCAACAGCCAGGAACGCGCCCTGCGCCCCTACGCGGACGCGATCGCCGAGACCCAACGCACCGTGGTCCACGCGGTGATCAACGCGACCCGGGTCGGGGACTCCGAGTGCCCCATCCCATTCACCGCGTGCGCGGGCGAGACCGACAACGTGGTGTCGCCCGCGTCCGCCCGCGCGGTCTTCCCGCACACCGAACGGGTCGAGGGCGACCACCGGACGATCATCCAGCCCGATGACCACGACATGCTGGCCTACCGGGTGCTCAGCCAGGTGCTCGCCACCGTCGTCCCGCGACCACACCCCGATCAGCAGATCGCCGAACAGCCCGATCCCGGCCCCGCAGACCGGCCTCGGGCTGCGGCGGAGATCGATCCGCACGCCGCGGGAACCGTGACGCCGCCGTTCGGGCGCCTGCCCAGGCACCTCTACGGGCGCGACAAGGTCGTTGCCGAAGTCCTCACCGATCCGCGCGCCGTGTGGGTGCTCAGCGGCATGGGCGGGTGCGGCAAGAGCAGCGTGGCCCTGGAGATCACCCACCGGGCCCGGCGCGACGGCAGACGAGTCTGGTGGGTCGACGAGACCAGGCTGGCTTCCGGGATGCGCCTGGTGGCCCTCGACCTCGGCGGATCGGAATCGGAGACCGCTCGGGCTTGGCGCCGGGGTACCGGACCGGACCTGGTGTGGCGGCTGTTGGAGGCGTACCCGCACCCCTGGCTGCTGGTGTTCGACAACGTCGACAACACCGAGCGCATGGGCGCGGGAGCGCCGGTGGCCGATGGGACCGGGTGGCTGCGCCCACTGATGAGCGAGCTCGGAGCGGTCCTGGTCACCAGCCGGATCCAGGAGCGGCGGACCTGGGGCCAGTGGTGTGAGCTGCGGGTTCTGCGTGGGCTGGAGCCCGTCGACGGTGCGGCGGTGCTCATGGACCACGTCCCGGAAGCCGGGACGAACGAACAGGCCCGGCTGCTCTCCGCGGACCTGGGCGGGCTTCCGCTGGCGCTGCGGGCGGCGGGCGACTACCTCGACTCCGTGCGGGAGGGCATGCTCCCACCCACCGACGGCATCACGGATTTCGCTACCTACCGCGCGGCGATGCGGGACCGGTTCCAGGCACCCGCGGGTTCTCGGGAATGGGGCGACGAGCCACTCGGGCTGGACCCGGTCCGCGAGGTGTTCCAGCTATCCCTCAACCTGCTCACGGCGAGTGGCGTGCCGCAAGCGCCCGTGCTGCTGAAACTGCTGGGGTGCCTGAGCGTCATGCCGATCCCACACCACTTGCTGCTCGACACCGAGGCCGCGACGGGATCCGCGCTGCTGGGCCGGTTCACCCCGGATGAACGCCGACGCGCGCTCGTAGGGCTGAAACAGCTCGGCTTGGTCTCCCCGCAACCGTTCGAACGGGTGGACGACCCCCGGCTCACCGCCGCGATCTCGCTGCACCCGGTCGTGCACGGGTTGCTGCGCGAGGACCCGCAAGTGCGGGCCCGGCGCGGCGAGTTCTACGGCCTGAACGTGCGGATGATGATCGAGGCCACGGCCGCGCACGAACCCGACCACGCGGAGAACTGGGCGGTGTGGGACATCATCGCCCCACACGCTTTCGAGGTTTGCCGCGCCGTCCTGGTGCGCGGCACGCCGCCCACCGACCGAAAGGTCGTGGCGGATGCCCTCGAGCTGACCCGGCTGACCGTGCGGTACCTCATCGCGATCGGCCTGCTCACCCCGGCGCGCGAACTCCTCGACGGCGTGCTCGGCAGGCTCGACACCATCGGCTTCGACCGCGACGACCGCGAGGTGCTGGGGCCGCGCCACGAGCACGGCCGCATCGAACTGGAGGCGGAGCGCCCGGGCATCGCCGAGCGGGAGTTCCGGGAGGTGGTCGATGCGCGGTCCAAGGTACTCGGCGAGGACCACGCCGACACGCTCGCCAGCAGGCACAAGCTGGCCAAGGCGCTGCTCGAGCAGGCGCGATGGGAAGAGGTCGAGCCACTGCTGCGCTCGATCGTGCGGGCGGAGTACTTCGTGCGCGGCCCGGAGCACCCCGACACGCTGGCCGTGCGGCACAGCCTGGCCCGCACGGTCTACCACCTCGGCGGCCTGACCGAGGCGGAGGCGATGATCCGGGACGTCCTCGAGGTCCGCGAACGGCTCTGGTCGAGGGGCGGCCCGGAAACCCTGGCGGTGTACCGGACGCTGGGGGTGATCCTGCTGAAGTCGGGGCGGGCGCCGGAGGCGGAGCGGGCCTTCAAGACCGCCTTGGCCGCGGTGCGCAAACGCGATTCGCCCATCGCGATGAACCTGCGGTACAGCCTCGCCATGGCGCACCTCGACCTCGGCCGGACCGAAGAGGTGGTGGAGGACCTGGTCGACCTGCTGGCGCACCAGGCGAAAGTGCTGGGACCGGAGCACCAAGCCACGGGCCGGACACGCGAACTTCTGGAGAGGACCAAAGATATGATGACTGACTCTTAGTGGAGTTTTAATCCACTCTTCACTCGATCGAGTACCCTGACGGTGTGGTGTACGGTTGTATCGCGACACGAAAGCGTAGACACGAGGACAGACACAAGGACGCATCAGACAGGAGAACCGATATGGTTGCAGGAAAGCCAGAAGATATGATTATCGGCGCCCGGGAAATCGCGGGCCATGACGAGACATCCGCCTCTCGGCTGGAAATGGCGCAGCGGCTGGTCCGCGAAACACTCGACGCCGACCACGGCGCCATGGAGCTCGACCTGCGGATGTACCGGGGGTGCTGAGCACGACCACGCGTGCGGTTGTTGACAAAAAATGGACCCGCCACGCCGGTTACATTGCTCTATCAGTGGCATTGGCGCAGCTGGGCGTGGAGCCGGGTCGCGCTCCGTGTTACCTTCGCCGCACCGATCGGACGATCGGAAAAGAGTGCGAGGATGTGGAGCGGCCCATGATCTCCGCGGCAACCCATGACCCTTTCTTCACCACCGTCACCTCGTCCGCGTTCCACCGGGACGCCATCGCCGATCTCGCGGCGGGCCGCACCGCCGCGATCCGGGTCCCGGACCTGCTCCCCGCCCACGAGTGCGCCGAGATCATGCGGGCGCTGTCCGAACGGGCGTTCGACACCTACGACACCGACCGGATCCAGCCCGCGGTCATGCGCTGCGGGGTGGGGGTGAGCGACCACCGCGCGGACGGCCGGATCGCGCCGAGCTACTGGACCGCTTTGCTGGCGAGCAGACGAATGTGGCAGGACCTGGACCTGCCGTTCGACCCGTTCGAGCGGTGCCGCACGGCGTTGGGGGCGCACTGGCCGCACCCGGTGCTGGTGGGCCGCTCCGGCGGACGCGAGATGGGCCCCGGCGTGGCCCGCGAACCGAACGGCGGCTTCCAGATCCACTTCGATGACGCGATCCGGGAGTTCACCGGGAACCTGCTGGACGCCAACCTGATCGCGCAGTTCGCGTTCAACCTCTACCTCAGCGTCCCTGACCGGGGCGGCGAGACCGTGATCTGGCGCCACCGCTGGCACCCCGACGACGAACGGCTCCGGCTCCCGCACGCCTCCTACGGCTACGCCGAGTCCGTCGTCGGCGACGCCGAGGCACTGCTGATCCGCCCGGTCGTCGGCGAGGCCCTGCTGCTGGACCCCCGCAACTTCCACGCCGTACGACCGGGCCAGGGCGCGCGCCGGGTCGCCTTGGGGTTCTCCGTGGGCATGGCGGACTCGGGAGAACTCCTGGTGTGGGGATGACCTGCGGCCCCGCCCGCGCACACCCGATGCGCCACCGCCGGTCGATGAGTGACCATAGTGGAGTGAACGAGCGCGGTTCGGTGGACACCACGCCGGTGGGCGGTGTGGTCCTGCCACCGGAGGGGGCCGGTGGCAGGACCACACTGGTCAGTAGCCGGGCTTGCGGATCAGCAGTTCCGCCCGGTCGGTGATCTCCGGACCGTAGACCCGCTCCGTCCAGACCTCCGGCCCCACCGGTTCCAGCGCGATCGACACCGCCTTCTCCTGGCAGCCGAAGGCCTCCATGATGACCGCGGTCAGCGCGGTCGACAGCCGCTCCGTCTGGGCCTCGGTCAGCTCGGCCGGGAAGTGCTTGACATTCACGTGCGGCATGGCTCCTCCTCCTGCGGTCAGGCCGGGGTCAGGACTGGGTCAGGCGCAGTCTGATCCGGCGGACCAGCTCATCGATCAACGGCTCGCGCAGCATCCCGTAGTGGTCCGCGTCGACGTCCACCACCCTGAGGTCCGGCACGTCCAACGCGCTCCGGTCCACGAAGGACGGCAGGTCCCCCCGCGCCCGGAACACCGTCACCGGCGCCGCCACCCGGCGTCGCGCCAGTTCCTCGTCGGTGTAGTCGAAGCGGTACGTGCGGTGCACCACGCGGGCGATGCGGCGGATCAGGTCGAGGCCCAGGTGGTCGAAGTGGGCCGCGATGAACTCGACGAACGTGGTCTCGTCGCGGGTGCGGCGCAGGCACTCCTCCAGCAGCGGACCCGAGACGGCGCCCGCGAAGACGGAGAACAGGATCGTCACGTACGTCCGGTTCCGCCACCCCGTGGCCCGGTCGAGGGAATCCCCGACCCTGGGCGAGCCCGGGGCCAGCAGGAACAGGTTCTCCACCCGCTCCCCCGCCAGCTCCAACTGGTGCGCCGCCTCGAACGCCACCCGGGCGCCGAAGGAGTAGCCCCACAGCGTGTACGGCCCGCGCGGCTGGTTGCGGCGGATCAGCTCCAGGTCCCGCGCCGCCATCTCGCCGATGTCCGGGTACGCGGTCTCGCCCTCGTTGATCCCGAACGCCTGCACCCCGTAGAACGGCCGCCCGATGCCCGCCCGCGCCGCCAGCAGCCGCAGGTTCATCGTGTACCCGCCGAGACCGGGCCAGCAGTGCACCGCCTCCAGCGAACCCGCCGCGGACAGCCGGACGACCCGGGAAGTCTCCTCCGCGCGCCCACCGTCGACCACCGCCGAGAGCGCCTCCACCGTCGGCGCGTCGAAGACCACCTGGAGCGGCAGGGAGGTCCCGAACTCCTTGTTGACCCGGTTGACGATCCCGACCGCCAGCAGCGAGTTGCCGCCCGCCTCGAAGAAGTCGTGCTGCACCGACACGACCTCCACCTTCATCAGCGCCTTCCAGATCTCCCCGATCCGGCGCTCGGTGTCGGTGCGCGGGGCGACCACGGGGCGGTCGACCTCGTCGGCCTCGGCCAGGTCCGACTCGGCCAGCACCCGGGTGTCGATCTTGCCGTTGGCCGTGCACGGCAGCCGGTCCAGCACGACGACCTTGTTCGGCATCATGTAGTCCGGCAGGAAGGACCGCAGGTCGTCGCGGATGATCTCGGTGGGGCCGCGCATGTGCACGGCGTCCTCCTTCATGCCCCGGTGCCGGACCTGCTCATCGCTGATCTTGCCACCGATGAAGAAGTACGACGGCCCCACCGGCAGCCCGCGCGCCTCCAGCAGCGCCACCAGCCTGCGGTGCGCGGGCAGGTCGTTGCCGGACTTGGAGCTGTACCCCGACGACATCAGCCCCAGCCCGGACCGCAGCCCCTGCAACCGGTGCAGCACCCGCCCCAGCTCGAGGTAGGCGCGCCACTCCTGCGCGGTCCGGCTCACCAGCGCGATGCCGAAGCTGGCCCGCTGGTAGGACTGCTGGTTGATCGCGATCACGTGCTTGCGCTCGATGACCCCGCCGCCCTCCGGCACCAGGTCGCCCCCGGCCAGCCGGTACAGCCCGGCGGGCAGGTCGGCGATCTTGTCCGGGTGCGCCTGCACGTACACGTCCACCGGCTCGGCCACCGGCGCCGGGTGGCTCGGCACGATCCCGAACGCGCCGAGGTAGTAGTCCTCGTCGGCGACCTCCAGGTGGTCCTTGACCGCCGGGTCGTACGGCGCGGCGCGCACGGTCAGGCCGTGCGCGGGCAGGATCTGCTCCCACAGCCCGACCATGTGGCCCGCCTCGATCTCCAGCACCTCCTGGATGTTGAGCTTGTACACCGGTTCGATGGCCCGCCGCTTGCCGACGAAGTGCAGCCGGGCGCGCGGCTTGCCGAACGACGTGGTCGCCTTGGGGCGCACCAGGTACAGCCGGTGCTCGACCGGGTGGTGGTAGTAGAACCCGGACGCCAGCCCGAACAGCCCGTCGACCTCCAGGTAGGTCTGGGCCGCGTAGAGCGACCCCGGCGAGGCGTAGCCGTACTTGGGCAGCAGCCGCTTGGTGCTGTGGAACTGGCCGAACATGCGCAGCAGCGTCCCCAGCTCGGCCAGGTCGACCTCGGCCGGGTCGCGCGGGGCGGCGGCGCGCGGCGGCGGGGCCAGCAGCAGGTCGAGGATGTCCTGCCGGGACACCGAACCGCCGTTGTAGAAGCGGTACGACTTGCGGGCGAACACGGCCCGGCGTTGCAGCGGCGTCGCTTCCGCGCCCGGTAAGTCCACTGCGGACTTCCGGCGCAGCTCCGACGGCTCCCGCACGCCCGGGTTGGACAGCTGCGCGCGGATCTGCAGCCTGCTGGCCTTGGACTGGTGGTGCGAGCCGTGCGCGCCCTGGTCCATCAGCGCGGCTTCGCGCGGGTTCAGCTCCACGAAGGCGACCAGGTTCTGGAACCCGGTGCGCGGGTCGTCGCGCACCACCACGGCCGCGTGCTTGATCCACTCGTGGGTCTCCAGCGCCAGCCGCACCTCGTCGAGCTCGATGCGGAACCCGCGCAGCTTCACCTGGTTGTCGGTGCGGCCGACGAACACCGCGGTGCCGTCGGGGTTCCAGTACGCCAGGTCCCCGGTGCGGTACAGCCGCGGTGAGCCGAAGTCGGCGGCGAACGGGTTGTGCACGAACCGCTCGGCGGTCAGGTCCGGCTTGCCCAGGTAGCCCCGGGCCAGCTGGGCGCCGCCGATGTACAGCTCGCCGATCTCCCCCACCGCCACGGGATTCCGGTCCCCGTCGAGGATGTGGTACTGGGTGTTGTGCACGGGCGTGCCGATGGGCACCGTGGGTGGGCCGTCGGCGACCGTGGCCGGGTCGACCCGGTGCGACGACGAGTTGATGGTGCACTCGGTCGGCCCGTACAGGTTGACCAGGTCGCGGCCGGGGAATTCGGCGAAGAACCGCTGCGCCAAGGTCCGCGACAGCGCCTCGCCGCCGCAGAACACCTGGGCGAGCGTGGCGCACTCGGCCATCCGCTCGGTGTCGAGCATGGCCTGCAGCAGCGTCGGCACGCACTGCAGCGTGGTCACGCCGTGCGCCTTGATGGTGTCCACCAACGCCTCCGGGTCCCGGTGCACACCGGGTTCCCCGACGACGACCGTGGCGCCGCAGGCCGCCCCGAGCAGCTCCCACTGCGCGGCGTCGAAGCTCACCGGGGTCTTCTGCACCAGCACGCGGCGCTCGTCGATGCCGTGCTCGTCGCGGATCCACGCCAGCTGCGCGGCGATGGCCCGGTGCTCGATCATCGCGCCCTTGGGCTTGCCGGTGCTGCCGGAGGTGTAGATGACGTACGCCAGGTCGCCCGGCCGCGGCTCCTCCTCGGCCGTCAGCGGCTCGGCGGTGCTCGCCAGGGCCTGCTCCACGGTGACGACCCGGGTGTGCGGGGGCACCAGCGCGGACAGCCGCTCGACCAGCGCGTCCTGGGTGAGGACCAGGCCGCCGCCGAAGTCCTCGATCATGTAGCGCAGCCGGTCCTGGGGGTAGTCGGGGGCCAGCGGCAGGTACGCGCCGCCCGCGTGCAGCACCCCCCACGCGCCGACGACCAGGTCCACCGACGGCTCGACGAACAGGCCGACGGACTCGTCGCGCCGCACGCCCAGCGAGCGCAGGTGCGCGCCGAGGCGGCGGGCCCGCTCGGACAGCTCCCGGAAGGTCACCCGCTGGTCGCCCCGCAGGACGGCGGGGTCGGCGCCGCGCAACCGGACCTGTTCGTCGAGCAGGTGCACCAGCGTCCGCTCCGGACGGTCCCGCCGCGTCCGGTTGAACCCCGCGGTGACGGCGTCGACCTGCGGCAAGGTGTGTTTCACGTGCGACCCCCTTCGTGGACAACGGCTACACGCCAAGGTTGGGGATCGACGCTGTCCGTCCGCCATCGACCGCCTATCGGTCACGGTAGAGGACAAACACCAAACGCCGGGTGCGTGAACCCGTTAACTGGTAACGGATTCACGCACCCGGCGTATAGTCCATAAAGGACTCGTCAACGCACGGAGACCGACCGGGCCGACACGATGGTTTCAACCGCAACAGGTCCACCGACGACAGGTTCGCCCATCACGGTTTCCACCGGACGCGGCACGGCGGCGGTGACCACCGCCTTCGGCCGCACCGCGTCCGCGGGCAAGCGCGGCTCAAGCCGCACCATGGCGGCGGCCGAGCCGACCACACCGGCGGCCAGGACCAGCCACATGCCGATCGCCGACGCGGACAGCAGCGCGGTCAGCACCGCCGGGGCCAGCGCCGTGGGAATGGCCCACGAGAACTGGTAAACCGACAGGTGCCGCCCGCGCGTCTCGACCGGCGCGGCCGAGGACACCAGCGCCGACGCGGTGGCGCCGTGCATCAGCTCGCCCGCGGTGAACAGCGCCGTGGCCACGAACGAGCCGACCAGCAGCACCGCCGTCGCCGAGGACACCGCGCCGAGCAAGGCGAACAGCACGAACGACGCGCCGATCACCAGCGCGCCCAGCGCGGTGGCCCGGGTGCGGCGGTAGCGCACCAGCATCCGGGTGACCGGGATCTGCAGCACCGCGATGCCGATGGTGTTCACCGCGTAGAGCGCGCCGACCAGACCGGTCGCGGCGTGCAGCTGCTGGGTGATGTACACCGGCAGCGCCACCGCCAGCACCATGTACCCGAACGCGATCGGCACGTTGACCAGCGCCAGGGCGAGGAACGGCTTGTTCGCGAACACCTCGCGGTAGCCGCCCTTGATCGCGGCCCGACCGCGCCGACCGCGCGCGGGCAGCGGGATGGTGCCGATGATCACCGCGGCGGCCAGGTACGCGACCCCGGTGGCCAGCACGATCCCCGTGTAGGCCGCGTCGCTGCCGATGGTCAGCGCGCCGCCCGCGGCGAGGCCGCCGAGGCCCAAGCCCGCGTTGCGCATGCTGCGCTGCGCGGCCAGCAGCTTGTCCCGCGCCGTGCCCTCGGCGATCTCGGCGACCAGCGCCTGGATCGACGGTGGGAACGAGCCGTCGCCGACCGCCACCAGGGCGACCGCCAGGAACATCGTGGTCGCCGAGTCGACCAGCGGGTAGGCGGCGAACCCGACGGCCCGCAGCACGTACCCGCCGACCACCACCGACCGCGCGCCCAGCCGGTCCACCAGCGTGCCCGCGATCGGGTTGCCGACCAGCGCGAACAGCGCCCCGGCCGTCATGACCACCCCGACCTGGGCGATGGGCATGCCGGTGACGTGGTGGAAGTACAGCAGCGACAGCGGCAGGTACAGCCCCGCCCCGGTCGCGTCCACCGCCATCCCGACCAGGTACCGCGTCCTCGACCCGCTCATGACCGCGCCCCTTCCCCGAATTCCCCGACCGCCTCGATCACCGTCTCCGCCTCGAACCGCGCCCCCAGGGCGCGCAGCCGCGACTCGGCCTCCGCCCGGTCCGCGCCGGTGGCCACGGCCGCGAGCAGGAAGTCCGCCGAGCCGGCCGCCGGTGGGATGACCCCACCGGGCTCGGCGTAGCGCCAGAACCTCGACACCCACGGCTCGGTCGGCGGCTCCGGCACCGACCGCACCGCGCCGGGGCGCTTCATCATCAGCACCTGCCCGCTCATCCGGGCGGGGCGTGGCGGCGGGCCACCGGCCAGGGTGTCGGCCAGCAGCGGCAGGTCGAGCCCGACCTGCGCGCGGGTGACGTACTCGCCCAGGTTGACCCCGAAGATCGCGGCCGCCACCTCGCGGATCTTCGCCCCGCCCGGCCGGGACCCGATCTCGCAGACCACGAGCCGGTCGTCCGGGGTGTGGAAGACCTCGGCGTGGAAGGCGTGCTCGGTGAGCCTGCCGTTGGTCAGGCGCAGCGCCGCGATCGTCCGCTCGGCCAGGGCCAGCAGCCGCGCCGAGAGCGGGTCGTCGACGTCGAGGGTCAGGTCGATCCGGGCGCCCGGGTCGGTGCCGAAGGACGACAGCTCGTACTGGTACTGCGACGCCCACGCCAGCACGATCCGGCCGCCGACCACCAGACCGTCCACATGGCACATACGCCCCGGGACGAACGCCTCCACCAGAACGGGTTCGGGGAAGGGCACCAGGTCTGCGCGTTCGGGCAAGATCCGCAAACCGATCGCGTTGTACCCCGCCACGTCCTTGACCACGACCGGGTAGCCGTGCTCGTCGGCGAACTCCCAGACCTCCTCGGGCGCGCGCACGACCGCGTGCTCGGCCACCTCGATGCCCGCGGCGACGAGCATCCGCTTCATCAGCGCCTTGTCCCGGTACGGCAGCACGTCGGCGGGCCACGCCCCGGCCAGCCCCAGGTGCTCGCGCACCCTGGCGGCGACCAGCACGTCCCCCTCGTGGTGCGCGACGACCGCGCTGACCTCGAACTTCTCGGCCAACGCGAGCGCGATTCGGAACAGTTCCTCCTCGTCGGAGAAATCGGGCAGGAGTTCCAGGCGCGTCACGCCGGGGTGGTCGGCGGGAATCGCCTCCCCCGCCGCGAGGATCCGATCCCGGGCGGCCAGCACAATGACCTCCCCCGGGTAATCCGCCAGCCAGGACCCGTACGGGAAGGGCTCGAACGGGTTGCGGTGCACGACCAGGACGCTCACACCGACACCGCCTCGGCGATCCCGGCGACCCGCGCCCGACGCGCCCCGGCGGGGGTCTGCACCCGGATGTCGAGCACCTCGTCGACCAGCCGCGCGGCCGCCTCGAGAGCCGCGTCGGTGTCCTCGGCGGCGACCGCGACCAGGCCCAACCGGTCCCAGTTGTCACGCAATGCGCGCACCTCGTCCCCGGGCTTGGCGGAGATCCGGACGACCAGCACGCCGTCCTGCACGGTGGCCGCGGTCACCCCGTCGACGGAGGTCACCACGCCCGGCTCGCCGACCACGGCCCGGGTGCTCGCCCCGGCGTACGCGACCGGCCGGTCCGGCAGCTGCGGCACCAGCCCGAACGGCCAGCCGACGGAGTAGGACACCAGGTCGACCCCGTACGCGGCCTGCACCAGCTCCGGGATGGCGTCACCCGCCACCCGGTTGTGGCTCTCGATCACCGCGACCCCGCGCGAGCCGACCCGCACCTCGGTGTGCGCCACGCCGTCGCGCAGGCCCATCTCGGTGAGGAACCGCGGCACCTCGGCGCGGATCCGGTCCTCGTCGTCGGCGCTGATCCGGGCGGGCACGGCGTGGCCCAGCTCGGCGTAGCAGTCCGGGTCGCTGAACTTCTCGGTCACCGCGACGACCACGTGCCGACCGGCGAAGGAGAACGTCTCCACGCTGTACTCGGGCCCGTCGAGGTACTGCTCCATGAGGAACTCGCCGAGCACGAACAGCGTGGACACCCGGTCGGTGCGGGTGCCGCGCAGCCGGGCGACCAGCGCCCAGGCCCGGTCCAGGTCGGCCGGGCCGTCCACGCGCAGCACGCCGATGCCCGCGGTGGCGTCGGTCGGCTTGACGATGAACGGGTAGCCGTAGCGGGCGGCGAACGCGTCCAGGTCGGTGCGCTGCTCCAGCGGCTCCGCGCCGACCGCGTCCGGGTCGTGCCGGGCCAGGTGCGCGCGCATGGCGAGCTTGTCCCGGAACCGGCGGGTGACGTCGAGGCCGGTGCCGCCGAGGCCGTAGCGGTCGTTGATCCGGCCCGCGTTGTCCAGGCCGGGCTCGGTCAGCGACACCACGGCGTCGAACCCGTGGATGTCCCACAGCTCCTCGACGACCGGCTCGACCGCGGCCCACCTGGTGAAGTCGACGACGCGCAGCACGTCGGCGGCGGCCTCCTGCACGGGCGTGACCTTGGTCGGGTGTTGCAGGAGCAGCACGGCGAGGCCCAGGTCCTTCGCCTTGACGACGGTCTCGTCGGTGCCCCCCACCAGCAGCAGCGTGCTCATCGGTCGGTTCCCTTCGGTGCGGTGGCCGACCCGGGGAAGCTGAGGTAGCGCTCGCCGGTGTCGGGCAGGATGGTGACGACGGTCTTGTCCGCGTTCTCGGGGCGGGCGGCGACCCGCAGCGCGGCGTGGGTGGCGGCGCCGGAGGAGATCCCGGCCAGCACCCCGACCCGGCGGGCGAGCCACCGGGCGGTGTCGGCGGCCTCGGCGTCCGCCACGGTGAGCACCTCGTCGATCAGCGCGACGTCGGTGGTGTCGGCGACGAAGCCGCCGTTGAGACCGGGGATCGCGTGGCTGCCGCCGATCCCCCGCGACAGCACCGGCGAGCCCTCCGGCTCGACGGCGATGGCGCGGACCAGCGGGTTCCGCTCCTTGAGGTAGCGCGCGGTGCCGCAGAGCGTGCCGCCGGTGCCGACCCCGCAGACCAGGATGTCGACGCTGCCCGCGCTGTCCTCCCAGATCTCCGGTCCGGTGGACTCGTAGTGCGCGGCGAGGTTGTCCGGGTTGGCGTGCTGCCGCGGGAACCACGACCCGGGGGTGGCGTCGTGCAGCTCCTGGGCGCGGTCGATGCAGCCCTGGTAGCGCAGCTCGGCGGGGGTCTGCACGACCTCGGCGCCCAGCGCCCGCAGCAGCCCGATCCGCTCGGCGGTGGCGTTGTCCGGCAGCACGATGACGCACCGGTAGCCGCGCGCCGCGCTCAGCGCCGCCAGCGCGATGCCGGTGTTGCCCGAGGTGGCCTCGATGACCACACCGGACCCGGGGGTCAGGTGCCCGTCGCGCTCGGCGCCGCGCAGCATCCACAGCGCGGCCCGGTCCTTGACGCTGGCGGCCGGGTTGGCCGACTCCAGCTTGGCCAGCACCCGGGCACCGGTCGACGGCAACCGCAGCAGCGGGGTGCCCCCGACCAGCTCGTCGATGCGCTCGGCGACCCGCTGTCGGGCCAGTAAGGCGGTCATGACGCTTTCCTCCGGGGGGTGCGGTGCGACTGGCGGGGCGTGATGGTGGCGACGGGGGCCAGCGCGGTGGCGCCGTCGGGCACGTCGGCGACGATGAGCGCCTGGGCGCCGATGACCGCGCCGTGGCCGATGCGGACCGGGCCGAGCACGGTGGCGTTGGCGCCGAGGATGACCCCGTCGCCGACCTCGGGGTGGCGGCGCTCGCCGTCGGGGCGGCGGTTGTCCCGCCACCAGCCGACGGCGCCGAGGGTGACCTGGTGGTAGATGGTCACGTCGTCGCCGACCACGGCGGTCTCGCCGATGACGACGGCGGAGCCGTGGTCGATCAGCACCCGCCTGCCGACCCGGGCGCCCGGGTGGATCTCGACGCCGGTGACGGCGCGGACCAGCAGCATCAGGGTCCGGGCGGGCAGCCGCAGGCCGACGCCGTGCAGCCGGTGCGCGATCCGGTGCGCCCACAGCGCGGTCAGCGCCGGGTGCAGCAGGCCCTCGGCTCGGCTGCGGATCGACGGGTCGCGCCCGACCACGGTGTCCCAGTCCTCGGCGCACAGCCGCAGCAGGCCGGGCCCCGGCTCCCGCGCGATGCCCACTACCGGTGCGGCCCTGGTGACCCGGTCCATTGGCGTTCCTCCCGTCCAGCCGTGCGCCGAACCCCTCGGCCCGCTCAGCGTGCGCGCGGGTGCTTTGGGTCGGCTTTTCGCCGGGAGGCGGCCATCAATAGCGAACCGATAGCGGTCTTTCCCGCAGGTCAGAGCACTGAAAGCGCAGAAGAGGCCGATGTCCGCGCCACCTGGGTGGCGCGGACATCGGCCTCGTCGTACTACGCGGTCAGACGGTCGCGGGTCGGGTGCGGCGGGCCCAGGCCACAGCCGGGGCGGTGGCCAGCGAGGCCAGCAGGAACAGCCCGCCGAGCACCAGCCAGCCGACGGCGCCGCCCCCGATCACCAGCGCGGTCAGCAGCAGCGGCCCGACGGTCCTGGCCACCGAGATGCCGCTGCCGAAGAAGCCCTGGTACTGCCCGTGCCTGCCCTCGGGGGCCAGCCCGAAGCTGACCTCCCAGAAGCCGGAGGCGAGCATCATCTCGCCGACGGCCTGCAAGAGCGCGCCCGCGAGCAGCACCGCGACCGCCGCCCACGCCGCCAGTCCCCCGGCGGACAGGGCGAACACCGCGCACGCCGCGAGCAGCAGCACACCCGACACGCGCACCATCCGCACGGCGCTGTCCAGGTCGGTCACCCGGTTGGCCACCGAGACCTGGAACAGCACCACGGTGACGGTGTTGACGACCATGAGCCCGGCGACCATCCAGCGCGGCGCGGCGGTGTGCTCGACCACCCACAGCGGCAGCACGACGCTGAGCAGCGGCATGTACAGCATCATCACCGAGTTCAGCACGGTGATGACCGCGTACGGTCGGTCGCGCAACACGCCCAGCGCCGGTTCACCATCGCCTGCCCGTTCCACCCCGGGCACCAGCGGCAGCCGCCGCAGCACCAGCGCGGCACCCAGGAAGGTCAGCGCGTCGAGGGCGAAGGCCGACAGGTAGGCCGCCTCGGTGTCGAATTGCAGCGCGACGCCGCCGACCGCCGCGCCGATCGCGATCCCCGCGTTGGCGGTGGATTGCAGGTACGCCCGGGCCTTGGTCCGGCCCGCCGCGTCCACCACCCCCGCCAGCAGGGCCTGCCGGGACGCCACGAGCCCGCACTGGCACACCGTGTAGACGCAGGCCGCCACCAGGAAAGCCGGGAACGAGCGGGCCAGCGCGAAGCCCGCCACGGCCACCGCGGTGGCCACCGCGAGCAGCACCGCGACACCGCGCGGCCCCCGCCGGTCGGCGAGGTGCCCGAGCGGCACCCCCGCCAGCGTGCCCAGTGCCCAGCCCAGGGTCAGACCGAACCCGACCTGGGTTGGGGACAATCCCACAATACGGGTGAAATAGAGCGTCGAGCAGACATAATAGGCACCGTCCCCGATGGAATTGGTCAGTTGGGCTAGGGCGAGTCCCCTGGATGGTCCAGCAGGCGGAACGAATCTCCGGAACACTTCTCTCCTTCCCCACGCCGCGTGCGATAATCATGGACGCGAACCAGGACCGGCCACAGTGGAGTGGTACCAAGTGACCTTTCGCTGGATGAGTGTGAAAATTTCCACCCCCGACACCCGGTTTGGTCGGGGTGTACGACCGAGCCAAACGGCCCACGACACCGCGCCGCCCGCCACGCGCGACTGACACGGACCTTGTGGACACACGGAGGGACGAGCACGTGGTGCTGAGGCTTCTCGGGCCCATCGAGATGGTCGTCGACCAGCGCACCCTCGACCTCGGCGGACCGCGGCAGCGGATCGTGCTGGCCGTGCTCGGCCTCAACGCCAACCGGGTGGTCCCGGTCGAGCAGCTCATCGACGCGGTGTGGGACGCCTCCCCGCCGTCGACCGCGCGCGGGCAGATCCAGATCTGCATCTCCGCGCTGCGCAAGCTCTTCGGCGACGCGGGCCGCGCGGACGCCATCCGCACCCGACCGCCCGGCTACCTGCTGGAACTGGCCGACGACGACGTCGACAGCCTGCGGTTCAACGCCATGGTCACCCGCGCGCGGGCCGAGGCCGACGCGGGCGGGGTCGAGGACGCGGCGGCCACGCTGCGCGCGGCCCTGGCGCTGTGGCGCGGTTCCGCGCTCTCCGGCGTGGCCAGCGACCTGGTGCGGCGCGCGGCCGTACCGCTCGACGACCGGCGGGTCGCGGTGATCGAGGAGCGCATCCGGCTCGACCTGCAACTGGGCAGGCACGAGGAGATCAGCGGCGAACTGCGCGCGCTGGTGCACGCGCACCCGCTGCGGGAGCGGTTGCACGGCTTCCTGATGCTGGCCCTGTACCGGGCGGGCAGGCAGGCCGAGGCGCTGGAGGTGGGCCGCGCCGCGCGCGCCGCGCTGATCGAGGAGATCGGCATCGAACCCGGTCAGGAACTGCAGGACCTCGAACGCGCGATCCTCAACCGCGACCCCGCGCTGAGCGCGCCGCCGCCCAGACCGGGCACAACCCGTGGCGCGGCGACCGAAGGCGACCGGCCGGGCGACCGGTCCCCCGCCGCGGGCGCCCCCGCGCAGGCCGAGGCGCCGCTGACGATCCCACGGCAGCTCCCGGCCAGCATCACCGATTTCACCGGCCGCGACGACCTCGTGGAGAGCATCCGCGCGGGTTTGGAAGCCGATCCGGAAGAGGTCCGCTACGCGGTGCCGATCGTCGCCATATCGGGAAAGGGCGGCGTGGGCAAGTCCAGCGTCGCGGTGCGCGCCGCGCACGAGGTGGCCGACCACTTCCCCGACGGGCAGCTCTACGCGGACATGCGGGCACACGACGGCGACGACCGCACCGCGAAGCTGCTCGCCCGCTTCTTGCGCGCGCTCGGCGTGCCCGGTACCGCGGTGCCCGACGACCTCGACGAGCGCGTGGAGCTCTACCGCAGCCGGGTTTCCGGCAAGCGGCTGCTGCTCGTCCTCGACGACGTCACCGACGAGGCCCAGGTGCTGCCGCTGCTGCCGGGCAGCGCCACCTGCGCGGTGATCACCACCAGCCGGGTGCGGCTGTCCGGCCTGCCCGGCGCGCGCTGGGTGGACGTGGACGTGTTCGACGTCGACCAGTCCGTGGAGCTGCTGACCAGGATCATCGGCACCACGCGGGTGGAGGCCGAGCCGGAGGCCGCGGTCGAGCTGATCACCTTCTGCGGCGGGCTGCCGCTGGCGCTGCGCATCGCGGGCGCCCGCCTGGCCTCCCGCACGCACTGGCGCATCGACGGCCTGGTGCGCAGGCTGCGCGACGAGGCCCGCAGGCTCGACGAGTTCGCCCACCACGGCCTGGAGCTGCGCTCCAACATCGGGCTCACCTACCGCGACCTGCCCCCGCAGGCGCAGCGGCTGTTCCAGCTGTTCGCGCTGATCCGCGCGCCGGAGTTCCCGGCGTGGACCGCGGCGGCCCTGCTGGACACCGACATGTTCGACGCCGAGGACATCCTGGAGAGCCTGGTCGACGCGCAGCTGCTCGACACCGTCGAGTACGCCGACGCGAGCGCCCCGCGCTACCGCTTCCACGACCTGATCCGGGTCTACGCCTGGGAGAAGCTGTGGGAGTCGACCGGCCAGACCGAGCGCACCGAGACGCTGGCCCGGCTGCTGGGCGCCTGGCTGGGCCTGGCCGAGGAGGCGCACCGGCGGGAATACGGTGGTGACTACACGATCCTGCACGGTGTCGCGGCCCGCTGGGCACCCGCCACCTGGGACGAGATCGGCCTCACCGCGAACCCGATCGACTGGCTCGACGGCGAACGCCGGTCCCTGGTGACCGCGGTGCGCCAGGCCGCGCAGGCCGGGCTCGACGAGCTGTGCTGGGACCTGGCGCTCACCTCCGTGACGCTGTTCGAGTCCAAGGGCTACTTCGACGACTGGCAGGAGTGCGCCCGGATCGCGCTGGACGCCGCGGAACGCGCGGGCAACCTGCTCGGCGTGGCGGCCACCCGGTACTCCGTGGGCACGCTGCACATGATGCAGACCCGGCTCGCCGAGGCGGGCGAGTGCTTCACCGAGGCGCTGGCCGAGTTCAGCCGCGCGGGCCAGGAGCACGGCCGCGCGCTGGTGCTGCGCAACCACGCGCACGTCGACGGGCTGCGCGGCGACGTCGGGGCGATGCTGGCCAAGTACACCGAGGCGCTGGCCACCATGCGCGCCGTCGGCGACCGCATCGGCGAGGCGCACATCCTGCGCAGCCTGGCCAAGCACCACCTGGAGGAGGGCGAGACCGCGGTCGCGCGGGCCCTGCTCGACGACGCGGTGCGCATCTGCCGCGAGGTGCGCTGCCTGCGCGCCGAGGCGCAGGTGGAGCACCGGGTGGCGGAGCTGCACGTGGCGACCGGGCAGATCGACCTGGCCCGCAAGTCGCTGCACCGGGTGCTGCAGATCGTCCGCGACACCGGCGACCGCATCGGCGAGACGTACGCGCTCTACGGGCTGGGTGTGGTGCGGCACAAGGAAGGCAGGCTCGACAACGCCGAGACCACCCTGGTGCACGCGCTGGACCTCTCGCGCCGGGTGGGCGAGCGGCTGATCGAGGCGAAGGCCCTGTACGCGCTGGGCCGGATCGCGCTGGCCCGCGGCGGCGGTGGCGCGGGCACCCCGCACCTGGAGCAGGCGCGAGCCCTGTTCGACGAGCTGGGATCGGCGCTGTGGCAGGCGAAAGCCCTGCTGGCGCTGTCGGAGGCGCACGAGACGGGGGCGGCGGCGCTGGCCGCGGTGGACCGCGCCGCCGAGCTGCTGGCCGATCTCGGGTCGAAGGAGGCCGGGCAACTGCTGGCCGAGGTCGAGGTGACCCGGTCGGCGCTCGCGTCCACCAGCCTGCCGGACGGGTACGCGGACCGCGGTCTCTGAACGGGGCACCGCCGAGCGCGCGGTGGCGGGATGGGCTTCCCCGGTACGGGCTTCCCCAGAGAGGGCTTCCCCGGTACGGGCGGCCCTCGGGTGGGTGGTCGACGAGCGGTCTGTCGCTGAGAGCGCTGTCGCTGCGAGAGTGTGGGTCATCGGGACCGTCGGGATCGGTGACGGGTGGTCGGTGGCGTGCGGTGTTCCCCCAGCGGGACGCGGCTCACCAGTGGGTGTCTTCGACGCAGGCCAGGGTCTCGGTGCTCCAGTGGGTGTCCTTCGGGCAGACCGGGCCGTCGCCCTGGGTGGTGGTGATCCCCCAGTGGGTGTCCTCCGCGGCGGCGGTGCCCTGGTTGGCGAGGGAGAAGCCGATGGTGGCGGCGAAGGTGATCAGGACCGAGGCGGTGACCTTGCGGGTGGCGGACATCGGGACCTCCGTGGTGTTCCGGGGGGCTGTTCCCCTGGGCTGACACCAGTTCAGGGCTCGTCGCCATCCGTCCTCGTTCCGTGCGCCATCGGTGCGCGCATGGCGCGCCGATAGCGGCCGGAAAGCCGTTCGAAGGTCGGGCCGACCAACGTTCGCGGCATCGGAAACGACGCAAGCGAACAACGGGAGGGATCGCGATGCAGACCCCGACGATCCGGCTCGGCGACGACGAGCTGCGCCGCGCGGTGGAGCACGTCGACGCGGTGGAGTCGGTCGCGGAGGCACTCGTCGCCCGGTCCACCGGCCGCACCGGCTGGACCGCCACCGCGGGCAGCCTCACCTTCGGGCCCGGCGGCGCCGGTGCCGACGGTGAGGTCGCCGAGTTCGCGTCCGCCGAGCGCGGGCAGCGCTGCGCGCTGCCCGCGGCCGGTCTGCGCGAGTACCGGCGCGCGGTGCTCACCGCGCTGGCCACCCGGCACCTGCTGGCCCCGGGGGTGGTGACCGCCTCGGTCATCGGCTCGGGACCGGCGCTGGACATCCAGCTGACGGTGCTGCGCAGGCACGTGCCCGACATCAGCCACGTCGCCGTGGCCACCGTCGGGTGCCCGCCCCCCGGGCGGGACGTGCTGGACCGGCTGGAGAGCGCCGGTATCGGGCTGTCGCTGGTCGACAGCCCGGCCGACGCGGTGTTCGGGGCCAACCTGGTGGTGCTGGCCGGGTGCGCCCGGCTGGACGCGCCGCGGCTGGCCAAGGGCGCCCTGCTGGTCAACACGACCGGTGTCGACCTGCCCGCCGCGCTGCTCGACGGCGTGCACGAGATCTACACCGACGACCGGGTCGCGTTCGGCCGGTCGGAGAACCTGCTGACCGCGACCCCGGCCCGGGGCGGGCGGACCAGGGGCCACCGCGGCCCGCACCTGGCCGCCGACCTCGGGCAGGTGCTGGCCGGGGAGCACCCCGGCCGCACCGAGCACGACCACGTCCTGCTCGTCGAGCTGCTCGGCGACGGGGCGGAGTTCGAGGCCCTGCTCGCGGGCCACGTCCTACGGGCCGTCGTGGCGGACGGCCCCGGGGTCCCCACCCGCGGGTAGCCACCGGCGGGACAGCGTTTCGACAGCTGAGTCACACCCAGGCAGTCCACCCGGCGAACCGCCGAACCCACGAGGAGATCACCATGTCCGTGTCCCCCTGCGAGTTGCGCGTCACCCCTTCCTGCACCGGATCCGCGCTGACCGGCCTGCGCGGCTGCGACCGGTGCCGCCAGGCCCTGCGCGACGAGCTGCGGGCACTGCCCGGGCTGCACGAGTCCTGCGCGCAGTCGCTGACACCGGGCAGGCGGCCGGAGGTCGTCCGGGTCAAGGGCGGCGGGATCCCGGGCGGGATCTCGCTCAACCCGACCGCGGTGTCGGTGCGCGCCAGCGTGCTCGGCGTGCTGTCGTCGTGGACGGCGCTGATCGTCGACGAGCTCGGCGTCGAGCGCCCGCCGTCGCGCCGGGTGCACGTGCTGTCCACCTTCCTGTACCGCAACCTGGACTGGCTGCTGGCCCACGAGGCGGCGGCGGACCTGGCCGAGGAGATCACCGACCTGGCCGACGCGGCCCGCGCGGTGCTCGACCCGAGCACCAGCGAGCGCGTCGACCTGGGTTCCTGCGGCACCCCGGGCTGCGGCATGACGGTCTACGCGACCATCGGCGCGGGCTCGGACGCGGTGGCGCACGGCGCGTCCTGCGCGGCGGGCCACCACGTGGCGGCGAGCCAGTGGCTGCTGCTGGAGGAGCCCGACGAGGTCGCGGAGGGCGTGGCGTGAGGCAGCGCACGCGGGGCCGGACCGTGCCCACCGAGCTCGCGGCGCTGGCCGCGGGCGTGTCCGAGGCGACCATCCGCAAGTGGGCGAGCCGGGGCAGGCTCACCCGGTACGGCCGACCGGGGAAGGCGGAGTACAGCCTCGACGAATTACGCGAGATCCTGCGCGGACAACAGGAGAAAATAGCGAGCTGACGCGGCCTGAATAGGGTCCTCCGATTCGGAGGACCCTATTCGCATGCCCGGAATCAGGTGCTCGAAAAATGAGGAAAATTCCCGTCGAAAACGGTTGACCACCGCACCCCGGGATGTCACGCTTTTCTCGGGGCGCAGCTTTGCCCGCACGGCAGGCGGACAGGCGTATCGGCCCCGGATCCCATTTCACCTACGGCCAGTTCAATCGCCGTGAACACCCCTGCGCACGCGGTGTGAGTCTGACTGTTTCATTCGCATTGGAGCACCACCATGCCGGACCCCTCGTTACCCAGGGCCTTCATCCTCGCCGGGTCGCTGCTGGCTGTGTGCCGGGCGCCGCGCTACCTCGCCGAGCTGCGCGCCCGCGGCCTGCGGGCACTGCTGATCACCTCCGCCGACTGGCGGGCCGAGGCGGACCGGGCCACGGGGGACCCGGACCACCCGCTCGCCGACGTCGAGGACATCGCCTTCGTCGCGGGCGGCGTGCGCCGCGAGGGGTCGCTGCTGTCGGGTCCGGTCGCCGCGGCGATGACCTGGCGGGAGCGCTACGACATCGTCGGCGCGTACGCGGTCGGCGAGACCATGGTCGAGCCGACCGGGTTGATCGCCGACGCGCTCGGCGTCCCCGGACCGGGGCTGCGCGCGAGCCGCGCGTGCCGCAGCAAGTACCTGCAGCGCTGGTACCTCCCCGAATTCAGCCCACGGGTGGTGATCGGTGGGGAGGACGTCTCCGGAGTGCGATTCCCGGCCGTGGTGAAGCCGTCGGGAAGGCACTCCAGCTCCGGTGTCGTCACCGTGGACGACGAACGCGCGTTGGCCGCCGAACTCGCCCGCTACGGGGAGTTCGAAACGGTCCTGGTCGAGGAGAAGATCATCGGACCGGAGTACTCGGTGGAGAGCCTGGTGCAACACGGGAAAGCGATCTTCGCCTCGGTGACGCGCAAGGACACCAACGATTCCGGTGGCCGCTTCTTCGTCGAACTCGCGCACACCGTGCCCAGCGACCACCCGCACGTGCAGGAGCTGCTGCTCGACGCCAACCAGCGGGTGCTCGACGCGCTCGACGTGCGCGACGGCATCACGCACGCGGAGTGGCGGGTGACCGCCGAGGGGCGCCCGGTGCTGATGGAGATCGCGGCCCGCCCGCCGGGCGACGGGTTGTGCTCGCTCTACGAGCTGGCCACCGGCAAGCCGCTGGAACCGGAGGTGCTGCGGATCGCGCTGGGCGAGCACGCGGACTACCCGTCGCCGCGCCGGTACACGCGGCAGGTCTACCTCGAGCACCCCGCGGGCGTGCTCGAGGACGTCGTCGTCGACTGGCCCGGCGTCACCGCCGAGTGGGTCGGCGAGGCGGGCGTGTGGCACCAGCCCGCGCCGCTGCCCGGCGACGCCCCGGCGGCGCTGCGCGCGGTGCACGTGCACCAGGACCGCGGCGCGGTGCTGCGCCCCCTGACCAGTTCCGACGACCGCTCGGTGACCTTCTTCATCGACGCGCCGTCGGTCGACGAGCTCAACGCCGTCGAGGCCCGCGTCCGCGCGGCGATCACCATCCGCACCAAGTCCGCAGTGGAGGGCTGAGCTGTGACGAACCCCAGGGTGACCAACCTGCTGATGGTCATGCCCTACCAGGCGTACCTGGCCAAAGCGAAGGCCGAGGGCTTCCGGCTGGGCGCGGTCTGGGACAGCCGGGCCGCGTACCGGATCTTCGGTGGGCTGGCCGACCGGTACCTCGAGACGGTCGAGGCGCAGGTCGACGGCTTCTGGCTGACCGACTTCGACGACCCGGTGGCCTACGAGCGCGCCCTGCGCGAGGCGGCCGAGGAGTTCGGCGCAGACCTGCTCTACCACGTGGGGCAGGAGGAGAGCATGGGCCTGGCCACCCGGGTGGCCGAGGAGCTGGGCATCGGCGTCAACTCCGCCGAGGCCACGCACCTGCTCAACGACAAGCTGGCGCTGCGGCACCTGCTGGCCGAGCGCGGCCTCTCCCCCGTGCGCTACGCGGACGCGGCGGACTGGCGCGCGGCGGCGGACCTGCTCGACGGGTTCGACCTGCCGGTGGTGGCCAAGCCGACCCGGCTCTCCGGCAGCCGCGGCGTCGAGCTGATCGGGGACCGGGCCGCGTTCGCGGCCTGGGGCGCCGGGCTCGACGCGGTCGGCTACACCGGGCCGGTGCTGGTCGAGGAGTACCTGACCGGGCCGGAGTTCAGCGTCGAGACGATCAGCGTCGACGGCGCGCACCACGTCATCGGGGTGACCGCGAAGCGGCTGGGGCCGCCGCCGCTGTTCGTCGAGGCCGGGCACCGGCACCCGGCGCCGCCGTCGGCCGACACCGACGCGATCGGCGCGCTGGTGGTGGCCATGCTGGCCGCCGCCGGGTACCGGTCCGGGCCCGCGCACACCGAGGTCAAGCTGACCCCGGCGGGCCCCCGGTTGATCGAGTCGCAGGCCCGGCTGGGCGGCGACCGCATCCCGCGCCTGGTCGAGCTGGCCACCGGGATCGACATCGAGCGGGCGGTCTTCGCCGCGCTCGCGGGCCGCGCGCCCGCCGCGCGCACCCGGGACCACGAGGCGCGGATCCACTACTTCGCGCTGCCGCTCGGGGTGGTGCGGTCGGTCGGCGACCTGTCGGCGATCCGGGCCCTGCCGTTCGTCGACGAGCTGTCCTTCCCGTTCTCCCCCGGCGACACCGTGCCGGAGACGGTGGATTGGCGGAGCAGGCACGGCTACGCGGTCGTGTCCGCCGAGACCGCCGAACTGGCCGCGCGCTACGTGTCCGAAGTGGACGCGAAGGTGCTGGCCGCGGTCGAGATCGACGTCGGCGGGGTGGGGGTGGCGGCGTGAACCTCAAGGACCTGCACCCGAGTCTGCGGATCCGGGTCGGCGTCGGGTTCGTCAACCGGCTGGTCGACTCGATGATCACCTCGTTCATGGCCATCCACCTGGCGCTGACCTTCGGCGTCGCCGCCGCGGGCGGGCTGCTGATCGCGGTCATCGCGCTCGGCGTGGTCGGCATGCTCGTCGGCGGGCACGTGGCCGACCTGCACGGGCGGCGGCGCACGCTGCTGGTCGCCGAAGCCGCCGCCGCCGTGACGTTCGCGCTGATGGCGGTGGCAGAGGGTGCTGGGGATGGCGCCGTGGACAGCTCCCTACTCGTCTACCTGGGGTACCTGGCGAACAAGTTCGCGGCCAGCGTGGCGCTGCCCGCCAACGACGCGATGATCGTCGACCTGAGCACGCCGGAGATCCGCAAGGGCGTGTACACGGTCAACTTCTGGGCCACGAACCTGGCGCTGGCCATCGGCGCGCTGCTCGGCGCGGCGCTGTACAGCGCGCACTTCGCCCTGGTGCTCGGGCTCGCCGCGGCGGCCACGGCCGGGGTGCTGGCGACGACGTACTTCCTGATCGCCGAGACGAAACCGGACACCGACACCGACCGGGTCCGCCCGCCCGGGGTCGCCGCGGCGTTGCGCGAGTTCGGCGCGGGCTACCGGTTGGTGTTGCGGGACAAGGTGTTCCTCAAGCTGATGATCGCCGGAACGCTCACCCTCGCGGTGGAGTTCCAACTGGTCAACCACATCGCGGTGCGCCTGGCGGCGGGTTTCCCCAGCCAGGCGCTGCTGCCGGTCGGCTGGTCCCCGGTGGTCGACGGGGTGGGCATGCTCGGGGTGCTGCGCGCCGAGAACACCATCCTCGTGGTCGTGCTGGCGCTGTTCTCCACGACGCTGTTGCGGCGGGTGTCCGACCGCACCGGCCTGTACCTGGGCACGGCGCTGTTCGTCGGCGGCTACGCGGTGCTCGCGGTCAGCGGCACCGGGTGGCTGCTCATGGTGGCGGGCCTGGTGTTCACCATCGGCGAGCTGATGAGCGTGCCGGTGAAGCAGGCGCTGCTGGCCAACCTGGTGCCCGACCACAGCCGCACCCGCTATATGGCCGTCTACAACCTCAACATCCGCGTCGCCCAGGGCCTGGCGGCGGCCTGCGTCACCCTCGGCGCGGTCGTCCCCGCCTGGGGCATGGCCGCGCTCTACCTGGCTCTCGGCGCGGTGATCATCGCGCAGTACCGGTCCGTCCTGGCGGCCCAGTCCGCCCCCGCACCGCTCGCGCGGGCCTGAGAAGGGAACACCGAGATGACCGTCCACCCCAGACTCCGACCGGTCGTGGAGTCGATGCCGACCTACCGACCCGGCCCCAAGGTCGCCGCGCCGTCCGGCGAGATGTTCCTCCTGGGCGCCAACGAGTCGCCGGATGGGCCGCTGCCCCCGGTCGCCGCGGCCATCGCCGCCGCGGCGGCCGGGGCGAACCGCTACCCCGACTACGCCTCGACCGAACTGGTCAACACCCTGGCGGACACGCTCGGCGTGCCCGCCGCGCAGGTGGCCGTCGGCTGCGGTTCCGTCGGTGTGGTGGGCAACCTGCTCTCCGCAGCGGCCGAGCCGGGCGGGCAGGTGGTGTACGCGTGGCGGTCGTTCGAGGCGTACCCGACGCTGACGCGGCTCGCGGGCATGTCCCCGGTTCCCGTGCCGCTGCGGGACGACCGGCACGACCTCACCGCGATGGCCGCCGCCGTGACCGACCAGACCCGCGCGGTGCTGGTGTGCAACCCCAACAACCCCACGGGCACCGTGGTCCACCGGCGCGAGTTGGAGTCCTTCCTGGACGACCTGCCGCCGGAGGTGCTGGTGCTGCTCGACGAGGCGTATGTCGAGTACGTGCGCGACCGCGAGTCCCCCGACGGGCTCGACCTGCTGGCCGGGCGCCCGTCGCTGGCCGTGGTGCGCACCTTCTCCAAGGCGTACGGCCTGGCCGGGTTGCGGGTGGGCTACGCGGTGGCGGACGAGCGGGTGGCGCGCGCCGCCCGCACCACCGGGCTCTCCTTCGCGGTCAACCGGATCGCGCAGGCCGCCGCCGTGGCGTCCCTGCGCGCGGGCGACGAGCTCACCGCGCGGGTGGAGACCACCGTCAAGGAGGTGGGCCGGGTCCGGTCCGCCCTGCTGGACCTCGGCCTGCCGGTCCCGGCCTCCGAGGGCAACTTCGTCTGGCTCGGGCTGGGCGCGGACACCGCCGCGTTCACCTCGGCCTGCGCGGCGGCCGGTGTGGCCGTGCGCGCGTTCCCCGGCGAGGGTGTCCGGGTGTCCATAGGGGACACCCGGGCCAACAACGCCTTCCTGGCCGCGGCGTGGGAGTACACGCACAGCTGATAAACCAAGGAGAACCCCATGGCCCCCACGGACCAACCCGCGTTAGACCCCCGGTTCGCGCGCCGCAGCGCGGGCCTGCTGGCCTCGGAGATCCGCGCGCTGTTCGCGGTCGCGTCGCGCCCGGGGGTGGTGTCGCTCGCCGGTGGCATGCCCGCCGCGGACGCGCTGCCCACCCAGGTGCTCGCCCGGATCCTGGGCGAGGTGGCGACCGACCCCACCGCCCTGCAGTACGCCTCCGGGCAGGGCGATCCCGCGCTGCGCGAACAGATCTGCGCGGTGATGGCCGCCGAGGACGTGCGCGCCGACCCGCGCGACGTCGTGGTGACCACCGGCGCGCAGCAGGCGCTGGACCTGGTGACCGGGGTGCTCGCCGACCCCGGTGACGTGGTGCTGGTGGAGTCACCGGCCTACGTCGGCGCGCTGGCGACCTTCGCCGCGCACGGGGTTCGCGTGCGGCACGTGCCCGACGACGGCGCGGGGCTCTCGGGCCCGGCCGTCGCCGAGGCGGCGGAGCGGGCGCGGCGGGCGGGGCACCGGGTGGCTTTCCTCTACACCGTGCCCAACTTCGCCAACCCGTCCGGCGTCACGCTGAGCGCGGACCGCCGCGCGCAGGTGCTGACGGCGAGCGCGCGGGCCGGGGTCCAGGTGGTGGAGGACAACCCGTACGGGTTGCTGCGCCTGGAAGGCGAGCCGTTGCGCGCGCTCCGGGCGATGGCGCCGGACGTGGTGTACCTGGGGTCGTTCTCGAAGATCCTGGCGCCGGGGCTGCGCGTCGGCTGGGCGCTGGCCCCGGCCGCGGTGACGGCGAAGCTGGTGCTGGCGGCCGAGGCGGCCGTGCTGTGCCACTCCAGCCTCGCCCAGGCGGCCGTGGCCAGGTACCTGTCCACCGAGCCCTGGGGCGACCACGTCAAGGGCCTGCGGGAGCTGTACTGGGAGCGGCGGGCCGCCATGCTGTCCGCGCTGACCGCGCACATGCCGCCCGGGACCCGTTGGCGGGTACCGGAAGGCGGGTTCTTCCTGTGGCTGGGGCTGCCCGCGGGGGTGCGGGCCAAAGCGTTGCTGCCGCGCGCCGTCGAGGCAGGCGTGGCGTACGTGCCGGGTACCGGTTTCTTCGCCGACGGCAGTGGCGACGACCACCTCCGCGTGTCCTATTCCTTTCCCGAGCCCGCGGTGATAGAAATCGGGGTCCGCCGGTTGGCCGAAGTCGTGAAGTCGGCCGCCGACGAATACGAAACCGGATTTGACGGCAGTAGGGGTTGACGGCCCACCTCCGGGCGTGTCACGCTTTTCCCGAGCCACTTCCGTGTGCCCGGACGCCGATCAGGCGAACTTCCGCGGGACACACGGCCATCACGGCGCGAATCCTTTCCGCAAAGCACTATGGTCAGCCGCACACCGAACGGCTGCGACCAAGGAGACCTCCCCATGACGGCCCAAGACACGGCCGGGCGCCCGCGCGTCGACTTCTACTTCGACCCGGCCTGCCCGTTCGCCTGGATCACCTCCCGCTGGATCCTCGAGGTCGAGCAGCACCGCGACATCGACCTGTCGTTCCGGGTGATGAGCCTGTCGGTGCTCAACGAGCACAAGGAGATCCCGGCCTGGTACCGGGAGTTCTGCGACCGGGCCTGGGGCCCGGTGCGGGTGGCCATCGCCGCCGCCGAGAAGTACGGCGACCCGGTGCTGCGCGACCTGTACACCGAGCTGGGCACCCGGATCCACAACGGCGGCGACAAGGACTACGCCGCGGTCGTGGCCGAGGCGCTGGCCGCGCTCGACCTGGACCCGTCGCTCGCGGCGGCGGCCGACACCGACGCCAACGACGCGGCCCTGCGGGCCAGCCACCACGCGGGCATGGACCCGGTCGGCGAGGAGGTCGGCACGCCGACCATCCACATCGACGGCGTCGCCTTCTTCGGCCCGGTGTTGATGAAGATCCCGCGCGGCGAACAGGCCGCCCGGCTTTTCGACGCGGCCCGCGAACTGGCGAGCTACCCGCAGTTCTTCGAGCTGAAGCGCACCCGGACGGGCGATTTCGACTTCAGCTGACCCCGGAATGCCCGCGGTCACCACCGCGGACCACCCGGAAAAGCACAACCGAATACCACACAAAGAGCCGACGAGGCCCCCGGACTTCCGTGCCGGGGGCCTCGTCGCGCACCCACACCGGAGGGCCCGTCGTGACCGCCCAGCACACCGTCCCCACCACCGAGGTCCTGGAGGCGCTGCGCGCCCGCCTGGACGCCATCGACTTCGACCTGCTGGACGTCCTGCGCAGGCGCATCGGCGTGTGCGTGGAGATCGCCGAGCACAAGCGCGCGCACGACGTGCCCATGATGCAGCCGCACCGGATCGGCGTCGTGCAGCGCCGGGCCGCGGCCTACGGCGCCGAGCACGGCATCGACCTGGACTTCCTGCGCGGCCTCTACGACCTCGTCATCGCCGAGACCTGCCGGGTCGAGGACGAGGTCATCGGCGCGCTGTCCTAAGTCGACCATCCGCGCTCCACCGAGAGACTCCCCACGAACCCCCGAGCGACCCGCCCCACCCGCGGCGAAAGGCGGCCACCGTGCGCACCTTGCTGATCGACAACTACGACTCCTTCACCTACAACCTGTACCAGCTGCTCGGCGAGGTCAACGGCGTGGCACCCACCGTGGTCCGCAACGACGTGGACTTCGACGCCATCCCGCTGGACGAGTTCGACGCCGTGGTCGTCTCCCCCGGTCCCGGCCGCCCCGCGGTCGAGGCCGACTTCGGGGTCAGCGCCCGCGCCATCCTGGAGAGCGGCCTGCCCGTGCTCGGGGTCTGCCTGGGCCACCAGGGCATCTGCCACCTGTTCGGCGGGTCGGTCGACCTGGCGCCGGAACCGGTGCACGGCCGGGTGTTCCCGGTGGAGCACACCGGGGTGGACGTGTTCGCGGGGCTGCCGTCGCCGTTCAAGGTGGTCCGCTACCACTCGCTGGTCGCCGACTCGCTGCCCGCGGACCTGGAGCCGATCGCCTGGACCGACGGGCTGGTCATGGGGGTGCGGCACCGGAGCAAGCCGATCTGGGGCGTGCAGTTCCACCCCGAGTCGATCAGCAGCGAGTTCGGCCGGGAGCTGCTCGCCAACTTCCGCGACCTGGCCCTGGCGCACAACGCCCGCAGTGGCTACCAGGTGCACGTGCGCAAGGTTTCCGCGCTGCCGGACACCGAGGCGCTGTTCCGCGACCTGTACGCGAGCGGCAAGCACCCGTTCTGGCTGGACAGCAGCTCGGTGATCGGCGGCCTGTCCCGGTTCTCCTTCCTCGGCGACGGTTCCGGTCCGCTGGCGGAGTACCTGAGCTACCGGCTCGCCACCGGCACCGTGACCGTCGAGTCCGCGACCGGTACGTCCACTGTGGAGTCCCCGTTCTTCGAGTACCTGGACTCCCAACTCACCCAGCGCGCGGTGCCGACGCCCGAGGGCGTGCCCTTCGACTTCAACCTCGGCTACATCGGCTACCTGGGCTACGAGCTCAAAGCCGAGTCCGGGGCGCAGGCGGTCTACCAGGCCGAGGAGCCGGACGCGGCCATGCTGTTCGCCGACCGGCTGATCGCCGTCGACCACGTCGCGGGCGAGACCTACCTGCTGGCGCTGAGCCTCGACGGGAACGACGCGGACGCGCTGGCCTGGCTGGCGGTCACGGGCAACCGGGTCGCGGGCGCGCCGCGCGCCGCCGGGGAGACCGGCAAGTCGAGCCGGTGGCTGGACATGACCTCCCCGGAGGTGCGCCGCGTCGCCGCCGCCCGGCACGACCACGACGGCTACCTCAAGCGCATCAAGGAGTGCTTCCACGAGATCGACCACGGCGAGAGCTACGAGGTCTGCCTCACCAACGAGATCAGCCTCGACGTGCGCATCGACCCGCTGAGCACGTACACGCACCTGCGCCGGATCAGCCCGGTGCCCTACGGCGCGTTCCTGGACTTCCCGGGCGTGTCGGTGCTGTGCGCGTCGCCGGAGCGGTTCCTGTCGATCGGCGTGGACCGGGTCGCCGAGGCCAAGCCGATCAAGGGCACCCGGCCGCGCGGCGCCACCCCGGTGGAGGACGCCGCGCTGCGCGCCGACCTGCTGTCCAACGAGAAGGACCAGGCGGAGAACCTGATGATCGTCGACCTGATCCGCAACGACCTCAACGTGGTCTCCGAGATCGGGTCGGTGCACGTGCCGAAGCTCTTCGACGTCGAGACCTACGCGCCGGTGCACCAGCTGGTGTCCACCATCCGCGGCACGCTGCGGCCGGAGCAGAGCCCGGTGGCCTGCGTGCGGGCGGCGTTCCCGGGCGGCTCGATGACCGGCGCGCCGAAGCTGCGCACCATGGAGATCATCGACCGGCTGGAGGACGGGCCGCGCGGGGTCTACTCCGGGGCCATCGGCTGGTTCGGGCTCAGCGGCGCGGTCGACCTCAACATCGTCATCCGCACCCTGGTCGCCACCGCCTCCGGGGTCCGCTTCGGGGTCGGCGGCGCGATCATCGCGCTGTCGGACGCCGAGGAGGAGTTCGCCGAGACGGCGGTCAAGTCGCGGGCGATGGTCACCGCGGTCATCGACACCGCGCTGAGCAGCACCGGGCCGTCGCGGACGCTGCTCGACGCGCAGGACGCGGCGTGACACCGCTCAACGGGCTCGCCGCCGCGGTCGCGGACTGGCGGTGCCTGGTGGTCGGCGGGGCGGGCGCGGTCGGCGGGCTGTTCGTCGACCTGCTGGCGGGCACCGGGGCGCGCGTCGTCCGGGTGGACACCGCGCCCGGCCCCGACCGGATCACCGGCGACATCACCGCGCCGGACGACGCGCTCGCGGCCGAGGTGGCCGCGGCGGACGCGGTGCTGCTCGCGGTGCCCGAGCCGGTCGCCCTGGCCGCGCTGGAGTGGGTCGCCGCGGCGCTGTCGCCCGGCGCGCTGCTGGTCGACACGCTGTCGGTGAAGTCCGGGTACGCCGCCGCGACCGCCGACCTCCGGTCCGATGTGGAGCTCCTGGGGCTGAACCCGATGTTCGCCCCGGCACTGGGTTTCGCCGGTCGACCGGTGGCCGCGGTGGCCCCGCGCGGCGGCCCGCGCGGGGCCGCGCTGCTGGGGCTGGTCGAGGCGGCGGGCGCGCGGGTGGTCCCGGTGACCGCCGAGCGGCACGACCGGCTCGCCGCCGCGAGCCAGGCGCTGACCCACGCGGCGGTGCTGTCCTTCGGCGCGGCCCTGGCCGAACTGGGGGTCACCGCCGACGAGTTGGCGACCATCGCCCCGCCGCCGCACGCGACCCTGCTGGCACTGCTGGCCCGGATCGCGGGAGGCACCCCCGAGGTCTACTGGGACGTCCAGGCCGCGAACCCGCACGCCGCCGCCGCGCGCACGGCACTGGCGGCGGGCGCGCGGGCGGTGGACACCGCGGTGGCCAAGGGCGAGGACGCCTTCACCGACCTGCTGGCGGACGCGCGCGCGGTGCTGGGGTCGCGGCTGCCCGAGTACGGCGCGCACTGCGCGCGGCTGTTCGACCTGCCCCGGCCGAGCGGCCCCTGAGCCATTCCCCTGCCGACCGCAGGGTCTCCCCCATCCCCAACGGAAAGGACACCCCATGACCACTTTCGCCCCGACCGTTCTCACCGCCGAGCAGCGCGCCGCCGTGGCCGCCGACGCCACCATCGGTGGCGGCAACCTGCTCCCCTCCGCCATCGCCGCGAGCCCGGCCCCGGACCAGCCGTTCCTGCGAACACTCCGGCCGGTCATCAACACCGCGGGCGAGCCCCAGGAGGAGTTCAGCCTGCTGGAGCTCGACGAGCTCGTGCAGAGCTGGTCGGTGTGGTACCTCGGGCAGGGCGTCGGCCCGCGCGACCGGGTCGCGATCTGGATCGAGGACTCCTTCGCCTACTCGGTGCACCTGTACGCCCTCGCGCAGATCGGCGCCATCGCGGTGCTGATCAACACGAAGGCGTCGCGGGAGATCGCCGAGTCGCTGATCAAGCAGACCACCCCGATGGGCATCTACGCGAACCGGCCCAGGATGGACGTCCTGGCCGACCTCACCGCGAACCTGCCCGGTCTGGCGTGGACGGTGCTCGTCGAGGACGTGCCCGCGCCGCCGAAGGCGGAACTGCCCGCCGACCAGCGGTTCCGGCACAACGACGAGGACCCGATCACGATCCTGCACTCCTCGGGCACCACCGGGCTGCCGAAGCCGACCATCCACACCCACGGCTCGCTCGTGGCGGGGCCGAAGTTCCGGCTGGTCGACCACAAGGAACTGCCCGGCGCGATGACCATGACCAGCCTCCCGCAGTCGCACCTGGGCTGCATCGCCTACTCCGTGTACGCGGTGCTGGCGGGGGCGCGCACCACGGCCGGGTTCGACCGGCCCGGTGCGGAACTGGTCGAGGCGGTGGCCACCCACAAGCCGACCGCGGTCATGTCCTTCGCGCACGCGTACTCCGAGATCCCGTCGCTCGACATGGAGCCGGGCGCGATCGACTCGGTGAACGTGTGGGTGTCCATCGGGGACGCCGTGCACGAGGCGCACATCAAGGACATCCTGCGCAAGCGCGGCGCGGACAAGCCGCAGGCGGCGTTCTTCGACCGCCTCGGCACGACCGAGCTGGGCTGGGGTGTGCTGCTCAAGATCCGCACGGTGGACACCGAGCGCAACGACCGCTGCGCGGGCAAGCCGGTCGGTGTCGCCGAGGTGACGATCCTGCGCGCGGACGGCACCTACGCCGACGACAACGAGGTCGGCCTGCTGGCCGCCCGGGGCCCGGCGATCACCCCCGGGTACTGGGACAACCACGACCTCAACTACCGCAGCCGCCTGTCGGGCTACTGGCTGACCGGCGACAACGGCTACCGCGACGGCAACGGCGACCACTTCCTGGTCGACCGCACGGTGGACGCGCTGGTCACCCCCGAGCGCACCGGCTACTCGGTGTTCATGGAGGAGGTCCTGCTCGCCGACGTGCCCGACGTGGTCGACACCGCGGTGGTGGCGGGCAGGCGCGACGGCGTGGTCGTGCCGGTGGCCGTGGTGGTGCCCGCGCCGGGCACCGACCCCGACCCGGTGAAGCTGCTGACGCTGGCCAACGAGGAACTGGCCCGCGCCGGTCACCTCACGCTGGGCGCGCTGGACCTGGCCCGCACCGACGAGGACTTCCCCGTCGGCGTCACCGGCAAGGTCCTCAAGCGCAACCTGCGGGACAAGTACGCCGACCTGGCCGCCTACGGTGCGACCGCCGACCCGAAGTCCTTCGCCGCGCTCGAATCCTGAGCACGGCACGACCACAACCGAAAACACACAACAGAACCCCACAAGAGAACCACCACAACCGAATCCCGACAACAGAATCAGGCCAGGTGAACCCGACAACCGAACAACGCACCCCGCGACGCGGACGCGCCGCGGGATCGCACGACCCCTGACCGCGCGAGGCTCCCGGCCGCGCGCGGAGGTCCACACCGGACGGTGGCCCGCCTGACGCGCGGGCCACCGTCCGGACCCACACCCGCGCCGCCGCGCGCACTCCCACGGAGGTCCCGTCATGTCCGGTCTGTCCCTGTACAGCTTCGCCGTCGACACCCCCGCCACCGCCACCCAGCAGTGGTTGGACCACTTCGACACCACCGGCACCACCGCCACGCTCCAGCACCTCGGTTCGACGCCCGTGATCGTCGCCCACGGTCCCGGCACGGAGACACCGGCCCCCGACAACCTCGTCGCGCCCGTCGCCGTCGTCGCCGCGGGCGGGGACTTCCGGCTCGGCAGGCGCGAGCTGCGCCCCGAGGGCACCGTGGTGCGCGTCGGCGGCGCGACCGTCGGCGACGGCTCGCTCAACGTGTTCGCCGGTCCGTGCGCGGTGGAGAACCGCCAGCAGCTGCTGGACTGCGCCGACGTCGCCGAGCACTACGGCGCGGTCGGCCTGCGCGGCGGCGCCTTCAAGCCGCGCACCTCGCCGTACTCCTTCCAGGGCCTCAAGTGGGCCGGACTGGAGCTGCTGGCCGAGGCGCGCGCGCACACCGGCCTGCCGATCCTCACCGAGGTGCTCGACCCCCGGCACGTGGAGCGGGTCGCGGCCACCGCCGACGGGCTGCAGATCGGCGCCCGGAACATGCAGAACTTCGAGCTGCTCAGCGAGGCGGGCAAGTCCGGTCGCCCGGTCGTGCTCAAGCGCGGCTTCGGCTGCACCGTCGACGAGACCTTGGCCGCCGCCGAGTACATCCTGGCGCAGGGCAACGACCAGGTCATCCTGTGCGAGCGCGGCATCCGCACCTTCGAGCACGCCACCCGCTTCACCCTCGACATCTCCGCGGTCGCGCTGATGAAGCAGCGCTCGCACCTGCCGGTGATGGTCGACCCCAGCCACTCCGTCGGCATCCCCGCCCTGGTCGAGCCGGTCTCCCTGGCCGCGGCGGCGGCGGGCGCGGACGCGTTGCTCATCGACGTGCACGTGGCGCCCGAGCAGGCGCTGTGCGACGGCAAGCAGGCGCTGCTGCCCGACGACTTCGGCGTGCTGATGGGCAAGCTGGAGCTGCTGTCGATGGGCCTGAGCCGCAAGCTGGCCGGTGTCGTCGGCGCCCACGCCGTCCTCGCCGAGCGCTGACCACCCCCGCCAACCCGCCGTCGCCCCGCACCCCGCGCGCCCGGGGTAGGCGGGCGCACCACCTGGAGGACACCGTGACCCACATCTGCATCATCGGCGCGGGACCGCGCGGGCTGTCGGTGCTGGAACGACTGCACGCGAGCGCGGCGGGCCAGTCGCGCGAGATCACCGTCCACGTCGTGGACCCCAACCTGCACAACGGGAGCGCGGTGTGGCGCACCGACCAGTCCCGCGAGCTGCTGATGAACACCGTCGCCGCGCAGATCACCATGTTCGCCGACGAGACCGTCAGCTGCGCGGGCCCGATCGTGCCCGGCCCCAGCCTGCACGAGTGGGCCCGCTTCGTCGAGCACCTCGGCCCGGAGGACCGGCTGCCCGACTGGGCCCGCGCGGAGTGCCGCGAGCTGGGCCCCGACTCGTACCCCACCCGCGCGCTCTACGGCCACTACCTGCGCTGGGTTTTACGGCACCTGCTGCGCACCACCCCGGACAACCTGACGATCGCGTTGCACGCCAACACCGCCACCAGCCTCGTCGACGCCGACGACGGCAGCCAGGTGGTGGAGCTGGACGACGGCACCGTGCTCGACGGGCTGGACTCGGTCGTGCTCACCCAGGGGCACGTGCCCAGCATGCTGTCGGAGGCGGAGACCGCGCTGGCCGAGTACGCGGCCCGGCACCACCTGGCGTACGTGCCGCCGGGCAACCCCGCGGGCGTCGACCTGTCGTTCCTCAAGCCCGGGCAGGAGGTGGCGCTGCGCGGGATGGGCCTGAACTTCTTCGACTACATGGCCCTGCTCACCACCGGCCGCGGCGGCCGCTTCTCCCGCGGCGACACGGGATCGCTGACCTACCACCCCTCCGGCGCGGAGCCGGTGCTGATCGCGGGCTCCCGCCGCGGCGTCCCCTACACCGCCCGCGGCGAGAACCAGAAGGGCGCCTTCGGCAGGCACGAGCCGCTCTTCCTGACCCCGTGGGTGATCCGCACCCTGCGCAGGCGCGCGGAACGCGGCCGCCCGGCCGACTTCCGCACCGAGGTCTGGCCGCTGATCGACCGCGAGGTCCGGTCGGTGTACTACACCGCGCTGGTCACCGAACGGTCCTGCGTCTGCGAGGCCGAGGTCTTCTCCCGCCGCTACCGGGCGGTCTGCGAGGAGGAGTTCGCCGCCACCCCGGTCGGCGAGCCCTTCGACCAGCCCCGCTCGGAAGCCGAGTCGGTCCTCCTGGACCGCTTCGGCATCGCCGAGGCCGACCGCTGGGACTGGAACGCGATCGCCAAGCCGTACGGCGACCGCGAGTTCGCCGACGCGGACGACTACCGCAAGTGGCTCACCGGCTACCTCCGCGAGGACATCCGGGAGGCGTTGCGCGGCAACGTCCGCAGCCCCCTCAAGTCCGCCCTCGACGCCATGCGGGACCTCCGCAACGAAATCCGCCTGGTGGTGGACCACGGCGGCCTCAGCGGCGATTCCTACCGAGACGACCTCCAACGCTGGTACACCCCCTTCAACGCGTTCGTCTCGATCGGCCCGCCGGTCAGCCGCATCGAGGAGATGACCGCCCTGATCGAGGCAGGCGTCCTGCGCGTGGTCGGCCCCGGCATGGTCGTCGAACCGGCGGAGGACGACTCGGAGTTCCTGGTCTCCTCGACGAAGGTCCCGGGCCCCCCGGTCCGCGTGACGGCGCTGATCGAGGCCAGGCTCCCCGAGCCCGACATCCGCACCACCACCGACCCGCTGCTGGGAGGCCTGCTGGCACGAGGTGAATGCGTCCTCCACCAGATCCCCATCGCGGGCGGCGGCCACTACGAAACCGGCGGCCTGGCCGTATCCCCCCGCCCCTACAACGTCCTGGGCAAGGGCAGAGTCCCCCACCCCCGCCGCTTCGCCTACGGCGTACCGACGGAAACCGTCCACTGGGTCACCGCGGCGGGCATCCGCCCGGGCGTGAACTCCGTGATCCTCGCCGACGCCGACGCGGTCGCCCAGGCGACCCTGGCCATCTCGGTCCCCCGCACGGAACTCATCGCGGGCTTCTAGTCCCCACGGGGCGGCGGCCGTATCCCCCGGCGGCCGCCGCCCCAACCCTCCCCATTTCCCTTCCATACCTCACTCACCCCAACACCTTCCCCGCCCATCCTCGCCATACCCCATCCACCCCAGCACATTCCCCCATCACCAGTTTTCCCTCCCTCCCTCTCACCTCACTTCCCCACTTCTCTCCTCACCTCGCACTCCCTGCCATTTCGCCTCGCTCTGCTTCCTCACCTCACCCTCCCACTTCACCTGGCCCTCCCTGCCTCGCCCCTCGCGCCTTCCCCTTCTCCGCAACACACCCAGACTCACCTCCCCCAACGCACCCCGCTCTACCCTGCCTCCCCGCTCTCCCTCCTCACTTCGCCTCCCCCCCAAGCACTTCCCTCCCTGCCCCGCCACTCCCACCCCACCTCTCCACCGCTTCGCGGCGCCCCCGCTCCGCCTTCCCGACATCGCCGCCATGGCCCACCCGCTTTGCTCCCCCAGAACACACCTGCTCCGCCTCGTCCCTGGCAGCCCTCCGACACTCGCCCTCCTCTCCTGGCCGCCTCCCAACACTCCCCTTCCCTTCCGCTTCCCAGCGCACGCCCCCTCCGCCTTTGGCACCTCGCTCCCCCCGAATACTTCCTCCCCCCAGCGCACCCCACTCTGTCCACTTAGTCCAACCGGCCTACCCGTCTCCCAACACAATCACCAAGATCTGCCACACGCCGTCGACATCCCCTCCCGCGAATGCCTCCTCCTGGCCACCCCGCTGCCGCCCGCCCCACTCATCCCCCTGCCTGCTCCACCACCGTCCTCCGCACCGCGCTTCCTCCGCCCACCTCGTCCGGTCCCCCAAGCGGGGCGCCACCTGTCTCCAGCAGGTGGCGCCCCGCTTTTCGTCGTTCACACGCCTTGCCCCGGACAGCGACCGACCTGCCATCTCCCCGTCAAGTCCGTGGGTGTGTGTCGCACACCCACCCGCACAGGCACACACCCCAACATCCGACGAAAGCCGACAAATCGTCCACCGATCGAGCCGCTCGACCCCGGCTCCAGACGACTTCCCCCGTTTCGCCTATTCACTATTCGACACCCCGAGCACCAAATACAAACTTGGCGGATCCCTTTTCGCGACAGAGAACGCAAATTCCTCCCGCTACCCGATTGGCGGAGTCCAGCCCTCCGGGGCACCACTAGGCTTCTGCGAAGTAGGAGAAAAACCTACAGGACCGGAGAGCGGCGACCTTTCCATTCAGCCACAGGCAGGCGTCGCCGTATTCGCATCGATAACTGGGGAAAGAAACACGAAGATTTCAGCGAGTGTTGGCGGCATGCCTCGGTGCGTCCGCGGTGGCAGTCGCCTCGGACGCGCTGCGCGGTCGCTTAGCGGTCCAAGCGCGGAAGTTGGACGAAGTCCGGGCATTCACGCTGACCACGACGTCGCGCGGGTACACCAAGTCCGACGTCGAGGTCACCATCGACGCCGTGGAGACCGAACGGTCGGCCACGCGGGTGCGCGCGACCGAGCTGACCAAGCTGTACTTCGGGCACGGCGACCCGAACGCGCCCGCGTACGAGGCGTACAAGGTGCGCCACCTGCTCTCCTTCGCGCAGGTCAACGACATCTGGACGCTCACCTCGGCCGAGGTCGCCCTGGGGGCCGGGCCGCCGCCCGCCCTGTACGCGGAGGTCCCGGCCAAGCGCCCGGGCTCGACCAAGCCGGATACCTCCGGCCCAATCGCGAACTCCGCGGGCATCACGATGACCTACGACTACCTGCCATGTACAACTACGCCGAACAGTATTGGGACAACTACAACGACGACTACCGCGCTCAGGGCAACGACTGCACCAATTTCATCTCGCAGATCATGAAGGTGGGCGGCCGGGAAGATGACCTGGGCATCTGGAACTCGGATGAGAACTGGTGGTACAACTGGATCAACCAGACCCACAGCTGGGCGGGCGCACACAACTGGGCGGTTTTCGCGCGCATCAACTCCCAGCGCGTCTCACACATCCCGAACGTGTACGAAATGCTCGTCACCGACGTCCTGCAGGTCGAGTGGGACCACCCGGACGAGGGCGACGAGCCGAACAACATCGACCACACGATGATCCTGACCGGTAGGCTGGGGCCCGCGGGAGCCGCTGAGGAGATCTACCTGACCTACCACGCCTCCGACCGCTGGAACGTCGCCTTCTGGGGATGGCTGCTGCCGCAGGGCAAGGATCGCGACGCGTGGTACGCCCACCGCACCTGACCTGGGAGAAGCACGTGATCAACCCACCCCATCACGGCGATGGACGAGGTCGACGCGGGTGGCGGCCGACCGCGGTGTCCGCCGCCACCGGCGCGTTCCTCATCGGCGCGACCGCCTGTTCCGGCGCGGCACCCCCGACCGGCGCGGGCGCCGCCTCGGCCGAGGAGGCGGTCGCCGCGTACGTCTCGGCCCTCAACACCGACGACGCCCACGCGCTCGCGGACCTGGCGTGGCAGCAGAACCCGGAACTGGCCACCGCCGTCGACTCGCTGCTCGCCACTCGCGGCGGTCGCGACCTGCGGGTGACGAGCCAGGACATCCAATCCCCGGTCCCCACCAATCCCCGGTCCCCACCAGTCCACGGCCCACCTCACCGGCACCATCCGCACCGCGGACGATCCGAACGCGCCGACCACCACATACACCACCAGGCTCTTCCTCAACCGCCACGACGACCGCTGGTACGTCAACCTCGTTCCCCCGGCACCGGTCAGCTCCCCGCCGCCCCTGCCGACAGCGGGAACCCAACGCCCCACGCCATGAGCGACACCCGGCCGCGACGGGCTCGGCGCCTCAGGATTCCACCGTCGAGTTCACTGGCGGACCAACCCGAATCCCGACTCACCACGGCGCACCACCGCGACGACGAGGCAGCCAGGCCGGCCGGATCGCGGAGCACGCCGTGGCGTGGCCGCGCGATGAGCAACCCCCGGTCGACACCTTCGCCATCAACTGCCTCGCGTGGTTGAACGACCATACCGGCGTCGCCGAGCCGAACCCGCGAACACCAACCCCACGACCACTCACACCCGGGACACCTGACATGCGGACAGACGACTGGCTCGCCAACACCCGCGAGTCCTACGACACCGTCGTGGCGAGCTACGCCGACCAGATGCGGGGCGCCATCGCCAAGGACCGCTACCTCAGCGCCGCGCTGTCGTTGTTCGCCGAGAGCGTCGACGGCGGCCCGGTCGCGGACGTCGGCTGCGGCTCCGGGCACGTCACCGCTCACCTCGCCGCCCTCGGCGTCACCGCGTTCGGCGTCGACCTGTCACCCGAGATGGTCGCCCAGGCCCGCCGCGAATACCCGGACCTGCGGTTCGAGGTCGGGTCGATGACGGACCTGGACCTCCCCGACGCCTCGGTGTCCGGTGTCCTGGCCTGGTGGACGCTGATCCACATCCCCGACGCCGAGATCCCCGGAGTCCTCGCGCACTTCCACCGCGTGCTGCGCCCCGGCGGTCGCCTGCAGGTCGGCTTCCACACCGGCGACGAGTCGCACCTGAAGACCCAGGGCTATGGCGGCCACCCGATGAACGTGCACGTCCACCGCAGGCCACCGGAGCGGGTGGCGGCCTGGCTCCGGGAAGCCGGGTTCGAGATCGAGGCGCACCTGCTGATCGCCCCGGACTCGTCGGCACCGCAGGCGCTCCTGTTCGCCCGACGACACCCCGAAACACCGGAGGCACGCGACTAGGTGCTGTCCCGCAAGGTCCGACACACGCCATCCGCGCCCGCGCGGACCCTGGCCGCACGTGCGGAAAGCCCAAGGACAACCCGGTACGCGCGGCCTCCCGCACGCCCGGACACCACGCGGACCACGAAACCCGCGCACCGGACTTACCAGGCAGCGCCTAACCCCGACCGGGCCGCTTGTCCTCGACGTGCACGACCGTCAGCTCGCGCCCGTCCCGATCCCGCTTGCCGCGCCCGGTGAGCCCCGCCGTGAGGTCGTCCGGCGTGGTGACCTCGTCGGGCGCCACGTAGGTGAGCACGTCGGGGTGGTGACCGGTGACCGCCCACCCCGGGGCCGCGGTCAAGGTGATCGTGTTGAAGTCGCCCGACGGCGTGCCGGGGCGCACCGGGCCATACTCCCGGAGAATGTCCACCGCTTGCCCTGCCAGGTCGCCCTCCGAGTCTACCAGGATCACGCACGTCCCGTGCTCGAACAACACCCAGGACTTGCCTTCCCCCAGGATGATCCGCCGCCAGACACCCACGAGCTCCGCCACCGCCACCAGCACCCCTCCTCGGTCGACGCCGGGAGTATGCCGCGATTCCGGCCTAGAAACCCGCGATTTCGACAAACCGACCTGGCGTGGACACAGTGGACAGTCCGCCGGGTGTTGGGTCCCGTTAGCGCGGATTGGCTGCTTACCGGCTTCTGGGTGTTACGCCCGTTTGATGTCCGCTCACACGGTGCTCAAGTGTTGTTAACGCACTGGCAGCCCGCCGCTCACATCCAGGCCGGGCTCCGCACAGGTTCGGGTGGGCTACTGCGCGGCGTGAGGATTCTCGGGCTTGGAGGAAAGAACATGCCTGTGGTGTCGAGGCGCCTGGTGGCGCTCGGTGTTTTCGGGGTGGCGGTCGCCTTGACCGCGCCCGCGGTGGCGGCGGCCGGCCCCGGGGACGACCCGTCGGCGCGGGCGGCGGCCGGTGGGGACCGGACGCAGGACGTGCGGCGGGCGATCGAGGGCGGCAAGGCCCGCAACGTGGTCCTGTTCATCGGTGACGGGATGGGCGACTCGGAGATCACCATCGCGCGCAACTACGCGCGCGGCGCCGCCGGGCGGCTGGAGATGGACTCGCTCCCGCTGACCGGGGCGTACACCACCTACGCCGTGGCCAAGGGCGACCCGTCCAAGCCCGACTACGTGACCGACTCCGCCGCGTCCGGCACCGGCTGGGCGACCGGCAGCAAGACCTACAACGGCGCCATCTCCGTCGACGCCTACGGCAACCCGCTGCCGACCATCCTGGAACTGGCCAAGCGCAACGGCTACCGCACCGGCGACGTGACCACCGCCGAGGTCCAGGACGCGACCCCGGCCGTGCTCGGTTCGCACGTCGTCAGCCGGGACTGCAAGGGCCCCAACGAGACCAGCACCGCGTGCCCGGCCAACGCCAAGGAGAACGGCGGCGCGGGCTCGATCTCCGAGCAGCTGGTGCAGACCCGCCCGGACGTGCTGCTCGGCGGCGGCGCGACCTTCTTCAACCAGACGGTCAAGGCGGGCCAGTTCCAGGGCAAGACCGTGCTCGACCAGGCCAAGGCAGCGGGCTACCAGGTGGCCACGGACGCCGCGGGCCTGCGCGCCGCGCGCGGCGACAAGCCGCTGCTGGGCCTGTTCGCGCCCAACAACATGGACCTGCAGTGGGTCGGCCCGGTCGCGAAGGTGGGCGGCACCGAGCCGTCGACCTGCCAGCCGAACGCGAACCTGCCCGCCGCCCAGCCGAAGCTGGCCGACATGACCCGCAAGGCGCTCGACGTCCTGGACCGCTCGAGCCGCGACCGGCACGGCGACAAGGGCTTCTTCCTCCAGGTCGAGGGTGCCAGCATCGACAAGCAGGACCACGCCGCCAACCCGTGCGGTCAGATCGGTGAGACCGTCGGCTTCGACGACGCCGTCGCCGCGGGCCTGGCCTACGCCCGCAGCCACCCCGACACCCTCGTCGTCGTGACGGCGGACCACGGCCACACCAGCCAGATCATCCCCAACGGCACGAAGAGCCCCGGCCAGACCGCCACCCTGGTCACCCGCGACGGCGTCCCGATGACGATCAACTACGCCACCAACACCCCGGGCCAGTCCCAGGAGCACACCGGCACCCAGGTCCGCATCGCGGGTTACGGCCCGCAGGCGGCCAACGTCGTCGGCGTCACGGACCAGACCGACCTGTTCCGCACCATGAGCCGCGCCCTCGGCGTCCGCTGACCGGCCCGGTCGAGCCACTACCGGCCGACCGCGCCACTGTTCCGCACAACTGATTCGCCACCGCCCGGCCGGAACCCGTCCCGCGATCACGCGGGGCGGGTTTCCGATGTCCACACCGGGTCGAGATCCACTGTACTCCGCTGTGGACCGCAACCGCCGCGGGTTTTACACAGGCCCGCGCTCACCGAGCGGGAAACCCCTGAAAGACAAGGCTTTCTACTACCGGATCGAGTGAATCGACCGGCTATACCCGCCACTTTCCCTTGTGTGAGGGCTAGTGTGTGCGGCGTTGGTGCGTTGTGCCTGGTGGTGCGGGGATGCGGACACCGACTCCGGACATGTGGCGCGGCCTGGTCAGGCGAACGCGTTCTCGGTATGGACAAGAACCGGACAGCGCGAGCGCGATGTCAGGAACGCGCTGGACCGGGGGCGTGGACCGTGAGGTAGGTTCCACGACCGTCCGATACCGGGTGCTCGGAGGGTCACACCATGTCACAGGGTCCGGGATTACCCCCAGACAGCGGGAACGACGTCTACCTGTCGAAGACGCTCCGGCACGCGCCGACCGATCTGTTGTTGGACGACGCCGTGGCGAGCGGCCTGGTCCGGTCGGTGCTGGGCCGGTCCGTGCGGGTGGCGGTCGGGACGTTCCTGCTCTTCGTCCTGCTGTGGGTGGTGAACGGCGGGGTGTTCAGCCGGGGCGACGACGCGGAGACGTGGTTGATCGTCGGCGCGCCGGTCGCGTTCGGGGCGTTCGTGGCGTACTGGCTGGCCTTCCTCACCGGTGAGAAGCAGGAGGCGATCAGCGAGTGGTGCACGCTGCTGGCAGGTAAAGCCGGAGCGGCGGACTCGGTGTACAGCCACATCGCGGGTGGGCTGCGGGACCGGCAACTGCCGATCCACAACTACCAGGTGCGGCGCACCGCCACGGCGTTCGGCGCCACCGGGAACCGGTTGGTGCTGGTCGACGGGCACCACTACGTGTTCGTGTCGGTGTTCGCCTACGGCACCAGCCTCTACCTGGGGTGGACGATGTGGCGGATCCGGCGCGGCCGCGTCCTGCTCCAGCAGAGCGTCGGGCGCCACTCGGCCGACCGCTTCGACGCCGTGGGCCGGATCCTGGACCTGGAGCGGCTCAAGGCGATGCGGGAGGCCGTGCACGCGACCTGCCGCGAGGCGCTGGACGCCGCGGTGCGGGACGAGGCCGTGGCCGAGACGTACGGATTCCCGTCGGGGATGCCGCCCGTCGAGGGGCTGCCGTACGGGCAGGCGCCGAGCCCCAACCGGCCGTGACGCGCCCGGGGTGGGCACCGGACGGAGCCGCAGCGGCGGGAGCCGGGGTGGGGGCGACACCTTCGGGAGTGGTCACGACCCACGGCGGCGGTCGGTGGTGGGCGTGGGCGGCGAGCCGGATCGCGCCCGCGGCAGGCAACCGGGGTTCCGGTGCGCCCGTGGCCGCCGACCGGGTTTCTGGCGCGCCGGAAACCCGGCAGGGCGGGGTGGGCGCGGCCGCGCCGCCGGTCACCGTCCACAACCAACAGTCCGGGCCCGCGAACCACGTCGTGCAGGTCGGGCAGTTGTTCGGCGGGGTGCACATCCACGAGGGCGCGGCGCCCGTGCCGGACGACTCCGCGTGGCTGCGGTCGTGCTGGGAGGTGGCGGGTGACGCGCCGTTCGAGGTGCGCTACGTCAACCGGCCCGAGCGGCCGGGGCTCGACTGCTTCCTGATCACCCGGGCGGACAGCGTCGACCAGGACGACGCGCGGCGACGGGTGGCGGACTCGCGCGCCCGGCTCGGGCGGGTGCCGGGGCACGTCGGCGCCGAGCCGGTGGTCGACGAGGCACACGCGCGGTGGGTGCTGGAACCGTTCCGGCCGCACGGTGCCGGCCTGGTCGAGGTGCGCAAGCGCTTGACGGCGCGGCGAAGCAGCCGGGACGACGCGCGGGACCCGTGGTTGACGGCGGTGACGCCGTTGGCCCGTTCGCCGCGGTCGTGGGAGCCGTTGTGGGCGGAACTGGCGCGGCTTCCGTTCGAGGCGGTGCTGTCCGTGGGGCTGCTCGGGTACCGGGTCGGTCCCGGACTGCGGTCCCACCTCGCGGCGCGGGCCGCCGAGTTCGGCAGGCTCGCGCGGGAGGGGCCGTCGCGCACCGGGGTGTGGCACGCGCCTCGACCGCCGGACGAGTTCGCCGTCGCCGCGCTCCCCCTTGTCTCGGAAGCGGTGCGCCGCTACACCGACCGCGCGTACCTGGCGCGGGTCACGCTCGCGGCCACGCGGCCGATCCCGCCGCTGCTCGCCGAACTGGTCGCGGACACCCTCTCGTCCCGGGACCCGGGCGTCGGGTTCGCCGGGCCCGCGGTGCTGCGACCGGGTGCCGCGGACGCGGCGATCGCCTGGCACAACGCCACTTCGCTCGGCTTCGCCCCGCTTTCCGCCTACGACCAGGGGAATCCCCCGGAGGCGATCGGCGCGGTGGAGCGGGTGCTCGGCGGGATCGTCGACCTCGACGAGGCCGCCGCGGTGTGTAGGCTCCCCTACCGGGTCTCCAGTGGTTCTCCACTGTTCGTCGACCATTCCTCCTGACACTGCCAAACGCCAGATTTGGCATCAGACCACGGGCTGATCCCATATCCCCCTTGTGGGCGTTGTGGTGCGCGACCGCGACTGAGAGCGTGCTTGGCGACCTGGACACGAGGAGGGGGTTCTGTGCGCAGGATCGCAAGAGCAGTCGGCGGGTTCACCGCCGCGGTGGCCATCGCCGCCGGGATGGTCCCGGTGGCGTCGGCGGAATCGTTGGGGCAGCGGCGGATCGAGTGGGGGCCGTGCCCGGAGTCCGCGCACACCGAGTGCGGGAAGCTCAGCGTGCCGGTGGACTGGGCCGAGCCCGGTGGTACGCGAATCGACCTGACCGTGGCCCGCAGGAAAGCGGGCGACCCGGCACGGCGCATCGGGGTGTTGTTGGTGAACCCCGGCGGGCCAGGCGGGTCCGGGGTGGATGTGGTACTGGCCGCCGAGCAGGTGATAACCCCGGACCTGTTGGCGCGCTTCGACATCGTGAGCTACGACGCGCGGGGCATCGGGCGCAGCCAGCCGGTGCGGTGTTCGGCGGAGCTGCTGGGCAGGCAGCCCACGGCGTATCCGGCGAGCCAGACCGAGTTCGACGCGCTGGTCGCGTACAACCGGGAGCTGGCCGCGGATTGCCGGGCGCGCAGCGGACCGGTCTTCGACCACGCCGATTCCCTGTCGGTGGTGCGCGACATCGACGCGTACCGCCGCGCGCTGGGCGAACGGAAGATCAGCTTCTACGGGCTGTCGTACGGCACGCTCATCGGCCAGCAGTACGCCGAGGAGTACGGCGAGCACGTGCGGGCGATGATCCTCGACTCGAACATGGACCACAGCCTCGACGCGCGCGGGCTCGGCGACACCGGCGCCGCGGCGGGCGAGGACTCGTTCGCCGAGTTCGTCGCCTGGTGCGACCGCACACCCGGTTGCGCGTTGCACGGCCGCGACGTCGGCGCGGTGTGGGACGGCCTGCTGGCCCGCGCCGACCACGGCGAGGTCGTGGACGGGTCGGGTCGGGTGGTGACGGCGAACGGGCTCGCCCGCGGGGCGCACAGCCAGCTCGCGTTCCCGAACTGGTCCGAGTTGGCGGAGCAGATCGCGGCCGCCGACGGGGGCGCGCCCATCCAGTTCCCCAACGACCAGGCACAGCCGGTGGACGGGACGCTGCCCAACTCGTACCTGGCGATCTTCTGCCAGGACTGGGCTGTCCGGGCCCGGGACCAGCGCGAGGTCGACGAGATCCGGACGAGGCTGACGCGGATCGCCCCGCACCTGCGGGGCTCGCCCAACACGCTGAAGGCGGTGCTGAACTGCACGGGCCTGCCGGAGAAGGTGAACAACCCGCAGCACCGGCTGCGGGTCACCAAGGCACCGGAGATCCTGATGATGGCCGTGCGGCACGACCCGGCGACGGCGTACGCGTGGTCGGCCAACGCCCACCGCCAGATCCGCGGCACCTCCGTCCTGCTCACCTACGAGGGCTGGGGGCACGGCGTGTACCACCGCTCCGACTGCGCCCGCCAGGCGATGGACCGCTACCTCCTCGAGCTGCGCGCTCCCCGCGACGGCGCCCGCTGCCCGGCGGTCGAACCCGCGCCGCCCGCACCGGGGCTGGTCGGGGCGCGCTAGGCGGCTCCGCTTGACGCAGGAGGAGCCCGTACGGCTTGGCCGTACGGGCTCCTCCCCCGTTCGGTTCCGCTAGTCGCGGGCGGCGATGGCCTCGATGATGCGGGGGCGGAGTTCGGCCGCGCGGATGACCGCGTCCACCGAGCCCACCTTCACGGCCCGCTGGATGTTGTGGACGCGGTCGAACTCGGTGGCGACCTCGCCGAGCTTCTCGGCGCGGACGGAAGCGCGCAGCTCGTCCAGTTCCACGTTCAGCGCGCCGCGCTCGGCGCCCTGGACGCCCGCGATCTTGGCTTCCAGGTCGCGGATCCGCGGGTCCGACGCGGTGCGCGCGTTGACGTCACTGGCGAAGACCGCCGCGGCGGCGGGCGCGCCGCCCAGCACCGAGGCGAAGGAGCCCTCCAGCGCCAGGACCGTCATGTTCGGGTTCAGGGCCTTGGAGAACACCACGAACGCGCCGCCGTGGTAGCGGGAGATGACGCAGAAGACGATCGGGCCGCGGAAGTTGACGATGGCCCGGCCGATCTCGGCGCCGTACTCCAGCTGCAGCTTGCGCATCGACTCCGGGGAGCCGTCGAAGCCGGACAGGTTCGCCAGCACGACCAGCGGGCGGTTGCCGCTGGCGGAGTTGATGGCGCGGGCGGCCTTCTTCGACGACCGCGGGAACAGCGTGCCCGCGGTGTAGGTGTCCGGGCCGTCGGTGGGCGGGAAGCCGCGGCGCGGGACCGCGCGCGACTCGATGCCGATCAGGCAGACCGGCCTGCCGCCCAGGTGCACGTCCTGCACCGCGGTGGTCTCCGCGTCGGCCATGCCCGCCCACCGCTCCAGGACCGGGTGGTCCTGGTCGGACAGCGCGCGCATGACCGTGCGGATGTCGAACGGCTTCTTGCGGTCCGGGTTGTGCTCGGCGGAGAAGATCTGGCCGACGGTGGTGAAGTCGCTGTCGACGATCGCGTGCGGGTAGTCCGACACGTCCCGGTCGACCGGGTCGGTGGTCCGGGTGTGGCGCGGGGCCGACTCGCCGGGGACGACGTAGGTGTGGTCGTAGTGGGACATCAGCACATCGCGCGCGGCGGTCAGGTTGGGCGCCCAGTACTGCGCCTGCCCGTTCGGGCCCATCACCCGGTCGTAGCCGCCGATGCCGAAGTTGTCCTCGGCCGACACGCCACCGGAGAAGTCGAGCGCCTGCTTGCCGGTCAGCACCATGGCCGAGTCCGGCGTCATCACCAGCACGCCCTTCGTGTGCATGAGCATCGTGGCCTCGGCGTTCCAGTACGGCTGGGCGCCCACGGTGATGCCCGCCACCACGATGTTGATCTCGCCGCCCGCCTGGGTGAACTCGACGATCCGCTTGAGCGCCGCGGCCACCCAGTCCATGTTCTCGGTGCCGGACTCCATCGAGACCCGGGCGCCGGAGGACAGCGCGTACCACTCGACCGGTACCCGCGTCCGCTCGGCGAGGTCGAGCGCCGCCATGACCCGGCGGCACTCGGGCTCGGCCAGCGCGCCGAGCGACTTGGTCGGGTCGCCGAGCAGCACCACGCGGGTGACGCCCTCGGGGTGGCGGCGGGTCTTCGTGGTGACCACGCCCGCGACGATCCCGGACTTGTTGCGCCCCTTCGGCCGGTCGACCGGCACCAGCGCGTGGTCGGCGTCGAGGTCGTGCTCGACGAACTCGCCGAGGATCTCGGTCAGCTCGTACGGGTACACGGAGTTGCGGGCCGCGGCGCGCAGCACCTTCTGCCGGTAGTCGTCGAGCGGGCGCACCGGCTCCAGCGACGCCTCGCCGACGGTCAGCTCCGTGCCGCCGGTGGCGTCGAAGCGGATCCGCACCGCGGTCTTGGCCAGCTCACCGGTCGCGTCGTCGCGGCGGCGGGCGATGAACAGGATCTCCTCCAGCCCGGCGCCCGCGGTGGTGGGCAGCACGCGCTTGGCGATCATGTCCAGCTCGGCGCGGGTGATCTCGCTCGGCGGCCAGACGTAGACCACGATCCGGTTGGTGTTGATCCGCTTGCGCGAGGGCCGCAGCGCCTGCGCGCGGCGGATCGAGTCGAGGCAGGTGGCGATGACGTCCTCGGCGGTGGGCAGCGAGACCAGCCTGCCGTCGTGCTCGCGCAGCTCGGCCAGGTCGCGGACCTGGGCGAAGGCGACCAGCCGCTCGTCGGACGGGTTCTCCCTGGCCACGCACTGGAAGAGGTAGACCTCCTCGTCGGAGGACGGCAACCGGGTCAGGTCGAACTCGCGCAACCGCTCCAGCTGCATCCGCTGGGCGATGTACGGGTGCAGACCGCGGATCAGCCGTTCCTCGGTCATCCCGGTGGTCGACGGGCGGAAGGTGAAGTGGTGGTGCATCACCGCGCCGCCGCTGCCCGCGACCGTCGCGGTGAGCCTGCGGACCTGCGCGGGCAGCGGGGTGGACTGGACCACGCCGTGCAGCGTGGCGACCAGCTCGTCGAAGTCGCCCGGCTGGCTCTCCCAGGCCAGGTAGATGTCGGCGTCGAGCGGGTCGGCGCCGGTGGCCAGCTCGGCCAGCCCGCGCAGCGCGCTGCCCAGGGCGTCGAAGGCGACCGCGGTGGAGACCACGGCGGAACCGGCGCGCTCGGCGACCACGAACGTGCAGTCCGCGACCTCGCGGGTGCGGACGGCGACGAGCTCCTTGTTGCCGTAGTAGCGCCTGGTCAGCACCTCGAGCATGGCCGAGTTGTCCAGGTCGGCGCGGTTGAGGCGCTGCCCGAGGAGCCGGACCAGCGGCTCGGTGCTGCGGACCATCTCGGCGATCCGCTCGGCGCGGTCCGGCGCCTGCGGGTTCGCGTCGAGGTGCCGCAGGTGCTTGCGGACGTCGGCGTACACGCGGGCCCGGTTGCGGCGCAGCAGCGGCTGGGCGAACCAGCCGAACACCACGCCGCGGGCCAGGTCGGCGACCGCGGGGAAGCGGACCTGGGTGGCGGCCACCAGCCGCTCCAGGGCCAGGCCGGCGGGCTCGCGCAGCGCCTCGTCCGGCGGCGGCTCCTGCAGCCAGGCGCTGAGCAGCGCGGTGACGACCGCGGCGTCGGCGGTGGCGCGCTGCTGGGCCAGGAAGATCCGGAACACGGCGGCTTCCAGCGCCGGGGTCCGCTCGAGGTCGGTGACCCCGTAGTGGCCCAGCGCGGTGGCCAGCTTGGCCTGGAACCGCTCCGACACCCCGGCCCGCTCGACGTCGAGGCTCTGCAGGTAGGTGTGGAAGTACTCGCGGGCGCTGTGCGCGTGGCCCGCGCCGTCCTCGCCGGTGGGCCGGTTGCGGCTCAGCTCGGCCAGGTCGGCGAAGGCCGCGACCAGCGCCAGTTCCGCGGCCAGCGGTCGCTGCCCGGCGGCGGTGGCCTCGCGGCGCGCGGACAGGTAGCCGGTGAGCACGCGGCGCTCGTCGTGCGGGTCGACGTCGAAGCCGAGCAGCAGGGCCCGCAGGTCCTCCTGGCCGCGGGCGACGCGGACCCGGGCGGGCACGTCGGCGGGCTCGACGGGCAGGTCCAGCTCGACGGTGCTGCCGGTGTCGGTGTCCTCGGCGGTGTCGTCGGCCAGCGGCTCCAGCCGCATCAGCGGCGCGCCGGTCTCGACCTGGCTGCCGACGGCGACGGCCAGCTCCTTGAGCCGGGCCTTGAACGGCGCGCGCAGCACCGTCTCCATCTTCATGCTCTCCAGCACCAGCACCGGCGCGGCCGCCTCGACCACGTCGCCGACCTGGACCGGGGTGGCCACGACCAGCGCGGGCGCGGGCGAGCGGACGACGCCGCCCTCGTCGCGGGTGACCCGGTGCGCCACGCCGTCGACCTCGACGAGGTGGGTGGGGCCGTGGGTGCCGGTGAGCAGGCGGTAGCGGGTGCCGTTGACCGCGATCTGGCCGGTGTGCCGGTCGAAGCGGTCGAGCACGACGTCGGCGGCGCGGGACTGGTCGCCGGACTCGACGCCGACCCGGAACCGGGTGGCGCCGACCCTGGCGACCCGGACGCGGTAGCCGACGCCGCGCAGCTTCAGGTCGAGCGGGCGGCCGCTGTCGTGGCGGGCCTGCGGGCGACCGCCGAACGCGGTGGACAGCAGGCGCTGCCGCTCGGCCTGCTCCTGCTCCTCGTAGGCCTCGATGGCGGCGGCGGCGAGCGCGACGGCGGAGTGCCGGTGGGTGACCAGCCCGCCCTCGGCGCGGACCCGGTCGATCCAGCCGGTGTCGGCGCTGCCGTCGATCACCTCGGGCTGGTCGAGCAGGTCGAGCACGAAGCTCTTGTTGGTGGCGCCGCCCTCGATGATGACCCGGGTCTCGGCCATGGCCCGGCGCAGGCGGCCCAGCGCCTCGTCCCGGTCGCGGCCGTAGGCGATGATCTTGGCGATCATCGAGTCGAAGTCGGCGGGGATGGTGTCGCCCTCGCTGACCCCGGTGTCGACCCGGATGCCGGGACCGGCGGGCAGGTCGAGCCGGGCGATGCGGCCGGGGGACGGCGCGAAGTCGCGGTCGGGGTCCTCGGCGTTGAGCCGGGCCTCGATGGCGTGGCCGCGCTCGGCGGGCGGGGCGCCGTCGAGCTTCCCGCCGGACGCGACGTGCAGCTGGGCCCGGACCAGGTCGAACCCGGTGGTCGACTCGGTGATCGGGTGCTCGACCTGCAGGCGGGTGTTGACCTCGAGGAAGGCGAAGAGCCGGTCGCCGGGGTGGTAGAGGAACTCGACGGTGGCGGCGCCGCGGTAGCCGACGGCGACGGCCAGCCGCTCGGCGGAGGACTTCAGCTCGGCGGCCTGCTCGGGGCCCAGCACCGGGGAGGCGGACTCCTCGATGATCTTCTGGTTGCGCCGCTGCACGGAGCAGTCGCGCACGCCCAGCGCCCACGCGGTGCCCTGGCCGTCGGCGATGACCTGCACCTCGACGTGCCGGGCGCCGGTGACCAGGCGCTCGAGGAAGACCACGCCGGAGCCGAAGGCGCGGGCGGCCTCCTGGCTGGTGCGCTCGTAGGCGTCGGTCAGGTCGTCGGGCTTGGTGACGACCCGGATGCCGCGCCCGCCGCCACCGGCGGTGGCCTTGAGCATCAGCGGGTAGCCGATCTCCTCGGCCGCGGCCAGCGCCGCCTCCAGCGTCTCGACGGCGCCGCGGCTCCACGGCGCGACCGGGACCCCGACCTCCTCGGCGATCAGCTTGGCGCCGATCTTGTCGCCGAGCCTGCGCATGGCGTCCGCGCTGGGCCCGACGAAGGTGACGCCGACCCGCTCGCACAGCTCGGCGAAGGCCGGGTCCTCGGCGACGAAGCCCCAGCCGACCCACGCGGCGTCCGCGCCGGTCTCCACCAGCGCCCGCTCCAGGACGCCCAGGTCCAGGTAGGGGCGGGCGGCGGCGGGGCCGAGGTCGTAGGCGATGTCGGCCTCGCGCACGAAGGTCGCGGCGCGGTCGACGTCGGTGTGCAAGGCGACGGTCTCGATCGGCGAACCGGTCTCCGCGGCCAGGTCACGGACCGCGTGGATGAGCCTCATCGCGGCCTCACCACGGTTCACGATGGCGATACGACTGAACACCGACCGGGTCCCTCTCTCCAAGGCCCAGCTCGCCCGACCGGCGAACCGGGCGGGTCCGGTGATCGCTTGTGGTCAACGGGCCGAGAGCCTGACGGATGCTGACGGCCCGAGTGTAGTGACCGCCCCAAGATCGACAACCAACTGGCGCGGATCTCACAGCCGATCACGCCCCGCGTGCCCGCGACCGCGCCCGCGGGCAATTGACCGGAAAGGCGAGCGTGAAACGGATTCGTGTGACGCGCACCCTTCCGACACGATAGCGGGCATGGCGTTGAGCGACCCGAGATGGGCTTTCATGCCGGACTCCGACGACTCCTTGCCGGATATCGTCGTGGCGGACATGACGGCAGTCGAGTGGCGGACCGCGCCGCGGTATTTCGCGGCCGATCCAGCGTGCGGTGCCGCAGGTCGAGTTCCTGACGTTCGAGCAGCTCACGACCGGCGCGGCGACCTGGGACTCGAACTTCGCGCAACTGGCCGTGAGCACCCCCAGGGCGGTTGACCGCGTGGTGCCTCATCGATGAACCGGCGGTCGATTTCGACCCCAAGGGGTCACCGAGGTCGAACACCTCGACGCGATCTCGGATTTCCTGCGCGAACTCGGCGGAATACCGAACCGGGATGCGACAATGAGCAGGGAAGGCGCGAGAGACCTGGTCGTCTGCCGCTATCCACACACCGCGGACACACTCGACTTTGCCCGGCACGGGTTCGCGGTTTAGCCGTACTCAAGGGTAATTTCAGGCTACCGTCCGGTAAAGCGGACAGGTACGTCCCGGGTTCACGTACCCGGCAAGCCGAACCCCGATCCGCCACTCGGCGGGCCGGGTCACCCGATGAGCCACTGTGGACAGTGCGCGAGCGGTCCCCGGCTCGCCCCGAACGCGCGAGTACTCGAGCGACCACGCCGAGCGATGCCTCCGGCAGAGGATCGCCCCCAACCGGCCAAAACGTCGCGGACGAGCCGAACCCGCGAGGAGTCGGTCGTGGGAGTGCCCCTCCGGCCTCCCCTACACGCCCCGGTTGGCGGTGCGCCGACGCACCGGGCGGACCAGCCGATACCTGTTCCCACGGTCTTCAGCGCCGGACCGCTTGTCGTGGCGCTCGGCGATACCGGTGGTGGCGAGCCAGGGACCTCCGCGACGGCACTGGCTCGAGATGTAGCGCAGGCGGGACGCCGGACCCGGTCCGTGCTCGGCGGTGAGCACGAGTTTGCGAGGAGGTCGGCGAGGGTTCGGGTTTCGCGCTCGGTGAGCCTCGAGAGCAGGTGCCGCTCGGCCGTGCCCTCCACGTCGAACCGGGCGTCGAGCGCGGCGACGCCCGCCGGGGTGAGCCGCACCCGGCCCCGGCGGCGGTCGGCGGGGTGCGGCTCGCGGGTGCTCAGGCCCCGGTCCTCCCAGGACGCCAGCCGCGCGAACAGGGCGCCCCCGAGTGAGGCCGAGGCGGTCGGCCAGCGCGCTGGCCCTCGCCCCATACCGAGGCCGACGCGCTGCTTGACATGGCGGACGGCGATCGCGCTGCCGCGCGTCGAGGCCCACCTGGACCGCGACCGGCGCCTCGACCGAACGACCCCGGAGGACGTGGTGCGTGCCACCGAGCCGTCATCGGGGCGGCCGGTGACCCGCGGGCCTCGTGGGATCTGCGCTACCCGCGGCTGCGCCACGACCCCGACCCGACCACCGGCGCGGCGCTGCTCGACCAGGCCACCGCGCCGCGCGACACCGCGCCGGACGACGCGCACCGCGGCTGGACCGAGTTCCTCCTGGGAAGGCTCGCCGACACCATCACCCGCGACCCCGACGCGGCGGCCGCCCACTACTGGCGGGCGGTCGGGGCCGCCGAGCGGCACGGCGACGACGCGCCGCTGTGCGAGTCCCTCTGCAGGCTCGGCGCAGGCCCACGCCAACGGCCATCCCAAGACCGCCCGCACCCTCCTCGACCGCGCCGCCCGCGCGGGCTCGCTCGCCCAGCCCCTCATGCTCGCCGACCTGGCGCGCGCACGCGGCGAGGCCGCGCCCGCCCGCGCCCGGGTCGAGGCCGTCAAGCAGTGGGCCGACGCCGTCGACGCCCACCGGATCACCGACCGGGCCACCGCCTTCCTCGCCGACGGCGACCACTGACCGGTTTCACTGCCTGCTGAAGGCCAACCCCACCCCGAAGCTGACGAGGACACCGCCGAGGGTCCCGTCGACCGTCCGACGCACGGCGGGCCTGCGCAGGACGTCGCCGAGTTTGGTGAACACCAACGCGTACGCGCTCATGCAGGCGAAGCTGACCACGGCCGTGATCGCGACCAAGGCGAACGGGACCCAGGCCGGATCGCCCGGGTTGGTGAACTGCGGTAAGAGCGCCGACATGAACAGCGCGGTCTTCGGGTTCAAGGAGTTGGTGAGCAGCCCGTCCCGGTACGAGGCGAGCACGCGCGCGGGCCCCGCCGACGCGGTGGCCGACGCCGCCACCGGCTCCCCCTTGCGGGCCGCGCTCAGCAGCGCACGGAAACCGAGGTAGCACAGGTAGAGCGCGCCGATCCACTTCAGCACGGTGAACGCGACGACCGAGGCGGCGAGCACCGCCGAGATCCCCGCGATCGAGGCGAGCCCCCAACCGATCTGGCCGGTGCTGCACCCGGCCGCCGTGGCGAGCGCGGAGCGGCGCCCGCGGCCCAGGGAGTTCTTGATGACCACGGCCGTGTCCGGGCCGGGGATCGAGGTCGCGAGCAGGGCCACGCCCGCGAAGGTGAGCAGTGCGGTGAGCATGGTTCCGACGGTAGCAGCGGGGACCGACAAAAATGTCACGCCCGGTACTCGGACGGTGTCACGCCGCGTCGGCGCTTGAACGCGGCGCTGAGCGCGAAGGCGTTGGCGTACCCCACTTTCCCGGCGATGGCCGCCACCGTCGCGTCCGTCTCGCGGAGCAGGTCGGCGGCCCGCTCGACGCGCCACTCGGCCAGGTGCGCCATCGGCGGCCGTCCCACCGCCGCGGTGAACCGCCGCGCCAGGACGGCTCGGGACGTGCCGGTCTCCGCGGCGAGCGCGGCGACGGTCCACGCGCGAGCGGGGTCGTTGTGCAGCAACCGCAACGCCTTGGCCACGAGCGGGTCCACCGGTCGCGCTTCCTGACCGTCAAACCACGTTCGGAGGGTCGAGATGAGCGCCAAGTCCAGTAACCGGTCCAGTACGGCCTGCTGCCCGGGTCGGTCCACGGAGGCCGCAGCGGCCGCGTGGTCGAACACCGGATCCCGCGTGCCACGGACCACTACGACGTCCGGCAGCGCCGTCAACAACCGCTCGCCGACACCCGCGCGTCCTTCGTAGGCACCGCTGAGCAGGACGGTCTCCCCCTCAGGGTCACCGCACGTCCTCGGCTCCGGGCCGCAGGCGCGGACACAGAAGTCGTCACTGGTTATCACGCGTGACGGTGGCGTATCCGGCTGTTCCGCCACCGTGTACGGCTCCGGTCCGCGAATGACCACTACGTCACCGGTTTCGATCGATACGGTCTCCCCTGCCGTGACCACCCACGCACGCCCTCCTAGCGCACTGACCAACGTGAGCTGCGCACCGCCCGTGAAGCGCACCGACCAATCCGGCGCAAGACCGATCCGGGTAACCAGAGCCGCCCGGGCGCGCACACCGTCGAGCAGGTCGGTAAGAGAGTCCATACCGCCAAGATAGAGAGTCTGAGACATCTACCCGAGCGCCTCGAACATGGTCCGTGTGGCGCGGGAGGGCTTGACTCTGCGTATGAGTCAAATCCTTGTCACGGGAGGGACGGGCAAGACGGGCCGTCGGGTCGTTCAACAGCTCACGGCCGCCGGTGTGCCGGTACGCGTGGGCTCCCGCTCGGGCACTCCGCCGTTCGACTGGACCGCGCCCAACACCTGGGACGCCGCGCTCGACGGCGTAGCAAGCGTTTTCGTCGTGCCGCACGAGACCGAACCGACAACGCGCCCGTTCATCCGCCGCTGCCTGGAGACCGGCGTCCGCCGCGTCGTGCTGCTCTCGGGACGCGGCGTCGACGTGCCCGGCTACGCCGACCTCGAGAGCCCGATGGCTCACGTCCACGTCGACGGCGAGGCCGCCGTCCGCGCGAGTGGTCTGGAGTGGACGATCGTCCGGCCGACCTGGTTCGCCCAGAACTTCACCGAGGGCTTCTTCCGCGACGCCGTGCTCGCGGGCGAGATCCGACTCCCCGCGGGCAAGGGCGCCGTGCCCTACGTCGACGCCGAGGACATCGCCGCCGTCGCCGTCGCGGCCCTCACCGAGGACACCCACCACGGCCAAACCTACGAACTATCCGGCCCCCACGCCTTGACCTTCGACGAGGTGACCGCGGAGATCTCGCGAGCCACCGGACGCACAGTGCGCTACGTGCCGCTGTCGGAGGAGGAGTTCATCGCGGAACTGGTAACCGAAGGCTGGTCCCCCGCGGAAGCGAGCGACTACGCCGCCGTCATCAGCCCCATCAGACACGACCTGGAAACCCCCATCTCCGACGGCGTGCACCGAGCCCTGGGCCGCCCACCCCTCGACTTCACCACCTTCACCCGAACCGCGTGGGCTACCTGACCAACCTGAACTCCGGGTGCGCTAGCCAGGCCGTCAGGAATTCCCCGCCCCCACCGTCGCCGCGGCGGCGGGGAGCAACCCGTCGAAGTCGATCAACGCGTCCAGTCGAAAAGCCAACGCTACCGCGACCCGCGCCACGACGTGGTGGTTCACCTTCGCCGACGAGTACGCCCCGATCGTCAGGCACGAGTGCGGCCGTTCCGCCCGCACGACCGTGTGGTCGATCTCGTCGTCGAAGTACTCCGTGTCGTCCTCGATGTTCATCGACGACAGGTGGCTGGAGTGGTCACCCCGCCACCGGAAGTCCCCACCGGTGGCGAAGTCGCAGAAGGTCTCCATCCAGCACAGCAGGTCGTCCACCGAATACGGCCGGTGCACCCACAGCCCCACCGATGGTCCCATCCGCTACCCCCGGCTGAGCCGGTGCCGCTGGTCCGCGTCGAGCCGCAGGGTCGTGGCGGCGACGTTCTCGGCCAGGTGGCGGAGTGCGGTTGTGCCGGGGATCGGCAGCACGACGGGGGCGCGGTCGAGCAGCCAGGCGAGCGCGACCTGGGCCCGGGTCGCGCCCAGCTCGGCCGCCACCGCCGCGACCGCGCCGTCGCTCGCGGCGGTGGCCGGGTGCACGGGGCGCCACGGCAGGAACGCGATCCCGGCGGCGGCGCAGGCGTCGAGTACGGGGTCGTGCTCGCGGTCGAGCAGGTTGTAGCGGTTCTGCACGCTCGCGATCTCGGTGACCCGCCGCGCTCGCGCCAGCTGCTCCACGGTCACCTCGGACAGCTCGATGTGCCCGATCTTGCCCGCGTCCCGCAGCTCGGCGAGCGCCCCCACCTGCTCCTCCAGCGGGACCTCGGGATCGACGCGGTGCAGTTGGAGCAGGTCCACGCGGTCGAGCCGAAGCCCGCGCAGGCCCTCGTCCACCTGCGCGCGCAGGAACTCGGGGCGCCCGCACAGCTCCGCCTCTCGTGGCGCGTCCACCCGCCGGACCCCGACCTTGGTCGCGATGAGCAGCCCCTCGGGGTACGGGTGCAGTGCCTCGGCGATCAGCTCCTCGTTGGCACCCCACCCGTAGAGGTGCGCGGTGTCCACGAGGACGACGCCGAGCTCGACCGCCTTCCGCAGCACCGCGACCGCGTCGTCCCTCCCGGTCTCGGCCCGGGACAGGTGCATCGCCCCGAACCCCATCCGCCGGACGCGGTGCTCCCCACCGATCGCGAACGCGCTCATCCGCCAACCCCCAGTCGACTCGGCGCGACTGTAGCAACCGAAACCCCGTGCCGTCGCCGGTCTCCACTACACCGCCGTGCCCGCTTTCCGGCGAAGGGCGCGCTTCCACGCCCCGTCGCCGAGCAGCGACAGGGTGGCGGGCAGCAGCACCCCGCGCACGATGGTGGCGTCGAGGATGACGGCCATGCCCATGCCCACACCGAGTTGCTTGTTCTCGATGGAGGTCAGGGTGACGAACACGGCGAAGACCGCGGTCATGATGACGGCCGCGCTGGTGACCACACCCGCGCTGCTCTCGATCCCGCCGACGATGGCGGCGCGCAACAGATCACCGGTGCCGAGGCGTTCGCGGATTCGGCTGAGGATGAAGATGTGGTAATCCATGCTCAGTCCGAAGAGGACCACGAAGACGAACAGCGGCAGCCAGTCCATCACACCGCCGTACGGCGTGAAGCCGAGGAGTGCGCTGAGGTTCCCGTCCTGGAAGATCCAGGTTACCACACCGCAGGCCGCCGCGATGGCCAGCAGGTTGAGCACAATGGACACCAGCGAGATGGCCACCGAGCGGAACACCGCGGCCAGCAAGGCGAAGGCCAGCACCAGGACGAACGCGAAGACCCACGGCGTCCGCTCCGCGACGCGTTCGGTGAAGTCGTGGGTCTGGGCGGCCTTCCCGCCGACGGCGAAGTCCACGCCGTCCACGCGACCGATGGTGGCGGGCAACAGTTCCGCGCGAAGTCGTTCCAGCGCGCGGACGGTGGTGTCGTCGGTGCCGGAGCCGGAGACCGGCACCCGGATGACGAGGGCGCGGTCGACCGCGGCCACCGCGATCGGTTCGTGGATCGGCTGGTCGGCACCGGCGCACGAACGCAGCTCCGCCACGGCTTCCCGCAGCCGCGGGGAGTCGACGGGTGAACCGTCCCGGTTCCACACCACCACCCGCGTCGGCGCCGCGGACCCGGGGAACGCCTCCTGCAGCCGGATCGCGTTGTCGACCGCCGCGACCTCGCGCGGCAGGCTGTTGACCACGGCCGCGTCCTGGAGCCGCATTCCCAAGGCGGGCAACGCGAGCACCACGAGCACCGCCACGGCCGCGCCGCCGAGGAGCAGCGGACGCCGGACCACCCGGTGCGCGATCCGCGACCACACCCGCGATTCCCGCGCCGCGACCCGGCCGCGCCCGAGGAACGGCACGCGCCACCGGTCCACCCGGTCGCCGAGCAGCGACAGGATCGCGGGCAGCACGACGACCGCGCCCGTGACCGAGACGCCGACGACCACCGCGGTGGCCACGGTGGCGCCGCGGAACGCGTCCAGCCCGGTGATCAGCAGCCCCACCAGGCAGAGCACGACCGTCAGCCCGGACACCACGACCACGTGCCCGGAGGTGCGGGCGGTGATCCGCAGCGCCGCGTCGCGGTCGCGGCCCGCGTGGCGCTCCTCCCGGTACCGGCGCAGGGAGAACAGCGAGTAGTCCACGCCGATCGCGATGCCGATCAGCAGGATCAGCGACGACGACGCGCTGTTGATCGGCATGACCTTGCCGATCAGCGCCAGCAGCGAGAACGTCGCGGCGAGCCCGGTCACCGTGAGCAGCACCGGGATGCCCACCGCCACGAGCGAGCCGAACACCACCACCAGGATCAGCACGACCACCGGTGCCGACAGCAGATGAGAACGCGCCAGGTCCGCTTTGACAGTAGCGTCAACGGCACTGGTGAGGCTGCGATCACCCGCCATGACCACCCGCACGTCCGGGTGACGCGCGGCGACCGCGTCGACGACCGCGGCGGCACCCGCGAAGTTCGCCCGAACCCGCTCGACCGGCTCGGCCACCCGGAAGGCGACCAGCGCCGACCGCCCGTCCGCGCTGATCAGGTCCCCGCCGTCCGGCGCCGTGGGCGACCGGACCTCCGCGACCGCGTTCTCCCTGGCGCGCAAGGAGTTCACCAGGTCATCCGCCGCCGCGCGCAACGGTGGGCTGTCGACGAAGGCGCCGCCCGGCGCCCTGGCCTGCACCAACACGTTCTCGCGGATCGCGTCGTAACTCCCTTGCGCGTCAAGGGTGGTTTGCGCGCGCCCCGACTCCCCCGGATCGGTCGCACGGGCGTCCGCCCCCTGGACGAGGACGCTCAGGGCGACGGTCACCACGACGAACACCAACCACCCACCGATGGCCCGCCACCGGTTGCGCACCGACCACGCGGCTATCCGCTCCACCAACGCGACCCTGTCCGCACCGACCGACGACATACTCTCCCCCATGGAAACTCTCCTTGGCACCTGCCAAGAAAAGTTAGCACTACCCGCCCGCGCCCCGCCACACCCCGGCAGCCAAGAGGACCGAGTTCACCGCGCCCGCGGGGAGACAAGGGAGGATCACACGACCGACACCGTCGATGTCCGCTCGGCGGACGACATCGCGGCACCCCACGACTCCGACGACGACTACCTGACGATCGCCGCCACTACGCCTCCCAAGAGTTCTCCCACGCCACGAACGGCGAGTACCACCTCTCAACGGGCACGGCCCCGCCGCCGGCGCCGGGTGTCCACGAGGCCGTGCTTGGTGATCGGTCGCAGAGCCCCGGGATGGATCGACGGGGGCTACGGGGCGCGGGCTGCTTGGAGGTCACCCCGAGCCCGCTCGACACCCGGGTCCGCGCACGACCGGCCGGATCCCGCCGGGCAACCCGGTCGAACACCCCGACCCGCCACGGACAGACGGACGAGCAACGCGCCCGTGAACTCGACCGATGCCATCCGGCCAAGCGCCGCCGGACCACGGGCAACGCCCCGACCGGATCGCGACCGACCGCTCGCCACCATCCACTATGGACCGAACTGAGCAGCCCTCGACTATCACCCGGTCGTGTGGCCACCACCCGACGGATACCGCCACTACCCGGCGATTCACCACCCAGCCGGGTCATTCGCACAGCCAAACGTCTCTTTAGGACAATTCCTGGACATCGGCGAGCGGGTGCGAGGAGCGCGGACGGGGTCGCGTACGGTGTCGGGTCAGTGGCCGCGGGGCGGTCACCGTCGGCACGGTGGTCACCGATTGGGGGCAGGTGCGGACCACCCCCTCGCCACCTGGAGCCGTGCCACCGATGTCGCGTCCCGAGCTGAGAACCCACCCGCTGCTGCGGCGCTTGGCGGACCTCGCGCTGCCCGACGCCGACCACGCGATCTTCGGCAGCGGACCGCTGCTGGCCTGGGGCATCCGCGACGCCATCGGCGACCTCGACGTCATCGCCAGGGGCGCGGCCTGGCAGCGCGCCGCCGCGCTGGCCGAACCCGCGGGCGCGTCCTCGGGCACCGGGCTGGTGGTGCGCCCGCCGGGCTCCGCCATCGAGATCTTCGACCGGTGGCTGGACCCCGTCTTCGACACCGACGAGCTCATCGACTCCGCCGACCTCATCGACGGCTTCCGGTTCGTCGCCCTGGACAAGGTCTACGCCTGGAAGCGCGCCAGCGACCGCCCCAAGGACAAGGTGGACGCCGACCTCATCGCCCGGTTCCTGCACTCCTGCCCGAGCTGATCCCGGTCCCGAGTCCTCAAGCGACAGTGCGTGGTGCACACTGTGCCGACCGGCGAGCGGACGCCGGTCGAGTACTGGGGGTCCGATGACCAAGCGCGCGCTCGTGGCGATTTCGGTGCTTTGCGCCACCCTGTCGTTATCGGGGTGCGAGGTGTCGGGCCTGGCCGTGCCCGACCCCGCGACGATGGCCCCGGTCACCGCGGACGTGCTCGGCGACCTCGCCACCTTCGACGCCTGCGACCTGGTCACCCTCACCGACCTGATGCCGTACGGCGCGCCCATGGTCGTCGACGCCGAGAACCTGGACAACTGCGCCTACCGGGTCGCCGCGCCCGACCCGGACGACCCCATGACGGTCAGCATCGGCGATCTGACCAGCGAACTCCCACCCTCGCGGGGCACCGAGCGGTACCGCGAGCTGCCCGGCGGGATCGCGCAGACGACCCGTGCGCAGACGCCGCGCGACTGCGAGCAGCTGTTGGCCTTCGCCGGCGGCCCGGTGTTCCGGGTCCTGGTCACGAACGCCGAGGAGAACCGGAGCTGCGAGGTCGCCAACACCGTCGCGGGCGTCTTCGCGCGGCGCCTGGTCAGCGGCAAGCCCATCGCCCGGATGAACCGCCGCCCCGGCTCGCTCGCCGCGGTCGACCCGTGTCCGCTGCTCACCGACGACGTCCTGGCGCCGCTGCCCGCCCTCGCGGGCGCCAAGCGCCGTTCGGCACCCGCGCGCCACGTGTGCTCACTCGCGTCCGCCGACGGCGGAACCACCCTCGAGGTCCGCTTCGGCGGCGGCTCGGACCTGGAGTGGACCTACCCCCAGGAGCTCCGCCAGGACATCGCGGGCCGGGTGACCGCCAAGCACTTCTCCGTCGTGTGCTCGATGATCACCGAGCAGCTCCGGACCGCCCAGATCCGCTACCGGGAGCTGGCCACGGTCGCCGTCCGGACCCCGGATCTCACCTCCTGCGAGAAGGCGGCGGCGGTCGCGGAACGGCTGTGGCCCAAGCTCCCGGCCAAGCCGTAGCCGGTGCTCGGTGCGCGGATAGCACGCGGCCCCGATCGGCGGTGAGGCCATCCCGACACCGGTCCCTCCGGTCTGCCGGATGGCCCGCCCACCCCCACGGGCGAAACGCTTCCGATCATGCGCAAACCACTTCAGGTACTGGCGGTGCTCGGACTGGCCGCCTGCGTCACCACGACCCCGGCGCACGCGGCCACGACACCGACTTGGACCACGTGCGTCGACGCCCCGCTCCAGGAGTGCGCCACCCTCCAGGTCCCCCTGGACTACCGGGACCCCGGCGGTCCCCGGATATCCCTGGCGGTGTCCCGGATCCGGACCGCGCGCCCGGACCTGCGCCGCGGCGTGCTCCTGCTGATCCCGACCGGCCCCGGCAACCCCGGCCTGACCCGCCCCACCACCCTCGGCCTGCGCCTGCCCCGGCCGGTCCTCGACCGCTACGACATCGTCGGCTTCGACCCGCGCGGCACGGGCCGCAGCACCCCGGCGTCCTGCGGGGTCACCGGCCCGGACGCGGAAGCCGCGCTGTTCTCCCCGTGGCCCGGTCCCGACGGCGACATCTCCGGCAACGTGGCCAAGGCCAAGCGGATCGCGGACGCCTGCGCGCGCAACGGCGGCGACCTCCTCCGGCACATCAGCAGCCGCACGGAGGCGATGGACATCGATCGGATCCGCCAAGCGCTCGGTGAGCGGACGCTGTCCTCCTGGGGTGTCTCGTACGGCACCTACCCGGCCGCGGTCCACGCGACGCTGTTCCCCGACCGCACCGACCGGGTCGTGCTGGACAGCAGCGGCGACCCGGACCCGAGCCGGGTCGCGCGCGGTTGGGCGGCCAACTTCGCGGTGGGCGCGCGGGACCGGTTCCCCGACTTCGCCGCGTGGGCCGCGGCGCGCGACGCCGAGTACCACCTGGGCGCGACCCCGGACGCGGTCACCCGCCACTACCTGGCCGTGGCCGAGACCCTCGACCACAACCCGCGTCCGGACCTGTCCGGGGCCCTGCTGCGCAGCATCGTGTTCACCTCGCTGCAGAGCGACGCGTCCTTCCCGCTCGCCGCGACCGTGCTGCGCGGCGACCCGACCCCGCCGCTGCCGGTCCCCAGCCCGGAGGCGTTCCAGCGGATCGTGGCGGTGGGCGCCGCGACGGCGTGCAACGACGTGCGCTGGCCGCGGTCGGTCGAGGCCCACGCCGCGGCGGTGGCGCGCGACCGGACCGAGTACCCCTTGACCGGCGGCATGCCCGCCAACATCTGGGCGTGCTCGTTCTGGCCGTACCCGGCGGGCGACCCGGTGGTCATCTCGTCGCGCGGACCGGAGAACGTGCTGCTGGCGCAGAACCGGCGCGACCCGAACACCCCGTACTCGGGCGCACTGCGGATGCGCGCGGCGTTCGGGCACCGGGCGCGGATGGTGAGCGTGGACTCGGGTGGCCACGGCGCGTACCTGGCCAACGGCAACGCCTGCGGTGACGCGGCGGTGACCGCGTTCCTCGTCGACGGCACGCACCGCGACGCCACCTGCTGAAGATCACCCGGTTGCGCGGGTGTCCCCGCCACCCGCCGGTCCCGCCGCGTGCGAGGGTCGGCGGGTGGCCGGTGGTGACTTCGAGATCGGGTCGGCGAGTGCCGACGAGGTTCGGCTGATCGCCGAGTGGGCGGCTGAGGAGCGGTGGAACCCGGGGCTGGCCGATCCCGCGGCGTTCGCCCCGGCCGACCCGGGCGGTTTCCTGGTGGGGCGGCTCGGGGGTGAGCCGATCGCGTGCATCTCGGCGATCCGCTACGGCGCCGGGTTCGGGTTCATCGGCTACTACATCGCCCGGCCGCGGTGGCGCGGTCAGGGCTTCGGGATCCAGGTGTGGCGGGCGGGGATGGCGCGGCTCTCGGGTCGGCTCGTCGGGCTCGACGGGGTCGTGGACCAGCAGGACAACTACCGCGAGTCCGGGTTCGCGCGGGCGTGGAACAACGTGCGGTACGAGGGCGTCCTCCCGGTTTCCGACGTCGAGGGCTCCGCTGGGGACCCGGTGGCGATCGTGGACGCCCGGTCCGTCGCCTTCGACCGGATCGCGGGCTATGACCGGAAGTTCTTCCCCGAGGCCAGGGACGCGTTCCTCGCGGGCTGGGTCGGCCTGGGCGGCCGGACGGCGCGGGTCGCGGTGCGCGACGGCGAGCTGTGCGGGTTCGCGGTGCGCCGGGACAGCCGCGCCGCGTCGCGCGTCGGACCGCTCTACGCGGACTCCCCCGGCGTCGCGGCGGCGCTGCTGCGCGCGGTGTCCGACGGTGGGCCGCTGGCGGTGGACGTGCCGGACGCGAACGCGGCGGCGACCCGGCTGATGGCCGACCTGGGGTTCGCGCCGACCTTCGAGGCGGCGCGGATGTACACCGGCCCCGCACCGGCGGTGGACCTGGCCGGGGTCTACGGCGTGACGAGCCTGGAGCTGGGCTAGAAGGCGTCCGCGCTGGTCAGTTCCCGCTCCAGGGCGTCCGCGCGGGTGACCAGGCGGGTGAGCGGGCCGCCGAACTCGACGCCGACGCCCCGGTCGGCCAGCGGCGCGGCGTGCTTGAGCAGCGCGACCCCGTCGACCACGGCGGCGGCGCCGATCGGGTCGGTCGCGGCGGCGGTCAGCAGGGCGCGCAGGTCGATGTCGTCGGCGCGGCCCACCGGCGAGGAGATCTCCACCCAGTCGCCGTCCTCGGCGGTGATGTGGTGCACGGCGACCTGCTGGGAGCGCTCCCCCTCGGTGTCCAGCCGGAACCGGAGCCAGCCGTCGGTGTCCTGCAGGACCTCGTAGCGGGTCCGCACGTAGTTGATCACGTCGGTCCATGTGGCCACGGTGCCGCTCCCCGCGTCGAACTGGGTCAGGAATCTAGCGGCCGAAGCATCTCATGCCCGCCCGCCCACCGTGACACGGACGTGGGAAAGCGCGCCGGGGCTGTCGACCGGGCGCTAGCCCTGCCAGGTGCCCTCGGGTTCGCGGAGCATGATCAGCGAGTTGAAGGGGCGGCGGGCGCTCGGCGTCGTTCGCTCGATCGGGTGGCCCAGGCGGAGCAGGGCCTGCGCGTACCCGGGCAGGCCCAGGATCTCGGCGAGCCTGGACCGTGATTCCAGGACATGCAGTGGCTGCGTGATCGCGGAGCCCGTGAGGGCGTGGGCGGTCGCGCCGAGCCAGGCGTGCGCCAGTGCCATGCCCGCGCGCAGGTGGTCCAGCCGCGTGTCGGTCGGTGTGGCGACGACCAGGTGCGACTCGGCGGCCAGGCGCTGGATCAGGATCTCCTCGTCGGGCAGCCGGTTGTCCGGCGCCCTGGTCATGGGTCGCGCGCCCGGCCCGGCCGATGTGCCCGGCGCGGTCCACGCGGCGAGCTCCCGCTGGTAGGCGCGGTCGTCGCGGAGTACCTGGGCGCTGCGCAGCAGCAACTGCGCCAGGTCGCCCACGGCCTCGGTCGGCACCACCCGCACGGTCACGTCCGGCACGTCGCACCCGCGGGCCAGCTCGCCCGGCAGCGCGGTGTCGACCGGCTCGGGCGCGAACGGCGCGGGGTGGGCGCGGCGCGACCGGATGGCCCGGAACCGCGCATGGTCGGCCTCGTCGGGTGCCGCCCGCCCGGCCGCGGTGACGGTGCCGACCACGTCGCGGCGCGTCGGGTCGGGGAACGCGGACCACCGGGACGTCCAGCCCAGCGACCGGACGGCGAGGCGCAGGTTGGTCAGCGCGGCGCCGCAGGAGAGCATGCGGTCGCGGCCCAGCGGGTCGTGCCGGGGCAGGGCGATGTCGACGCGTTCGAGCACCGACCCGGCGCGGTCGCGCAGCTCCAGCCGCCACGGCTGGGTGTTGTGCACCGACGGCGCCCGGCTCGTGGCGGCGGCCAGGACCGCGACCTCGGACTGCGTCCACTGCTCCGCCGGACTCACCCGGCCACCTCCTCCACCGCCCGGCGCCGCGTGGGACTGCCCACGTGCCCGTAGCCGATCCTCAGGACTGTGTGCACCATCCCACCTACCAGGGCGCCGAGCGCGCGTCTAGTGGTGGGTACCTCGACCGGCTGGGACAGCGGCGACACCGCGAGCCCGGAGGCGGTGGCGGTCAGCAGCACGCGCTGCATGGCCTGCCCGGCCACCACCTGGTCGGCCGGGGTGTCGCCGAGGGTGGTGAGCACCGCGAGCAGCGGTACCCGCTCGAAGTCGGCCTCGGGCGCGCCGAAGTCGCGTAGTGCGACGAGACCGCCCGGGGTCGGGGAGCGCCCCAGCGCCGACGCGGGGACACCGTCCGCGCGGCCGGGCCCAGCCAACCAAGACCGCAGCTCGGCGCGGTAGGCGGGGTCGCCGCTCTGCACCCGGTCGGCCCGACGGATCAGGTCGGCGACGGGGGTGAACAGCTCGGGCCGGTCGACGAGCACGAGCCGCGCCCCCTCGGCCGCAGCGGCCCGCGCCAACGGCACCCGCAGCCGCTCGGGCACGGCCCGGTCGAGGAACGGCCTGCGATTGGTGTGCCTGCGCGGGACGGCGGCGGCGAGGGTCCGCTCCTGTTCGGTGGGCCGGTGCCGCACGTCCAACTCGACCTCCGCGAGCAGGTCGTCCCGCTCCCCGTCGGGCCGCACCCGGACCCGGGCCGCGAACCCGTCGACGGCGAGCGCGAGGCGCAGGGTGTAAAGGGCGGCGCCGCAGGAGAGGCGGGCCTCGTGGCCGTGGGGGTCGACCACGGCCAGCACCCGGTCCCGGTCCAGCCACACCTCGATGACGCGCCCGCGCCGCGCGAACCGCCACGGCTGGGAGTTGTGCACCGACGGCGCGCGGGTCGCGGCCGCCAGCGCCCGGTGGATCACCTGGTCCACTTCGGAGTCCGTGGGCATGGCCGTCCTTTCGTCACTCCCAGGTTGCCCCGCCGGTACCCGTGGTCGACACCGCCCCGGGGCCTCCCCCCGGCGGGACCTTCGACCTCACACCCCCTGCCGGACAACGACGAGCAGGTGCCGCGACCCACTCGCACTCGGGGTGGGATTCACCCGCCGACCGTTCGGGGCCCGCGACCGCACGACAAGTGGCCAAGCAGCGGCACGGGTCGAGGCTCCCCAACCTGGAGTTCTTAGGACCGCCTGGGCGCAGGACGAGCCAACGGCCATACGACCCAACAGTCCGCACGGCCACCGCGCACCCCCGGACGTCACCACCCCGGCGAGTTGTCCACAGGCATGATCGTCTCCGGCCGGAATTGTCAGTCCCGGCCGGGAGAATTGATTCCGGGGGCCGGAGGCATACCGTGATCATTTCCCGCGGCCGGGAGGCGGCCTGGAGAAGGCACCGACGGCTACTGTTCCCGGGGTGAAATCCACGGCGGGGCGTTGCCCGCGCCCCGGGGTGGGTATCGCCACGGGGTCGGGCGACGCTAGGAGGTGCGGTGGCTGAGATCCTGGTCGCGGGCGGGTGGGGGCTGCTCGCCGGGTCCGCGCTGGTGCTGGGCGCGGCGGTGGGGTTCTTCGCGCGGGTGCGTCCGCCGGTGGTGGCGGCGGTGATGGCCTTCGGCAGCGGCGTGCTGCTGTCGGCGGTGTCCTTCGAGCTGATCGGCGAGGCGCACGAGCAGGGCGGCATGGTGCCGACCACCATCGGCGCGGTCGGCGGCGCGGTGGTCTACACGCTGGCCGACGTGTGGTTGGCGCGGCGGGGCGCGCGGCACCGGAAGCGCTCGGGCGGGCAGCAGCCGTCGGAGCGGGAGCAGGCCGGTTCGGGCACGGCGATGGCGTTCGGGGCGCTGCTCGACGGGATACCGGAGTCCATTGTGATCGGCACGAGCCTGCTCGGCGGCGGCACGGTCAGCGCCGTCACCGTCGCGGCCGTGTTCATCAGCAACGTGCCGGAGGGCCTGTCCAGCGCGGCGGGCATGCGCCGGGCGGGCCGGGACCCGCGCTACGTCTTCGGGTTGTGGGGCGGCATCGCGGTCATCAGCGGCGCGGCGGCGATGCTCGGCTACGGCGCGCTCGGCGACGCGCCACCCGGCCTGCTGGCGGGCATCACCGCGTCGGCGGGCGGGGCGATCCTGGCGATGATCGCCGACACCATGATCCCGGAGGCGTTCGCCGACGCGCACCTGTGGATCGGCCTCATCACCGTGATCGGTTTCCTTACCGCCTTCGCGCTGTCGCAGGCGTGACCCCGCTTCCTTACCCCCACGAGCCCCCCACGATCGGGTGCGCCGTGGTGCCGCGCGCGCGACACGGGGAATACCGTCGATGGCGGTTCGGCGCCCGTGACAGGAGGAGAAGAAAGCAGTGAGGACAACCCGACTGATGACGTTGGCAGTACTCGTATCCGCACTAGTCGCGGCCCCCGGGACCGCGACAGCGGCAAGGGGTCTGTTCGTCTACTACGAACCAAGCGGCGGCGCGGGCATCATCGACCCAGACGACAACACCTGCTACCGCCTCGAACCAGGCACTTACCACCTGGACAACCAGACGAACCGCCAAGCGCTCCTCTACGCCGCCCCCGACTGCGGCGGCGCACCGTCGGCCGTCATGGCCCCCAACACGGAACTGGGCGCCCCCGGCCACGCCGCGGTCCTGTTCCACCGCTGAACACCCGGACGCCGAACACCCGGCCACCAGACCGCGGCGCGACCCGCGGTTGTCCACAGGCATGATCGTCTCCGGCCGAAATCGTCGGTCCCCACCGGTAGAATTGATTCCGGGGGCTGGAGGCATACCGTGATCACCTTCGCCGCGACGTTCACCAGGCGGGCGGATTCGAACACTGGCAATCACCTCGGGCGTTTGGCGCTTCCCGAGTGGAGGCAGTGCGGAACGCAGGTCGACCCGCGGGGATGTTTCCAGTCAGCGAGGCTCGGGTCATTCGGATCCGGTCGCCTCTCGAATCGGGCGGCGAGATGATCACAGTATGCCGCCGGCCCCCGGAATCAATGCTACCGGCCGGGACCGACGATTCCGCCCGAAGATGATCATGCCTGTGGACAACCGGTCGACGCGATGACGGCTGTGGGTGCGGCGGCCGCGTGGACCGCTGGACCATATCGCGGGGCGCCTCTTGCCAGGTTCAGGCCGATCGGTTCGCACGACCCGACGATCCCGCGGCTTCCGCACACCTCGGCCGCCATCACCTCGACGAGTTGTCCACAGGCATGATCATCTTTGCCCGGAACTGTCGCCCCTCCCCGGTAGAATGAACACCGGGGGCCGGAGGCGCAATGCCACTAACTTAGGCTAGGTGCGAGGATTCTGATGGTGGCCGGACCCTGATGTCGAACGCCTTGATGTTTGCCCTTTTTGGTGGGGTAGCGTTTATGGCGTCCACGTTTGGCCACACGGGGGTACGTTCGGTGCCTTCGGGCCGCGAGGTGTCTCTCGTTGATTTCCGCGCGGGTCTCCGATAACGCTCTCGCCTGGCGCTCAGGGGGAAAAATCCGCCTCGGCGGGGACCTGGCGTCGGATAACTCGAAGAGACCGCATGAACGACAGTCGATCAGGGTCGACGTCGGCCTCGTCGGCCGCCGAGCACATCAAACGCCGAATGCCATAGTGTGCGAGCAGGAACGCCCACAGTTCCTGACGCACCATGTCGGGCGATCTCGACCGCAGCGTCTTACCCGATCCTTGTTGATGGGTCTTCATCTCATCGATCAAACCCTCACATTCCCAGCGTTCATGGTAGGCGAGAGCCAATTCCATGGCGGTCGCCTCGGCCGGGTCGAGAATCGACGTCACCACGCACACGACCTCGGCCGCCCCGTCACCCGCCCGGTCGGGAACCTGATATTCGACCACCCGAACAGGTTGCGCATCCTCGGAACGACAATCCTCGCCGCGGCGAGCCTTCTCGATCAGCCGATCCCGGCGCCCTCGGCGCACGGCCGAACTGACCAAGATCGAGCGATACGAACCGTCGGGCAACCACTCCAACACCGGCAACGTGACAGCCGAACTCACCCTCCACAGCAGGTCAGCGCCAGTACGACGGAACTCGTTCCACAGATCGAAACCGTAGAAGCCCCGATCGGCGATCACCAGCATGTCCGGCTCGACAGACCCGATGATGTCTCTCGCGAGAGTTTTCTCGCTGGTCAGGCACCCGGCGATCGCGGCCCCCACGATCGCGCGGGAACCACACTCGCCCAACACGATCATCAACGCCCGCGGAAACGCTGACTCGACCGACTGATTACGCTGTCGACCGAACTCCGCCGCGTTCTCGGGCGTATCCGGAACATCCACGGAGAACCCATCCATCGCCATCAACCGACGCGACGCCAACCACGCCCCTGTGGTACCCCGCCCCGCCACCGGAACAGCGACCCGCTCAAACAACAGACTCAACGGCTCGACCCCCAACCGCTTCCGAGCCTTGGAAATAGCCGCCGTCGAGGGAACATTCCACTCACCACGCCACGAACCCACAGACCGCAACGACCCAACAAGCTTCCGCATCACCTCCTCGTAATCATCATCGAAAAACAGGCACATCCCCAAACAAAACCGCACCACCACATGTGCGGGAAGCAACCGAGAACGCAACTCGCGACGGCCCGTCTCGTTCAACACATCCTCGATCACATCTCGAGGAAAAACCTCCGCCAACACACCCAACGAGATCCGATCGGTCAACCGAACAGCCGACGAATCAACGACACCACCACGAACCTGCACCACGCGAGCCACCCGAAAATAATAGCAGCTCCTTGCTTAAGTTAGTGGCATTGGGCCGGAGGCGCGCCTTGATCAACACCATTCGTCGCCCATGAACCGCCAACCAAGCCGAAGCCGCCGAACAAAGGCGCCAACTCCGCGGACCCGCCGTTCATGAGCCGGTCAAGACCGATCCCGTCGTTGCGTGCCGACAGACGCACCTCGACCACCACGCCCCGAGCATCCCGACGTCCGCCACGGCCGATCGCCGACGCGGCCTGCCTGGCGCCCGAGCCGCCGTGCGCGCGGGTCAGCGACCGGCCGTGGCTTGGTCGACGTCGTCGGCGATGGCGAGGGCTTGGTCCAGTCCGGTGATCTCGATCGCCCGCCGCACGACTCCGCCCGGGGTGGCCACCACGATCAGGTCCCGCTCGAGCGACGTCGCCCGCTCCCCCGCCTCCACCAGCACCGTGAGCCCCACCGACCCCATAAAGGACACGCCGGTCAAATCGACCACCAGCAGGCCGGGTGACGGGTCCACGTCCAGTGCGGAGAGCAGCGCGTCCCGCAGCACGGGCACGGTGCCCAGGTCGACCTCGCCCCGCGCCCGCACCGCGTCCCAGCCCGGGGACCGGTCAAGCACGGTGGTGAGCAGGGTGTTCATGGCGCCTCCAAAGGCCAGGTGGCGGGCCGCTGCCTGCTCAACCGCCCCTTAGCGCAGCTAACGATACATTTTCGCGTTGCCCGCACCACCCCGCGCCTCATCCAACCAAGGGTGACCCGCCCGCCCGCGGTCGGCACGCCTAGTCGGCGAAACCACCCGGGGAGCGCGTCGGGTCAGGAGGCGGTGCGCCGGGCCAGGCCGGGGGCGGTCTCGCAGGGCAGGGTGAAGCAGATGCTGGTCCCCGCCCGGCGGCCGGGCTCGATCCAGATGCGGCCGCCGTGCCGTTCGACGACGCGGCGGCAGGTGCTCAGGCCGATGCCGGTGCCCTGGTAGCTCTCCGGCGTGCGCTCGCGGTGGAACATGGCGAACACGCGCTCACGGGAGTTGGGGTCGATGCCGATGCCGTTGTCGGTGACCCGGATCGTGACCTCCCCGTCCGCCCACTCGGCGCCGACGTGCACGCGCGGGGTCACGCCCGGCGCGACGTACTTGACCGCGTTGCCGACCAGGTTGGCCAGCACCAGCCGCAGCAGGGTCGGGTGGGCCGACGGGACGGGCAGCGGGTCGTGGGTGATCACGACCTCGCCCGCCGCCCCGGCGCGGGCCTCCCCGGCCAGGTCGTCGACGACCGCGCCGAGGTCGACCGGTTCGAGGCGCAGCGGCTCGTGGCAGGCGTGGGCGTAGGCCAGCAGGTCGTCGATCATGGTGCCCATGCGGGACGCGGCGCGGGTGATCGCGCCGACCGCCTTGACCTCGATCCCCTCGGCGCCCGCGCCGACGGTCTCGGCGAGGACGTCCGCGTAGCCGACGATGGCGGTCAGCGGGCTCTTCAGGTCGTGCGCGACGATCGCGGTGAACCGGTCCAGCTCGTCGTTGGCCGCGGCCAGCTCGCTGTTGGCCAGCGCCAGCCGCTCGCGGGCGGCCTCGCGCTCGGTGACGTCGCGCAGGAACGCGTGGAAGCGCTTCTCGCCGCGCCAGGTGAACTCGGCCAGGCTCAGCTCGACCAGCAGCTCGGTACCGTCGCGCCGGTGCGCGGGCACCTGCACGTGCTCGCCCGCCCGCCGGGGCTCGCCGGTGGCCGCGCGCCTGGTCAGGTCGCGCAGGCGCGCGTCGGCGACGTGCCCGGGGATGATCAGCTCGCCGAGGGTGCGGCCGTACGCCTGGGCCTCGGTCCAGCCGAACATGGACTCCGCGGCCGGGTTCCACGCGGTGATCGCGCCCGCCGAGTCGGTGACGACGAAGGCGTCGGGCGCGGTCTCCAGGATCGTGGTGAGCAGCTGCTCGCGCTCGGCCAGCGCCCGGCGCTGGGTCCGCTCGGCGGTCACATCGGACATCGCGACCACGGCGCCCAGCAGGGTGCCGTCGGCGGCGCGCATGGCCCGGCCGGTGCACAGCACGCGCATGGCGGGGTGGTGCTCGTCGCCGCGGATGACCATCTCGACGTTCTCCACGTGGCCCTCGTTCAGCGCCCGGAACAGCGGCACCTGGTCCTGGGCGAGCGGGGTGACGCCGTCGGCGGCGTAGAGGCCGTACTGCCGCGACCACTGGACCGGGTCGAGGCTGGTGTCGGGCTCGAGGCCGTGCCACTCGCGGGCGGCGCGGTTGAACAGGGTGAGGTGCCCGTTCTCGTCGCAGGCGACGATGGCGATCTCGATCGCCTCGTTGACCGCCTCGATGAACTCCTGCCGCACCCGCAGCTCCCGGGCGTAGGCCTCGGCGAGCTTGCGCTGCCGCAGCGCCTCGGCGGCCAGCTCGGCGTTCTGCCTGGCCTGGCGGCGGCGCTCGAACAGCGCCAGCACGACCCCGGCCAGGTCCTGCAGGGTCGCCAGCTGGGCGGCGCTGAGCTCGCCGGGCTCGGAGTCGAACACGCAGAGCGTGCCCAGCACGTGCCCCTCGGGGGTGATCAGCGGTACGGAGACGTAGAGGCGGACGTCGGCCAGCACCCCGGTGACCCACGGGTTGTCCGCGAACCGCGCGTCCTGGCGGGCGTCGCCGACGTGCACGACGCGGCGCTCGGCGACCACGACGTCGCACATCGAGTCCCGGCGGGGCGAGTCGGCGCCGTCGAACCCGACGGTGGTGAGCTGGCACTGGCGGTGCTCGTCGAGCAGGTTGAGCGACGCCGTGGGCACGCCTGCGACCGCGGCCGCGGTGCGGACGACGGCGGTCAGCTCGTCGTCGGCGGGCGCGTCGAGCACACCGTACTCGTGCAACGCCGCCAGCCGAGCGGTCGCTTCCACACCGCCCGGCAGCCGTCCCCAGGTACCTCCGATGGCGACACTCACGTGGCCCCCTTCGACCGGGGCGGCCGGTGGTGGAGCCAAACACCCGAACTCCACCCGAGTCCACCCGATCGTGCTACCGGCGGGCCCGGGTGATGACCGTGCTGAGCACCCGGATGCCGTGCGTGGACTGCGGGTCCAGGCCGGTCAGGTCGCGGATGCGGCGCAGCCGGTAGTCGAGGGTGCGGGGGTGGATGTGCAGCGCCTTGGCGGCCTCGGCGCGGTTGAGGTCGGCCTGGTAGTAGACGTCGAGGGTGTCGAGCAGGTCGGGCCCGGTGCCCAGCTTCCCCGCGATCAGGGCCAGCCACCGGTCCAGCTCGGGCAGTTCGGCGGCGGCCACCTCCAGCAGCAGGTCCGCGAGCGTGTGCAGGTGCCCGGGCGCCAGGTCGGCGCGCGCGACCCGGCTGATCCGCCGCGCCAGGGCGAACGTCTCCGGCAGCGCGCCCGCCGGTCCGGTGGCGGTGCCCAGCGCCACCGGACCCAGCGCGGCGGTCAGGTCGTCGACGAGCGGCTCCGCGTCCTGCTCCTCCGGCAGCAGCGCGACGAGTTCGCCCTGCGGCAGCCAGGTCGCGGGGACCCGGTGCCTGCGCCAGGCGCCGTCGAGGACCTCGTCGGCCCGCGGCCCGGCACCGGTCGGCCGGGCGACCACGACGCGGGCGCGGACCGTGGCGGGCACGCCGATCTGCTCGCCGTAGCCCGGCGCGGCCGGGTCGCCCGCCACCGCCATCTCCACGTACCGCCGCACGCGCCCGCCGACCGGCAGGTGCCGCTGCTGCCCGTTGAGGAACCCCAGCGAGTACGCGTTCTGCGCCGCGGTGGCCTGTTCGCCCAGCCACGACAGCAGGTGCAGCGTGTCGGTGAGGTCGCGCGGACCCGACGCCTCCTGGATCTCGCGGAAGGTGGCGGCGGCGTGCAGCGCGAGCACCCGGGGCAGGATCGCGTTGGGCATGCCCTTCTCGCCGCGCTCCCGCCCGATCTCGCCGACCACGGCCAGGTCGTCCGGACCCAGTCGCTCGTCGGCGGTGGCCAACTCGATGGTCCGGCGGCGGATGAACACGGCGAAGTCCAGCATCGCCGCCCGGTCGCGGTCGCCCGTGACGGTGGCGGCGTACTCCGGCAGCTCGCCGACGCAGATGTCCACCACCAACCGCGCGTTGACCGGGACCCGGTTGCCCAGCCGCGTGTACAGGTCGTCCATCCGCTACTCCGGGGGCGCGGCCAGCGCGCGGGCCACCGCGGTGCTCAGCACCCGCACGCCCCGCACCGACACCGGGTCCAGCCCGGTCAGCTCGCGGGCGCGTTGCAGGCGGTAGTCGAGGGTCCTCGGGTGCACGTGCAGCGCCGCCGCCGTGCGTAGGCGGGACAGGTCGTTGCGGTAGAAGGCGTCCAGTGTGGTCACCAGCTCCGGCCCCTTGGCCAGCTGCGCGACGAGGTCGCGCAGCCACCGGTCGACCGCCGGGACCCGCACCGCGCCGAGCTCGGCGAACAGGTCCGCGCGGTAGAAGGCGGTGGCGCCGTTCGGGCGCACGGGAGCCACCCGGCTCACCTGCCGCGCTTGCGCGACGGCCGAGGCCAGGTCACCGATACGTCCTGGAGCCGCGCCCACCCCGCACGGCAACCCGACGGCCGTGCGGAAGTCCGACGCGACCTGGGCCGCGCGTTCCTCGGCGGTGTCCCGGGCGGTCGCGCCCACGAGGGCGACGAACTCGTCCGGTGCCGTCCAGGAACACGGGATCCAGTGCTGGGCGAGCAGGTCCTTGGTCAGCGTCGCCCGCGGCGGGTCGATGTCGCCCCGCACCCGCGCCACGATCACCACGCCGTCGCGCGGCACCGCCAGCTGCAGTTGCCTGCCCATGTCCACGGCCAGCGGATCGTCCACGAGCAAGGCGTCCACCAACAGCCGTACTCGGTCGATGACCGGGAGCGCGTTCGCCAAACCGCCCAGATATCCCGAAGTGTACGCCACATGGGACGTCGCGGCGAGCTCCGGCAGCCAGCGCAGCGCGCGCATGACGGCGTCCCCGTCCTGCGGCCGCGCCAGTTCGTGCACCTCGCGCATCATCAGCGAGGTGTGCAGCAACAGGACCTGCCGCTGCGAGGCCAGGGAAACCCCCTTGGCGCCGCGCTCGTGGCCCACCGCGGTGAGCATGCCCAGGTCCGCCGAGGTGAACGGGCTGCTCTCGGCGATCAGCCCGATCGAGCGGCGGCGCAGGAAGGCGGCGAAGTCCACCATGCCCGCGTGCGCGCTCGGGTTGTTCGCCAACCTGCGGAAGTCCGGGATCTCGCGCTGGTACGCCTCGACCGCCAGCTTGCTGTTGACATCGATCTTCTTTCGCCACAGGGCGAAAAGGTCGGCCATGCCATCCCCCGTATGCGGTTGTCGCCCGCGCGGGACGCGCCCGCGCGGTACCACGGGGCAGCGTAGGGGCGATCACGCCCGCGGTGAACCGTTTCCCCCCGATCCGGGACGTTCGGCCCCATCGCTGCCATTCCCCCTTGCTCCAACGGTTCCGGGTGGGCCCGCCCGGGGGTCCCCACCACGGGGCGGGCCCACCCTCGTCGGCGGTCGGACGACCGCGGACGCCGGTTCGCGGGACGGCGGCGCTTCGGGGGTCGGCCGCCGCGTGGGCTCAGCCCGCGGTGTCGAGCGCGACGCTCACATCCCCGACGACCAGCGGGTCCGGGAACTTGCCGACCTTGCTCGCCGCACCGGTGAGCAAGTTGATGGTGTAGAAGGCGCTGATCCCCCCGGACGGCGTGAACACCGCGTAGGCGGTTTGCTTGCGCGGCTTGCCGTCCACGAGGTCGCTGTAGATGTCGAGCCCCGCGTTGCCCGCGTCCACGCCGAGGCCGCCGGTAGGCGCGAGCTGCCCGCTGTTGGCGGGCGACTGGACGACGACCTGGTCGGTGGCGGTGTTGAGGTCGAACAGCGTGGTCGCGGTGTCGGGGTCGAGGTCGTTGTTGGTGTACGCGGCCGCCGTCACGCCCGCGGTGGCGTCGGTCGCGGGCGGTGTGTTGAGCGCGGGATCGGCGACCGTGGTGCCGTCGTCGATGTTGTGCCGGAGGTTCTGGCCGGTGTCGCCGACGATCCGCAGCCGGTTGGCGGCGGGGTTGAAGTCGACGCCGAAAGCGTTGCCCTGCAAGCGACGGTCAGCTGCGACACCTTGGTGAGCACCGCGCCCGGGATGGAGATGGTGTAGATCCCACCCGCGTTGCCGACGCCGTAGAGCTTGCCGTCCTGCACCCGGAAGTCCAGGCCGATCAGGGACTTGTCGTTGCCGACCAGGCCGGTGACGTTGCGGAACCAGTCCACGACCTGCGGCCGGTCGACCCGGAAGGTGAGCAGTTGCTTGCCGTTGGCGGTGATCCCGTACGCCTGCGGCGGGTTGACCTGCGCCTGTCCGGCCCCCGCGAGTGCCACCGCGGCGACCGCCGACGCCGACACGACCGCGATGGCCGCGACAGCGCGCGTTGAGGCTGATCTCATGAACGGTTCCCCTCTCTGCCGCCAGGTCCGCCCCTCGGTGCCCTGGCGTGGGAAACCCTGCCGGCCCGCGGGCCGGCAGGTCCTCGTGACGGATGACGAAAGCGCTTCACATCCGGCGGGGGGTGTTGTCACATCCCGCAAAGTTTCACGAAACAGCGCGCAACCCGGCGAGGAGCACCCCGGTCAGCGGTAAAGGCACCCCAACGACCAGGTCGGATCGGCTCCGACCTGGTCGTTGGGGTGCGCGAACGTCTGCGGCGAGATCGCCCGGAAGCCCGGTCGAGCCCGACAAGCCGGGGTCAGGCGCCGGGGAGGAGGTGGGCGTAGCTGTCCGGGTTGGCGCGGAGGAAGTCCGGGAAGGACTGGGCCGGGTGGCCGGTCAACCGGGGGACGGTGTCGGCGACGACGCTCAGCTCGCCGGTAGCGATCGCCAGGTAGGAGGTCACCCAGCCGGCCACCTCGTGGTCCGGGGCGCCGTAGACCGAGCGGGACTCGTACGCCTCGGTCTCGGTCTCGGCGTGGTAGGTGACGGGTCGGCCGGTGAACTCGGTCAGGGTGGCGGCCGCCTCGGCGAGGGTGATGGCCTCGGGGCCGGTGACGTCGAGGACCTGGCCGTCGTGGGACGGGTCGAGGAGGACGGCGGTGGCGACGGCGGCGATGTCGTCGGGGGTCACGGCGCTGACGCGCCCGTCGCCCGCCGGGCCGCGCAGGACGCCGTCGGTGCCGGTCATGGCGGGGAGGCCGGAGGCGTAGGTGCTGTCGCGCAGCGCCACGAAGGGGACGCCCGTGGCGCGCAGGTACTGCTCGGTGTGCCAGTGGTCGCGGCCGAAGGTGAAGGTGCAGTCCGCGGCCGCGCCGAGGAACGACAGGTAGACGATCCGGCCGACGCCCGCCTCGATGGCGGCGTCGATGGCCGTGGCGTGCTCCCGCACCCGGTTCGCCGACTCGCGCGCCGACACCAGGAACAGCACTCCGGCCCCCGCGACGGCCGCGCCCACCCCGGCGGCGTCGGTGTAGTCGGTACCGCGCACGGCGGTGGCACCCGCCAGGTCGGGCAGCGCCTCCGGCCGACGCGAGACCAGCCGCGTGGTCGCCCCCGCGTCCGCCAGCCGACGGGCCACGCGCCCGCCGATCCCGCCGCCCGCCCCGGTGACCGCGATAACCGCCTCAGCCATGCCCACCACACCTCCGCGTTCCGAATCCACTACGCGGCTCCACTGTAGACAGGTCGACCTCCTCCTCGTCCGACCAACACCACCCGTCCCACAGGCTGAGTCGACCACCACACCTCACCGCCCACACAGGCCGCCCCGACTGCGTTCGCCCGCCGCGCAGGGCCCAACACCCGGCTAACGCGAATCAGATTCACGAAATGGGCACCACCTGTGGTTACTGCCTGTGTAGCGTCCCAGCCCACCCCGACCCGCGCGGCAAGGGTGAGTGAACCAATCCCCGTCTTCGAGCACGAACGGTGTAATCCCCGGCCCCACGGCGCGGGCGGCTTCTCGTTCGGGTGGTCGGGGCCTGAGCCGCGTCACCAAGTCGCACCCGGAACATCCCCTATCTGCAACCGCGAAGCACCCGAGAGCTTCCACAGCAGCAATGCGAAGGGACGGTCATGTCACGTGTTCTGGCCACCATCGTCTCCACTGTCACCGCGACTGCCCTCTCAGTACTCGCCGTCCTCGCCGTTCCCGGCGTCGCGGCAGCCGCTCCCCAGGCTGCCTCGGCAAGCTCGGCCGGTGTGGGTTCCGGCGCAGCGGCGGGTAACTCGCGACTGGTGACCCTGCGCCCGGTCCTGGTCGTGACCCGCGGCCGCGGCGGGGTCATCCGGGTCCAGGTCCGCTTCGTGCCCGTCCGCCCCAAGGCCAACCCGGACGACGACGTGCAGGTCGGCGCGGGCGACGCCCAGATGGCGGCCGACGCGACCACCGACTACGAGAACCCCTGACGACGGGGCGACCAGACCACCCCACTTCCGGTCCGCAGTGGACTCGGGGCTCGTGGGCCGGATGGGCGAGGCCGGGAACGCGCGGGGCGTTCCCGGCTCTCGCTCGTCGCACGGCGAGGTGCCCGGCCCCGGGACCGGGCCGGGCACCGCCGGTGGGGCTCAGCCCGCGAAGGGCTTGGCCAGCTCGGCCACCGTGTACGGGCGGCCGTTCTTGATCACGGACCGGACGTCCGCCAGTGCCGCGATGTCCTTCGTCGGGTCACCGCCGGTGATCACCAGGTCGGCCAGCTTGCCCGGCGTGACGCTGCCCAGGTCGTCCTCCACGCCCAACTGCTGGGCGGGCAGGATCGTCGCCGAGCGCAGCGCCTCGTACGGGGTCAGGCCGTACTTGGCCATGGCCCGCAGGTTCAGATGCAGGCTCACCGCGATGATGTCCAGCGGCGCGTCCGTCCCGGCCAGCACCGTGCCGCCCGCATCGATCAGCCTGCGGATCAGGCCGACGTCCCGGCGCGCCTGCGCCGCGTTGCCGTCCAGGAACCCGCACGGGCCCTGACCGAGCGCGCACTTCAGCTTCTGGTTGAGGAACGCCTGGTCCTGCGGCGTCATCAACGCCCTGACCCGCGGGTCGGACATGATCTGCTGGTCGTCGACCAGCGTCGAGCCCGCGCTGAACAGCGTGCTGCTGAACGGCATCCGGCCGCGCGCGGCGAGCTGGACGACGTCGTCGTAGGTCCCGCCGAAGGACGACTCGCGGGCGAACCCGAAGCCCCACTTCGTCGGACCGGCCAGGTGCTCCTTCATGTCGACCGCGTGGCCGATCGCCGGGTACAGGTAGTGCGAGGTGGTCGGGATACCCAGCTTGTGGCCGTACGCGGCCGCCTTCGCCTGCCAGTCGACGCGGAACCGCTGGTACGTCTTGATCAGGTCGTAGTCCAGCTCGCGGATGCGCGTCTGCTCGACGGCGAGCTGCTGCTCGTCGCGCACCGGCCGGGCGAACTCCCACCCGACGCGCGAACCCTCCAGCATCTCGCCGGTCGCGAAGAACCGCGGCCCGATCCGGTTGCCCGCCTTCAGCGACTCCTTGTCCTCCAGCGCCCGGTAGGCCGGGTCGCCGGTGGAGCGGGTCGTGGTGATGCCGTAGGAGAGCAGCAGCCGCCCCTGGCGGTCGCCCATGAACTTGGACTTCATCTCCTGGTGGTTGTGCATGTCCACCAGCCCGGGCGTCACCGTCTGCTTGCTGGCGTCGATGAACGTCCACCCGGGACGCGGGCGGTTGTCCTTGTGCGGCTCGATGCGCTGGATCCGGTTCCCGACGACGAGGATGTCGACGTTGGTGTACGGCTCCTCGCGCACGCCGTCCCACAACCGGCCCGCGTGGATGACCAGCTTGGTCTCCGGCTTGTCCTGGGCATAGGTCAGCCTGACCGCGATGTCGCGGGGTTTGCCACCGTCCAGGGTGATCGTGCGCAGGCGCCCGTTGTTCAAGTATAGCAGCGTTTTCGAGTCACCGCTCCAGCTCGGCGCGTCACTCGCCTCGGTGGTGAGCTGCTGGGGCGGACCGGTCGGCGCGCCCTTGGCGTCGACGGGCAGCACCCACAGCACGCCGTTCATCGAGTACGCCAGCCACCGCCCGTCCGGCGACCACACCGGACCGTCGTCGCCGCGCGTGGACACGGACCCGAACGGGCCGGGCTCCACGGTCCGGGTCGTCCCCGAGGCCACGTCGAGCAGGAGGATCTGGTTGCGCTCGGCGACCGACGAGGTGAACGCGAGCGTCTTGCCGTCGGCCGACCAGCTCGGCCTGCCCGGCACGTTCAGCGGTCCCAGCACCCGGGTCGCCGCGCCGGTGGCCACGTCGAGGGTGAAGGTCTGGGCGTTCTGGTCCTGGTAGGCGATGGTGCGGCCGTCCGGGGACCAGGCCGAGGCGACCTCGCCGCCGGGTGCCTTGGTCAGCTGGCGGGACTGCCCGCTCGCCACGTCCAGCGCGTAGACGTCCGGGCTGCCCGCCTTGTCGGAGGTGTAGGAGATCTGCTTGCCGTCCCGCGACCACGACGGGTCGACCTCGTAGAACTGGTCGTCGGTCAGCCGTTTCGGCGCGCCGCCCGCGACGGGTTGCAGCCACAGGTCGTTGAGGGCCTTGAAGACCACGGACTTCCCGTCCGGCGACAGCGCCGGGCCGACGATGCCGCGCACCTGCTGCGGACGGCGGCTGTCGAAGTCGTGCTCCTTGCGCAGGTAGTTGTCGCGTCGCAGCGTGAAGGTCGCGGTGAACGGGATCGCCCGGTCGACACCGGTGGACACCGTAGTAGCCGCGATCTTGCCGTTGGCGCCGTAGACGACCTCGTCGGGCGAGGTCCAGCGCGGCGGGAACGGGAAGACGTCGGTGTACTTGCCGACCTGCCGCACGATCCCGTCCTCGAGCACGGAGAGCGTGCGGCCCGCCTGGCCGGATCGCAGGAACGCCAGGCGTTTCCCGTCGGGGGACCAGGACGGCGCGGAGGTGAAGCCCTGCCCGCCGGGCACGAGCGTGCGCACGGCACCGGTGGCCAGGTCGACGCTCTCGACGGTCGCGCCCTGCACGTACGCGATGCTCTTGCCGTCGGGCGCCCACGTGGGTTGCTCTTCCGAGCCCGCGCCCTTGGTGACCTGGCGCGGTTCGCCACCGGCCGCGTCGACGACCCAGATGTCCTCGCCGCCCGCGCGGTCGGAGGTGAAGGCGAGCTGCTTGCTGTCGGGTGACCAGGTCGGGTAGGTGTCGTCGGCGTCGCCCTTGGTGATCTGCCGGGTGGTCTTGCCGTCCGGGGAGATGGCGACGATGTCGAAGCTGCCGTAGGCGTAGGACTGCACCGCGACCTGGCTGCCGTCCGGGGCGAAGGTGGGCCAGTACGGGTCGAGGTTGTCGGCGCCGATCGCCGTGGCCTTGCCACCCGCGCGCGGCAGCGAGAACAGCTGCCCCTGCAGGTCCATCACCATGGTGCCGTCGGCTGGGGAGGTGGTCACGGCGAGGTTGGTGCCCTCGGTGACCGTGACCTCGACGATGGTCGAATCCGGGGAGGCGGGCCCTGGGGCGCCCGCGGCCGAGGTGGTGAGCAGCGGCGAGCCGGCCAGCGCGCAGACCAGGACCACGCCGCCGAATCGCCGCTGATTCGGTGAACTCATACCAGGAAACTCCTTGGCTGTTCCCGACACCGGGTGGCAGCCCGGTGTCGGGAACTCTCGGTTGTCGCCGGTGTCGACTGCCGCGCCGCCTAGAGCCCGAACGCCAGCAGCACGTTGCCGTGCTCGCTCGGGTAGGACGGCCAGTAGCCGGATTGGATGTAGAGCACGCCGTCGGAGATCACCGCGCCGCCGTTGCCGGAGATCGCGCTGCCGTGCCCGGTCAGGCCGTTGACGCCGGGGAAGTCCTGGATGGTGTCGAACTCCCACAGCACGGCGCCGGTCTTCGAGTCGTAGACCCGCATCTTGCCGTCGACGCTGCCCTCGTAGACCAGCCCGGGACTCGTGCTGACCGCCGGGGTGTGCGAGCGCTGGCACACGGTCGGGTACTGCGCCGCGCCGCCCTTCGTGCAGCCGTCGGCCGGGCTCGGCGTGGACCAGACGACGTCGCCGTTGGCCGGGTTCAGAGCGAAGAGCGTGCCCGGGTTGGCCATGTTCGTGGCCATGTAGAGGTTCTTGCCGTCGAAGCTGCTGCCCCACTGGATGCCGGACAGACCGCCGCCGGGCATCGGGTTGGACAGCTGGCGACGCCACAGGACCTCACCGGTGCGGGCGTCGAAGGTGTGGAAGACGCCGCTCTTCTGGCCGACGCCGACGTACTGCTTGCCCTTGACGGTGAACATCGTCGGGGTGGCGCCGATGTCGTAGTCGAGCGCGGTGCCCTCCTTCTGCCCGGGGCAGTACCCGTCGTTGTCGGGGAACCCGCACAGCAGCCGCCACGTGTCGGCCTTGGTCACCTGCTGCTTCCACCGCACCGCGCCGGTGCGGGTGTTGAGCGCGAGCAGGCTGTCGAAGTCGCCGACGGTGCCCGAGTAGAGCTGGCCGACGCCGACGTAGAGGGTGTTGGAGCGCTCGTCGACGATCGGCGAGCTCCACACACCGGCGCCCGACGGCTCGAACTTGTCCGCGCCGCTGGGCCAGGTGCCGACCTTCTTGGGCTCCGGCACCGTGTAGTACCGCCACGTCAGCTCGCCGGTCTCGGCGTCGAGGGAGTCGACGTGGCCGCGGAAGGTGCAGCACGGGTAGTTGCGGTCGGGGGTGATGTTCTCCCCGCTGGACGCGCCGATGAAGATGTGGCCGTCGTGGTAGACCGGGGAACTGGTGTGCATGCCCGCCGCGTGCGGCTCGGTGTCCCGTGCCCACACGACCTTGCCCGTGCGCTGCTCCAACGCGTAGACGAAACCCTGGTTGTCGCCGAAGTACACCTTGCCGCGGGCCACGGCGGGGCCGTCGATGACGACGCTGCCGCGGTTGACCGTGGCCAGGTCGAAGCTCCACTTCTGGGCGCCGGTCTTGGCGTCGAGAGCGTAGAACTTGCCGTCCGGGCTGCCGAAGAAGATCCCGCCGTCGACCACCGCGGGTTGGCTCTTCGCGGGGAACCCGGTCTTGGGGTAGGCGAAAGCCCACTTGAGCTTGAGCTTGCTCGCCGTGCGGGTGTTGATGCGGTGTTCGCTCGCCGCGTACCGGGACCCGGCCTTGTCGCCCTGCCAGCTCGACCAGTCGCCGAACCGCGGACCGCCGCCGGACTGCTCGTCGGGGGCGCCGACGGCGTTGGTGACTCCGGCCAACAACAGCGCCGCGACACCGACCAGCGCGGCGACGCGGCGTTTTCCTCTGAACACGGGCTTTTCCACTCCTCAGGGTTGTGAGCCGCCTGCCTGGAGGCGGACTCGGGTGGGATCAGCCGCCGGGCCCGTGTCGGCCCGGCGCGCACCGCGGGCCGGGGAGTGGGCAGGGGCGGCGGTGCGGGCGCCACCGGGGCCCGCGACAGCGGATCGGCCGGGGTCGTTGCCCGGAGTCCTCGCCGCGTGGTCCGTCGAATGGCATCCGTGCTCCTCGGGACGGGGGAAGGTGTGCCGCCGATCACCCACTGCGCTTCAGCCATCCTCGGGGCCGGTCACGGGCAGCGCACAATCATGAAAAAGAGATGGCGCCGTGGTATCGGCCGACCAGGCGATGTGAACGGCGCGTGGGAAAACCCCGAGTAGAGTCCACTAGGGACTCCGTTGCCGCGCAACGCCGCAGCGCGCGGGCGGTTGACACAGGTAGCTTCACCGGGAAGTTTGTCGACCCTGGTTGTGTTCCGGCCGGAAACCCGGGCGTTTAGCCACGTCGCGTTCTGTTCGCAATCGTCAACGCCGGGAGACGAAAGTAACCGGCAATACCGGACATCAGACAACAAGAGCCCGCCTGTCGCGGCGGACAGGCGGGCTCTGGTGGGCGGTATCGCCGGGCGCTACCGGGCTTCCTGGGCCTCGTGCGGCGTCTTCTCCCCCGCCTCCACGGCGAACGGCAGGTGGTTGCCCGCGGGCGGCAGCGGGCAGGTCGCGTAGACGGTGAACGCGCACGGCAGGTTCGTCGCGCGGTTGAAGTCGAGCACCACGGCACCATCGGCGTCCGGGTCCCCCACCGCGAGCGAGCGGTTGGCGCCGTAGGTGGTGACGCCGCTGGTCTCGTCGGTGAACAGGATGCTGAAGCCGCCCCTCTTGCCGTTGAAGGCGGTCAGCGCGTGCTCGACCCCGTCCTTGGTGAAGCGGACGACCCCGGGCGCGGTGTAGACGTGGCTCAACCCGGCGACGACCGCGCCCACGGTGGTGGGGCGAGGCTCGTCGAAGGGCTCGTACGCGCCGCGCAGCACCCACCGCGGATCGGGCTCGTACGTGGGCACGCCGCGGAAGGCGCGCACCGCGTCGGCCTTGGGGTCGTGTACGCGGATGAGGTACCCGGACCGCCGCGCCACCTCCACCTCGACGTCGCCCGCCACGACGCGCGTCCCGGGTCCGCTGTTGACCAACTCGAACCGGTGCACCCCGGTCAGCGGCCTACCCCCGTAGACCAACTCGCCACCGTCGGGGTCGACGTAGGCGGCTTCGTCGTCCTGCCACCACAAACCGGGCAAGCCCGGGTACGCGGCGCGCTCGGTCCCCAGCCAGTCCAACGAGACCAGCGCCAGCCACCCGAACGGGTCGGCCAACTCACGCTCGCGACCGACCTTCCACTCCCGCCACTCCTGCGCGAACTCCACGGTCATGACAGCCCCTTCCGCTCCGGCTCCTGCTCTCACCCCCAACGACCCACCACTTGGACTATTCCCCCTCCCATATTCCGGACGCGAGCCCGCGGCAGCCACCCCCCACCCGGGTCAACCACCGGACGGGCGAAAACGGACGCCATCGGACCCGAGTGTCCACGCGCGGCGGACCACGGTGAGTGTCCCCTTTGAACCACCTACCGCCACGGAGAAGGGCGCGGCCGCGACGCTTCGCCGCGCCACTCGGCCGGACGCGCGACAGCGGTGAGCCACTCGGCGCAATCAGGGATCAAAACGCCCAAAAAGGCGTTGGGGGACAACGGACGCGTCGCGGCCCGCCGTTCACACACCGTCATGATCCACTCCACGTCGGGAGCGCGCATGAACAGACCCTCGCGGGTCATCCCCGCGGCCGTGGCCACCTCCGTCGTGACGGCGGTGCTGATCCCCACCGGGGCCTCCGCCACCCCGGCCGCCCCGGCCACCGCACCCGCCCACGCGACGGCCGCCCAACGACACGAAGTCACCCTGGTCACCGGCGACCGGGTCCTGGCGGCCCGGGACGCGACGGGCCGGTGGTCGCTCGGGCTGGCCCAAGACCCCGACCGCGCCCCCGGCGCGGCCGAGCACGTCGTGACCTACGGCAAGCGCCGGGGCGGCGTCGTCGACCACTACCTCGTGCCGGACAAGGCCCTCGGCCTGCTCCGCGCCGGTGTGCTGGACGAGCAGCTGTTCAACATCACCGGACTCATCCGCCAGGGCTACGACGACGCCACCACCGACTCGCTGCCGCTGCTCATCGAACGCCCCGACGGCGCCTCGGCCCGGGCCGTCGCGGAGGCGCCCGCCGGGTCGACCGTCGACCGGGCCCTGCCCGAGTTGGGCCTGACCGCGGTCGCCGAGCACAAGAACCGCGCGGAGGAGTTCTTCGCGGGTGTCGCCCCCTCCCCCACCGCGTTGGTCGCGAGCACCCGCGAGGTGTGGCTCAACGCCCGGGTCACCGCCTCGCTGGACCGCAGCGTGCCGCAGATCGGCGCGCCCGAGGCGTGGGCGGCGGGGTACACCGGCAAGGGCGTGACCGTGGCCGTGCTCGACACCGGCTACGACGACCGGCACCCCGACCTCGCGGGCACGGTGACGCGGAGCCGGGACTTCTCCGGTGCCGACGGTGGCTCGGTCCGCGACGGCCACGGCCACGGCACGCACGTGGCCTCCACCATCACCGGGTCCGGCGCGGCCTCGGGCGGCCGGTACCGGGGCGTGGCGCCGGACGCGTCGCTGGCCGTGGGCAAGGTCCTCGGCGACGACGGCTCCGGCGAACTCGACGACGTGAGCGCGGGCATGGCGTGGGCCGCCGCCGAGGCGCACGCGGACGTGGTGAACATGAGCGTCGGCAGTTGGCCGACCGACGGCACCGACCCGGCCGCGCGGGCCCTCAACGAGCTCAGCGTCCGCTACGGCACCCTGTTCGTGGTGGCCGCGGGCAACTACGGCTCCGACGAGGCCGTCAGCAGCCCCGCCTCCGCCGACGCGGCGCTCGCCGTCGCCGGCCTCACCAAGGACGGCAAGCTCTCGGAGTTCTCCAGTCGCGGCCCCCGCGTAGGTGATGGCGCCGCCAAGCCGGAGATCGCGGCGCCCGGCTCCGACATCGTCGCCGCCCGGGCCGCGGGCACGTCCATCGGCTCGCCGGTCGACACCAGCTACACGTCGCTGTCCGGCACGTCGATGGCCACCCCGCACGTCGCGGGCGCGGCGGCCATCGTCGCCCAGCAGCACCCGGACTGGTCCGGCGACCGGTTCAAGGGCGCGCTGGTCGGCACCGCCGCGCCGGTCGCTGGCACCGGGGCGACCGCCGTCGACGCGGGCTTGGTCGACCTGGCCCGCGCCACGAAGCAGCCGGTGCGGACCGACCAGGCATCCGTCTCGACCTACCTGCGGTGGCCCACCCCGCAACCGCAGGAGCGCAAGGTCGCCTACCGCAACGACACGGACTCGCCCGTGCCGCTCCACCTCGCCTTGGCGTTGACCGACAAGACCGGCCAGCAGGCCCCGGCGAGGCTCGCGGAGCTGTCCGCGCCGACGCTCACGGTGCCCGCGCGCGGCGCGGCGGACGCGGTGATCACCACGCGCGGCGGCTCCGGCAAGGCCGGTATCGCCTTCAACGGTCTCCTCACCGCCCGCGCGGCCGACGGCGCGGTCAGCCTCCGCACCCCGGTCGGCGTCCAAGAGGAGCCCGAGCGGTACGACCTCGCGATCGACGTCAAGAACCGCGACGGCGCCACCCCCAACCCCGACGACGGCAGCGTGCTGGCCGTCAACGTCGAGACCGGCGAGGCCATCTCGTCCCCGCTGGGCCAGCCGTTGCGGGTGGCCCCCGGCACCTACACCGTGAGCGGCTACGTCCAGACGCCGACGCCGAACAAGGTGGCCGTGGTCGCGAGCTTCGCCAACCCCGACGTCCGGGTGACCGGTGCCGCCCGCGTCGCGTTCGACGCGCGGCTGGGCAAGCGCGTGTCCTTCGACGTGGGCCAGCCCGCCGCGCGCGGCGGGGCGTGGTTGTCGCTGGCGCAGACGACCACCAAGGGCCTGCCGTACCCCGTCAGTGCGGCGCTGTACCTCGACCCGCAGTTCAACGAGCTCTACGCCTACTCCACCCCCGGGGTCCGGGCACCCTGGTTCGGCTACGCCGAGAACGCGCGGCTGGAGGAGCCGCTGCTGGAGCTGTTCGCCGAGTCGCCGCAGCGGTTCGAGGTGGTGTCGTCGTGGCTGCGCGGCTCGCCGGACCCCAAGCTCGACGAGCGGCTCGACGCGGTGCACGCGGGCGCGGGCACTCCCGAGGACCTGGCGCGGGTCGACGTCCGGGGCAAGCTCGCGGTGATCGAGCTCCCGGACGGCATCACCTACGAGGAGGTCTACCGCCGGGTCGAGGGCATCAAGAACGCGGGCGGCAAGCTGGTGGCCGCCTACGTCGCCGAGCGGGCCGCGCTCGCTGGCGCCGCGCTCAGCCCGGAGACTCCGCTGGCCGCGCTGCCGACCCTGCGGGTGGGGGACGTGCCGGGGCGGCGGTTCGTCGCCGCCGTCAAGGCGGGCGGGGTGAAGACGAGTCTGCTCTCGCGGAAGGTCAGCGCCAGCCGGTACGAGCTCAGCTACCCCACCGAGGGCTACGTGCCCGCGCGGCTGGAGCACCGCGAGCGGCAGAGCGACCTCGCCGCCGTGCGCACGATCCACTACGACGGCACGGAGAACACCCCGTACATCACCGCCGCGGAAGTCGACGGCCTGGGCACCACGATCGGCACCAACCGGGGCCTCATCGCGCCCTGGGCGGCGGAGCGCACGGAGTACTTCACCCCCGGCAAGTGGACCCTGCGGGGCTACGTGTGGTCGGCCCTCGCGGGCGACATGGTCGAACAGCTCGACCTCAAGGGGGGCCGGACCTACCGTGTGGAATGGGGCAAGGGCGTCCGTGGTCCCGGTTTCACCGGCACGACCCTCGACGACTTCGGCAAGCCGCGCCCCTGGGTCTCGCGGACCGGTGACCGGCTCCGGGTGGACGTGCCGTTCTTCACCGACGCCGCCGGGCACGCGGTCGGCGCGCAGACCTGGGCCGACATGGAGACCGGTACGACGGCCCTCTACCGCGACGGCGTTCAGCTCGGCAAGGTCGACAAGCCGGGCGTGGCGGAGTTGGCGGCACCGGCGGACAACAGCACGTACCGCCTGACGGCAGACGTCGACCGCGCGCCGCAGCAGGACTGGTGGAAGCTGTCCACAAAGGTCGCGGTCGACTGGACGTACCGCTTCCCGCCCCGGGGCGGGCCCGACGAGGTGCCGCCGCTGCTCACCGTCGGTTACCGACCGGCGCTGTCCCTGACGAACAGCGCCCCGGCCGGGCGGTTCACCATCCCGGTGACCGTCGGTCGCGCCGACGCCCCGCGGCCCCAGGTGCGGTCGCTCACGGTCGAGGTGTCCTACGACGACGGCGCGACCTGGCAGCCCACCCAGACCCGCCGCGCGGACCCGGGCTGGGAGGTCTCGGTGCGCAACCCCGCCACCGGGCATGCTTCCCCGCGGGCGAGGGCCACCGACAACGCGGGCAACTCCGTCACCCAGACGGTGATCCGCGCGTACCGCATCGGCTGACCCGCCCCACCACGGCCCTGGGAGTCCACATCGGACTCCCAGGACCTTTTTCGCGTCCCGCAACGACACCGCGCACCTCCACGGGTGGACAACTCGGACTCGCCCAGCCTGGCCCGGGCGGGCGGGACGCCGCCAGGCCAATCCGACATCTGTGGACAACTCGGAGGTATGTGGACAACTCGAACCGGACGCCATGGTAAAGAGCGATAAAAATGTGCCCCAGCACTCAGCAAATCATCTCTCGATGACCTCCGGTTATTCGCGAAGGAAACATACCAACTGCCAATACCGCGAAAGCTATAGCCAGTCGGGCACACACCGGCCCATTACCGTCCGAACTGGTCAATTCGGCAGCACACCAGGGGTTCTGGCAACTGTTAACCCCACACCGGATGCCCCGGGAGCCCACTCGGGCGCTTGATTTCCATTTCTCCGCGAACTTATATTCCCGCCCGAGTTCTCGGTATTCCCTGCATGCCTGAGGAGTTCGCGTGAAACGCAGAATCGGTGTCCCCCTGGCCGCCTGCCTGGCGGCGCTGTCCGTGCCGGTGGTGATGAACGCCGCGTCGGCCAGCCAACCGGCACCGGCGGCCCCCGCCCCGGCGGCGTCCCCGCTGGCACTGGCCAACTCGGCCGGTGACCTCGCCGCCGCGTCCGGTCTGGACGCGCTGGCCAAGGGCCCGGACGAGCAGTTCGTCCGCCGCACCACCTACCAGGGCGGCGTCCCCGGTCGCAAGGACCTGTTCTACGTGTCCTACGACCGCACCTACAAGGGCCTGCCGGTCATCGGCGGCGACGCGGTCGTCGCCACCGACTCGGCGGGCAAGGTGCTGGACACGGTCGCCGCCAACCGCGGCGGTCTCGCCGTGGACACCAAGGCCACGATCACCGCCCAGAAGGCCGAGGGCGTCGCCCGAGCCCAGGTGTCGAAGGTGGACTCGATCGACGGCAACGCGCTGTCGGTCCTCTCCGGCGGCAACGGCAAGCTCGTCTACGAGACCATCGTGGCGGGCCACAAGGCCGACGGCGTCCCCACCCGCCTGCACGTGTACGTCAACGCGCGCACCGGCGCGGTCGAGGGCACCAAGGACGACGTGCGCGCGGGCACGGGCCAGAGCCAGTGGAACGGCCCGAACCCGCTGAACATCGACACCAGCAACAACCAGACCGTCGACCCGATCCGCAGCGGCGTGCGGTGCGTGGACTACTCCGGTGGGCAGCCGTTCACCAAGGCCAACAACTCCTTCGGCAACGGCAACGCCACCAGCAAGGAGACCGGCTGCGTGGACGTGCTGTGGTCCACCCAGCACGAGTGGGACATGCTGAAGAACTGGCTGGGCCGCAGCGGCATCAACGGCAGCGGTGGCGGCGTCACCGTCCAGGTCGGCCTGAACCAGGTCAACGCGTACTGGACCGGTGACCACATCGAGATCGGCCACAACAACGCCAACCAGTGGATCGGCTCGATGGACGTCGTGGGCCACGAGCACGGCCACGCGATCGACCAGTACACCCCGGGTGGCGCGGGCCAGGAAGCCGGGCTCGGCGAGGGCACCGGTGACATCTTCGGCGCGCTGACCGAGGCCTACACCAACGAGCCGTCCCCGTACGACACCCCGGACTACACCGTGGGCGAGTCGGTGAACCTGGTCGGCCAGGGCCCGATCCGCAACATGGCGAACCCGTCGCTGGTCAACGGCGACCCGAACTGCTACTCCAGCCGCATCCCCAGCACCGAGGTGCACGCGGCGGCCGGTCCGCTGAACCACTGGTTCTACCTGCTGGCCGAGGGCTCGAACCCGGGCGGTGGCAAGCCGACCAGCCCGACCTGCAACAACTCCTCGGTGACCGGCATCGGCATCCAGGCCGCGGGTCGCGTGTTCTACAACGCCATGCTGCTCAAGACCTCCGGCATGTCGTACAACCGGTACCGCACCGCCACGTTGACCGCGGCCAAGAACCTCGACCCGACGTGCGCGCAGTACAACGCCACCAAGGCCGCGTGGAACGCCGTCTCCGTCGCGCAGCAGTCCGGTGAGCCGACCTGCACCCCGCAGGGTGGCAACGAGTTCAGCATCGCGGTCAACCCGACCTCGGGCACCGTGCAGGCGGGCGGGTCGACCAGCGCGACCGTCAGCACCAGCACCACCTCGGGCACCGCGCAGAGCGTGGCGCTGACCGCCAGCGGCCAGCCGTCGGGCGTCACCGTCACCTTCAACCCGGCGACGGTCAACTCCGGTGCCACCTCCACCGCGAACATCGCGGTCGGTTCGAACGTGACGGCCGGTACCTACCCGATCGTCATCAAGGGCACCGGTACCGCCACCAACCACACCGTCACGTACAACCTGACCGTCGGTGGGCAGCCGCCCGCCAACGACTTCTCGCTGGCGCTGAACCCGACCAGCGGCAGCACCGACGCGGGCAGCTCGGTTAGCACCACCGTCGGCACCACGACCACTACGGGCTCCGCGCAGACGGTGACGCTGACCGCCTCCGGTCTGCCCACCGGCGCCACCGCGACGTTCAGCCCGTCGTCGGTCACCACCGGCGGCAACTCGACGCTGACCATCGCGACCACGTCGTCGACCCCGGCGGGCCAGTACTCGGTGACCGTCACCGCGTCCGGCTCGGCCAACCACACCGCCACGTTCTCCCTGACCGTCAACGGCGGCAACCCGCCCGGCGGCTGCGGCAGCGTGGCCGAGTGGAGCTCGTCGCAGGCCTACGTGCCCAACGACCTGGTCTCCCACGGCAGCCACAAGTGGAAGTCCACCTGGTACTCCACCGGCGCGGAGCCCGGCGCGCCCGGCTCCTGGGCCGTCTGGCAGGACCAGGGCGCCTGCTGAGCAAGCCTTTCCACCCGCTGGGCGGTCACCGGTCTCCGGTGGCCGCCCAGCGGCGTTTCGCACCCCGGCCGGGGTAGGGACCACCTAGGGGGCGGACGGCGACGGTCATCCCGAGGACCGATGTCGGGGTACGCGCGCGCAAACAGGATGTGTCGCATGCGAACAACAACTCTGGTGACCGCGTTGGTCACCGCCGCGGTGGCCTCGGTCGTCGCCGCGACCGGCGCGCAGGCGCAGACCCCCGCGCGGGACCGGGTCGCGTGGCAGAAGTGCGGTGAACGCGGAGCGGACTGCGGTTCGGTGAGCGTGCCGCTGGACTGGAACCGCCCCGGCGGCGCGAAGATCACCGTCGCGGTGAGCCGGTTGAAGGCCACCGACCCCGCCAAGCGCATCGGTGTCCTGGTCTTCAACCCGGGCGGTCCCGGCGGCCCGGGATCCGGGGTGGTGCGCGACAACGCGGCCGAGCTGTTCCCGCGGGACCTCCTCGACCGGTTCGACCTCATCGGCCTGGACCCGCGCGGTGTCGGCGACAGCAAGCCCGCGATCGCCTGCGAGAAACCGGTCGCCGATCCCGCGGTGACCCAGTTCCCGCGCGACCAGGCCGGGTACGACCGGCTCGTCGCCTACAACCGCGTGGTGGCCGACGGCTGCCGCCGCAAGACCGGCCCGCTGATCGACCACGTCGACACGGTGAGCGCCGCCCGCGACATCGACGCGGTCCGGGTCGCGCTGGGCGAGGACAAGGTCAACCTGCTGGGCCTGTCCTACGGCACGTTCCTCGGCTCCACCTACGCCAGCCTCTACCCCGACCGCGTCCGCGCCTTCGTCCTCGACGGCGCGGTCGACCACACCGTCGGCTCCCGCCGCATGGCGTTGGACGAGACGCGGACCACTGAGGAGGTCTTCGCCGAGTTCGGTCGTTGGTGCGCGAGTGACCCCACCTGCGCGCTGCACGGCCGCGACGCCGTGGCGGAGTACCGGGCGCTGCTCGACCGGGCGACCCGGCACCCCGTCCCGGCGACCGGCGTGCCGGGTGGCCTGACCGCCGAGCAGATCGGCTACGCGGCCTACTCGTACCTCATCCTCAAGGACTACTGGCCGTACCTGGCCACCGCCATCCGCGACGCCGCCACCGACGCCGCGGGCCTGGTCGGCGAGGTGTCCTCCCCGGCCTACCGAGCCATCGCCTGCCACGACTTCCCCAGCGACGTCCGCGACTTCGCCGACCTGTCCGCGCGCCTGCGGGAGGTCCGGACCTCCCCGACGGCCCGCGGGTACGTCGAGGCGTGGGACATCCAGGCGGGTTGCCTGGGCTGGCCCATCCGCGCGAAGAACCCGTGGGGCCCGACCCCGGTGCGCGGCGCCCCGCCGATCCTCGTGGTCAGCGGCGAACACGACCCGTCGACCCCGAACGCCTGGGGCATCGGCCTGGCCCGCCAGATCGCCTGCTCCCGCCTGCTGGTCTGGAAGGGCTACGGCCACACCGCCTACCTCAACGACCCCGCCACCCAACGCCGAGAGGTCGACTTCCTCCTCAACCCCACCCGCTGACCACCCGACCACACCCCCGGGGCACCACCGCACACGCGGTGGTGCCCCGCACTCACACAAGCCCCCACCCCACCTACCCCGTACACCAACTCCGCCCCCGCACCGCCACCCCCGCGGCACCGCCGCCCCGCCCCACGCAGACGCCCCCGCACAGACCCCCTCCCACCCGGGGGCAGGCCCTTGATGCGATCCTATCGCCACAGCTCAGAGGCCGTACAGACGCGACTTGCCCGCTGTGGACAACCAGCGGGGATGTGGATAACCCGGCAACCCGTTCGAGTGATCCGATCCAACTGTCCACAGTGGACCGGCCAAGGCGATGGCCGCCACATGTCGAAGCCTGAGAAGATCGAGCGATAACGCCCGAGCACGTAACCGGATAACGGCACCCGCGCAACAGAAACCAAGCCGGCCCAAGACACGACGGCCGCCGAGCTGCCAGCGGAACGAGCACAGGTCGGTGGAGGCGCGACGCGATGGCCAAGAGGGCCCACGCGTGGCGCCGCACGACGAACGCGACAGAACCGCGGGCAACGCGCGCCATCCAAGCCGCGTCAAGCCAAACCGCGCCCCACCAAGAAGGCCCCGGACGAGGGAAGGTCAGGCGGGCGACAACACGGCGAGCAAGGCCTCGCAGGTGCGGCGCGTCTGGTCGGCGAGCGCGCCCGCCAACACCTCCGCCGTCGTCTGGTCCTGGTTCTTCGCCGCTTCCTCGATACCGGCGCAGGTCGCCGCCAACAGGTGACCGGCCATCATCGCGCTGGTCCCGCGCAGCCCGTGCGCCAACCGCGCCGCGCGGGGCAAGTCGCGGTCGTGCACGGCCCGAGCGATCCCCGCCGCGCGCGCGGGTGCCTTGCCGGTGAAGGACTCCAGCAACGTACGGGTCACCTCCGCGCCCATCCCCCGCAACTGCTCCAGCATCGCCGGGTCCAACACCTCCACCTCGTCCTCGGCGGAGCTCACCCGGTCTTCCTCCCGCCGCGGCGGCGGGGCCACAGCCGCGGAAGAGGTCATCCGACGCAACGCGGCCTCCAACTGGTCGCGGCGCAGCGGCTTGGTCAGGAAGTCGTCCATGCCCACGTCACGGCAGCGCTTCTCGTCGGAGGCGAGCGCCGACGCGGTGAGCGCGATGATCGGCACCTGCCCCAGCGGCTCGGGCAGCTGCCGGATCCGGGTGGTCGCCTGGTAGCCGTCGAGCACGGGCATCTGGCAGTCCATCAGCACCACGTCGTAACTGCCGGCCCGCAGCATGCGCACCGCCTGCTCGCCGTTCTCGGCGACATCGGCGGAGTAGCCGAGCGCGGTGAGCATCTGCACCACGACCTGCTGGTTGATGTCGTTGTCCTCGGCCACCAGCACCCGGCCCGCGCTCGGCCTCAGCTGCGGCCGGGTACCGGTCGGCGCGGTCTCGGCGGCCCGGTGCCTGCCCAGCTTGGCGTCGAGCAGCCTGCCCAGCGCGTCACGCAGGGTCGCCGCGCGGATCGGCTTGGCCAGGTACACCTCGACGCCGCCGCCGCGCGCCCGCTTGGCCTCCTCGGCGTCGATGGTCGAGGTCAGCACCGCCAACCGCGGCGCCCCGGTGGACGAGTCGGCCTGGATCCGGGCGGCCAGCTCGAGACCGTCCAGGTCGGGCATGCGCATGTCCAGCAGGGCTACGTCGAACGGGCGGCCGTCGGCGGTCGCGCCGCGCAGCGCGGCCAGCGCCTCGGTGCCGCTGGCGGCCAGGCTGACCCGCACCTTCCAGGTCTCCAGCAGCTGCGACACGATCTGCCGGTTGGTGGCGTTGTCGTCGACCACCAGCACGGCGGCGCCCTCCAGGTCGCGCACCGGCCGGGCCGCGGGCAGCGGCGCCCGGGCGGGCGGCAGCGGGAGGGTGAAGAAGAACGCACTGCCCTCCCCCGGGTCGCTGGTGAGCCCGATGGAGCCGTTCATCAGCTCGACGAGCTGGCGGCAGATGGTCAGGCCGAGGCCGGTGCCGCCGTACTGGCGCGTGGTGGACGCGTCGACCTGGGTGAACGCGTCGAACAGGTGCTGCTGGCGGTCGTGCGGGATGCCGATGCCCGTGTCGGTCACGGTGAAGGTGACGTCGTGGTGGTGGTCCGGCGGGATGATCGGCGGGATGTCGACGAAGACCACGACCTCGCCGCTGGGGGTGAACTTGACCGCGTTGGACACCAGGTTGGTCAGCACCTGCCGGACGCGGTGCGCGTCGCCGTTGAGCGCGGGCGGGATCGCCGGGTGCACCACGGCCGCGATCTCCAGCCCGGCCCGCTGCGCGGCCGGCGCGAGCAGGCTGACCACGTCCTCCACCAGCGAGCGCGGGTCGAAGTCGACCGGGTCGATCTCGAGCTTGCCCGCCTCGATCTTGGAGAAGTCCAGGATGTCGTCGATGACGTCGAGCAGGGCGTCCGCCGAGCGCTGCAGGGTGACCACGTTGTCGCGCTGCCGGGCGTCGAGGTCGGTGTCGAGCAGCAACGTGGCCAGGCCGATCACGCCGTTCATCGGGGTGCGGATCTCGTGGCTCATGTTCGCCACGAACGCCGACTTCATCCGCGAGGCCTCCAACGCCTGGTCGCGGGCCGCCGCCAGTTCCCGGTCGTGCTCCTTGCGCTCGGTGATGTCGCGGACGAAGGCGCTGAACACGACCTCGTCGCCGTTGCTGGAGGACCACAGGGTCAGCTCGGCGGGGAAGCTGGTGTAGTCCTTGCGCCGGGCCCAGACCTCGGTCGTGGTGCCCAGCAGGTGCTGGTCACCGCCGCCGAGGACCCGCCGCACCCCCGCCGAGTGCGCCGCCCGCTGCTCGTCGGGCACCACCAGGTCGACCAGCGGACGACCCATGGCCTCCTCGGCCCGCCAGCCGAAGATCAGCTCGGCGCGGGCGTTCCAGTTGGTGACGACGCCGTCGGCGCTCATGGAGATGAACGCGTCACCCGCCGCGTGCAGGATGCCGCGGACCTCCTCACCGCGCGCGGCCAGCCGCGCCTCGGCCAGGCGCCTGCGCCGCTCGGTGCGCACCGCGACCACGAGCGCGGCCAGCAGGACCTGCACGAGCAGGGTGGTCACCGTGACGATGCGAGCCGTCAGCACGGAGACGCCCGCGAACGCGCGCGCCGAGGAGATCTTCGCGACGACCGCCCAGTGCAGCGCGGGCACCGGCCGGTAGGCGATCAGGGTCTCCTCACCGCCCTCCGTCATGGTCGCCGAACCACCCGTGCCCCCGAGGGCGGCCCGCACCCCGCTGGAGTCCAGCCCGGACGCCAACCCGGGCATCCCCGGCGGCTGGGTGACCAGGGTGCCCCGGGGGTCGGTGACGACCAGCGAGACGTCCTGGGCCACGGCGACCCTGGAGACGAAGTCGGTGAGCAGGTCGACCGGGTAGCTGACCACGACGACCCCGACGACGCGGTCGCCGTCGCGCACCGGCGTGGACACCGCCACGACCTTCTGCCGCTGGTCGGTGGCGGCCTCGTAGACGTCGGAGATGTAGGGCCCACCCCGCCGCAGCGCGCCCCGGAAGTAGTCCCGGTAGGAGAAGTCCGCGCCGCGGATGGTGAGCGTGCCGGGGGCCACCGCGACCAGCGCGCCGGTCGGTCCCAGCGCCCACGCGGCCAGGAAGGCCGGGTTCTGCGCGTGCAACGACGTGATCGCGTTCTGCACGCTGGTGTTGTCGGCGGTCACCGCGAAGTCCGCCTTGCGCATGACCTCGCGCTGCGCGTAGGACTCCACCAGCGACGACACACCCGCCAGGCGGTCCTCCAGCTCGGAGCCCGCGACCTCGGCGCTGTGCGCGAGCCTGCGGTCGACCTCGTCGCCGACCATCCGCTTGGCGACGCTGACCGACAGGTAGGCGAGGCTGATCAGCGGCAGCAGCGCCAGCAGCACGAACGCCGCGCACAACCGCAGGGTCCGGTTCCGCAGCTCGGCGCGCAGCCCGGGGAAGGCCACCACCCCGCGCTGGGTCAGCGACAGCCGCAGCACCAGCAGCGCGGTGACGACCAGGGACCCGACGGCGATGACCGCGATGTCCTCCGTGGACGCCCGCACCGCGCGGATCACCAGCAGCACCGGCAGCGGCAGCACGCACACGGCCAGCGCGACCCGCTCGGCCCACCGGGCGCAGCGCGCGTCCGGGTCCCGCTCGGAGTCCAGGCGCGCGACGACCACCAGCACCGACCCGGCGAACACCAGCCACGGCGCGGCGTCGGGCGAGGTGCGCAGCAGCGCCACGCACACCAACCACGCGATCGTCCAGCCCAGCAGCCACGCCGCGCCCCGGCGCGCGGTGTCCACGAACGCCGACGTCACGCAGGCGAACACCGCCACCCACGCGTACAGCGGCAACACCTGCCCCGCGCCGGGCAGCGACCACACGAACACCCCCGCGGCCACCGCCGCGGTGACGGTGTCCAGCAGCGGCACCACCCGCAACCGCGTCGCCCGCGGCCCGTCCCCGAGGAACCACAGGCCCGCCAGCGGCAGGATCCCCGCGGCGGCGAGCACGTAGGCCGAGGCGGACCACGGCGCCAGTGCCCAACCACCGACCGCGAGCAGCTGCGCGGCGAGCAGAATCCGCCAGATCGGCGCGTTGCGCGCGATCCGCGAGGTGTGCGCGAGCAGCAGGGCGGAACTCCCCGCCACCACCGCGCCCAGCGGCACGAGGCGGAGCGGGCCGTCGGGGAGCACGGCGTAGACCACAGCCGCGACGACGTGCGTGGCGACCGAGGCCCACTGAGCCATCCGCAAGCGGTTCGGCACCGGTGAAGCTGTCACCACCCGAGCGTGCTCCCTGTGCCGTCCATGCTGGGCGCGCGCCCCATGGTGTGCCACCTGGAAGAGTGAAAGTTTCACACGTTCGCGAAAGCGCGCGGGTCGGGGCGCCCTCGTCCTGGATGCACCACCGACCACAAGGGAATCACGGATCACGCGCCGGGCAAAGCCGGTCCACCCGACCGTGTGGTGCCCCAGGGGTTCGGGGCTCAGCCGAGTTCGGCGTCCCGGGTCTCCGGCAGGGTGAGCACGGCGCAGAAGGCCACCACGGCCACGGCGGACAGGTACCAGAAGAACGCCGTCGACGCGCCCGCGTCGGCCAGCGCGGTGATCACCAGCGGCGCCGTGCCGCCGAAGAGCGCGACGGTCAAGTTGTACCAGGCGCCGATGCCCAGGCCGCGGAGTTCGGTCGGGAACAGCTCGCTCATGATCGCGGGCGCGATGGAGGTCATCGCGGTGTAGAGGCCGAGGCCGACGCAGAACACCACGAGCAACCCGCCCAGCCCCGGACCGACCAGCGTGGAGAGCGGGTAGCCCAGCACCGCCATGGCCGCCGTCCAGCCCAGCAACTGCGGCTTGCGCCCGAACCGGTCGGCCACCGCGCCCATCGGGTACTGCAGGACCACGAACACGGCCGTGCCGATCGACAGCGCCAGGAACACGACACTCGGGTCCGCGCCGCGGCTGTTGATCGCGAACGGCGTGAGCGCGCTGAAGAAGGTGTAGTAGCACAGGGTCGAGAGCATGGTGAACCCGACGAGCTGCGCGACGGCCCGCGGGTTGTGGCGGAGCGTGGCCAGCAACGGGTTGCGCAGGCGGCGGGCGCGGTCCTTGGCGCGCTCGAAGTGCTCGGTCTCATCGAGTTCGCGGCGCAGCACCAGACCGACCAAGCCGAGCAGACCGCCGACCAGGAACGGGATCCGCCAGCCGTAGCCGGTCATGTCGGCCTTGCTGAGCCAGCGGGTCAGGAAGTAGCCGAGCAGCGAGGCGACGAGCACGGCCGCGCCGGTGGAGACGTAGAAGAACGCCGCGTACCGCCCGCGCCGCCCGGCCGGGGCGATCTCGGCCAGGTAGGCGGAGGCGTTGGACACCTCCCCGCCCAGCGACATCCCCTGCGCGATCCTGGCGACCAGCAGCAACACGGGCGCCAGCCAGCCGACCTGCGCGAAGGTCGGCAACAACCCGATCGCCAGCGACGCGCCCGCCATCAGGACGATGGTGAGGATCATCGCCGGGCGCCGCCCGCGCACGTCGGCGAAGCGGCCCAGCAGCAGCCCGCCCAGCGGCCGGAAGAAGAACGCCAGCGCGTAGGTCGCGAAGGTGGCCAGCAACGAGCGGCTGTCGGGCGCGAACAGGGCGCCCGCGATGTAGGTGCTGAAGGTGGCGTAAACGGTCCAGTCGTACCACTCGATGGCGTTGCCGATGCCCGCGGCGAGCAGCTTGCGCACCGGGAGCCGGTGTCGGGTGTCCGAGGTCGTGACCATGCCCCACCTCCACATACGGATCTTGGTCGGACCTTGCCACAGACCTCCACGAGTTCGTTAGGTACTTTCTTCCACACCCGCCGCCCCGGAGACGCGGGTTTCCCTGGGAACCAGACCGTGAACCCATTCCCTCGGCACACACCGCCCCACGCGATGACCGCGGAGCAAGGCCGACAGCGGCAAGCTCGGACGCGCACTCCGGGGAGAGCGCTCCCAGTTCCGCTCCACGCCACCATCACCGATCGCCAACGCCGGCAAGCAGCGTGCGAACCTCGGCCGCACGCCGACCACCTTCGGGCGCTCCTCACCGCCACGCCGACCCACGGTCCGAAGTGGACTCACGGTGGCGCGTGCGACATGCCCTGGAGAAGACCGGCGCACCGCCTGCTCGGCGGCGCGACACCGGTACATCACGAGTTCTACGCGCGCGCGTCTGCTGCGGTACCCCGAATCCGGATCTTTCAACCGGTCCAGCGACAACGTCACACCTCCCGGGTGATCAGGTTCGCCGGTCGGCGCCACGGGTAGGTCTTGCCACGATCTCCCGTACGGCCGGATTTTTCCGAATCCGGCACCACCGGGTGGAAAGCAACCGAAGACGCACGGATGGAGCACGGAATGAGCGGAACCGACCTTCCCCCGCTGTCTACGGACGAACTCGCCGCCGAGGGCGCGGTCGCGTTGCCGGACAAGGAGGTCTACTCGCTGCTGGACCTCAACGTCGACCTGGACCTGGGGCTCGACCTCGCCGCGCCGATCGACCTGGCGGTGGCGGCGAACGCGAACGTGGCCGCGCCGATCGACGCCGCGGTCGGGGCGAACGTGCTGTCCGACGGCTCCACCGCCCAGGCGCTGTCCGACCAGGGTGTCGCGATCTCCCAGGGCATCACGGGCGAGGCCGTCGCGCACTCGACGCAGGAGAGCGGCATCGACCAGGGCGATGTGGCCACGGGCAACACCCCGGTCGAGACGCCCACCCCGCAGACCCCCGCCCCCGGCGCGGGTACCGCCGTGCCCGACATCAGCGGGGCGCTCGACGGCGGCCTGCTCAACGTCGACGTCAACCTCGCCGCCGACCTCGACCTGACGGCGCCGATCAACGGCGCGGTGGCCGCCAACGCCAACGTGGCCGCGCCGATCGACGCCGCGGTATCGGCGAACATCGGCTCCCACGACTCGGCGGCGACCGCGATCGCCCAGCAGGACGCGATCATCCAGCAGACGATCGACGCCTCCGCGGAGGCCACCGCGGACCAGGTCGCCGACGTCAAGCAGTAAGGGGCCGAGATGAGTGCCCCCGGCACCTCCCCCGGGTGGGACGCGGCAGCGTCCCACCCGGGCGGCGCCCCGGCCGTACCGCACCGGGCCGACGGTGTGGAGCTGATCGGGGAGATGCGCGGCTCGGGCTACCGCCGCCCGCCCGCGCTGGTACGACGCGGTGACGGCCAGGTCATCCAGCTGACGCCGCTGCTCTACAACATCCTGTCCGCGGTGGACGGCGAGGCCGACCACGAGCGGATCGCGGCGGTGGTGAGCGAGCGGGTCCAGCGCCGGGTCGGCGCGTCGGACGTGCGCGCGCTCATCGAGTCGAAACTGCGCCCAATGGGTGTCCTCCAAGGCGAGGACGGATCCCAGCCCACACCGCGCAAAGCAACACCCTTACTCGGGTTGAAGATGCGGTGCGTGGTTTCGCGACCCGAGGTGACACGGCGCATCACGGCACCCTTCGCCCCGTTGTTCCACCCCGGCGTTGTCGTGGCCGTAGTGGCGGCGTTCGTCGCAGTGTCGTTCTGGGTGCTGTTCGAGAAAGGGCTTGGCTCGGCGGCGTACGAGGCGTTCCGGCAGCCGTCGTTGCTGCTGCTGGTCTTCGCCGTCACCGTGATCTCCGCGGGGTTCCACGAGTTCGGGCACGCCGCCGCCGCGCGGTACGGCGGTGCCACGCCGGGAGCCATGGGGTTCGGCCTCTACCTGCTGTGGCCCGCCTTCTACACCGACGTGACCGACAGCTACCGGCTGGGTCGCGCCGGGCGGCTGCGCACCGACCTCGGCGGGCTGTACTTCAACGCCATCGTGGCGGTGGGGATCTTCGGCGTCTGGTGGTTGTCCGGCTGGGACTCGTTGTTGTTGGTCGTCGCCACGCAGTTGCTGCAGATGGTGCGCCAACTCGCGCCCATGGTGCGGTTTGACGGCTACCACGTCTTGGCGGACCTGACCGGCGTACCGGACCTGTTCCACCGCATCAAGCCGACGCTGCTCGGTCTGCTGCCGCACCGTTGGCGTTCACCGGAGACCACCGTGCTCAAACCGTGGGCACGGGCGGTGGTGACGTTGTGGGTCGTCGTAGTGGTGCCGTTGCTGTTGCTCTCGATGGTGCTGGCATTGGTGACATTGCCGCGAATCGTCGGGACCGCGTGGAGCGGCCTGCGGCACCAGTGGCACGGGCTCACGCTCGGCTACGGCGACGGCGATTTCGCCACCGTTCTGGTGAAAGCGTTGGGAATCCTGGCGATCGCGGTGCCGCTCGCGGGTACCCTGTACCTGTTGCTGCGAATGGCGCGGCGGTCACTGGCGAAACTCCGGCGTGGGACCCGGGGCAAGCCGGTGCGCCGGGCTCTCGCCGGGCTCTTGGTGGTGGCGGTCGCCGCGGCGGTGGCGTGGGCGTGGTGGCCCGACGCGCGGCGGTACCGCCCGATCCAGCCGGGCGAACGCGGCACCATCCAGGACGTACTCCCGTTGGCGGGCGCCACACCCGCGGGCTTTCGGGGCACCTCGCCGGGCGACCGTACCGCGGCGCCCCGACAGGTCGCGCGGACAGTGTGGCCGCGCCAGTCCGCGCTGCCCACGCGGGACAAGCCCGAACTGGCGGTGGTGCTCACACCGAAGGCCGGGCCGGGCGCGCAGCCGCAGGCGGAAGGCGACGCCGCCGGGCCACCGACGTGGGTGTTCCCGTTCGACCCGCCGCACGCGCCGGGGCCGGGCGACAACCAGGTGCTGGTCTGGAACACGACCGACGGCTCGGTCCAGTACGAGGTGTCCTTCGCGCTGGTGTGGGTGACCGACGGCGAAGCGGACAACCGCAACGAGGCGTACGCGCTGGCCAACTGCCGGGACTGCGCGTCGGTGGCCATCGCGTTCCAGGTCGTCCTGGTGGTCGGGCACGCGGACGTGGTCCCGCAGAACGTGGCGGTCGCGGTCAACCACACGTGCAGCCAGTGCCTGACCTTCGCATTGGCCTCGCAACTGGTGGTGACGCTGCCGGACGTGCCGAGCGAGCAGGTGAAGGCCGAGTTGGCCCGGATCTGGGCGGACATGGCCGAGCTGGCCAACCGGATGCGTGGCATGTCCGCGCAGCAGATCGAGGCGGAGCTGGAACAGGTCAAGGCGCGCATCCTCGACGTGGTCCGGCCCGCGGGCGGCTCCACACCACCGGGCACGGGCACGACAACGACCGGCGTGCCTTCCGCGCCGGGGTCGTCGTCGGCGGGCGTGCCGAGCCCGACCGGTTCCCTGCCAACGGTTCCGTCGATCACTCCGACGGGCACCTCGGCGCCGGGCGGTTCGTCGGGTACGCCGTCGGAGCAGGCTCCGCCGGGGTCGTCAACGGCTGCGAGCACGCCGGGCAGCACGACTCCGTCCCCATCGGACTCCGGATCGGAGTCAGCGGAACCCCCTGGTACCACAACATCCGGATGAATCTGGCGTAGACGGCACAGCCGACGGCCCACTGCGCTCGCGGTGGGCCGTCGGCCATTTCTGTTCGCCTCAGCCGGACTTGCGGCGGAAGGCCTGCTTGCGCGCCACCGGGACGCGCGGCGTCACCCGGGATCCGGTGTCGGTGTGCGCCTCACCCGAGCGGCCCTGCTTCTGGGCGAGTGCCTGGGTGAACCGGTCCTTGATGTCGTCCAGCTGGGCGGAACGCGGGGTCTTGTGGGCAGCCATGGGCAAACCTCCTGGAAAACCGAAGGGTGGGTCGCTCGGGGTACGCGTGGCGGACGGACAGCAGCGACCGTGCTCCGGGAAACGGGCACGGTGGATCGCGGTCTGCCGAGCAGGGTCAGACCGGATGAGGAGAGCGCTGTCCGCCTGATCGACGGCATGCTGACGGAACAGATAGCCGTTGGTGATCGCGGTGAGAGATCAACAGGAGGACCCAGGTCACGCGCGTGCCGACCACAAGGTCGTCAGCGGGGTGCCACGGGATCGTCGTCCTGGAATGTCACAGAGTGCCCATGCCGCAAATAGTGCCATCGGTCCGGCCGGGCGTCAAGCACGAATTCCTCCGATCGTCCCAAGTGGACTCAAGACGCGGAGAGGGCCAGGCCGACGCGCCTTGCCGCCTCCCGCAACCGATCCGGCGAGTGCGCCCCGTAGCCCAGGACGAGCCCGGGGGCGCCGTCGGTCATGCGGTACCAGGACAGCGGGTGCACGCGGACCCCGGTCTCGGCGACCCGGGCCGCCATGTCGGTGTCCTCGCCCGTGTATCCGGGGAAAGTGACCATGAGGTGCAGCCCGGCCGCCGCGCCGTGTACCTCGATGCCGGGCAAGTGCTGTCGCAGGCCGGTGAGCAGTGCGTCGCGTCGCGCGCGGTGACGGGCTCTTACGGCACGGATGTACCGGTCGAGCTCGCCGGTGCTGATGAGCCTCGCCAGCGCCAACTGCGGGACGGTGGGGCTACCCAGGTCGCTGGCGTGACGTGCGGCGACCAGGTCCGCGTAGTGGCGCCTGGGTGGGACCAACCAGCCAAGGCGGATACCGGGCGCGAGGGCCTTCGACGTGCTCCCCGTGTACGCGACGAAATCGGGCGCGGTGGCCTGCATGGCGGGAACGGGCGCGCGGTCGTAGCGGTACTCGGCGTCGTAGTCGTCCTCGATGACCAGGCGCCCTTCGGCGGCCCAGTCGAGCAGCTCACGCCGTCTGCCCGGGGCCAGCACCACGCCGGTCGGGAACTGGTGGGCCGGAGTGAGCAGCACCGCCCCCACGTCTGTCGCGGCCAGGGCGTCGACCCGGATCCCCAGGTCGTCCACGGGCACGGCGACCGGCCGCAGCCCCCAGTGGACGAGCTCGTCGCGCGGCCCGCGCGATCCGGGGTCTTCCGTGGCGATGGTGGTCACACCGTTGGCACCCAGGAGCTGGGACAGCAGCGCGAGCGACTGGGCCACGCCCGCGACCACGATGAGGTCGTCCGGTCCCGCGCGGACCCCTCGTACCCTGGCAAGTCGCCCCGCCAGCTCTTCGCGCAACCGCGGCACCCCGCGCGGGTCCCCGTACCCGAGGTCCGCCGCGCTCAGGTCGGACATCACGGCGCGTTCCGCGCGCAGCCACGCCGCACGGGGAAAGGACGCCAAGTCGGGCACGCCCGGCGATAGGTCGAGATCCACGCCCTCTTGGGGCAATGGCAGCAATGCGGGTACCGGGCGCGGGGTGGGCTGCGTGGTCGGTCGGGCGGCGTTGGGCGCGATGACCGTCCCGACGCCGGTACGCGCGGTGACCAGACCTTCCTCGTCCAACCTGCGGTAAGCCTCAACCACGACACCCCGGGAGATGCCGAGGTCGCGGGCCAGATCCCGGGTCGCGGGCAACCTCTCCCCCGGCTTGAGCCGCCCGTCGGCAACGGCGGTCCGCACAGCGTGGACGAGCCACGCGGTGAGTCCTCTTGGCCGGGCCGTCTCGGCCCTGAGCTGCAGGAAGTCGGCGCCAGGTGGTGTCGATTGGTCCACCTGACACCTCGCTCAATGGTCCTGGTTCCGGCGCATTGGTCCGGCAAGCATCATAGGCATGCCGACAATCAGCAGGACCATTGCCGCGCTCGACCGGTGGCTCGACGACGAGTTCACGGCGGCCAACACGGCGGCGGAGGAGATCTACTTCGCCGCCCGTCGCGACTACCTCCCGGGGCGCGCCCCGGACCTGCTCCACGCGGGAGCCCGGCTGATCGCGCCCATCGCCGCGGCGGACCTACCCGAGGACCCGATGGACCAGTATCGCCTCCTCGGCTCGGTCGGTCTCTACCTCGCGGCCTGCCGTCGGCACCGCCTCGACGACCAACCCGCGATCCTCGCTCCTGTGTGGGACCTTGCGACACGGCTGGGTACCGCGCTCGGGGTGGCGCCCCGGTATGTCTTCGCGCACCAAGTCCTCTACGGGTACCGGACATTCACCTCACTACCTGACGAGGATGTGTTCGTGACCTACAACGGCGCCGCCGTCGTCGCACAGCAGCGAGCAGCGGACGCGCTACGGCGGATCTCGACAATGGGCGTGTCCAGCCCGCTCGCCGGAGAACTGTTCGAGCAGGCCGCCGCCGCGCTCGGCGATGCACTCGACGCGTGCCGCGCCTTGGCCGACCGGTTGGATGTCGAGCGGTTCTACCTCTGCATCCGTCCGTATTTCGCGACCTATCGCGTCGGGGACAGCGACTTCCGGGGGGCCAACGCGGGCGATTTCGCCGCGGTGAACGAAATCGACCTTCGCCTGGGTCTGTGCCACGCGGACGACCCCTTCTACGGACGCGTACTACGCGAGAAGGAGTCCTATATGCCGCCGGGAGATCGGCAGGCGACGCACTGCGCCGCGCGATCCGTGCCACTGCCCACGCGGTTGCTCGAAGAACCGATCACGCGGCGGACGCGCGTCAACGCGCGACTGCTGCTGGACGTGTGCCGCGCGCACGGGGCGGCGGCGTCGTTCCACCACAACCGGCTAGTCCGGCCGTTCCTGGCGCGTCCCGCCGCGACGATGCCCACCGCGGAACCGGACCGGGTCACCGCGAGCGGCCCACCGCTGGAGGTCGTGCTGGCGGACCTGGCGCGCCTGCGTGACCTCCGGGTGGCCCACACCCGGCTCGGCGCGGCGGGCGCGAGTGCCGTCCTCGACCGCCTGCGGGCCATGGCGGACTGAGAAAAGCCAGGTCAGCGGCGGTTGTGGACAACTCCGCGCGGACTGTCGGTGGCGGCCGGCAAGGTATGCGCACAGTGATCGGAGGGGCACGGCAACGGGCCCGCGTCGGGGATCGGACCTGGCGACCCGATGATCGAACCGGAAAACCGAACGAGAACGGATCGAGGGATGGTGGCGGCAGCGGTGGCGCCCTGGAGCGCCGAGCGGGTGATCGGGCTCGCACCGGACGCGGCGTCGGCCAAGGCGGGGCGTGGCCTGGCCACGGCCGCCAAGTGGGCGGACACGGGCGCGTCGGAGGACGCGCTGTGGGGCCACTGCCAGGGTAGCGGCAAGAAGCCGTACCAGGCGTGCGTGGAGTTGGCCGAACCCGCGTACCGGTGCACGTGCCCCAGTCGGAAGTTCCCGTGCAAGCACGTGCTGGGGCTGATGCTGCTGTGGTCGGCGGGTGCGGTCGCCGCGGCGGAGGAGGAGCCGGAGTGGGTCGGCAGCTGGCTGGAGAGCCGCGCGGGACGCGCCGAGCGGGCGCGTCAGCGGGCCGAGTCCGCGGGGCCGCGGGACGAGAAGGCGGCGGCGAAACGCGCCGATGAGCGCCTGACCCGAGTCCGGTCCGGCGCCGCGGAACTGCGGGAATGGCTGACGGACCGGCTGGGCGCGGGCCTGGGCGGCCTGCGCGGCGGTGACGAGCTGCGGACGGTCGCGGCACGCATGGTCGACGCGCAGGCCCCCGGGCTGGCGAGCGGGTTGCGGCGCGCGGCGGCCCTGGCCGACGCCAGGCGCGGCGCGCCCCAGGCGCTGCTGGGTGAGCTGTCGATGCTCTTCCTGCTCGCCGACTCGGTGTCCCGGTTGGACGAATTGCCCGCCGAGCTGGTGGAGACGGTCCGCACGCGACTCGGGTTCCCGGTGGACACCGCGCGGGTCCTCGAGAGCGGTGAGCGCGTGAGCGACGACTGGTTGGTCGTCGGGGTGTCCGATGAGGAGAACGACGGGCTGGTCACCCGTCGCGCCTGGTTGCGCGGCGAGCGTTCCGACCGCACGGCAGTGGTGCTCGCCTTCGCGCCACCGGGCCGACCGCTCGACGGTTCCCTGCCGACCGGTCACGTGGTGTCCGCCGAGCTGGCCTTCCACCCGGGCGTGCCGCCGTTGCGGGCCTCGGTGGTGGATCGGGCCGAGCCGGTCCTCGCGCCGGAGCCCCGGGGGGTCGCCGTCGATGGCGCGCTGGACGGCTATGCCCGCGCGCTGGCCGCCGATCCGTGGACCGACCGCGTGCCGGTCGTCCTGGCGCGGGTCGTACCGACCAGGCACGGGGAGTCGTGGGCGTTGTCCGATGAGGACGGCAAGCAGGCGTTGCCGTTGGTGTCGACAGTGGACCCGTGGCCGCTGCTGGCGCTCGCGGCGACCGGTCCGGTCACGGTGGCCGCTGAGTGGGGCGCCACCGGGCTGCACCCGCTCACCTGCTGGCACGACGGGCGGGTGATCCGGCTGTGATCCCCGCATCCGCTCCGATCGACGGGACGGTCGGTCGATGAACGCCTGGAACGACCTGGTCGGTGCCGCGCTGCTCGGCGCACAACGCCGCGAGTTCGACCCGGCGGCGCTGCCGCCCGCCGTCGCCGCGCTCGCCGGACAACGCGCCGAGCCCGCCGACCGGCTGTTGACCGCGGCGGCGGCGTTGACGACGTACGAGCGCGCCGGTCGACTCCCGTTGTCGGACACCGCTTCCGCACCGGTCGCGGCGGCCGACCCGCGACCGGTGGTGCCCGCGGCGGCCCGCGAGCGGCTGGCCCGGCTGCTGGCCGAACACCAGCCGGAGGTCCTGGAGGAGTGGCTCCGCGCGGTCGCGCGGGCCGGGCTGCGGGTGCCGCCCGAGCGGGTGCCCGCGCTCGCCGACGCGGCGGGTGGGCGGATCGCGCTGCGCGCGCCGCTCGTCGAGGCGGCGGGGCCGGTGGCGGGCTGGCTGGGCGCGCGGAACCCGGACTGGGCGTTCCTGGCCAGTCCGGTGGCGGGCGACGACGCGGACGTGTGGCAGTACGGCAGCCTCGTGCAGCGCAAGGTGTGGTTCGCGCAGGCGCTGGTGGACGCGCCGGACGTGGCGCGCGAGGCGTTGGCGGGCACGTGGGGCAGCGAACCGGCCGAGGTGCGGTCCGCGCTGCTCGAGCTCGTCGGCGAGCACCTGCGACCGTCCGACGAGGAGTTCCTGGAGCGGGCGCTCGACGACCGCGCCCAGTCGGTCCGGCACCGGTCCGCCGAACTGCTCAGCGGCATGCCCGGCTCGGCGCTGGGGCTGCGCATGGCCGCGCGGCTGCGCCCGCTGGTCTCGGCGCGGCGCGGCACCCTGGTCGTCACCCTGCCCGACGAGCCGGACAAGGCGATGAAGCGCGACGGTATCGACGCGCAGACGGGCGCCGAACGCCGCACGACCATGCTGCGCCGCCTCGTCGCGTCCACCCCGCTGGGGTTCTGGGCCGATCTGGGCACCCCGGACGACCTGCTGTCCTGGCAGGTCGACGGGTGCGCGCCGAGTGTCCTGCACGAAAGCCTGACCACGGCCGCGATCCGCCAACGCGACCAGGAGTGGGTGCGGACGCTGCTGCTGCGGTTCCCGGCCGAGTTCAGCACGGCCGCCCTGCTCGGCGCTCTGGCCCCGGACGCCTTGGCCGACGCGATGACCACCCTGATCAAGCAGACCGCGACGGCGAACATCGCGCGGCTGGTGCACGACCTGCCCGGTCCGTGGTCGCCCGCCCTGGGCACAGCCCTCCTGGACTGGATCTCGGGGCAGTTGGACAAGCGGTTCGTGGCCCACGCGGCCGCGGTCGTCGCGCGATCCGTCCCGGCCGCGTGCCTGACCCACCCCGTCGTCTCGGCCCGGCCCGCCGACGACGCCGCCCCGTGGCGGCACACCCTCACCGAGACCCTGGCGTTCCGCCGCGACATGCACGCGGAGCTCCGATGACCACCGTTCCCCCATCACGCACTGGAGTCGACATGACCACCGCAGTTCTCCGGCCGCACGCCGAGGACGAGTACGCGGCCGAGCTGGCGGCGCTGGCCACCGCGGACGACCGGCCCCGGCCGTCGTCGTGGCGGCTGTCGCCGCAGGCGGTGGTGACCTACCTGCTGGGCGGCGTGACCGCCGACGGCACCGAGATCAGCGCGAAGTACGTCGGCCCGCGCAGGCTGATGGAGGTCGCGGTCGCCACCCTGGCCACCGACCGCGCGCTGCTGCTGCTCGGCGTGCCCGGCACCGCCAAGACCTGGGTGTCCGAGCACCTGGCCGCGGCGATCAGCGGGGACTCGACCCTGCTGGTGCAGGGCACGGCGGGCACATCGGAGGAGTCCATCCGCTACGGCTGGAACTACGCCCGGCTGATCGCCGAGGGGCCAAGCGAGCAGGCGATCGTGGAGAGCCCGGTGCTGCGGGCGATGCGCGACGGCAAGATCGCCCGGCTGGAGGAGCTGACCCGCATCCCGGCCGACGTGCAGGACACGTTGATCACGATCCTGTCCGAGAAGACGCTGCCGGTGCCGGAGCTGAACACCGAGACGCAGGCCCGGCCGGGGTTCAACATGATCGCCACGGCGAACAACCGGGACAAGGGCGTCAACGAGCTGTCCAGCGCGCTGCGCCGCCGGTTCAACACCGTGGTGCTCCCGCTGCCGGACAGCGCCGACGCCGAGGTGGAGATCGTCAGCCGCCGGGTCGCGCAGTTGGGCCGGTCGCTGGAACTGCCCGCGGAGGCCGCCGCGCTGTCCGAGATCCGGCGCGTGGTCACGGTGTTCCGCGAGCTGCGGTCGGGTCGCACGGAGGACGGCCGCACCGCGGTGAAGACGCCGTCGGGCACGTTGTCCACGGCCGAGGCGATCAGCGTGCTGACCGGCGGCCTCGCCTTGGCGGCGCACTTCGGCGACGGCGTGCTGCGACCGCACGACGTGGCCGCGGGCATCCTCGGCGCGGTGGTCAAGGACCCGGTCGCCGACCGCGCGATCTGGGTCGAGTACCTGGAGACCGTGGTCCGCGAGCGCGACGGCTGGGCCGACTTCTACCGGGCGGGCCAGGAGATCGCGGGCCGATGACCACCCACCTGCTCGGCATCCGCCACCACGGTCCCGGCTCGGCCCGGGCCGTGGCCGCGCGGCTGGCCGCGATCGCCCCGGACCTGGTCCTGATCGAGGGACCGCCGGAGGCCGACGGGCTCGTCGCGCACGCGGCGGACGAGTCGCTGGTGCCCCCGGTGGCGCTGCTGGCCTACGCCGCCGACGACGTGTCCCGGGCGGCGTTCTGGCCGTTCGCGGCGTTCAGCCCGGAGTGGCGGGCGATCCGGTACGCCGTGGGCGCGGGCGTGCCGGTGCGCTTCTGCGACCTGCCCGCCGCGTACCAGTTCGCGGAGGACCCCTGCGGGGCCCCGGCGGAGTCGATCAGCGCTGACCCGCTGGCCGAGTTGGCGGCGGCGGGTGGCTACGACGACCCGGAGCGCTGGTGGGACGACGTGGTGGAGTCGCGGCGGGACGCCGAGTCGCCGTTCGAGGTGATCGCCGAGGCGATGACGGCGCTGCGGGAGGACCGCGAGGTCACCGACGAACGTGAGCGCAGGCGCGAGGCGCACATGCGGACCGTGCTGCGCAAGGCGCGCAAGGAGGGCTTCGAGCGCATCGCGGTGGTGTGCGGGGCCTGGCACGTGCCCGCGCTGGCCGATCCGCTGCCGCCCGCGGCACGCGACCAGGAGATCCTCCGCGGTCTGCCCAAGCGGAAGGTCACCTGCACCTGGGTACCGTGGACGCACGGCAGGCTCGCCGCGAGCAGCGGCTACGGCGCGGGTGTCCGGTCACCGGGCTGGTACCACCACCTGTTCACCACCGAGTCGGACTCCACCGCGCGCTGGCTGACCGCGGTCGCGGGGGTGCTGCGCGAGGAAGACCTGCCGGTGTCCACGGCACACGTGATCGAGGCGGTCCGGCTCTCCGACACGCTGGCGGCGCTGCGCGGCCGTGCCTCCGCCGGGTTGGCGGAGGTGTCGGAGGCGACCCGCGCGGTGCTGTGCGCCGGTGATGACGTGCGCGCCGACTTCGTCACCGCCCGGCTGCTGGTCGGCGAACGGCTGGGCTCGGTGCCCGAGGCGGTGCCGCGACCACCGCTGACCTCCGACCTGATCGCGGCGGCCAAGCGGCTGCGGCTGGCGCGCGACCCGTTGAGCCGCGAACTCGACCTCGACCTGCGCACCCCCGGCGGGCTGGACCGGTCGCGGCTGCTGCACCGGCTGCGGCTGCTCGGTATCCACTGGGGTACGCCGCGGAAGTCGACGAAGCAGAACAAGGGCACGTTCCGGGAGACCTGGGACCTGGCGTGGGAGCCCGGGTTCGAGGTCGACCTGGTGGCCGCCGCCGTGTACGGCACAACGGTTGTCGCGGCCTCGACGGCGAAGGTCCAGGAGGCGGTGGCCGGGGCACCGCCGCTGTCCGAGATCACCGAGGCGGTGGAGAACTGCCTACTCGCGGACCTGTCCGACGCGTTGCCGGACGCGTTGGCCGCCTTGGATTCCCGGGCCGCGTCGGACACCGACATCACGCACCTGATGACGGCACTACCGGCGCTGACAAGGGCGACTCGCTACGGCGACGTGCGCGGCACCGACACGGGTTCGCTGCGCGCGGTGGCGCTGCGGATGTTGGAACGGGTGTGCGCGGGCCTGCCACCCGCCACGCACGGCATCGACGACGCGGCCGCGGCCCGGTTCGGCGAACTCGTCACCGCGGTGCACGACGCCACCGGTCTGCTCGGTGACGAGGCCAGGCAGCGTTGGCTCACGGCCCTGGTCCGGCTGGCCGCGCGAGAGTCCTTACCCAAGCTGTTGGCGGGTCGGGTGATCCGTGTCCTGCACGACGCCGACCGGCTGGACTCGGCGGAGGTCGAACTGCGCCTCGGCCGGGTCCTCACCCCGGGCGTCGCGCCGGTGGAGGGCGCGGCGTTCGTCGAGGGCTTCTTCGCGGGCGGCGCGCTCCTGCTGGTGCACGACGAACGCCTGTTGCGCACGGTCGACGCGTGGCTCACCGCGATCCCGGGCTCGATGTTCACCGAGGTGCTCCCACTGCTGCGCCGGACCTTCGGCGCGTACGCGGGCCCGGAGAAGCGGGCCATCGGCGAGCGCGCGGCCGGGCTGGCGGGCGCGGTGCGGGTATCGAGTGAATCCGTGGTGTTGGACGAGGAGCGTGCCGCGGCCGTGCTGCCGGTGCTGCGCGCGTTGTTGGGGGTGGCGGGATGAGCGAGACCACGTCCGAGGCCGAGCGCTTGCGGCGCTGGCGGCTGGTCCTGGGCGGCGAGGGGCCGGACCAGAAGTTGTCCGCGGCGGACAGCGGGGTGGACGGGGTGCTGTCAGCGCTCTACGACTCCGGCGGTCGCGGCGACGGCACACCCCGCTCGGCCGGGCTCGGGGCGTCGGCGCCGCGCGTGGCGCGGTGGCTCGGCGACATCCGCCGGTACTTCCCAGGCACGGTGGTGCAGGTGATGCAGCGCGACGCGGTCGACCGGCTCGGGTTGACCAGGATGCTGCTGGAGCCCGAACTGCTGTCCGCGGTGGAACCGGACGTGCACCTGGTGGGCACGCTGCTGTCGCTCAACGGCGTGATCCCCGAGGAGACCAAGGAAACCGCGCGGGAGGTGGTCCGCAAGGTCGTCGCCGAGTTGGAGCGGCGCCTGGCCGAGCCGACCCGCGCGGCGGTCCGCGGCGCGCTCGACAAGGCGTCCCGCACGCACCGCCCCCGCCCGGCGGACATCGACTGGCCCCGGACCATCCAGGCCAACCTCAAGCACTACTCCCCCGACCTGCGCACGATCATCCCCGAACGCCTCATCGGTCACGGCCGCAAACAGCACAGCGTCCAGCGCGAGGTCATCCTCGCGGTCGACCAATCGGGCTCGATGGCCGAGTCCGTGGTCTACTCCGGACTCTTCGGCGCGGTTCTCGCCTCGATGCGCGCGTTGCGAACCAGGTTCGTCGCCTTCGACACCGCCGTGGTCGACCTCACCGAGAACCTCGCCGACCCGGTCGACGTCCTCTTCGGCACCCAACTCGGCGGCGGTACGGACATCAACCGCGCGTTGGCCTACTGCCAGGGGCTGATCACCCAGCCGGAGAACACGATCCTGGTCCTGATCAGCGACCTCTACGAGGGTGGTGTCCGCGCCAACCTGCTCCGTCGAGCCGCCGAACTGGTGGAGGCGGGCGTGCAGGTGGTCACCCTCCTGGCCCTGTTGGACTCCGGAAGGCCTTCCTACGACGAGGAGAACGCCGCCGCCCTCGCGGAACTCGGCATCCCGGCCTTCGCCTGCACCCCCGACCTCTTCCCCGAGCTCATGGCCGCCGCCCTCCGCCGCGACGACATCTCCCAGTGGGCCGCCACGATGCTCAGCTAGCCCACTGGGCGACCCGGTCGCCCCACGCGCCGGCGTCAGCATGTGTTGACGCATCTTCCGGCGTCAGCATATGCTGACGCCATGTCCCTCGACGCGGCCTTGGACCAGGCGAAGGTCACCGGCGACCACGACACCGCCCTCCGTACCGTCGCCCGCCTCCGGCGCCTCGTGGAACACCTGGAAGCCGAACAGGTCACCGCCGCCCGCCGCGCGGGCTGGTCCTGGCACGACGTGGCCCTGCGCCTCGGGGTCACGAAGCAGACGGTTCACCGCAAGTACCGACACCTCACCGACTGACCCGGTTCACCGAACGACTCGGCGCCCCACCAAGCGCGCTCGGTCTCGCTTCCCACGCCGGAGGGCCTCATGTTCCAAGGAGATCACCACTCCCTGACTCGCGTCATGCGGGCCGCGGGCACCACGGCCCGCCGCTTCGCCCATCCACGGGTCGGCAGCGAACACCTCGTGCTCGCTCTCACCACAGTGGACACACCGGTCGCCGACGCGCTGGCGGCACACGGCATTACCGAGGGCGTACTCACCCCGGTGGTGCGGGAGGTCGGCGACCACGGCGCGGGTGCCGCGGCGGACCGGGAAATGTTGGCGCCGCTGGGAGTCGACGTGGCAGGGCTCCTCCCGGTCTCGGCGCTGGACCGTCCCCTGGGTCGTGAACCCCTGTTCCCGTTGGCCGCCGCCCGGGCCCGTGAACGCGCCGCGCGCGCCGCTCCCCCGATCGGCCTCGACGCCCAGGCCGCCTACGCCGCGTCCCTTCGCCTCGCCCTCGCCAGGCGGGAACGCGCTCATCGTCCCGAACACCTCGCCCTGGTCCTGGCAGGCGTCGACCCCGGCGCCGCGTGGACCATCACCCAGGTCGGCATTTCACCCGCCGCTCTCCACGACGCGCTGGCCGGCGCATTCCCACCCCCACGGCGAAACCCCTTACTACGCCTCGAACGCCACCTCGGCTCTCACCGGCGTCGACTCGATCTCCTCCGCCGCTACCACCGCACCACCGGCAGAGTCCCCCACACCCTGATCCTGTGACCGACCAGGCACATCGGCGACATCCCACCCCGGTACTACTTGAAATGGGAGAACCGCCCGCGAAGAGTCCGCGGCACGCGATCCCGCACTGCGACCCTCAGCGCCGCGAGTGGCGAAGCGGAGGCCCCGTCGCGTCCGTTCTGACTCACATACGGCGTGCCCGCCCAGGCATCACCGGACACCTCATACCCCAACGGGTCCTCGTGGTAGAGCCACGCCGCGCGCAAGTCCCGGCAGGCAACCTCACCCACGTACCAGGCCGCACCCTGCACCAAGTCGCCATCCTGCCGCGCCTTGAACTCGTCACGAGTCCCGAACTCCGCGCACAGCAAGGCCTCCACTCGGTCCAGCGAGTCGAGACCGAAGTCGAGCCACGCGGCGTCCACGCCGAGAGCGGACACCCACGCGTGGAACCCGGCCACGCGCTCGGCCAACCAGGCGACAAGCCATTCGTGCCGGATGAACGAGTGGACGTCGATGTCGTCCGGGGACCTGCGCGGCGTCCACTTCGGATGCGCCGCCCGATACGCGGCGACCACATCCGCCAGCCCGCCGATCGCATCGGCGAACACCGTGCCCGACCCGGTCACCCGGGCCCAACCAAGCAACGCGCCCGGGTCGATCAACGGCAACCCCAGCACCTCGTCGGAGGAGACCACGGGCACCTCGTCGATCTCGTCCCAGTCCCAGTCACCGTTGCCCGCGCGGATCAACGACTCGCCGACATAGGCGACCACGCCCTCACCGAAGCCCTGATCGTCCCGCTCGCCCAGCATGACCTCCAGGCGAGCCGGCGACACCACCGTGAAGTCGAACGAGAAGTCCGACGGCAGGTCGACATCCTTGAGCCGGTCCAGGATCGGCTCCACCGCGGACTTCCACTCCGCCAGCGGAGACTCCTCAGCGGCCACGCCTAATCCCCCTGCCTGATCCTGTCACGGATAGCGGAAACGGCGACGGCCGGTTCGTCGACCCAGAAGTCGATCCGACGCACCGCCCCCGCTCCCCCACGGCCGAGGTCGACCTCAAGCGGAACGCGCAGATCGACTGTCACGTTGCTCGACGACGACTCCTCGAACACGAGGGTATCGCCATCGATGATCTCCGCGACCCGCTTCAGGGAACGCGAGCGGGTGATCGCGCGAACCGACTCGATGTCGCCCACCGGCACCCGAACCGACGCGGCGAACACGGGCCGAAGGCGCAGTTCCCGATCGCTTATCACGTGCGGGCACTTGTGGAGGGTGGCGATCACGCCCAAGACCCACACCACGCCCACGACACCCAGGACGAACAACGCGACGCGGCCGGGCTCCCACGACAGAGCGATGTGCACAATGACCAGTTCCAGGCCGTTAACACCCAACACGGCCCACAGAACCGGTCGCACCGTCTTGCCGTAGGAAAGCCCGACCGCGCCTTCGGTACATCAGTCCCCCCGCGCACCACCAACCAGAGCGCTCGAGCGAACATCAGGTTGCGGTGAACAGACCTGCCGAATCCCCGGGGCATTCACCGATCCAACACCAGGTGTCAGCAAGCGCCAAGATCCACCCAGACCCAAGGGGCCTTTGTGGGGCTTTCCACGCGCACCCACCAATCGGCCTGGTAAACTCTCCCCTGGTAGGAAACCCTGCTCCCACCGGGATAGCTGGTGTCGCGCCCCCAGGACGGCGCGGTGCAGGCAGGCGGGTACGGGCCACCGGTCACCGCGGGCAGGTCGAACACCCAGCCGGACCGCTGCCACTGCGGGATCATCTGCCGGTAGGCCGCGACCGTCGGCCCACGATCCCCACCCCCGTCGTGGCTGAGCACGACCGCCGTGGGATACACCGCCGAGCTCAGGCGTCCGACGAGCACGTCACTCGGCGAGCCATCCCAGTCCCGGGGGTCGACGGTCCACGCCAGAGCGGACATCCCGAGCTCGGCCGCGATCTGCGGCGTCGCCCCCCAACTTCCGAAGGGCGCGCGGAAGTACGGGACGGGCAAGTTCGGGTTGCCCGCGGCCCGACGAATGGCATCGCGCGTGGCGACGATGTCGGCGCGCGCCTGCTCGACAGGCATCGAACCCAGGTCGTCGTGCTTGACGGAGTGGTCACACACCGCGTGCCCCTCGGCAACGATCCGCCGGACCAGGTCGGGGTAGAGCTCAACCTGACTGCCCAGCAGGCAGAACACAGCCCGAACCTTGTTCTCCCGCAACAGGTCAAGCACCTGCGGCGTCCACTGCGGGGACGGCCCGTCGTCGAAGGTCAACGCCAACACCTGCCCATCACCACGGGTCCGGTAGACGACCTCCCCGGTCGGCCCGCCCGCGGCACCCGCCGGCACCGCCAACGCCACCACAGAGGCCAGTCCCACCACCGCGGCGGCGATCCGTCGCACCACTGCCATATGCCCCACCCCTTTCCTGGGTCGGGGTGCACCATATTGGTCCGAACCACACGGCGGAATGCCTACACGAGCTGCTTCGACAACCCAGACATCGCACCCACCGCGCCAGCCGCCCACCACCTCAATGGACATGGTCGACGACCAGGGCATCACCGCATCGACAAGTCCATCAGCCACAGCCCACGGCCCAGATGCTGATCGTCACGACCGTCAACCTCAACAAGCCTGCCGTCGCCGGGCTCAAAGCCGGAACCTCGGGCTTCCTGCCGGCGCCGTCGTTCCATCCGCCGATCGGCGCAGTCCCAACGCAGAGCCCACAGACGCCGCCCTCAGAACCCACCTCTCAAACCCTGCGCCCCTCCTTCGAGCCCAAGCCCCGCTGCCACCGAGCCCACCGTTCCCACCCACCACTCCGCGCCCCGGCGGGTGCCGCCAACCCCAGCAAATGCCCGCCAACCGCAGGGTCGCTCGCTCCACAAACACGGTGGCGCGCGAACGAGCGCCCCCCGAGCAGCGGCCCGCGGCGGCGGTGATCTGCTCGACGAACTCGTCGGCGTAGCGCGGCGGCAGGAACCGCGCGTACTCGCGGGCCGCCGCCGGGACCGCGAAGCCGAGGCCGACCTGGAGCAGCAACCCGGTGGTCGCGCTGCCCAGCACCCCACCCACCTGCCGCGCGGTGTTGAAGACCCCGGACGCGGCACCAGCGGCCCAGCACCAGCGGCCCAGCACCAGCGGCCCAGCACCAGCGGCCCAGCACCAGCGGCCTCGAACACTGGCGAACCGACGCCGTGTTCGAGGCCGCACTGCTCGGCGACGGTGTCCACGACCCGGTTGACCCACACCACGTCACAGGCACGGTGGGTGCCGCCGGCGCCGGTGGTGCCCACCAACCGCTGGGCGGCGCGCTCGACGGACAAGATGGTGTGCGCGCGGGCGATCCCGACCACCGGCGCGGCAGCCTCGGCGGCTGGCCGCCGCGCCGTGGCCATCACTGCGGAATCGAGGTCCACTGGCGGCGGACAACGGGTCGAGGTTGAGCCGGATGCCTCAACCTCCGGATGGCCCAACCAGTCGAGGCGGATATCGGTTGCACTGGCCACCCGGGTGCGTGACCCTGCACGCCATGACCGACCCGGAGATCCCGCCGCTGCATGACGACCTGATCTTCCACGGTCCGCTGTCGGAATCCAGGGCGGACCAACTCGTCCGCTCGCTCGGGCCGCTCGCGGGCAGGCATGTGGTCGACCTCGGCTGTGGTTGGGCGGAGTTCCTCCTGCGCGCGGTCGCCACCGACCCCACCGCGACCGGTCACGGTGTGGACCTCGACCAGGCCGCCATCGAGCACGGCCGGGCCGCCGCCAGTGCCCGCGGCCTGGGTACCCGCGTCACGTTGGAGGTCGGTGACGCGGGCGCCTGGTCCGGCTCGGCCGACATCCTCATCGTCAACGGCGCGAGCCAGGTCTTCGGCGGTGAACCGACCCGCCACACCGTCAACGCCTTGGAAGCGGGCAAGCGGCTCCTTCGCCCGGGTGGCCGGTTGCTGCTGGGCGAGGGCTTCTGGGAGCGCGAGCCATCGGCGGAGAACCTCCGGCGGATGCCGATCACCCGCGAGGAATACCGTTCGATGGCCGATCTGGTCGATCTCACAACGGAACACGGCTACCGACCGTTGTGGATCTCCCAGGCCTCACTCGACGAGTGGGACACGTTCCAGTCCCAGCACGCGCTGGGGTGGGAGAAGTGGCTTTCCACTCACCAAGGCCACCCGGCCTTCGACGAGGTCAAGGCGAAAGCGGACACCCACCGCAGCTTTTGGCTCCACGGATGGCGAACGGTTCTCGGCATGGCGTACTTGACGCTCGCATTGGCCTGACGACTTCACCGCGGGCGCGATCGCGCGCCGCCCACGAGCCACCTATGCCTGGTCCAGATCGCACCACCGATCTGGTTGCTTCCCATTCTTCCGACTGGTTCGGGGTTTCGCACGTCTTTTTCCTGACACCAGCGGGTGATTCTTGGATGAGCGGCGGGATCAGGCGCCGTACGGGTGCTTGTCCCGGGCCTCCCGCAACGCCCTTGCCCACCAACCCAACTGGTTCACCAGGGTATCGGCGGCGGCTTCCGCGCCTGCGGGTTCGATCAGCTGCCCCTGCGCGTCGAACTGGGCGTGGAAGTTGTGGAAGCTGAGGGAGTCCCGAATGGTCATCGCGTGCAACTCGGCGAAGATGTGCCGGAGGTGTTCCACGGCCCGCAATCCACCCGCCATGCCGCCGTAGGAGATCAGGGCGACGGGTTTGGCCTGCCACTGGACGAAGTGCCAGTCGATGAAGCTCTTCAGCGACGCCGGGACGCTGTGGTTGTACTCGGGCGTCACCACTACGAAGGCGTCGGCGGCGGTCAGGCGCGGGTCCAACTCGCCCAGCTTGGCGCCGATCTCGGGCGACGGCGAGTCGGTCAGCGCGGCGGGCAGGTCGTAGTCGATCAGGTCTATCAGGTCGACCTCGACACCCGGGTGACGGGCGACCTGGGTGACGAACCACCCGGCGACGGTCGGGCCGAAGCGTCCTTTGCGGACACTTCCGATGATCACAGCCACCCGGATCGGCGCCGACACGGCGCTCGGTGCCACTGACATGGCGAGTCCCCTCTCCAGCAACGGTTCAACGCTCCACTCGCGTTCAAGATCAACGCTATTACCTCGAGTAAGGTGGAGGTCAAACCCCGACCGGGTGACACCCGCGGGCCCGCCCGGCGGCCGGAGGGGCCACCGGGCGGGACGCCGTCAGTCCTGCGGGGCGGAGACGTAGCGCAGGTACGGCTTGACCTCGTCGACCTCGCCGTACTTGGCCTTGGCGTCGTCGGTCGACACGGTCGGCGGCACGATCACCCGGTCGCCCTTGCGCCAGTCGACCGGGGTCGACACGGCGGCGCGGTCGGTGAGCTGCAGCGCGTCGAGGCAGCGCAGGATCTCGTCGAAGTTGCGCCCGACGCTCTTCGGGTAGGTCAGGGTCAGCCGGACCTTGTCGGACGGGTCGATGATGAAGACCGACCGCACGGAGGACGTGTCGCCCTCGTTCGGGTGGATCATCCCGTAGAGCCCGGCGACCTGCTTGTCCGGGTCGGCGATGATCGGGTACTCGACGGTGGTGTCGTTCACCTCGTCGATGTCGGGCACCCAGCGGTTGTGGTCGGCGACCGAGTCGACCGACAGCGCGATCGGCTTGGCACCGCGCGCCGCCCACTCCTGGCGGAGCTGCGCGACCCGCCCCAGTTCGGTGGTGCACACCGGGGTGAAGTCGGCCGGGTGGCTGAACAGCACGGCCCACGAACCGCTCTTCCAGCTGTGGAACTCGATCGACCCGGCCGTGGTCTCCGCGGTGAAGTCGGGGGCGGTGTCACCCAGTTGCAAACCCACCAGTAGCCTTCTTTCGCTCAATGTCAGGACATTTCGCCCGCGAGTCTAGGGAGCGCGGAGTCGCCCAGGCCACAGCCGACGCGCGGATCACAATCGGCGGTCGAGCGTCATCACCACCAGCGGCACGTCCTCGAGGGTGATCGCACCCCGCACGACAAACCCCGCCGACTCGTAGAGCGCCCTGGCGGGTGCCTCCGGGTGAGTGCACAACCACGCCCCGTCAGCGTCGTCGACGAGGCAACTCAGCATCCGCCTGCCCAGGCCCCTTCGCTGGTGGCCGGGGTCGACCATGAAGTTCACCACCTCGAACGCGGGCGCGCGGAGCCCGCGGTGGTCCGCGCTGTCCACCGCGCCGCGAACAGCCTGGTAGAACGCCGGGGCGTCGGGTATCTCGGGTGCCGCCCGCCACCCGTAGGCAGCGCCGACGATCTCGTCGCCACTCCACACGAGCACCCCGCGCACACCCTCATGCGCCAAGTGCGCGGCGAAGACCTCGGCGAACGCCGCGAACCGCTCCTCGCGCTCGTTCCACGGGGGCCCGACGAAGCTGAGCCGGTAAAGCCACGCCAACGGCTCGACCGCGGCCGCCAACTCGGTCACCCCGACGACCCGCACCACGTACTCGCCCATTCCGGCCATGGTAGCGACGGACCACCGGCACGGCCCTAGGCTGGGTGACCGGGGACGGCGGTCGAGGGTGGGGGATGACGAGGCAGCGGGTTCCGATCGGCATCGACGCCGACCGGTGGGTGACGGTCGCACCTCAGCGGGTGGTGCTGGTGGTGGCGCACAACATCGCCACGCTGTCCCGGCTCCTCGACGTCATCGACCTCTTCGACTCCGACTTCCGCGTGCAACTGCTGGCGACCACGTGCGGCACCGACCCGTTCAACGACGGCCTCCCCGAAGCCATCACCGCCCTGGGCCTGAAGACGATCCCCTGGGACCAAGCGCTGTCCACCCGGTTCGACCTGGTGCTGACCGCCAGTCCGCACGGCGGCGTCCCCGACCTCCACGGGCCGAAAGTCCTGCTGTCCCACGGAGTCGGCTACACCAAGCGCGCTCCCGGGGCACGCGGCGCCGACCAGGTCTTCGGCTTGACCGCCCAATGGCTCCTCGACAACGGCGAACCCATCGCCGACGCCCTGGTACTCGCCCACGACAACGACGTGGCCCGCCTGCGGACAGCGGTACCCCAGGCCGCGCACACGGCGGTCCTCGCGGGCGACCCGTGCCTCGACCGCATGCGCGCCAGCCGCGACCTGCGCAACCACTACCGCGCCCGCCTCGGCGTCGCGCCGGACCAGGTCCTGGTAGTGGTCTCGACCACCTGGTCCACCCGGTCCCTGCTGGGATCCTGGCCTGAGTTCTACCGATCCCTGCTGGCCGAACTGCCCGTGGACCGTTTCCGAACCGCCGCGATCATCCACCCCAACGCCACCAGAGGCCATGGTCCCCGGCAGATCCGGACCTGGCTCGCCGACTGCGCCCGGGCCGGGCTGGTCCTGATCCCCGACCTGACCGGCTGGCAAGCCGCCCTCGTCGCCGCCGACTGCGTGATCGGCGACAACGGCGCTGTCACCTGCTACGCCGCCGCCCTGGGCCATCCCGTGCTCCTGGCCGCCTTCCCCGAGGACGTCGTCGCTCAAGGCTCAGCGGTCCACGCGCTGGGCCTATCCGCGCCACGACTCGTCCCCGGCCACCCCCTGCTCGCGCAGGTGGAAGCAGCCCTCGCCCGCGGCCACGACAGCCACCCCTCGGTACGGCGCCTGGTGTCGTCCATCCCCGACGAGTCACCGGACCGACTGCGGTCGCTGTTCTATCGGGTCCTGGACTTACCGGAGCCACAGCCCGAGCCAGTGGTGCACCCGGTGCCGCTCACCGGCATCGACCTCACCGAGTCCCGGGTGTCCGCGTGGAATGCCGCCACCCATGTCACCGGCCGGGCGGTCAAGGTCAGCCGCTACCCGGCCGACGCGCGGACCACCCTCACGGCGGACCACCAGCACTTGGCAGTGCACGCCCGCCACCCCGGCCGACGCCTCCGAGGGCACGCCGACGTGTTGTTCCTGTACGACTCGGAACTCGACGAAGACCTCGATGTGGCGTTGAGCGAGTTCTTGGCCCGCTATCCCGGATGTGCGCTTGCCGCAGTCCTGTCACGGACGTCAGCCACCGTCCGGTCCCGGGAAGGGGAAACGGTCACGCTGACATCGAACGCCGATGCCGGGCTGTGCGCGTCGGTCGCCGCCGCCTGGTTGTTCTCCGGAGCGAAGCTCAGCGAACTCACGCCGTCGGTCCGGGCACATGTTGGGGCACGCGACTACGACATCTCGGCCACGTCCTGAGGGTTCCTGGATGAAGGAAATCAACGCCCACCAACAAGGTATCAGTTGGCTTTGGCGAAATCGTCACCGTTTCGGGTGGATTGATCAGGCGCGGGCAGCGCACGTAGATTCCCGCGGTGTGCCTTGAACAAACCGGCGTTGATCGCCCAGCACACAACCGGAGCGACGCGCCTGATCAGACGGAATGCCGAGCCAGCCGCTCGTCTAGGCTCTCCACCACCGACCACAAGCCGATCTGCCGTGCCAGCTCGCGAGCCTCTCGCAGTCGGCCCACCGCGGCGGCCTGTTCACCGTCGGCGAAGTCGAGTTCGGCAAGTGCCACCAAGGCGTCTATCTGCTTGGACCGCAGACCACCCGCCGCGAACAGCTCAAGCGCGCGTTCCAACGTCGGACGCGCCTGATCGCCCGAGATCGGCGCGAGCGCGAGCAACGCGCGCGCCTCGTTGATCACCTCGCCCCGGTCGTGGAACCACTCGAGGGCGTCGCGCAGCTCGGCATCCGCCTCCGCGGTGTGGCCGAGCGCGACAAGATCGGTTCCCCGGTGCAGTGAAAGCAGCACGAGAGCCCGTTCACGGTGTTCCCGGTTCTCGATCTCCCCCGTGCGCAGGATTTCCCGTGCCCGCTCGAACCGGTCAACCGCCGAGGCGTGGTCGCCGACCTGGCGCAGCACCAAGCCGGACCACTCGACCGCGCTCGCCTCACCCAGCCGATCTCCGCACTCCTGGGCCAACCCCATGGCGCGCTCGAATTCCCGGAGCGCGGCAGGGAACTCCTTCGCCTTCTCGTGCGCGGAGCCGAGGTCGTGGTGCAGGCGCATGGAGAGCCGGACATCGCCGAGCGCGTCGGCGGCGGGCACCGCGAGCCGCAGCACGGCGAGCAGGTGCGAGGTGCGGTCGGTGTTGTAGTACCAGGGTTGCAGCGCCTCACCGAGTTCCGCGCACGCTTGGTCGAGCGAGAGTTCGTCGGCCAGCGCGGCGATCGCCGGGTACACGGCGTCGTCGCGTTCGAGCTCCGCGGCCGCGGGTCGGTAGGCGTCGTCGCCGTCGTAGGCGGGATCGATCGCCTCGGCTCGGGCACTGACGCTCCACCGCCGGGAAACGTTCTTGCTGAGGGCGGCGGCCCTGCGGAGGTACCAGCCGACCGCGCGGAGGCGTGCCGCCCGTGGCTCCAGGTCGGCGGCCTCCGCACGGGCGCGGGCGTGCTCGCGAACCAGGCTGTGGATGGCGACACGGTCATCGGCGCGGCGAACCAGGTACGCTTCGTCCAGGTCGTCGACGAGGTCGTTGGTCTCCGAGATCGACCGGTCCAGGACAGCGGCGGCAGCGGCCAGGTCGAACTCGGCGGCGGGGATCTGGCCGAGCAGGCAGTAGGCCCGGCGTTGTTCTTCGTCGAGGTCGGCGAAGGACGCGTCGAAGACAGCTTCCACCGGCGCGTCACCTTCCAACCGCAGGTGTTCGAACGGCGCCTTGGTGATCTGGTCGACCAAGGCGGCGAGCGAGCGGGTGCGGCGGGCGAGAATGCGCGCGGCCACCACGCGCAGCGCCAGCGGCAACCCCGAGCAGAAGTTGACCAGCCGCTCGCCTGCGGCGGGTTCGGCGGCGAACCGCTCGGCACCCACGATGCCCCGCACCAACCGAATGGCGTCGTCGGTGGTGAAGTTCTCCAGCTCGATGCGGCTGAACCCGCTGTACACCAGGCCGTCCAGGTGGCGCCTGCTGGTGACGAGCACGACCGCGTCCGGCGACGACGGCAGCAGTGGCCGCACCTGAGCCGACGTCCGGGCGTCGTCGAGCACCACCAGGATGGCCCGGTTGGCGGTGTGCGAGCGGAAGTCGGCGGCCAGTTCGTCGAGGGCACCGGGGATCTCGGCGGGCTCCTTGCCCAGTTGGCGCAGGAAGTGCCGCAACACGTCGGCCACATCGGCGGCGTTGTCGGGCGTCGAACCGCGGAGGTCGGCGTAGAGGATGCCGTCGGTGAACCGCGTCTCGAACAGGTTCCCCAACCGCACGGCCAACGTGGTCTTGCCGATGCCAGGCGGGCCGGTGAGCCAGATTCGTCCTGGACCCTCTACCGCGACAGGGCCGGTGCCGACGACCAACCGACGGAACGCATCGATCTCCCGCCCCCGGTTGAGGAAGCCCGGCTCATCCCCGGGCAGCAACCGCGGCACCCCACTGTCCACCACCGGCGACCCCCGCCTCTCTCGCTCCGGCCTCGTACTCTAGCCGCGCCGGTTCAACGCCGGGGCGCAGTTCACCACCCTCCGACGGCCCGAGAGCCCGATGCCGGGCACGCCGACACGTATCACCGTCACCAAGTTCACCAACGCCGACGACATACAAATCGACACAAGCGAGGGGAACCCACCTGAAGGCAGGCCGAATTCGCGCGATGTCCGAGGACACAACTCGAATACCGCGCACCTCAGATGCCCGATCGCGCTCTACCCGTGCGCGCGCCCTGCCCGTGTTCGACGAAATCCAGCAGCAGATCTGCCGCGTCCGATACGGGGGTGTGGCGCGCCAACCTCTCGCGCCACACCCCGACCGCCGCGCGCACCCCCGCGTCAGCCGCCACCGACTCCACCGCACCCCGTAGGTCGGCGACCGTCCTGGGCGCCCGTACGGCCACCTCGAGCCGCACCAGGGTCTTGGCGATGTGGCGCTGGTCGGCCGCCCGCGGACGCACCACCATCGGTACTCCCGCCGCCAACGCCTCCAGGCTGGAGTTCATACCCGCGTGCGTCAGGAAAACGGAAGACCTCGCCAACACCGCCTGCTGGGGCATGAACCTCCGTGCGATGACATTGTCCGGCAGGTTTCCGAGCATGGTCGGATCCACCGGACCGGTCGCCACCACGACCCGCCATCGAGAGCCCGCGAACGCCGCCACCACAGCGCGCATATATGCGGGAGTCCATGCCCATACTGTCCCAGGTGATACGTATAGTACCGGATCTCCTTGCGGGTAAACGAGATCCGAGGTGTCACCAAGATCGGTGAACTTGGGCAGGAGCGGGCCGACGAACCGCGCGCCCTCCGGCGCCGCGCCCGGTTGGAGGCAACGGATGGCATTGACCAGCGCCAGCCGTTCCCGTCTGGCCGCTCTGAGTCCGTTTCCGGATAGGAAGGTCGTGCTGAACAGCACGGCAGGAGCGCCCGAGCCGGACAGGAACCTATTCACCGCGCGGACTGCCGGGTCAACCACCGTCAGGTCGGCCCACTCGCCCGCGAGCAGATCGGCCACGACGTGTCGGGTGTGCCGGTCGACGAGGCGCTTGCGTACCCGGCCCGCGAGGTAGCGCCCGGTCCCCACTCCCCCGATCCGGGCGGGCACATAGACATCGGCGCGCATGGCGGGCGAGATCGGCTCCGCACCGGCTGCGGCAACCAGCTCGGAGAACCGGCTGTCGACGACGACGCGGACGCGGACCCCTCTGAGCACGAGTTCTTCGGCGACCGCCAGCATCGGCAGGACGTGTCCGTATGCCGGATAAGGGACGAAATCGATCCGCGTCCGCACCTGCGATCAGCCTCCTGGGGACACGGTAGCGCAGAGATCATCATCGGCGTCGCCGACCACCGCCGACGGCCGGAGTTATCCACATGCCCGCGAGTTGTCCACAGATTCTCGCCGGGCACAGACAGCGGGTTGCGCCGCTGAGAACCTGGTCGTACAAGCAAATCCGGCCAGAAAGGAGTCCACATGGGACATGAACCATACAACTGAATAGCAATATGTCCTGGATAAAGGAACGCCAGGTCGCATGGTCGGGCGCGGTCGCCCGACGGGTCGCCGTCCACTCCGGAGGATGGCTCGCGGGATCACCTCACCCGCAGGCCATCCACCATCCTCCGGGATTCGCACCCCGGCGACGCATCGGATGACCCAACCCGCTCATGCGCCCCGGCCTGGACATGCCGCTCCCCAGAGGTGGCGTCTTCGAGTTCGGTCCTGCCGGATCTCTTCGACGCGACGCTCTGATCCCGGGAACACGCAGCACTCTGATCCGCGCTCGACGCCTCGGACGATCTCCGCGGTTGCGCGGCGGAGGATTCCCGTCCTCCGCTGTGGGTCGGTACGTGTCGCGTCAGAGCACGCCGGGAACGGCTGTCCAGTGCCGGGGCGCCGCCGGTGAGGCTGTTGATCGGTCTCACCGGGATGCCGCCTGGCAGGAACACGGTTGCCCGGTATCCGGGCATGGCCGGGTACCGGGCAACCGTGGGCGACTGCTGTCGTCGACCTGCTACAGGCGGAACTGGGCGACGACGCTGTGCATCTCGCCGCTCATCTGGGCCAGTTCGGTGGCGGCCTGCTGCCAGTGCTGGACACCGGCGGTCGTGGTGCTGGTGGCCGAGGCGACACCGTTGATGTTGGTGGCGATCTCGCGGCTGCTGGACGCGGCCTCGGCGAGGCTGCGGTTCATCTCGTTGGTGGTGGCGGTCTGCTCCTCCACCGCCGCGGCGATGACGATCTGGAAGTCGCTGATCCGGCCGACGGTCGCCACGATCTCACCGATCGCGGTGATCGCATCGGCGGTGTCGGTCTGGATGGCCTCGACGCGGGTGATGATGTCCTCGGTGGCCTTGGCGGTCTCCTGGGCCAGGTCCTTGACCTCACCGGCGACCACGGCGAACCCCTTGCCCGCGTCGCCCGCCCGAGCGGCCTCGATGGTGGCGTTCAGCGCCAACAGGTTGGTCTGCTCCGCGATCGAGGTGATCACCTTGACCACGTTGCCGATCTCCACGGACGACACGCCCAGTTTGGCGACAGTCGAGTTGGTCTGCTCCGCGACGGTCACCGCCTTGGTGGCGACGTCGGCGGCCTCGCTGGCGTTGTCGGCGATCTGGCGGATGGACTCGCCCATCTCGGTGCCGCCGGTGGCGACGGTGTCGACGTTCTGCAGCACCAGTTCGGCGGCCTTGGTCACGGCGCCCGCCTGGGAGCTGGCGTCGGCGGCGGAGCCCGCGATGTCGGTGGAGACCGCGGACAGCCGGTCCGAGGCCGACGCGAGCGACTTGGCGTGCCCGGCGAGGGTGGTCACGGTGCCGCGCAGGGACTCGATGGTGCGGTCGACGGCGTTGCCGACCTGGGCGATCTCGTCCGTGCCCGGCAGGTCGGCGCGGGCGGTCAGGTCGCCGTGCTCCAGCTTGCCCAGGGACCGCACGACCACGGCCAGCGGGCGCACGACGGAGCGGGTGGCCCACAGGGCCAGGCCGGTGGCCAGCACGAGCGCGGTGATCAGGGTGGCGATGAGCACCCAGGAGCTGCCGGACTGGGCGCTGTCCGCCTCAGCCTGCAGCGCCTTCATGCGGGCGTTGACCGACTCGGACAGCTTGGTGCTGGCGTCGAGGACTTTGCCGTAGGCGGCGGAGGCCTCGCCACCGTTGATGCTGTCCATCGCGCGGGCGCGGGCCGCCTGCGAGTCGTCCTGCTGCAGCCACTGCACGATCTTGGTGTCCCAGGCGAAGAAGTCGTCCCAGGCGGGCTTGAGGGTGGCGAAGATCGCGCGCTCGGCGGCGGTCAGGGAGTCGACGTGCGCGGAGTTGAGGTGGGCGTAGAGGGCGTCCTTGGCCTTGAGTTCCGCTGCGCGGTTGTAGGCGTCGGGGGCCAGGGCCTTGGCGGAGCCGTAGGCACCCGCGTCGGCGATCATCAGGGCCTGCCAGCCGGTGAGGTCGGCGGCGTCGTACTTGACCTGGTCGATGTCGTCCTGCACGAGTCGCAACTGGTCGAGGCGGTTGCCGATGTCGTCCTGCTGGTTCAGGCCCCACCACCCGGCAGTGGCCGCGAAGACGATGAGGAGCACCAGGACAGTGAAGGATCCGCCAAGCCGCACGCCGACCTTGGCCTTGCCGAGAGCCATCGTTGCCGCCCTTTCCGGACGCCGCACAGGGGCTCACCGGGGTGACGTCCCACTGCGGGACGGGACCGGGAGCCGATCTACACCGCCCTTCGGCAGTCGGTGGAGGGACCTGAGCAAGACTTGATGGCCCTCGTGACCAAAGTCCCACGCTCCGCGGGACCGTCGGCTCTTCCTGCGATTCGGCCTGCTCAGGGGCACGTCGAGGTGGGTACTCGATCGGGTCCGGGTGAGCCTTCGGTGGGCGAGGTCGGCCGTCCCGCCGAGATGCCGGGCGGGGTGGCGAGGCCGTGTCCAGCGGACCACGTGGCGGCGGGCGAGCCGGCCATGTCGATGACGGCTGGGTCAGCGACCCGGCAGCCAACTGTGCACGGAACCGCTGCCGGGCGGATGCCGGGGTTGTCTGAGCGGTTGCCGAAGTGTGAGGTGCTGCCGTTGGAGCAGGTGCTGGCACGGGGCCGTCCGGCGGTGTCTGGTCCGGCGTGGATGGTTGGCACGGCAGCGGCTGTGGTCCGGCGGCAGTGACAACGGAGACAGTGACAACGGAGGCGGTCCGGTGGTGGTGACGGTCCAGCGGCAGTGTTGATCCGGCTGCCGTCGTGGTCTGGCGGCACAGGTGTCCGGCGGCGGAGTGGTGGGCCGCCCGGCAGTGGTGGCGGTATCCGGCGGTCATGGCGGTATCCGACGGCGGTGAGGGCACTGTTGGCTGCGGCGCGGCCTCGCGGTGCCGGATGGATCGGATGAAGCGATGTACCTGGGGGGCGGGTGATGGGTCAGCCTGGGGCGGAGGAGAGGTCGCCGTCGTAGTCGATGAGGCCGGTGCGCAGGGCCGTGACCAGGGCCTGGGCTCGGCTGGAGGCGCCTAGCTTGTCGTAGAGGCGGGCGACGTAGGTCTTGGCGGTGGACTTGCTGATGTGGATGGTGCCCGCGATCTCCGGGATCGACTTGCCGTCCCGGAGGAGGGTCAGGACCTGGCGTTCTCTCGGTGACAGCGCGAACCGCGCCTCCTGCTCCCGGCGGCGGGTCAGGGCGTCCAGCAGGCCGGTGGCGGTGAAGGAGGTGGCCGCGACGGCCGCGTGGCGGATGGCGCCGAGCACCTCGATGACCGGCGCGGTCTTGACCACGAACGCGGACGCGCCGTGGTCGAGGGCCCGGAAGAGCACGTCGTCCTGGTCGATGGAGGTCAGCACCACGATGCCGAGGGCGGGGTAGCGGCCACGCAGTTCGCGGGCCAGCCGGAGACCGTCGCCGTCGGTGAGGTCGACGTCGATGAGGACCACATCGGGCTTGGCCTCGGCGACCAGGCCGGGCGCGGCCACCGCCGAGCCCGTCTCGGCCACGACCTCGATGTCGGGGTGCGCGCCCGCGAGCATCGACAGCCCATACCGGGTCAACGTGTCACTGTCGACCACGACGGTGCGGATCACCAGACTCCACCTTCCCTCATCACCCACACGGGCGATGACACTGGTGACTGTCGGTTTACCGCTGGCTGGGGTTACAGGAAGCCGCGAAATGTGGCCGATTCCCCGGGCGGTTTTCCTCAGATGTCATGGAGCCCCAGGTCACATCGATATGTCGGGCGACCGCCCGACAGCGGTCGGCCACCTGGAGTGACAATGCGACCGGTCACCCGCTGCCGAATGCTCCCACCATCGGCCACGCTCTGTGACAGCCGGGCGCCGTCGGGGGCCGAAGCCCTGGCAGGGTCGGATCGGGTGCCGGGCAGGCGGATAGGGATTTGGACAGCGTGAGCGCACACATCATCACGGTCACCGGGGGCCGCGCAGGTTGCGGCAAGTCGACCGTGGCGGCGAACCTGGCCGCCGTCCTCGCCACCCGCCGGACGGGGCCCGTGTGCCTGGTCGACCTCGATTTCGCCGCGGGCACCATCGCCGACATGTTCGACGCCGAGGCGGACGCCGGAGGTGTTCCCGAGGCCCACGTCGCCACCCGCCTGGCGCACGGCCTCTACGCGGTCCTCGCCCCCACCATCCTCGGCGACCCCGGGCGGCTGCCGGAGCGGGTCGTGAGCGAGCTGCTGGCCGTGCTGTCGACGATGTACAGCTATGTGGTGATCGACACGCCCTCGGTGGTCAACAAGCACGTGCTGACCGCGTTGGAGTACGCGCACCAGCAGATCTTGATCACCACCCCGGAGCGGCCGGGGTTGCGTGGGCTGAGGCAGGTGCACAGCATGCTCGATCTGCTCGACCACTCGCCCGCGCTGCGCACGGTCGTGGTGAACCGGGCGATCTCGGACAGCGGGCTGCCGGAGGGCGAGATCGTCGAGGCGGCTCGGGCGCCGATCGCGGCGTGGTTGCCGACCACGGCGGACGTGCCCCAGTCGATCAACAACGGTCACCCGCTGGCCACGATGGATCCCGGGCATCCGTTCAGCGCGGCTGTTCGCGAACTCGCGCTGACCCACGTCTGCCACGTCTGAGAGGCGCGCTTCGCCGGACCTCTCGGGACTGTTTCAAAATCGGTGTTTCCGGCCCGACACGCCGGGCCGAAGGTCCGGCGGGATGGGCACTGTGAGTGATGACATCCGATGTTGTGAGTCCACGCAAGAGTGAGTCGAAGCCGGCGCGGGAGCTGTCGCCGGAGCAGGCCGCCGCGGCGGCGATGGTGGCCGAGGCCAAGGCTCGAGGGCTGGCGTTGACCGGCCCGGACGGCCTGCTGAAGTTGTTCACCAAGAACGTGCTGGAAACCGCGCTCAACGAAGAGATGACCGAACATCTCGGTCACGAGAAGAATCGGGCCGCGCCCGAGCGTGACTCGACGAATGTGCGGAACGGCACGCGGCCGAAGACCGTGATCTCCGACGCCGCGGGTGAGGTCGAGATCGACGTGCCGCGGGACCGAGAAAGCACGTTCGAACCGCACATCGTGAAGAAACGGCAGCGTCGACTCACCGATGTGGACGAGATCGTGCTGTCGCTGTATGCGAAAGGGATGACCACTGGGGATATCTCGGCGCATTTCGCGGAGATCTATGGAGCGTCGGTCAGCAAAGAGACGGTATCGCGGATAACCGACAAAGTCGTCGCTGAAATGAACGAGTGGGCCAACCGCCCACTCGACGCCGTGTACGCGGCGGTGTTCATCGACGCGATCGTCGTCAAGGTCCGGGACGGCCAGGTCGCCAATCGGCCCGTCTACGCCGCCATCGGCGTCACCGTGGACGGCCACAAGGACGTCCTGGGCCTGTGGATGGGCGCCGGTGGCGAGGGCGCCAAATTCTGGATGAGCGTGCTGATCGATCTCAAGAACCGCGGCGTGGCCGACGTGTTCTTCCTCGTCTGCGACGGCCTGAAAGGCCTCCCCGAAGTCGTCACCAATGTCTGGTCGCAGACCATCGTCCAGACCTGCGTCATTCACTTGATCCGGAACACGTTCCGGTTGGTCGCCCGTCAGGACTGGGACGCGGTGAAACAGGACATCAAACCCGTTTACACCGCGCCCAGTCCCGACGCCGCTCTCATCGCGTTGGATGAACTCGAGGAGAAATGGCGCAAGAAGTACGGGGCCATGATTCGGCTCTGGCACAACGCCTGGGAAGAGTTCATCCCGTTCCTCGGCTACGATATCGAGATCCGGCGCATGATCTGCTCTACGAACGCCATCGAGTCCCTGAACGCCCGCTACCGCCGAGCTATCCGAGCACGCGGACATTTCCCAACCGAACAGGCAGCGATGAAGTGCCTGTATCTTGTGACACGCAGCCTGGACCCCACCGGCACAGGCCGCGCCCGATGGACGATGCGTTGGAAGCCCGTGCTCAACGCGTTCGCCATCACATTCGGTGACCGCTGGCCAGGAGCCGAGACCTACTGATCAACAACGCCGGACACACCGATCATGGGATAGACCCGACCTCCCTGGTTGGTTCACGAATCCGGTCTCGGCGGGCTGCCGTCTGCTGCTGCGCGGATGCCCGGCCTGCGTTGTTCGGCCTACGGTTCCGGTTGTGGGGCGGCTAGGGCTGAGCTTTGGGTAGAGGCCGCTTGGGCGCACTGCAATAATCAAGCAACGAAATGATCATCGGTATTGGTTCCCGATTTGGATCGCCCGATGAGGTGGACCCGAATGAGCAAAGTCTTGAGCGGTCGACGGGCGTGGAGGTCTTCTGGCGAGCAGAAATCGGCCGGCGACCCCAATTAGGGGGACTGAAGAGTGATGGTGGTTATGCGCCCGAAGGCGCGGTGGGCGGGGCGAGTCTGAGGCGAGGGCGAAGGACGGGGCAAGGCAAGGCGGGGACGAGGCAGAACGGGACAGAGCAGGCACGAGACGTGGCCGGACGGGGCGGGGCCGGGCCAGGCGAAGCGAATGGGATGGAGCGAGATAGGGCGAGACGGAATGGAGTGAGGCGAGGGTGAACCGGGATGGGCGAGCGGGGCGGAGCCGGGCTAGCGGAGTGGAGTGAGACGGTAAAGGCAAAGCAGGCGAGGCGGGGAGGCAGAGCCGAGAAGGACAGGAAAGGCCGGGCAGAGCGGGACGAACAAGGCGCGACGGACGAAGGTGTAAGGCCAAGCGGGTGGAATGTGACGGAGGCCAGCGAGGCGAACTGGAGGCGTGTGGGTGAGCGAGGTGAGGACGGGTGGGCGAGATGGGGAGGGGTGGAGTGAGACGGGTGACGCAAGCCGAGGTGGGGGCGTGAAGGAACGAGGCGAGCAGGTGGGAGTGGGTAGGGGGTAAGGCAAGGCGGCGAAGTGTGGCAAGACAGAGATCAGGGGTGAGTGGGCGAGCTGGGGTGGAATTGGGAATCGAGGTAGGGCAGGGCGGAGTGGCACCAGATGAGGGCGAGCGAGGCAGGGCGAAGTTCAGGTGCCTACGTGGCGGGGCGAGGCGAGATGAAGGCGAGCAGGGCAGGACAAGACGGAGCGAGATGAGAAAGCGGTTGGGCTAAGCGGAGTGGGCTGGGCGATCAGGTGGGGCGGGGTGGGTCAAGCGGGCAAGGCGGGCGAGGCGAGGCAGGGCAGGGCAGGCAAGGTGAGGTGGGCAGGGCAAGGCGGGCGGGGCGGGGCAGGGCAGGCAAGGTGAGGTGGGCAGGGCAAGGCGGGCGGGGCGGGGCAGGGCAGGCAAGGTGAGGTGGGCAGGGCAAGGCGGGCGGGGCGGGGCAGGGCAGGCAAGGTGAGGTGGGCAGGGCAAGGCGGGCGGGGCAGGCAAGGCGGGGCAGGGCAGGCACGGCGGGGCGGGGCAGGGCAAGGCGAGGCGAGGCGAGGTGGGCAAGGCACGGCGGGCAAGGCGGGGCGTGCCAGGCGGAGTGGGCCAGGCAGAGTGGGGTGGGGCGGGGTGGGCGGGGCGGGGCAGGCACGGCGGGCCAGGCGGGGCGGGCAAGGCAGGGTGGGGTGGGGTGGGGGCTAGGGCTTGGGGTGGGGCGGGTTAGGGGGCTAGGGCTTGGGTGCCTAGTTGGGTGGTGAGGAGGGTGATGGCGGCGATGACGAGGTCTAGTTCGTCGCGGAGGGGGGCGAGGGTGGGTTCGGCCGCGGGGAGGGTGGCGGAGCGGGCCTTGTCTTCGAGGTCGGCGAAGAGTTCAGCGAGGGTGGAGGCGCCGATGTTGGCGGCGGCGCCTTTGAGGGTGTGGGCTTGGGTGGCGGTTTGCTCTTTGTCGCCCGCGTTGAGGGAGTCGGCCAGTTCGGTGAGGGTGGTGGGGGATTTCACGGAGAAGGAGGTCAGGAGTTTGGCCATGAGGGCGCGTTCGGGTTCTGAGGGGTCTGGGCCGGTTAGTTCTTCCAGGCGGGTTCGGATGGCGGTGGCGCGCTCTTGTACTTCCGGGGTGGATATGGGTTTGGTGGTCTTGTCGGGGGTGCGGGGCTCGGTGATTTGTCGGGGGGCCGGGGTGTGGTCGTCCTCGATGCGGGCTTGGGGGATTTCCGCGGTCAGTTTGCGGAGGACCTCGGCCAGGTCGGCGGGGCGTACCGGTTTGGGCAGGTAGTCGTTCATTCCCGCCGCCGTGCAGGCGTTCCAGTCTTCTACCAGGACGCTGGCCGTCATGGCGACTATGTGGGGTTGGCGGTCTTCGGGGAGTTCGGCTCGGATGGTTTTGGTGGCTTCGAGGCCGTCCATGATGGGCATGCGGACGTCCATGAGGATGACGTCGTAGGGGCGTAGGCGGATGGCTTGGACGGCTTCCCGGCCGTTGGAGACCATGTCGGCTCGGTAGCCGAGTTTGGCGAGCATGAGTTGGGCGACCTTCTGGTTCACCAGGTTGTCCTCGGCCACCAGGATGCGCAGGACGGCGGCGCCGACGGGGGCGGGGCCGGGTTTGCGTTCGCGTTCGGCGGCTTCCTGGGCTCCGGTGAGGAGTCGGTGCAGGGTGGTGCGCAGGGTGCTGACCCGGACGGGTTTGGTGAGGACCGACTCGAACATCTCGCGTTGGTCTTTGGTGAGGGGGACGGTGACGCTGCTGAGGAGCATGAGCGGCAGGCGTTGGCCGCTGGGGAGTTGGCGTAGTTTGGCGGCCAGTTCGAGGCCGTCCATCTCCGGCATCTCCATGTCCAGCAGCGCGACGTCGAAGTGGACGCCGCTGCGGACCACTTCGAGGGCGGCCTTGGCGGAGACGAAGTCGGTGGAGCGCAGACCCATGTCGGCCAGTTGGGCTGACAGCACGCTGCGGTTGGTGTCGTTGTCGTCGACGACCAGGGCGACGCGGTCGGTCATGACCGCGGCCCAGCTGGGTTGGAGGTCTCCGCCGCCGGTGACCGGGGACACGCGGAGGATCGCGGTGACGGTGAAGGTGGAGCCGAGGCCGGGGGTGCTGTTGACGGTGATGTCGCCGCCCATGGCGGCGGCGAGGCGGTGGCTGATGGCCAGGCCGAGGCCGGTGCCGCCGAAGCGGCGGGTGGTGGAGGCGTCGACCTGGCTGAACGACTGGAACAGCCTGCCGAGGTGTTCCTGGGGGATGCCGATGCCGGTGTCGCTGACCGCCGCGTGCAGCCGGATGACGCCGTCGCCCTCGTTGGAGACGCGTTCGGCGCGGACGTTGATGGCGACCTCGCCGCGGGCGGTGAACTTGACCGCGTTGCTGAGCAGGTTGAGCAGGACCTGCCGGAGCCGGGTGGCGTCGCCGCGCAGCACGGGCGGGCAGGACGAGTCGACGTAGCCGATGAGTTCGAGGTCCTTCTCCCCCGCGGCGACCGCGACCAGGGCGAGGGCGCTGTCGAGGCAGTCGGCGATGTGGAAGGAGGCGTCCTCCAGTTCCAGTTCGCCCGCCTCGATCTTGGAGTAGTCGAGGATCTCGTTGATGACCGCGAGCAGGGCGTCGCCGCTGTCGCGGACGATGCGGACCAGTTCTTGCTGCTCGGTGGTGAGGTCGGTGTCGAGCAGCAGCCCGGTCATGCCGATGACGGCGTTCATCGGGGTGCGGATCTCGTGGCTCATGGTGGCCAGGAACGCGGCCTTGGCCTTGCTGGCGGCCACGGCCTGGTCGCGGGCCTCGACCATGGCCTGCATGGAGGCGTTGACGGCCATGGCCATCCGCTCGATCTCGACCGGTCCGCCGACGACGGCGCGTTCGGTGGTGTTGCCCGAGGAGACCTGGACAGCGGCGGCGGTGACGCGGGCGACGGGGCGGGTGACCTTGCGGGTGACCCAGAAGGCGCCGAGGGCGGCCAGGGCGCCGACGCCGATGGTGGTCCAGGCGATGAGTTCGCGGGTGCCTTCGCCGCTCTCGGTGCTGACCTGTTCGCGCAGCGCCAGCAGTTCCTCCTCCTCGCGGCGCATGGTGCCGAGGATGTCCTCGATGGCGTCCATGTCGCGGGCTCCGCGCCCGGTGGAGACGAGTTCGATGGCGGCGGCGGGGCCCTGGGTCTGGTAGAGGGCGATGGTCTCGGCGAGTTCGTCGAGTTTGTCGTTGACGACCGGCTCCAGCGACTGGGCCAGTTGGACGGACTGCGGTTCGTCGGCGACCAGGCTGCGGAGGGTGGCCAGGGCGGGGCGCAGGGAGTCGGCGGCGCTGTTGTACGGAGTGAGGTACTGGGGGTCGCCCGCGATGAGGAAGCCGCGTTGGCCGCGTTCGGCGTCTTGGATGCGCTGCCACACGTCGCCGATCTGGGCGAGGACCTCGTGGCTGTGTTCGACGGGTCGGCGGTCCTGCATGAGGGTGCCGATGCGGATGAAGGAGTTGAAGCCGACGACGAGGAGGCTGCCGATGGCCAGGATGTAGCCGGCGGCCAGGAGCCTGCCGACGGTCCAGCGCCAGGTCGGGCGGTGGTCGTCCTCGGGGGTGAGGTCGTCTTCGGGTTCGTCGGGGGGTGGTGCGTGGGTGGGTGGCGCCATGTGGATGGAGCCGGGGTCGATGTCGCGGGGGTCCATCAGCGGCCCGTCACCCCTCATGGCTCGGGAGGAGGGCGTGGATGCGGTCGAGCAGGTCGGCGGGTTTGAAGGGTTTGCAGACGTAGTCGTCGGCGCCGCTGGTGAGGCCCGCGTCGATGTCGGACTGCTTGGTCATGCCGGTGAGCAGGATGATCGGCAGGTGCGGGGTGGGGTGGCGCTCGCGGAGGGTGGCGCAGACCCGCAGGCCGTCCATGCCGGGCAGGGTGACGTCGAGCAGCAGCAGGTCGGGCCGGTCGGCGGCGACCTGGTCGAGTACCTCGGGGCCGGTGCCCACCGGGGTGGTGGTGTGGCCCGCCTGTTCGATTTTGAACGTGATCAGCTCACGCAGGTCGTCGTCGTCCTCCGCGATCAGAATGCGCGCCACCGCGCGTTCTCCTTCCCGCACCCCCGGCCCGTGGCGGGGGTTCCGTCCTCCCGGTCCGCGGCGGGGGTTCCGCCGCGGACCGCCGTGGACGTGTCCACCCGCGCCCGGGGCCCGGGTGGACGGCGTGCCACAGGTCATGAACGCCTACCTCGGCGCCAGGGCTGGTACACCAGCGTGACGCCCAGAAGGGTGAGCAGCAGGCCGAGGCTCAGCCACCGCAGGACCGGGAAGCCGGTGTAGCTGAGGTCCTGGTCGGTGGCGGTGTCGTCGGTCGTGGTCGTGGTGCCGCCGTTGGTGCTGGTGGTGGGCGTCTCGGTCGTCGGGGTGGGTGTCTCGGTGCTCGTCTCGGCGGCGCTCACCTCGGTGGTGGCGGACGCGGAGTTGTCGTCGGCGGAGTCGAGGACGTCCTGGACGGCGAGGGTGGCGATGTTGACCAGCGGTCCTTCGCGGTCGACGCGGGCCGTGACGGTCAGCGTGCGCTGGTCCGCGGGGCCGACCCAGTCGAGGTGCCAGAGGCCGGTGGCCGGGTCGTAGGTGCCCTGGCTGGTGACCGCGGAGATCAGGGTGATCCCCTCGGGCAGCAGGTCGGTGACCTGGACGGACGGCGCGGCCGACGGGCCGGTGTTGGCGATGGTGACCACCCAGGTGATGGTGTCGCCGACGGTGGCCTTGGTCTGCTCGGTCGTCTTGGTGACCGACAGGCCCGTCTGCCTGGTCAGGGTGGTGCTGACCGCGCTGTTGTTGTCGCCGCTGTTGGCGTCGGGGGTGCTGGAGGTGACGCGGGCCGAGTTGCTGATGGCCGTGCCGTCCAGGTCCGCGGCGATGGCGGCGCGGAGCCGCACCGTGACGGTGGCCGCGGGGGCCAGCGCGTCGAGCGGGCAGGTGACCACGCCGTCGGTGTTGGCGCAGGTGGCGCCGGTGCTGGAGACCAGCGTGGCGCCCGCGGGCAGCGCGTCGGTGAGCACGACGTCCCGGGCGAAGGCGTCGCCCGCGTTGGTCACGGTGACCACCCAGGTGGCCTGGGTGCCGGGCACGATCTGCCCGCCGTCGACGCTCTTGGTGACCCGCAGGTCGGGGCTGGCGTTGAGCTGGGTGGTGACGGCCGCCGAGTTGTCGTCGGAGTCCTGTTCGGCGGTGGTGGAGGCGACGGCGGCGCTGTTGGTGATCGGACCCGCGGCGGCGTCGGCGCGGACGGTGCCGGTGATGGTCAGCGGGGTCGAGGCGCCGGGGTTGATGTCGCCGATGGCGCAGATCAGGGCGCTGCCGCGGGTGACGCAGCCGTTCGGCGGGGTGGTGACCTCGACGGAGGCGGGCAGCAGGTCGGTCACGGTGACGCCGCGGGCGGTGGAGATGCCGTTGTTGGTCGTGGTGACCAGCCAGGTGATCGTGTCGCCCGGCCGGTGGTTGGCCTGGTCGGCGGTCTTGACCACGGACAGGTCGGCCTGCGGCGCGGACGGGCCCGCGACGCTGGCGGCGTTGTCGATCGGGTCGCTGTCGGGGTCGTCGGACAGCACGGTCGCGGTGTTGCTGACCTCGTCGGGGACGAAGCCCGCCGCGACGTCGACGACGATCGTGATCTGGATGGTCTCCAGCGGGTCGAGGTCGCCGGGCGCGCAGGTGACGAGTTGGCCGTCGATGACGCAGGAGCCCTTGGTGGCGGTGGCGGTGGCCGGGGTCAGTCCGGTCATCAGCGGGTCGGTGACGAGGACGCCGGTCGCCGCGGACGGTCCGTAGTTGTAGACGTCGAGGGTGAAGGTGGCCTGGCCGCCGGGGGTGACCGAGGCCGGGGTGAGGGTCTTGTCGATGCCGAGGTCGACCGAGCGGGCGACGTCGGAGGCGACGGCCGCGGTGTTGTTGTCCTGGTCGGTGTCGGCGGTGGTGGAGGTGACCGAGACCGCGTTGTCGAGTTGGCCGCCGACGTAGTTGGCGTCGACGTGGGCGGTGATGGTCAGGATCCGGTCGGTGTCGGTGGTGACGGTGCCGAGCACGCACCGGAGGGTGCGGTCGGTGAGGGTGCAGGACGGGTCCGCGGCGACCAGGGTGACGCCCTTGGGCAGGGTGTCGACCAGGACGACGTTGCGGGCGTCGGAGGGGCCGCCCGCGTGGACGGTGATGCCCCAGGTGATGTCCTCACCGGCGGTGACCTGGGCGGGGCCGTTCATGGTGACGCCGAGGTCGGTGACGGAGGTGACGTCCTGGCTGACGAACACCGAGTCGTTGCTCGGGTCCGGGTCGGGGGTGGCGGACTCGACCTGGGCGGTCACGGCGGCGTCGCCGGTGACGTCGGAGTCGAAGACGCCGCGGACCACGAAGTCCAGGGACGCGCCGGGCGGCAGGTCGCCGAGGTCGCAGGCGATGGTGTTGTCGCAGGTGACGCCCGGCGGGGCGGTGATCGTGATGTTCTGCAGCTCGCCCGGGAGTCCAAGGGAGAACCGGGTCTTGCTCGACGTGGACGGGCCCGCGTTGCGGACCGTGGCCCGGATGGTGGCCTCGGAGCCAGCGGTGAGCTGGGCGGCTTCGAAGTCGGCGACCACGGACAGGTCGGCGAAGGCGGTGACCGGCTTGGTCAGGGCGACCGAGTTGGTGTCGGTGTCGAGGTCGATCGAGTCGGAGTCGGCGGTCACCGTGGTGGCGAGGTCTTCGACCCGGTCGGCGGCGACGGTGCCGACGACGGTGATCTCGACGCTGGCGCCGGGTTCGAGGGTGTCGACGACGCAGGTGGCGGTGGTGTCGCAGGTGACCCCGGCGGGGGCGTTGACCACGACGGACTGGAGGCCGTCGGGCACCGGCACGGTGATGGTGACGTTGCGGGCGATCGAGGGGCCCTGGTTGGTGGCGGTCGCGGTGATGGCCGCGGCGGAGCCCGCCACCAGCGGGTCCGGGCCGAGGGTGGCGGCGAGGACCAGGTCGGACACGACCTGCACGGCGCCGGTGGCGGTGACCGAGTTGTCGGTGTCGTCGGGGTCGTCGGTGGCGCTGGTGGTGGTCGCGACGATGTCGAACGGCCCGTTGGCGTCGGCGCCGAGGTCGCCGCCGATGTCGATGGTGACCGTGGCGCCGGGCGCCAGGGTGCCGATCACGCAGACCACCGTGTTGTCGCAGGTGACGCCGGGCGGCGCGGTGACGGTGACGTTCCGCAGGCCTGCGGGCAGCGGCACGGTGAGGGTGACGCCGGTGGCCGCGCCCGGGCCGTCGTTGGTGACCGAGGTGGTGATCGCGACCGGTCGGCCCGCGGTGGGCAGGCCGGAGGTGATCGCGGCGCGGGTCACGAGGTCGGCGCTGGCGGTGATCGGCGCGGTGACGGTGACGGTGTTGTCGGCCGGTGCCGGGTCGCTGAACGACGACGTGGCGGTGGCGGTGAACGTCAGGTCGCCGGTGGCGCCCGGGGCGACGGTGCCGCGCACGGTGATGTCGACCTGGGTGCCGGGGGCCAGCGTGTCGATCACGCAGTTGCCGCCCGCGTCGCAGGTGACCCCGGCGGGCGCGGTGAACTGGGCGCCGGTGAGGCCCGTGGGCACGGGGATGGTGACGACGACGCCGGTGGCCGCGGACGGTCCGGTGTTGCCGACGGTGACCGTGGCCGATTGCGGGGTGCCCGCGGTCGGGGTGGTCGGGTCGAGCACGAGGGCGACGTTCAGGTCGGACGCCACGAACAGCGGCGGGGTGACCGTGACGGTGCGGTCGGCCGGGTTCGGGCCGGGGGTCGGCGAGGCGACGGTGGCCACGAAGGTCGGCGCGGTGGTCGTGGTGGGGCTGACCCGGCCGTTGACGACGATGGTGATGTCGGTGCCGGGCGGGACGTCACCGATGGTGCAGGAGACGGTGTTGTCGCAGGTGATGCCCGGCGGGGCGGTGACGGTGACGCCTTCGACGCCCGCCGGGATGGGCAGGGTGAAGGTGACTCCGGTGGCGGTGGACGGCCCGGTGTTGCCGATCACCGTGGTGGCGGTGAACGGGTCACCCGCGGTGAGGGTGCCGGGGCTGAAGGTGGTGCCCACGGACAGGCCCGCGGACGCGGTGACGTTGGCGTTCAGGACGACGACGTCGTTGCCCTCGTCGGGGTCCGGCGTGGTGGAGTTCGCGGTCACCGTGAAGGTGGTGGTGCCCGGGTTGGCGTTGGGCGCGAGGACCCCGTCGATCACGAAGTCCAGGCTCGCGCCGGGCGCCAGGTCGCCGATGGCGCAGGAGACCGTGGTGTCGCAGGTGACGCCTGCCGGGGCGGTGACGGTGACGTTGGTCAGGCCCGCCGGGATCGGCACGGTGAAGGTGACGCCCTGGGCGGTCGACGGTCCGGCGTTGCGGACGGTGGCGGTGACCTTGGCCGGGGAGCCCGGGGTGAGGGCGGCCGGGTCGAGGGCGGCGGTGACGCCCAGGTTGGCGGACTGGCTCACCTGCGCGGTGATGGACGCGGTGTTGTCCGCGGCGCCCGGGTCGCCGGAGGCGGCGGTGACGTCGGCGGTGAAGTCGAGGTCGGTGCCGGTGAAGGCCGGGTCGACGGTGCCGGTGACCACGATGTCGACCGACTGGCCCGCGGCGAGCGGCGGGATGGTGCAGGTGACGGTGTTGTCGCAGGTGACGCCGGGCGGCGCGGTGACGGCCACAGTGGTCAGCCCGGCGGGCACCGGCAGCGAGACGGTGATCGCCGACGACGTGGACGGGCCGTTGTTGCGGATGGTGGCGGTGTGCCGCACCGGTTCGCCCGCGGTGAGGGTGGTCGAGTCGAGCGCGGTGGTGACCGCGAGGTCCGCGGCCACGGTGACGCCGACGGTGACGGTGCCCGCGTTGTTGGCCGGGATCGGGTCGGTGCTGGCCGAGGCGACGGTGCCGGTGAAGGTCAGCGACGGTCCGGTGAACGCCGGGTCGACGGTGCCGCGGATGGTCGCCGTGACCTCGGCGCCGGGCAGCAGGTCGCCGAGGTCGCAGACGGCCGAGTTGTCGCACGTGGCTCGGGCCAGCGCGGACACGGTGACTCCGGTCAGGCCCGCCGGGATCGGCAGCGTGAGGGTGACGCCCTGCGCGGTGGACGGGCCGTTGTTGCGGATGGTCGCGAGGACCTCGATCGGCGTGCCCGCGACGGCGCTGCTCGGGCCGGTGATCGAGACGAACGAGACCTCGGAGGCCACCGTCACGGGGATCTGGACGGTGGTGACGTTGCCCGAGTTGTTCGGGTCGCTCGCGGCCGAGGAGATCGCGCTGGTGAACGACAGCGCGGGGCCGGTGTAGTCGGGCGCGATGGTGCCGCCGACGGTGATCACGACCTGGGCGCCGGGGGCGACCGAGTCGATGGTGCAGGTGACGGTGTTGTCGCAGGTGACCCCGGCGGGCGCGGTGACCTGGACGTTGGTCAGGCCTGCCGGGATCGAGACGGTGAAGGTGGCAGGCCCGGCGGTGGACGGCCCGGCGTTGGTGACCGTGGCGGTGAGCGAGACCGGCGAGCCCGCGGTGGCCGTCGCCGGGTCGGTGGCCACGGTGACGCCCAGGTCGGCGCTGCGGCCGACCGGCGCGACGACCGTGCTGGTGTTGTCGCTCTGGTCGGGGTCGGGCGTCGGGGTGGTCGCGGTGGCGGTGAAGGTCAGGTCGGCGCCGGCGAAGTCCGGTGCGACGGTGCCGCGGACCTCGATGACGACGTCGGCCCCGGGGGCGATGGTGCCCAGGTCACAGGCGACGGTGTTGTCGCAGGTGACACCGGGCGGCGCGATGACCGTGGCGCCGGTGACCCCGGCGGGCACGGGCAGGGTGTAGCGGGCGCCCGCGGCGGTGGACGGGCCGTCGTTGTGGATCGTGGTGCGGACGGTGACCGGCGAGCCCGCGGTGAGGCTGGTCGGGTTGACGACGGTGGCCGCGGTGAGGCCGGCGGCGGCGCCGGACTGGGCGTCGACGGTGACCGAGTTGTTGGCCGGTGTGCTGTCGGGTGTGGCCGAGCCCGCGGTGGCGGTGAACGGCAGGGTCGTGCCGGTGAAGTCGGCGGCGACGCGGCCGTTGACGGTCACCGCGATGCTCTGCCCCGGTGCCACGGTGGCGGCGGTGCAGCTGATGGTGTTGTCGCAGGTGACACCGGCGGGCGCGGTGACCGTGACGTCCTGCACGCCCGCCGGGACGGGCAGGGTGAAGGTGACGCCGGTGGCGGTTGACGGGCCCGCGTTGCGCAGGGTGGCCGTGCCGGTGAACGCCGTGCCCGCGGTGAGGGTGGGCGGGTCGAGGGTGAAGGCGGCGGACAGGTCGGCGTTGGCCGTCACCGGGATGGTGGTGCTGCTGGTGTTGCCCGCCGTGTCCGGGTCGGGGGTGGGCGAGGTGACGGCGGTGTCGATGGTCAGCGCGCCGGTGAAGTCGGGCGCGACGGTGCCGCGCACGGTGATCACCACGTCGGTGCCGGGGTCGATGTCGCCGACCGCGCAGGTGATCGACGAGTCGCAGATGACGCCCGGCGGCGCGGTGACGGTGACGCCGGTCAGGCCCGCGGGCACGGGCAGGGTGAAGGTCGTGCCGACCGCGGAGGACGGGCCGCCGTTGCGGATCGTGGTGGTGACGGTGACCGGTGACCCGGCGGTGGCCTGGCCCGGGTCGACCGTGGTGGTCGCGCTCAGGTCGGCCGTGGCGTTGACCTGGACCGGGGTGGTCGCGGTGTTGTCGGCCGGGTTCGGGTCGTCGGTGGTGGCCTGGGCGGTGCCGGTGAACACGATCTGGTCGCCGGTGTAGTCGGCCGCGACGGTGCCCCGGACCTCGACGGTGACCTGGGTGTCGGGGGCGAGCGTGCCGATGGCGCAGGCGACGGTGTTGTCACAGGTGACACCGGCCGGGGCGACCACGGTGACGCCCTGCAGGCCCGCCGGGACGGGTACGGAGAGGGTGACGCCGGTGGCGGTCGACGGGCCGACGTTGCGGGCCGTGACCGTGACGGTGACCGGGGTGCCCGAGGCGACGCTGAGCGGGGTCGGCGTGACGACGGCCCGGATGTCGGCGGCGACGCGCACGTTCGCGGTGATGGTCGTCGAGTTGGCGTCGGGGGTCGGGTCCGGGGTGTCGGACGTGGCGGTGCTGGTGAAGGTCAGCGGGCCGCCGGTGTAGGCCGGGTCGACGAGGCCGGTGACCTCGATGCGCACCGGGGTGCCCGGGGCGACGGTGCCGACGGTGCAGGTGATCAGCGTGTCGCAGGTGACGCCCGCCGGGGCGACGACCTGGACGCCGGTGACGCCCGGCGGGATCGGCAGGGTGAAGGCCGTGCCGGTGGCCGTCGACGGGCCGGTGTTCTCGATGGTGGTGACGGCGCGGAACGGTTCGCCCGCGACCAGGGCGGTAGGGTCGAGGGTCGAGGTGACCCGCAGGTCGGCCGAGGTGGCGACCTGGGTTGTGGCGGTGCCGGTGTTGTCGGCGGCGGACGGGTCGGTGGCCGTGGTGGCCGCGGTCGCCGTCAGGGTGATGTCGCCCGTGTGGTCGGGGGCGACGCGGCCGCGGACGCCGATCACGACGTCGGCGCCGGGGGCGACGTCGCCGAGGACGCAGGACACGGTGTTGTCGCAGGTGACGCCGTTGGGCGCGGTGACCACCACGTCGATGAGCCCGGCGGGTACCGGCACGGACACGGTGGTGCCCGCGGCGGTGGACGGGCCCGCGTTGCGGATGGTGACCGTGGCCCCGATCGGCGAGCCCGCGACGACCTGGCCGGGGTCGAAGCCGACGCTGGCGTTCAGGTCGGCGGCGGTGCCGACGGTGCCCGTGGTGGTGAAGGCGTTGTCGGCGGTGTTCGGGTCGGCGACCGGCGAGGACGCCGAGCCGGTGACGGTGATCGGTCCGGTGACCGTGGGCAGCACGGTGCCGCGGATGACCACGTCGACGGTGCCGCCCGGCGGGACGCTCGCCACCGAGCAGGTGACGGCGTTGTCGCAGGTGACGCCCGGCGGTGCCTCGACGGTGACGCCGGTGATCTGGGCGGGCACCGGCACCGAGAAGGTGATCCCGGTGGCGGTGGACGGGCCGTTGTTGACCAGCTTGGCCGCGATGGTCGCCACGGTGCCCGCGGTGAGCGGCGCGGGGGTGACCACGCCGGTGAACGCGAGGTCGGCGCTGGCGGCCGTGGTGCCCGTCGCGGTGGCGGTGTTGTTGGCCGGTGTCGGGTCGGCGGTCGGCGAGCTGCCGGTGGCGGTGACAGAGATCGGCGCGGTCACGTCCGGCGCGACGGTGCCGCGCAGCGTGATGCGGACGCTCGCGCCCGGCGCCAGGGTGCCGACGGCGCAGCTGACGGTCGCGTCGCAGGTGACGCCCGCGGGGGCGTCGACGGTCACGCCGGTGACGCCCGCCGGGACCGGCACGGCGAGGGTGACGCCGGTGGCCGTGGACGGGCCGCGGTTGACCAGGTCGGCGACGATCTCGATCGGCTGACCGGCGACCGGCGCGGTCGGGTTGACGGTGATCGCCGCGTCGAGGTCGGCGGCGGCGCCGACCGGGCTGGTGACCGTGGTGGTGTCGTCGGCCGGGTTCTGGTCCGGGGTCGGCGACGTGGTGCTCGCGGTGAACGCGATGTCCGCGCCCTGGTAGGCCGGGTCGAGGGCGCCGCCCACCGTCACCACGACCTCGGTGTCGGGCGCGATGGCCCCGAGGACGCAGGACACGGTGTTGTCGCAGGTGACGCCGTTGGGCGCGGTGACCACCACGTCGATGAGCCCGGCGGGCACCGGCAGCGACAGCGTGACACCGGTGGCGGTGGACGGACCGGCGTTGCGGACCGTGGCGGTCGCGATGACCGGGGTGCCGGGCGTGACCTGGGCCGGGTCGACGGCCAGGGCGACGCTGACGCCCGCGTCCGCGCCGACGGCGGTGGTCGTGGTGACCGTGTTGTCGGCGTTGTTCGGGTCGGCGCTGGTCGTGGTGGTGACGGCGGTCAGGCTCAGGTTCGGGCCCGCGAAGGCGGGCGCGATCCGGCCGCCGACGGTGATGACCAGGTCGGTGTTCGGCGCGATGGTGCCGACGACGCAGGAGATGGTCGAGTCGCAGGTGACGCCCGGCGGGGCGGTCACGACGACGTTCTCCAGCCCGGCGGGCACCGGCAGGGTGAGGGCGACGCCGGTCGCGGTGGACGGGCCCGTGTTGCGGATGGTGGCCGTCGCGGTGACCGGCGAGCCCGCCACCAGCGGCGTCGGGTCGACGGTGAGCGTGACCCGGACGTCGGAGGCGATGCCGACGGCGGTGGCGACCTGCGAGGTGTTGTCGGCCGGGTTCGGGTCGGCGACCGGCGAGGTGACGTTCGAGGCGATGGTCAGCGGGCCGTCGGGGAACTCGGGTGCCACCTGGCCCCGCACGACCACCACGACGTCCTGGTTGGGGCCGATCGCGGCGGCGGTGCACCGCACGGAGTTGTCGCAGGTGACCCCGGCGGGCGCGGTGACGGTGATACCGGTGAACCCGGCCGGGATCGGCAGGGCGAACACGACCTGGTCGGCGGTGGACGGCCCGGTGTTGTGGATGGTGGAGGTCAGGGTGACCGGCGAGCCCGCGGTGAGCGGGGCCGGGTCGACCACGGTGGCCACGGACAGGTCGGCCGAGGTGGACACCGACGAGGTGACCGTGGCGGTGTCGTTGCCGGGCACGTTGTCGGGGGTGTCGCCGTCGACCGACGCGGTCAGCGCGATCGAGCCGCCGGTGAAGTCGGCGGCCACGACGCCGCGGAGCACGATGTCGACCTCGGTGCCGGGCGCCATGGTGCCGATCTGGCAGGCGGCGGCGTCGTCGCAGGTGACCCCGGCGGGCCCGGTGACGACGACGTCGCGCAGTTCGGCGGGCACCGGCAGCCGGAAGGTCACGCCGGTGGCGGTGGACGGGCCGTTCGCGCGGACCTTGGCGTTGACCGTGACCGGGGAGCCCGCGACCGGGGCCGCCGGGTCGATGGTGGCGGTGACCGCGAGGTCGGCGTCCACACTGGACTGTTCGACGGTGGTGACGGTGTTGTCCGCCGGGTTCGGGTCGGCGATGGCGGAGGTGACCGCGGCGGACAGCGTCAGCGAGTCGTCGGTGAAGGTCGGCGTGACCCGGCCGCGGACGACGATCCGCAGCTGGCCGGGCGGCACGTCGCCGACGGTGCAGCTGATCGAGGTGTCGCAGGTGACGCCCGGCGGCGCGTCGACGGTGACGTCCTCGACGCCGGTCGGGACGGGCAGGGTGAAGGTGGTGCCCGGCGCGGTGGACGGGCCCGCGTTGGTGACCGTGGCGGTGATCGTCACCGCGCCGCCCGCGACGATGGGCCGCGGGTCGACGGTGATGCCGAGCCGCAGGTCGGCGGTGGCGCTGATCGGGGTGCTGGCGGTCGCGGTGTTGTCGCCCGGGTTCGGGTCGGGGTTCGAGCCGGTGACCGTGGCGGACGCGTTGAGCACCGGGGCGGTGACGCCGGGGGGCACGTCGGCGCGCAGCGTGAACTGGACGGTGCCTTCCTTGCCGGTGGGCAGGGTGCCGATCACGCAGCGCAGGTTCGCGTCGCAGGTGACGCCCGCGGGCGCGGTGATGGTGGCGCCGGTGGTCTCGGCCGGGGCGAGGCCGGTGAGCACCACGTCGCGGGCGGTGGACGGGCCCGCGTTGGTCACGAGGACGGTCCAGGAGGCGGGCAGGCCCGGGGTGATCGGGTCCTGGTCGGCGTTGACCTGGACGAAGATGTCCGAGGTGGCCACGACCGCGCTGGTCGCGCTGTCGGTGCGGTTGTCCGGCTGGTTCGGGTCCGGTTCGGGCACGGTGGACTCGACCGCGACGTCGCTGGTCAGCTCGTCGGCGGTGATGTCCGGCGAGAGCCTGCCGTAGACGGTGACCGTCACCGCGGCGCCCGAGGCGATCGTGGACAGGTCGCAGCGCAGGGTCTGGCCGGTGACCTGGCAGGTGCCCTGGGAGCTGACCGCCGAGATGTCGTCGACGTCGGCGGGCAGGTTGTGCACGACCGCGGCCGGGGCGTCGGACGGGCCGTTGTTGGTGACGGTGATGGTCCAGCCGGTCAGCTCACCGGGGGTGACCTGGTCGGCGGCGTCGAGCCGGACACCGAGGTCGGCCTGGGCGCTGACCTGGGCGCTCGCGGTGGCGGAGTTGTTCGCCGGGTTCGGGTCGGGGGTGGAGGCCTGCACGTCGATGGTGTTCGACAGCGTCGGCTCGGCGAACGACGGGGCCAGCGTGACCGGGATCTTGACGGTGATCGGCGTCCCGGGCGCGATGAGGCCGAGGTCGCAGACGACGCTGCGGACGACCACCGAGCAGGTGCCCTGGTCGCTGGTGATCGGCCCGGAGATCTCGGTGCCGTCGGGCAGCGGCGAGAAGGTGACCACGCCGCGCACCGCGGACGGGCCGGGGCTGGCGATGGTCGCGGTGTAGAGCAGCGACCGGCCCGGCACGACCGGGGTCGGGTCGACGTGCAGGTCGGCGCTGAGGTCGGCGCCGCGGGTGACCTGGACCCGGGAGGTGGTCGAGTTGTCGCGGCTGTCCGGGTCGGGGGCCTGCGACCCGGTGCTCATCCGGGTCTCGAGCTCCACGCCCTGGTAGAGCGGGTCGACCGTACCGGTGATCTTGACGACGACCGAGGCGCCGGGGGCGATGTCGCCGAGCGCGCAGGACGCGGTGGTGCAGCCGGGCAGGTCGGTGGTGACGCCGGTGAGGGCGGCGGGCAGGACCCGGTCGAGGGTGGCGCCGCGGGCGGTGGACGGGCCGTTGTTGGTGACGGTGACGGTGTAGGTCAGCGGGGTGCCCGCCACGACGCTGCCGGGCACGTCGACGGTGACGGCGAGGTTGGCCGACTCGGTGGCCGAGGCGATCACGGTGCCGGTGTTGTCGGACTGGTCGAGTTCGGTGGTGGCGCTGCTCGCGGTGGCCGAGTTGGTGACCGTGTCGCCCGCGCCGTTGGCGAGGACGCCGCGCACGGTGATCGCGACGGGCGGCGCGCCCGCGGCGACGGTGCCGAGGTCGCAGCCCAGGGCCTGGCCGGTGAAGGCGCAGGTGCCCTGCGAGGTGAGCACGGTGAGCTGCCCGATGGTCGTGGGCAGGTTGTCGGTGACGGTCACCGCCTGGGCGTCCGACGGGCCCGCGTTGGAGACCTCGATGCGGAACTCGATCGGCGCGCCCTGCACCGGCTGGCCGCTGGTGACGGCGAGCGCGACGTGCAGGTTGCCGTTGGCGGTGACCGGGGTGGTCGCGCTGCCGGAGTTGTTGGCCTGGTTCGGGTCCGGGACGCCGGAGGTGCCCGCGCCGGTGTCGGTGAGGGTGGGCGCGGTGACGTTGGCGGCGAGGGTGCCTGCGATGGTCAGCAGCACGGTGGCCCCGGGCTGCAGGTCGCCGGTGGCGCAGCTGATGTCGCGGCCGGTGACGGTGCAGTTGCCCGCGGGCGTGGTGGCGGTGACGCCGGTGAGGCCCTCGGGGACGGTGTTGGTGAGCACGACCGCGGTGGCGGTCGACGGCCCGAGGTTGCGGGTGCTCTGCACCCAGGTGAGCTGGGTGCCGGGCACCGCGGCGTCGGGTCCGGCGATGGTGCTGACCAGGTCGGCGGCGGTGCTGGCGGAGCCCACGACGTCGACGACGTTGTTGGCCAGCACCGGGTCGTTGGTCTGCGCGATGGCCTCGGCGCCGAGGGTGAGCGGGCCGGAGTAGCCCGCGTCGATGGTGCCGGTGAAGCTGACCTCGGTGGTCTGGCCCGCGGCGATCACGCCGAGCGGGCAGGTGACCACGGCGCCGGAGACCGCGCAGGAGCCGGTGGGCCAGCTCGCCCGGGCGTTGTAGACGTAGGCCGGGACGGAGATGGTGAGCGAGGTGCCGACCGCGTCGGACGGGCCGGTGTCGGCGACCCGGACGGTCCAGGTGGCGGTCTGGCCCGCGACCGGGTTGGCGGGCGGGGTGGCGGTGACCGCGAGGTCGGCCTGCGGGCTCAGCGCGGTGCTGCTGGTGGCGGTGTTGGAGCCCGCGTCGGGGTCGGCGGTGCCGCTGGTGACGGTGCCGGTGACGCGCAGGCTGTTCTCGGCGAACCCGGGGGCGAGCCTGCCCGTGACGGTGACCGTGCCGGTGGCGTTGGTGGCGATGTCGCCGACGGGGCAGCTGATCCGCTGGCCGGTGATGGCGCAGCCCGCCTGCGGCTGCGGGGTGACCCCGGCGGGCAGGTCGGCGTTGAGCACGACGCCGCGCGAGGTGGACGGGCCCGCGTTCGTGGCGGTGAGGGTCCAGGTGGCCGGTGAACCGGGCACGGCCGGGTCGGGCGCGGAGGTGATGGCCAGGCGCAGGTCGGCGCTGCTGGAGGTGTCCGAGACCGCCGACGAGGTGTTGTTGGCGGTGTTCGGGTCGGTCGAGGTGGACGTCACGGTGACGGTGTTGGTGACGCTCGTGCCCGTGTAGTCGGGGGCGAGGGTGCCGGTGACGGTGACCGTGGCGGTGGCGCCCGCGGCCAGGGTGCCGATGGCGCAGTGGGCGGCGGTGTCGAAGGTGCAGGTGCCCGCGGTGGCGGTCGCGCTGTCGAAGCGGATGCCCGCCGGGGGCGGCGCGTCGGTGGTGACGCCGTACGCGGAGGACGGGCCGTCGTTGCGGACCACGGCCTGCCAGGTGAGCTTGCCGCCCGCGACGGGGGCGCCGGAGGTCAGCGTCTGCACGACCGACAGGTCGGCGGTGGCGCCGACGTTGGCGCTGGCGGTGGCGGAGTTGTCGGCCTGGTTCGGGTCCGGCACCGCGGAGGACGCGGTGACCGTGTTGGCGAACGCCGAGCCCGCGGGGGTGCCGCTGGCCAGGGTGGCGGTGATGTCGGCGGACACGGCGGCGCCCAGCGGCACCGACGGCCAGGTGCAGCGGACGGCGCCCGCGGACAGGACGCAGCTACCGCCCGCGGACGGGGTGGCGCTGCCGTAGGTGAGCCCGGCGGGCAGCCGGTCGGTGAGCACGACCTGGGGTGCCAGGGACGGGCCGTTGTTGGTGGCGCCGACCCGGTAGGTGACCGGGGTTCCCGCGACCAGCGGCCCGGACACGATGGTGTTGGTGGCGGTCAGGTCCGCGCTGGTGTTGACGGTGTGGGTGATCGACCCGTTGTTGTTCGCGGTGTTCGGGTCCGCGGTCGCCGAACTCGCGGTGGCGGTGTTGACCAGGGTCTGGCTCGCGTAGTCGGAGGCGACCAGGACGGTGACCGACTGGGTGTAGATCGCGCCTTGGGCCAGGTCGCCGACGGCGCAGCGGACCTCGGTGCCGACCAGCGAGCAGCCCGCGCCGGCGGAGACGAAGGAGGTGCCCGCGGGCAGCGGGTCGGTGATGGTGACCAAGCGGGCCACCGACGGGCCGTCGTTGGCGACGGTGACGTTGTAGGTGATGTTGCGCCCGGCCTCGGCGTTGGTGGACGTCGAGGTGGTGCTGACCGACAGGTCGGCGGCGGTGCTGACGGTGGCGGGCAGCGACACCGACCGGTTGGCCATGGTCGGGTCGGCGGTGGGCGAGCCGACGGCGGCGGTGTCGATGAGGACCGTGCCCGCCGCAGTGTCGGACGGGACGAGCGCGGTCAGCACGACGACCACGGAGCGGCCCGGCTGGATGGTGCCGAAGGTGCAGTTGACGCCCTTGTTGTCCGGGGTCGGGGTGCAGGTGCCGGACTGGGTGGCGACGCCGCCGGGCAGCAGCACGAGCCCGTCGGGCAGCGTGTCGGACAGCACCACGTTCGCGGCGGCGGACGGGCCCGCGTTGGACACGGTGAGGTTGTAGGTCTGCGCGGTGCCCGCGCGGACCGGGTCCTGGCCGACGGTGCCGGTGAGTACCAGGTCGGCGGTCTGCACGACCGGGGTGTTGACCGTGCTGAGCTGGTCCTCACCGCCGGGGCTGGGCGTGTCGGTGGACACCTGGGCGTTGGTCTCGACGGTGCCGGAGGCGGTGGGCGAGACGTTGACGACCACTGTGACGTCGGCGCGGCTGCCCGCCGGGAGCCGGTCGACGGTGCAGGTGACGACCTGGCCCGCGATGGCGCAGGTGCCGAGCGAGCTGGACGCGGACACCGCGGACAGCGCGGCCGGGAGGGTGTGGGTGATGACGACGTTGGTCGCGTCGGACGGCCCGTTGTTGGTCGCGCCGATCTGGTAGGTGGCCAGCGCGCCCGCGACCAGCGGCGACGGGGTGACCGTCTGCTGGATGGACAGGCCCGCGTACGCGGTGACCGCGGTGCTCGCGGACACCGTGTTGTTCAGCGGCGCGGAGTCCGGGGTGGACGAGCTGATGGTGGCGCTGAACGAGCGCGGACCGGGCGGGCTGGACGCGGCGATCCGGCCGGTGACCACGCCGCTGAGCGTCTGGCCCGCGGCCATGGTGCCGACGGCGCAGGTGATGCGGGCGCCGGTGACGGCGCAGGTGGTGCCGTCGACGGTGGCCGCGAGGTCGAGCACGCCGACCGGCAGGTCGGCCACGATAGTGGTGTCGCGGGCATCGGACGGGCCGCCGTTCATCACGCTGAAGGTGCGGGAGAACGTGTCACCGGCCATGAAGGTGCCGGGGTCCTGCAGGTTGGAGAAGCGCAGGTCGGCGACCGCGCGAACGGCGACGGAGGCGCTCGCGCTGTTGTTGGACTGGGTCGGGTCCGGGGTGGTCGAGGCGACGGTGCCGGTGGCCGAGACCGAGCCGAGGGCCTGGCCGGACGGCACGTTGACGTCGATGGTGACCGTGGCCCTGGCCTCGCTGGCCAGGTCGCCGATGGCGCAGCGGACCTGGCCGCTGACGATCTGGCAGGTGCCGGTGGAGGTGGCGATGGTGCCGATGCCGAAGCCCGCCGGGATGGTCTGGTTGAGGGTGACCGCCTGGGCCACCGACGGGCCGGAGTTGGCGACGGTGACCACGTAGCGGCCGGACTGGCCCGCCTGGATGTTCGGGGTGGTGGTCGTCTCGGTGACCGTGACGTCGGCCTGCGCGGTGACGTTGGCGAGGTGGGTGGCGGTGTTGTCGCCGGGGTTCGGGTCGGTGCTGGCCGAGGTGACCGTGGCGGTGTTGCTGAAGCCCGCGGCGGGCACGGTGCCCGGGGTGTCGGCGGTGATGGTCACGGAGGCGGTGCCGCCGTTGGCGACGGTGCCGAGGGCGCAGGAGACCGTCCGGCCCACGGTGGTGCAGGTGCCGGAGGTGGACTGGACGCCGGTGACGGTCAGGCCGGCGGGCAGCGGGTCGCTGACGACCACCGCGCCCGCGTCCGAAGGGCCGCGGTTGGTGACGGTGAGCGAGTACGCCAGCGGCGCGCCCGCCACGACCGGGGCCGGGACGGCGGTTTTGGTCAGGCCAAGGTCGCTGACCCGGCTGACGGTGCCGGTGACGGTGGCGGAGTCGTTGTCGGTGACGTCCTGCGGGGTGCTGGTGGTCGCCGTGGCGACGCTGGGCAGCGGGCCCGCCGCGTAGTCGGGGTTGACGGCCACGCGCAGGCTCACCGTGGTGGCGCCGCCCGCGGGCACGACACCCAGCTGGCAGGACACGGTGGCGCCGACGGTGCAGGTGCCGGACTGCGGGGTGGCGCTGACGATCGTGGTGCCGGGCTGGACCGGGACGGTGACCACGACGTTGCGCGCGTCGGACGGCCCCGGGTTGGCCACCATGACGGTGTAGTTGAGCCGGGAGCCCGCGACCGGTGCGTTGGTGGAGGCGTTGTTGGACACCTGGATGTCGGCCAGCGGCTCGACGGGGGCGGTGGCCGTGGTGGAGTTGTCGCCCGTGGACGTGTCCGGGGTTGTCGAAGACACCGAGGACGGTACGGACAGGGTCGGGTCCGCGTAGCTGGGGACGACACCGAGCACGGCGGTGACCGAGTAGCTGACGCCGGGCGCGAGGGTGCCCACGACGCAGGTCATGGTGCCCGCCGCGACGGTGCAGCCGGAGGACGCCCACACCACGGAGACGCCGTCGGGCAGCGGGACGCTGATCGTCACGTTCTCGGCGGTGGAGGGGCCCGCGTTGGTGACGGTGGTGGTGAGCACGGCCTGCTCGGTGCCGGGCACGACCGGGCCGTTGAGCGTGGAGGCGATCTGCAGGTCGGCCGCGCGGGTGACGGTGACCGGGGCGGTGGCGGTGTTGTTGACCGTGACGTCGTCGGCGGTCGACGCCGACACCGTCACGGAGTTGATCACGACGCCACCCGCCGAGTCGGCGTTGATCCTGGCCACGACCGGCACGGACACGGTGGCGCCGTTGGCCACCGCGCCGACCGAGCAGGTGACTTTCTGCCCGGACGGGGTGCAGGTGCCGCCCGCGGGCGGGGACGCCGACTCGAACGTGGTGCCCGCGGGCAGGGTGTCGGTGAGCACGACACCGGTGGCGTTGTTCGGCCCCTGGTTGGTGGCGGAGATGGTGTAGTTGACCGTCTGGCCCGCGTTCTGCGACGGCGCGGCCACGGTCTTGCCCGCGGACAGGTCGGCGAGGTCGCGGACGACGGTGTTCACGTCGTTGCCGGAGAAGGTGTACGGGCGGTTTAGCGTGCGGGCGCGGTAGTCCAGCACAGGCGTGTTGGCGATGGTGGTGCCCGAGGCGGCGCGGTTCACCGTGGCGCGGAAGCGGGCCGCGACGGAGCCGCCGGGCGCGATCGAACCGCCCGTGGACGCGGTGGCGCCGCTGCCGACCCGGAAGCGGACTGTCCTGTCCGCCGCGGTGTAGTCGCCGGTGTCGTCGCCCGCCGTGTCCGTCCGGGTGCCGGTGGTACCGCCGGTGTTGGTGTCGATGACCAGGCTGTTGGGGACGTAGGTGAGGTTGGCGGGCAGCACGTCGCGCACGACGGAGGCGTCGGCGTAGTCACCGCCGGAGTTGGTGAAGGTGAGCTGGTACTCGAGGGTGTCGCCCGGCTGGGCCGGGTTGTTGCCGTTGAGGTTGGACACGGTCTTGCTGACCGCGTTGAAGGTGGGGGTGAACAGGTCGATCTGGCTGGTGACGACGCCGGGGTAGTATGAGTCGCCGCTGGAGGTCAGGTTGATGGTGGCCGACGTGCTGCCGTTGCTGATCACGTTGGTGGTCGCGATGCGGCCGATGTCGACACCGAAGTTGTTCAGGTTGCCCGGCGATCGCCCGGTCTGGTCGACACCGGCGTCGCTGATGCGCGAATCGAAGAAGTTGTTCGCCGGGCGGGTCGCGTCCGACAGCGTGGTGTTCGCCAGGCGCAGCGCGTCGCCGGTGGTGCCGAAGTCGCCCTCCCAGGCCACGACGCCGACGGAGGCGTTGACGTTGCCGGTGGTGGGCGTGAGGAAGCCGGACACCGGGATGTCGACGCTGTTGTTGCCGGTGGCGGAGGTGATGTCGGCGAAGCCCTCGAACACCCGCAGGTTGCGCAGCGGCAAGGACGGGTTGCGGTAGGCCACGACCAGCGACCAGCCCGCGTACCGGTCCTGGCCGGTGGCCGAACCGATGTCGGCCACGGCGTAGACGCCGTTGCCCGCGGTCTTGACCGCGGAGGTGACGTCGAGGGATGCCTGGTACGGGCCGCCGTCCGTGGTGACCAGCGCGGTGGGCTGGATGAGCGTGGTGGCGGTGTAGGTGGTGTAGCTCGTGGCGCCGGGGGCCTTGAACTTCGCGGTGTTGACGGCCTTGGTGGGCGCGACGCCGTTGGTACCCGCCACGGTGCGGCCGCCCCAGACGAGCCGCGCGTAGAGGACGGTGGAACCGGTGGGCAGCGACAGCGTGGCGGTGGAGGAGTTCGATGTGGACGAATCGGAGTCCACGTCGACGAACGCCATGTTGTACAGGTTGTTGTTGTTCGAGGTGCCGGTGGCGGTGCCCGCGCGGGCGGACGTACAGCCGGACGCCGCGGTCGGGCAGTCCATGGAGCTGGCGCCCGCGAGCGTGATGGCGCCGTTCTCCTCGCTGGAGTAGACGGCGTCGAAGTTGGTGCGCACCGACGCCTCCGCCGGTGTGGGCGTGACGAACGGCACCAGCGTGGCCACCACGGCGGCGACCAAACCCAGCGCACCCGCGCGGGTGCGCCGCGGGTCTCCGGTCCTAAACACCGCGCCCATACCCGATTCCTTTGGGTTCGCCCGATTCAAACGTCGATCACTTTAGGCAAACTCACAGAACTTGGCATCGGACATACCCGAAAGCGTGGGGACAACCAATTTCGCTAACGCAGCGCGCGTTCAGCGGGACGCGATACTCACTCGACGGGTGGAAATCCTCGGACGGTACGCCCGATAGCGTGACCAGCTCTGATCATTTTGACCAGCCGTCACTCCCGCGGATTCCGCACCCCGCGACGCGACAAGTCACGATTCGGTCGCTCACGCGATCGAGGGAAAGGAAACGAATTGATCATCACGGGAATGCGCGGTCCGACACACATCGGAGCGATTTCGGCGTAGTCGGCCGACAGCACCCGGGTAAAACCACTCGGACGGGTGGCGCCGAGTCCCCCACGGCGGCGGCCACACCGGCCCAGCGTCACCAAACCCCTCTCTCCACTGTGGACTCACCGGCTTCCGGCGGCCCCACCGGACACATCGGACCCCCGCTCAGACCGCCGCGCACACCACCAAGACCACGGTCGTCGCCACTTCGGCGTTCGCGCCGAAGACGTCCCCGGTGACCCCGCCGAAGCGGCGGACGAGGTGCCGGGTCAGCAGCGCCACCGCGCCCGCGGCCAGGAGCGCGGCCAGCGGCCCCAGCCAGGGCCTGCCGGGCACGACCAGCGGTCCGGCGCAGACCAGCGCGGCCAGCCAGGCCGCCGGGACCGCGGGGTGCTGCGTGCCCGCGACGAGCGCGCCGAAGCCCTCGGGCCGCGCGGGCGGCACGCCCCGGCGGCAGCACCAGGAGAACGCGGCCCGGCCCGCGACGAGGGCGTACACGACCGCGGGCCACCGCGCCGTGCCGCCCAGCGCGCCCAGGGCCACGGCCTGGACGCCGATGGTGATGACCAGCGCGACGGTGGCGAACGCGCCGACGCCGCCGTCCTTCATCACCGCCAAGGCGCGTTCGGATGGGCCGTAGCAGCCGAGGCCGTCGGCGGTGTCGGCCAAGCCGTCGAGGTGCATCCCGCGCGTCAGCAGCGCGGTGGCGCCGACCGCGAGCAGACCGGACATCAGTGGCGGTAGGCCCGCGAGCGACAAGAGGTACAAGAGCGTCGCGACGACGCCACCGAGCAGCACACCGACCACGGGTGCCCAGGTGATGGCGAGACCCCTGGTTCGCGCGTCCGTGCCGTCCTGGTGGATCGGGAACGTGGTGAGCCAGTGCAAGGCGAGCCGCGCGCCCGCGAGGTGGCTCATCCGCGCAGCCGCAGCGGGATCCCGGCGACGAGCAGCAGCACCTCGGCGCAGTGCGCGGCGACGGCGGCGTTGAGCGCGCCCAACTCGTCCCGGAATATCCGGCCCGCACGGGTCGAGGGGATGACCCCGAGCCCGACCTCGGCGGAGACGAGCACCAGGCGGGCGGGGCAGGCGGCGACCGCGGCGGCGAGGTCGACGCGGGCCTCGGCGGCCTCGGGGCCGCGGGTCCAGCCCACGTCGTCGAGGACGCCGGTGAGCCAGGTGGCGAGGTCGTCGACCAGCAGCGGCGGGTCGTCGGGTCGGGCGGCGCGCAGCCGGGCGGGCAGGTCGGCGCGGGCCGGGACCTCGACCGTGCGCCAGTGCGCGGGCCTGCGCGCGACGTGGTCGGCGATGCGCGCCGACCACTCGGTGTCGGCGGGGTCGCGGCGGGCGGTGGCCAGGTAGTCGACGGGGCCGTCGCCGGTCAGCAGGCCCTCCGCGTGGGCCGACTTGCCGGACCGGGCACCGCCGAGCACCAGCGTCCGGGGGGTGGTCATGGCCCCATCTAACCGGGGTCCACCGGCGGTTAGGGTCACGGCATGAGTGAGGCGACGCGGGTGGCGGTCATCGGGATCGGGGCCGGTGACCCCGGTCACGTGACGGTGGCGGCGGTGGAGGCGCTCAACCGGGCGGACGTGTTCTTCTTCCTGGACAAGGCGGACGCGGCGATCGAGCTGTCCGAACTGCGACAGGCGATTCTGGACGTTCACGTGCCCGGTAAGGGCTACCGGCTTGTCCGCACCCCGGATCCGGAGCGGTTGCGCACGGAGGCCGGTTACCCGGAAGCGGTGGAGGACTGGCGGAAGCGGCGCGCGGACGTGTGCGAGCGGATGATCGCCGAGAACCTGCGTCCCGGTGAGACGGGCGCGTTCCTGGTGTGGGGCGACCCTTCGCTCTACGACAGCATCATCTCCGTCGTCGACGACATCCGGGCGCGGGGCGCGCTGGCGTTCGAGGTCGAGGTGCTGCCGGGGATCAGCAGCGTGTCCGCGCTCGCCGCGCGGTGCCGTACGACGCTCAACCAGGTCGGCGGGGCCGTGCAGGTGACCACGGGCAGGCGGTTGGCCCAGGGTTGGCCGGAGGGTGTGGACGACGTCGTTGTGATGCTCGACGCGCGGGACGCCTACCTGGAGCTGGCGGACGACCCCGACCTGCACATCCACTGGGGTGCGTACGTGGGCACGCGGGACGAGGTCGTCATCTCCGGGCCGCTGGCCGAGGTGGCCGAGCGGATCCGGGACACCCGCGCGGCGGCCCGGCGGGAGAAGGGCTGGATCATGGACACGTACCTGCTGCGGCGGGCGCGGGGGTAGCCGGGTCGAGCCGGTCAGGGCACCTGGCGTGCCTGCGGGCGTAGTCGCGGTACGCCTCGCGGGCGAACCCGAGCATGGCGTCGGCGTGGTCGGCCAGCGGCCCGTCGCGGCGGCAGAGGAGCACGTGCCGCATGCGCACGGGCGCGCCCGCGAGGGGCCGGACGACGATGCCGTCGCCGCCGCGGTAGACGGCCTGGCAGGCGGTGACGGCGTGGCCCGCCGCGACGAGTTCGTGGATGGATTCGGCGCTCGCCGAGGTGTAGTGGACGCGCGGGGTGAACCCGGCGCGCACGCAGGCGGTGTGGAAGCAGTCGGGCCAACCGGCGCCATCGGACGGTGTCATCGCCCATGTGCGTTCCGCGAGCTCGGTTAGCGCTACCTCGTCACGGTCGGCTAAGAGGTCGTTCGGTGCCAAGGCAACGAAAACCGGCTCATCGGCGATGACCGCGCACTGTATGTCCGATGTGGACTCCAGTTCGTAGCCGGGGTAGTCGACCGTGGCCGCCGCTTCGAGCCTGCCCGCGGCGACCAGGTCCCACAGCAGCCGGGGCGAGTACTCCATGGTCAGGCGCACCTCGACGGCGGGCAGGCGGTCGACCACGCGCGCGGCCAGGCCCACCGAGACCGAGCCGACCGCGCCGCCGATGGCGACGACGGGCGCGTCCGCGTCGGTGAAGCGGGCCACGCCGCGGCCCAGGTCGTCGACGCCGTGCAGGATCGCGCGGGCGCGCAGCAGCACGAAGTCGCCCACGCGCGTGGAGACCATCCCGCGCGGACCGCGAGTGAACAGCGGTACCCCGATTTCCTGCTCGACGCGTTTGAGGCGGGCGGTGAGGGCGGGTTGGGACAGGCGCAGGACGGCGGCGGCGCGGGTGAGGCTGCCGGTGTCGGCTATCGCGCAGAGCGTCCGCAGATGGCGTAGCTCCAGGTCCATCCGGTGAGCGTAGTGGGGGTTCGCGCGCGCGAGCCATAGATCGGCGGTATGGAAGCCGCTATTACCCCGGTGCGGGAAGGGCGGGCGATAGTGGCGTTCCCTGCCTGGATCGGAGAGAGATGCGTACGGTTCCCCTGCTCGCGGCGGTGGTCCTCGCGGCCGCGATGGTCGGTGTGCACACGGCCGATGCCGCGCAAGACGCGAATTCCCAGCCGCCCACGTACTCAACTGTGAAAGAGGTCTTCTCCCCCGACGGCACCATCACCCGCACACGGGTGACGCTTCCCGTGCCCACGGAGTCGTTCGCGCCCGTAGTGGCGGATGTGGTGCCGGTGCAGCAGACCGGTCCGTCGAGTTCGCGGTTCGACCTGGTTTTCGTCGGCGACGGGTACACCGCCGCTGAGATGGCGACCTACCACCAGCACGTGGTGAACCGGTGGAACGAGCTGACCCAGGTCGAGCCGTTCCGGTCGATGAAGGGCTCGTTCAACGTGTGGCAGGTCAACGTGGTGTCGCCGGAGTCCGGTGTGGACAACGAACCGTCGAGGGGCGTGCGGCGGAACACCGCGCTGGACATGTACTTCTGGTGCGACGACATCGAGCGGCTGCTGTGCGTCGACGAGGCCAAGGCGAAGCGGTACGCGGCGCTGGCACCCGCGGTGGACCAGGTGCTGGCGGTGGGCAACAGCACCAAGTACGGCGGCGCGGGCGGCGGTGTGGCCACGTCCTCGGGTGGCAACGCGCAGTCCGGGCAGGTCGTGGCGCACGAGTTGGGGCATTCGATCGGTGGGCTGGCCGACGAGTACGACGTGCCGAACGACCTGTACACCGGCCGGGAGCCGCAGGAGGCGAACGTGTCGGTGTACTCGAGTTCGTCGATGGCCCGGTATCGGACGAAGTGGTACTCGTACCTCGGTAAGCCGTCTCCGGACGGTGGGGTGGTGGGTACCTTCCAGGGCGCCTACTACTACAAGCGCGGCATCTACCGTCCGACGGAGAACTCGTTGATGCGCACCCTGGGGCGCCCGTTCAACCTCATCGGGTTGGACGCGATGAAGGCCGCTATCGCCAAGAAAGCGCCCGGGGTCAGGGGATGAACTCGGCGCGGCGGGCCGCGCGGCGGAACACGCGCAGCAGCACCGGTCCGGTGACCAGCACCAGCACCACGGTGGTGATGGCCCGTCCGAGGTCCCAGCCCAGCGAGGTGGCGAGGGAGAACAGGACCAGCCGGGTGAGGTTGTCCTCGACCGGCGCGCCGGGCTGGAACGACAGCGAGGTCCCCTCCCCCAGCGTGAACGGCCAGAACGACAGGTTGAGCAGCAGTCCGTACAGCAGGCCCGCGGCGGCGCCGTAGCCTGCCAGCAGCAGCGGTTCGAGGCGCCCGGTCGCCCTCGGCAGCAGCCCCGCGCCGAGGGCGACCCAGGCGGCGCCGAGCATCTGGTACGGCAGCCACGGGCCGACGCCGCCGGTGAGCAGCGCGGAGGCGAACAGGGTGGTGTTGCCGAGCACGAAGCCGAACCCGGGGCCGAACACGCGGCCCGCGAGGACCATGAGGAAGAAGACGGTCTCGATGCCCGCCGTGCCCGCGCCCAGCGGCCGGATGGCGGCGCCGAGCGCGCTGAGCACGCCGAGCATGGCCACGGCCTTGGCGTCCATGCCGCCGTCGGCCAGTTCGGCCAGCACGACGGCCAGCGACACCGGGAGCAGCAGCGCGAACACCAGCGGCGCGTCGGTGCCGTGCGCGAGGCCCGCGCCGGGGCCGACGACCAGCGGCCAGCAGAACGCGACCAGGCCGAGGACGCCCGAGAGCGCCAGCGCGACCGCCGAGCGCGGTCCGACGCGGACCGGTGGCGCGCTCACCGGGTGGCCAGGGCGGTCTCGACGGCGGCGACGGTCAGCCACGGTCGGGGCGCGAGGACCTTGGCGACCTGGGGTGCGAAGACCGGGGACGACGTGACGACCTGCTCCACCGGGCCGTCCGCCACGATCTCGCCGTCCGCGGTCACGACGACGCGGGTGGCGACCTCGGCGACGAACTCGACATCGTGGGTGGCGAGGACGACGGCGTGGCCGTCGCGGGACAAGGCGCGCAGTGCCTCGGCGAGGCGGGTCTTGGCCGGGTAGTCCAGTCCGCGCGTCGGTTCGTCCAGCAGCAGCACGTCCGGCGACGGGGTCAGGGCGATTCCCAGGACGAGGGCGAGGCGTTGACCTTCGGACAGGTCGCGGGGATGGCGGTCGTCCGGGATGCCCGGGGCCAGTGAGTCCACCAGGGCGCGGCAGGTGCCCTCGGGTCTACCGGACTCGGTGTCGGCTTGGGCGCATTCGGTGGCGACCGTGTGCAGGTAGAGCAAATCCGCCGGTTGTTGGGGAACCATGCCTATCTTGGCGCGACGAGCGGGGGGCTTCAGTTTCGCCGGGTCGGCGCCATCGACCACTACGGCGCCACCGGAGCGTTTGCCGCTGCCTTGCAGTGCCCACAGCAGGCTCGACTTGCCGGAGCCGTTGCGGCCCATGACCGCGACCCGCTCCCCCGTCGTCACCTTGAGGTCTACTCCGCTGACGGCGGTGGTGTTGCCGTAGCGCACGGTTACGCCTGTCGCGGCCAGGATCTCTCTACCGCTCACGGATTCCGACACCGGCGGTGTGATCGGCTCCAGTCGTTCCCGCAGTGGCCCGGCGAGCCTGCGGGCGTCGCGGATCGACACCGGCGGCGGTGACCAGCCGGCGAGTTGGCCGAGTCGCACGACCGGTGGCGCTACCGGCGCCTCGGCGAGCACGGTCCCGGGATCACCGTCGACCGGGGCCGCGCCGCCGCCCGGCAACCAGATCACGCGGTCGGCGTACTGGGCGACGCGTTCCAGGCGGTGTTCGGCGACGAGCACGGTCATGCCCAGGTCGTGGACGAGCCGGTGCACGGCGGCCAGCACGTCCTCGGCCGCGCCCGGGTCGAGCGCGGAGGTCGGTTCGTCGAGGACGAGGACGCGGGGGTGCGCGGTGAGCGCCGCGCCGATCGCGACCCGCTGCTGCTGCCCGCCGGACAGGGTGGCGAGCGCGCGGCCGCGCAGGTCCGCGAGCCCGAGCAGGTCGACGGTCTCCTCGACCCGTTTGCGCATCACCGTTTCCGGCACCGCCAGCGACTCCATGGAGTACGCCAGTTCCTCCTCGACCGAGTCGGTGACGAATCCCGCCACCGGGTCTTGGCCGACCAGGCCGACGACGTCGGCCAGTTCTCGTGGTGGGTGCGTGGCGGTGTCGCGCCCGTCGACAACAACGCGACCGGTGAGCTTGCCGCCGGTGAAGTGCGGCACCAACCCGTTGACCGCTCGAAGCAAGGTGGACTTACCCGCGCCGGTACTGCCCACTACGAGGCAGAGTTCACCCTCCGGCACGAACAGGTCTATCCCGCTCAAGGTGGGCCTGTCCGCGCCGTTGTACGTCACGGACACGTTGTCGAACCGGATCACGAGCGCGTCTCCCGTCGAACGAGCGCCACGGGCAGCAGCGCGATCAGCACACCCGCCGACGGCAGCAGCGGTAGGTCCGGGAAGGACAGGGGTGAGGTGGTCGGCACCAGGTCCGCCGTGCCCAGGGAATCGGCCACGATCGTCACCGCGCCGGCGGCGAGCCCGGAGCACGCGATGAGGACGGAGCGGACGGTCCACTTGTCCGGTCGGTACCGCGTGCGGCGCACCCGGCGGGAGCCGATCAGCAGTCCGGTCACCGCGAGCAGCACCCCGAGCAGGAGCGTCGGCGCGCCGATGATCGCCGGGGCGGCCGAGTCCAGCAGCCCGTAGGCGCCGACGCACAGGCCGATCAGGCCGCCGAAGACCAGCAGCGCCGTCAGGACGCGGGTCCGGCGCGGCAGTCCGGCCGTGCGGCCGTAGCCCCGGGAGTCCATGGCGGCGGCCAGGTGCAGCGAGCGGTCGAGGCCGTCCTCCAGCACCGGTACGAGCAGGGTCCGGATCGCGCGGCGGCCACGCGCGGGGTCACCGCGCAGCATCCGGGCGCGGCGCACCGACCGCGCGGACACCGCCAGCTGCGGTGCCAGCGTCAACGCGACCACGACCGCGGCGCTGACCTCGTAAAGCGCGGCGGGGACCGATTTGAGCAGCCTGCGCGGGTCGGCGAGCGCGTTCGCGGCGCCGACGCAGCAGAGCAGCGTGGCCAGCTGCAACCCCAGGTACAGCGCGTGCGCGAGCCCCTCGGCGGTGACCGGGCCGCCGATCCGGATGCCCGCCGCCCAGTCCGGCAGCGGGATCTCCGGCAGGGTGAACAGCACGGTGGTGCCCGTGAAGCCGCCGACGAGGACGTGGAACACCAGCCGGATGCCGAGCACGGCGAGCCCGAGTTTGAGGAACATCCCGTACGCCGACGACCAGGGCGCGGCGGCGCGGCAGGTGACCGCGACGAACCCCGCCACGGCCGCGACGAGGGCCAGCAGCACGGGGTTGGTGGTGCGACTGGCGACGACCGCGAGTCCCAACGCCCACAACCACCACGCCCCGGAGTGCGTTCGGGTCACAGATCCTCTCGCGCTCTCCGACGCCGCGCGGTGATGGCGGCCAGGGCCGCGAGCACGACAACCACGATCCCGGCGACGATGACCGCCGTGGAGCTACCGGACTCCGCGCCCGCCGTGGGTTGCGGTGGGGGCGGCACCGTCTCGGATGGGGCTACCGGTGCCGGTATGGCTTCCGCTGACGGTGACTGCGACGGCGGCGGGGAGGATTCCGACGACGACGGCGTTGAGGATGGCGGTGTGCTCGGTGGTGGCGCGGGTGCCGCTGTCGTTGTCGTGACGGGAGGTTGTACGGCGGCGGGAGCGGCGGGTTTGCCCGCTGCGGTGGCGGGAGGGGCCTGCACGGCCGTAGTTGTCGGGTTCGCCGCGGGCGGCGGGACCGCGGGTGCGGCCGGGGGTGCCATGGCGGGCGCCGCGCCCGCGCCGAACGACCACCCCTCGACAGTGCCCGCGCCGGGGTCGCGGTTGCCCGCCCCCTTGGTGCTGTAGGTCCAGGTCCCCCCGCGCGGGGCGTGCCAGTACGACCAGTACGCGTTGCCCGGTGAGGCGTTGACGCACGGGTCCGCGTCCGGGGCGGGGCGGTTGTCGATGCGGCACACGAAACCGGGCTGCCGGGTGGGGAACGTGTAGCCGAACCCGGCGTCCGCCAACGCCGCGAGTCCGCTCGCGGGATCGCCCGGCGCGCACCGGGTCTGCACCCCGCCGCCGAGCGAGCCGAAGTCGACGACAACGGTCACCCCGGAGGCACCGCACGCCGCCGCCGACGCCGGTACCGCGCCGCCGACCAGCCCCGCCGCCGCCAAGAGGGCGGCGGCGAGGGCGGTGCGCAGGCCCGACCGTGCGGTCACGGGGCCTGGCCGGGAGCGGTGCCCGCGCCGAAGGCCCAGCCCTCGACCGTGCCGGGGGCGGGGTTGTAGGCGCCCGCGCCACTGGTGCTGTAGGTCCACGAGCCGCCCGGGGTGCCGTGCCAGTAGGACCAGTAGGCGGTGACCGGGGCGCCGTTGCACGGGTTGGGCTTGGTGTTGATCTGGCACACGAAGCCCGGTTGGCGCGGGACGAACCCGTAGGTGAACCCGGCGCCGGTGAGCGCGGCCAGGCCGGACGCGGGGTCGCCGAGCGCGCAGGCGGTCTGGATGGTGCCGCCTACGGCGGTGAAGTCGACGATCACGGTGACGCCGGACGTGCCGGAGCACGCGGCGGCTTGCGCGGGTGCCGCGCCGAGCGCGGTGGTGACGGCCGCGGTGAGGCCTACCGCCGCCGCTGCGGCGGTTCTGCGGAGTACGGCGGTCTTCACTTGTTACCTCCATGTGGGACACGGCGACGGGACACGAGGACAAGGCCGGTTCCGGTCAGCAGCAACAGGACTCCGACCCAGACCCCGGCGGTGGGCTGGAATCCGGTGGCGGCCAACGGAGGCGTGCGCGATCCGGCGGGCAGCGGCGCGGCGGCCGAGGTGGTGGTCGTCGTGCCACTGGCGGTTGTGGTCGTAGTAGTAGGCGCGGTCGTGGTGGTGGTCGGCGTGGGGCAGTCCACAGTGGGCAACGCGGCGGTGGCGCCGTCGGCGGTGATGTCGGCGAAGCTCACCCCGGCGATACCGGGGATGGCCTGGGCCGCGGCACGGGCGGCGGTGGCCGCGTCGAACTCGGACGCGTTGTGCGGGATCGCGCCGCGGTCGGCTTCCGGGCGGTCGCAACCGACCTGGAGGGTGACCAGGAACGCGACGGCCTTGTCCGCTTCGGCGGTGCGACCGCCCGCGCGCAACGCCTGTGCGGCCAGGCCGGTGCTGTTGGAGTTCTCGATGCCGCCGTCGAGGAAGGAGCCGTTGGGTCGCTGGTTGGCGACCAGCCAGTCCAGCCCCTTGGTCGCGGGCTGCGCGCGCCCGGCGGCCAGCAGCGCCTGCACGGTGATCGCGGTGCCGTCCACGTCGGGCAGGCAGGTCGCCTCCTCGAACGGGACCGGGAAGCCGCCGTCGGGACAGGCGGCGCCCGCGAGGTAGTCGACCGCGAGGTCAGGCAGTTCGCCCGCACGCTTGAGGGTCAGCACGGCCAGTGCCTGGCTGAAGGTGCTCGTCTGGTCGCCGTATTTCGTGGCGTCCGCGAACCGGCCGGTCCGCGCGTCCATCAGCGCCAGCAGTCGGGCGTGCAGGTCGATCCCGCCGAAGGTCTTCGGGTCGATGCCCTGTGCCTGGGCCACAAGGCCGAGTTTGGCCAGCGGGCCGACGTAGGACTCACCGCCGCCGGGGAAGGCGTAGTAGGTGGCGTTGGCCGGGACGGCGAGGAACGCGGTGGCCTTCTCCGCCGCGCCCTTGGCCACGCCCGCCGCGTCGAGCGCGAGGACGACGTCGGCGGTCAGGCCGTGGTCCGGCATGCCGGGGACGCCCGGGGTGTCGATGTACTCGCCGTCGACCAGCTGCCTGGCCAACCACCCGGCGGCCGTGTCGTCGGCGGTGACCGCCGCCTGGGCGGGGGCCGTCGCGGTGACCGTGACCGCGACCGCGAACACCGTGGCCGTGATCCTCCGGCCTAAACCCATTCTCCTACGCCTCTCGCGCTCGCGGCGGCGTGGGAACCCGGACCCGCGCGACAACGGCGGGGAGCGTCCAGGCTCCGACCCGCTGTCCTCGACGGTGTGCGGAGCAGACCGCGCCCAGCGGGTATTCGGGCTCACCACCGTCTCTCGGTGGCCTACCGTTGCGGGACAGCGCCGGATTCCGACCGGACTTCCCCCGACTGGGCACGGGTGCGTTCCGCTCACGATCATGCCGGGCGGGCCGGCGCCGCCGCAAGATCCGAATAGGTCACCCGGCTCACGTGGCCGGGCAGGCGCCCCGCGCGCGGTTGACGGCACGGACGGCGGCGACGCCCACCAGCACGACCGCGGAAAGCCTGAAGCACAACGACTTCACCGCCGACACGGAACCTGACCGCCGTGGCCAGGAGGTCGATCCGGGTGGGGTACGCGGTGATGCCCGCGTCCTCGACGTAGTTCAGCGCGGCGCCCACCAGCGGCAACAACGCGATCCACGCGCGCACCCGCGGCGCGGCGTTGCGCAGGGTGTGACGCAGTCCGAGGGTGAGGGCGGCGGCGAAGGACAGGGCCAACGGGATGTCCAGCAAGAGGATCAGCAGGGGGTCGGTCCGGCCGTCGGCCCGTAGGTGGTCAGCCACGAATAGGCCGTGTCGGCGGCCAAGGCGGCGGCGGTGAGCAACGAGTCGTGGGGGGGTCGCGCAGGTCGAGGGCGCCGGGAGCGGCGAGGGTGGCGACGATCAGCGGGCGCAGCAGCGCGCCCATGAAGATCACGGCGAGCAGCAGCGACTGCCCTCGCGCACGACGCCCGCGCGCTGTCCGGCCGCCATCAGGTCCCCCACGATCTCCACGGGGTGCTGGAAGCCCGGGGGCAGGCTCGGGTGGAACGACGAGGTGTTCAGCACGGTGACGGTGAACGCCTCGGGGTCGCGCCGGTAGGCGGCCGCGGCGGTGATCTCGTCCCGCCTGCTCGCTCGGGGCACGACACCTCCCGGAGGTGAAGGTGAATGTTCACTCTCGCCGTAGCACTGAACCACCCCGAACCGACCGGGGTGATTCAGTGGGCTCAGTCGCGGCGCAGGACGAGGAGCGCGATGTCGTCGTCCTTGTCCTGGCCGAAGTCGGCGAGCAGGCGCTCGCAGATGGCCTCGGGGGACTCCCCGTGGCGCATCGAGGCGCGCAGCCGCTCCATGTCGGCGTCGAGTGGGACCGTGCGGCGCTCGATGAGGCCGTCGGTCATCAGCACGACCGTGGTGCCCGGGGGCACGTCCACGGTGGTCGCGGGCGGGCGCGGGGTGGCGACGCCCAGCAGCGCCCCGGGCAGCCGCAGGTAGCGGGCGCCGTCGGCGTCGAGGAACAGCGGCGGGATGTGACCGGCGTTGGCCACGGTCGCGCGGCCCGCCACCGGGTCGAGCAGCAGCACACACAGCGTGGTCAGGCCCTCGGGGTGGAAGCGCCGGAGCATCGCGTTGAGGCGTTCCACGATCAGGTCCGGGCCGTGCCCCTCGATCGCGTAGGCGCGCAGCGCGTGCCGCACCTCCCCCATGATCGTCGCGGCCTCGATGGAGTGGCCGGTGACGTCGCCGATCGCCACCAGCAGCCGGTCGTCGAGCTCGGCGACCTCGTAGAAGTCGCCGCCCACCTGGGCCACCGTGGACGCGGGCACGTACCGGGCGGCCATGGTGACGCCCGGGCGGCGCGGCAGCACGCTGGGCAGCAGGCTGCGCTGGAGCGCCAGGGCGACGTCGTGCTCGTCGGTGAACGCGCGCAGCCCCTCCGCCGCGACCGCCGTGGCCAGCCCCAGCTGCACCAGCAGGTCCCGTTCCTCCGGCGCCCCCACGGCCGCCTCCGGCACCGCGACGCAGGTCACGGGGCACTCGGGCTTGGTCCTCGACAGCGCGGCGCACAGCCCGCCGGGCAGCGCTCGCACGGCCGAGGTGACGCCGTCGGGCAGGTGCTCGTCGGCGAGCGCGGTCGCCCCGTGCGGCGCGAGCGCCACCGGCCCGCCGGGGCCGGGGGTGCTCCCCCACAGCTCAGCGCCGTCGCGCAGCCGAACGAGCACGGTCGCGCC